>JALHMH010000009.1 GCA_022844165.1 Lysobacterales bacterium
GCCCGCCTCTTGAACGAGCGGCCGCGCGAAACGCTGGGTTGGGATACGCCGGCCGAACGACTCGCGAAAGTCATTCAACAAAACTCAAACCGTGTTGCACTTGATTCTTGAGACCGCCCTGTGTTGATCTCTTTTTTTGTGTCCGTTGTCAAAGACTGGTGTCGTTCACTGGCTTGAAGCGTAGCAAATGCTCCCACAAGTGCAGCGGCGAGCGGAACACTATGGGCGTTCAGCAACTCCTGCCGCTTCGTGAATGGTAGATTTCCCATTAAGAGCAAAGCACCGGCACTCAAATTGCTTCTCGCCATCTCCACAATGGAAGAGGCGCTAGGGTGCGACGAAGTTAGAGCAGTACCATTATCAAGGCTCTCTCTGAGTCGATTGTGTAGCTTAGCGAAAGTTGCCTCCGCCCCATTGCTCTCGAACGTTTCCGCCAGGGAGATCAGACTATTAAAAAATGCAGTCTGCGCTCCCCATATTTGGTCTAATGCCTGGTACTCGGCTCGACCTTCGACCTTCCAAAAATCGGACTCTGCCCGAGCCCAGGCCAAGAGATCCTCCGAGGTACTGAACTCGAATTCTCGCCCGCTTCTTGTTTCGCTGGCCGTAAGTTTTCTCGGGAATTGCACGTCGCGACCTCCAAATAAGTCTAACTAAAAATAGACGACACGAAGCCAACGCTGGGATGTCGCCTATTCCGAATGGGACTTGCGCTTGACCTGTCCACCGGCACTTCCCTCATCAGTAGTCAAACCTAAAGTTTCGTGGATGGAGAGGGAACGAGCCCTCCAGGACCAGCGCTGTGCGATCTATCGGGACTGCAACAGTTTGCACTTTGAGACGGCGTGTGTCGATCTTGACGGACACTTGATGTCAATGAAGTGTCCCTGAGCCGCAACCGCCGGCGCCACGCCATCATCCAAGAACGCGGATAGCTCGACGCCGAGCGGCTGGGGTCTGTCGTTGGATGCTCATCGTCCGAGCACGAACCACAGGCAATCGTTGCCAAATGCTCGTTGTTCGACGTCGAGTGAATTTCATTCGTCGTCGAGTGATCGAGCACACGTGCACGAACGCGCGGCGTTCGGCGTCGAGCAATTTTTGTTCGTCGTCGAGTGATCGAGCACTCGTGCACGAACGCGCGGCGTTCGGGGTCGAGTAATTTTTGTTCGGCATCGAGTAATCGACTATTCGTGCGCGAATGCGCGGCGTTCGGCGTCGAGCAGTTTTTGTTCGGCGTCGAATGAAATTCGTTCCCTGTCGGACAAATTTTGCTCGCCGTCGAATGAATTCTGTTCGGCGTCGGACAATTTTTGCCCGGCGGCGAGTGAATTTTGTTCGGCGTCGAATACGGTGCATGCGATGGCGTCGCATGGGCTTCGATGGGTGATGCCCGGTCTCGCCTGGGAGCGCCGACGTCCTCGGCGACATGTCTTCATCATTCTCCCGCCGCGCGATGTACTCATCGAGGCAGCGCATAGGCCCTGACAATTCGCAGAGCCGTTTTCCCCGAATGCCAATGGCCATCGCGTCCGCAGCGAGCGCCGCAACCTAATCAGCGGTCTGCTCCTATTCGCTGCGGCGTGCCGGATTCTTGACGATCCTGCGTTGTTGAGTACCATGCCTACGCCCATGTCCGCCTCGCACAGCCAATTGCGCGCTTTGTTGGAAGCGGCGCTGGAACTCCCCAACAGCGCAGAGCGCGAAACGCTGTTGGCGGCCCACCCTGACCCGAGGTTGGCGCAGGAGGTGCGCGCGCTGCTCGGGCTGCAGGAGCAGGCATCGGCGCTGGACCTTGGCGCGGCAAGTCTGGCGCAGCTTGCCGCCGACGCCCAGGTCCTCCCCACGCGCATCGGGCCCTACCGCATTGTCGGCCTGCTCGGCTGCGGCGGCATGGGCGAGGTGTACCACGGGGTGCGCGACGACGGCAGTTTCGAGATGCATGTCGCCATCAAGGTGGTGCGCGACCTCCATTCGGCCGAACAGATCGCCCGCTTCGAACGCGAGCGGGCGCTACTCGCGCGGCTGGAGCACCCGGCGATCGCGCGTGTGCTGGATGGCGGCCGCACCGAATCCGGTTTGCCCTGGATGGCGATCGAGCGTGTGGTCGGCCTGCCGTTCGACCAGTACGTGCGCGCCCACGGACTCGGTCTGCGCCAGCGCATCGAACTGCTGCTGGGGGTTCACGCGGCGGTCCAGTTCGCGCACCAGAACCTGATCGTGCATCGCGACCTGAAACCAGCGAACGTGCTGGTGGATGCCGATGGCCGGCCCCGGTTGCTGGATTTCGGCGTGGCCAAGCTGCTCGGCGAGGTCGACCACACCCAGACCGCCGGGCGCGCACCGATGACCTTCGCCTACGCCGCGCCGGAGCAAGTCCGCGGCGAGGCGATTACCACCGCCACCGATGTGTACGCCCTCGGCGTGATGCTGTACGAACTGTTGACCGGCGAACGGCCCCACAAACCCCGCGGCGAGAACCCGCTCAGCCTGCTCCAGGCAATCACCGACACCGATGCTACGGCGCCGAGCATTGCGCTGGAGAGACTCAGTCTTGGCACCGGCGTGGGTATCCCCGCCACCCAGCTTCGTGGCGATCTGGACACGATCTGCCTCAAGGCATTGAGCCGCGACCCGCAGCGGCGCTATGCCAGTGTCCAGGCTTTCGCCGACGACCTGCGCGCCTACCTCGAAAGCCGACCGATCAGTGCGCGCCGCGACAGCGGCCGCTACCGGCTGGGCAAGTGGCTGCGGCGCAACCCGATGCTCGCCAGCAGCCTGATGCTATTGGCGCTGAGCATTGTCGCTGGCGGATGGTTCAGCTATCGCTACGCCCGCGCTGCGAACCTGGAGACCGAGCGCGCACTGGCGCAACTGCGCGCCACCGACGCCCTGAGCCAGGTGCTGACCGGAATGTTCGCTGATGCCAGCCCCTACCGCAGCTCGCGCGCCGGCGTCACCGTGGAAAACCTGCTGCGCCTTGCCGCGCAGCGCGCGCAGACCGAATTGCAGAGCGAACCCGATTTGCGCCTCAACGTCCAGAGCGATCTTGCCTTGGCGGTGCACTTCGCGGTGGATTCGGAACAGGGCCTCGCCCAGCTCAAGGACCTGTGGCAACAGGCGGAGCGCGATCCGACGGTGGCTCCGGAGGTCAAGCTCCGGGCGCTGCTGAATCTCATCAATGCCTACGACAATGCTGCCAAGACCGGCGACAGCGCAGAACTGAGGCCCAAGGTCGCGGCCTTCCGTCCCGAACCCGAAGCCGGTACGCTGCTGTGGTATCGGCGCCAGCGAGCGCTGCTGGACACCACCGACTACGCCCCCGATTCGATCGCTGCGCTGCGAGAGTTTGCGCGCCAGGCCAGCGGCTTCCGCGAGAGCTGGAAGTGGGAGACGCAGGCGATCCTGGCGCGCTACCTGCGCCGCGCCGGTCGCTTCGACGAATCCGACCCGCTGCACGAGCAGCTGATTGCCCACTACCGCGCATCCGGCGAACGCCTGGCATTGGCCTCGGTGCTACGCACCTCGGTGTACAAGGCAGCTTCCAGCCGCCACAAGGTCGAGCGGATCCAGGAGGCGCTCGATATCACCGTCGCCGAACTGGGGGCGGATCACCCAGACACCTTGCTCACGCGGATGAACCTGATCGAGGCGCGGCTCGCGACCGGCGAGGTCGATCAGGTCGATGGTGAGTTCCTCGCGCTGATCGATCAGCAACGGCGCTACCGAAGTGAAGTCACGGTCGCGACCCTGGTCAACTATGTGCGTTACCTGATCGACCGGCGCGATTTCCGCCGCGCGGCGCCATTCGCGCAGGAAGCCCTGGCGCTCGCACCGGGCCTGAAGCTGAACAAGGATGCGCCGATGGCGCTGGCCCCGCGGCTCTACGCGCTGCAGGTGGAGCTGGGCCTGGGCCATCTGACGGCAGTAGCAGCGGACCTGCCAGCCCTGATCGAGGACGCTCGCCATGCGCCGCCGGCCTATTGGCGGATGTTGCTGCTGTCGGCCGAATTGAAGCAGCGCCAGGGCGCTCACCGCGAGGCACTGGCGACGGCACTGCAGGCGTTGGACGCGCTGCCCCCGCGGCCGGCTGATGCGCCGCCGACAGCGCATGAAGGGCGGGTGCAGTTGCTGCTCGGAGACCTGTACCTGACGCAGGGCGACCGGGTGCAGGCACGTGCCAGTCTCGAGCGCGCGCTGGCGGTCGATGCAGCCACGCCCGAACCTTGGGTCGTGTGGCCAGCACGCGCACAGTGGCTGCTGGCGGAGGCGCTTTCGGGAGAGCCGGGCCAGGACCAGCGTGCGGACGCGCTGCGCGAACAGGCGATGGATCGCATCGACAGGCTGACGCCGCAAGACGACCCCTGGCGCCGGGACCTGATTCGAGCCGGCGTTGCAGCGCCGCGGCAGGCCGATCCGCGCTGAGGCGCCGGCTGGCCTGGCATCCGTCGCAACCTGCGCGCCGCACGCATCGCTGACGCCAGAGATCGATCAGGAGATTGTGGATGAGGTCAAAGCCGTTCGCGCCGAGCAGCGCGCTCGCCACGGATGAGCGCACTGCGTGCCGTTTTCGACGGGCTGCTCTGGCACGGGCCACCGAGTCTCCCGGCGCGATCGGTTACTCGAGCTTGCTGAGCGGCACGGGTGTTCCAGGCAACAACTGCGCACCATCGCGCTGGCTCATCACCAGCACCGCCGATTTGTCGCTTGCAAAATCGATCGCAAACTCGCCGACATTGATGCTGGCAGCGGCAGACTGCGGAGCGAAATTGCAATCGGAGTTGGGAAATTGACCGGAACACGCAAACGGCACCGATGTCAGGCGATGGATCTTGCCGATCAGGCGCGTTGGCGTTTGCCAGCTGGCGTCCTGGAACAAGTGCCATCGAGGCGAACCGTCGCTGGCGTAATTCGTCCACATGCCCCAGACGCGATCGACATTGCGGTCTTTGTTGTGTTCAAGCACCAGGCCTGAGCCGCTTGCCTGCGGGAAGTACCAGGCGCCATCGACACGGTATTCGCTGATCCTGGGTGCGCTGCTGGAGCGGCTTTGAACCGCCAGATCTTGCTCGCCGAGGACTTCGCCCCTGGAGGTGGCGAGCGTGACACGCACAGTGCCGAAATCCACACCGCCCAAGTCCTCAAATCGTACCGAGGTTTCAACGCGATACGGGGTGAGCACAAAAAAACAGGCCCCGGGATTGCCGGTATCCAGCGTCAGCAGACGGCGATGGAACCTGCCCGACATCGAGACGCGTTGTGGAACGCAACTGTCCCTCCAAATGCCGCTCACGGTCAGCGTGACCATCTCGCCAAAGACAATCTGTGCGGGTTCGGTGGTAATCCATCGGTGGTTGGTTTGCGCAAAAGCCTCGAGGGGCAAAGTCAACACCAGGGCCGCAACAGAACGCTGAAACAGTCTCATTGCTTTGTCCTCATGAAAGTTTCTGGTCGGCGACACCGGCGCTTTGGCACCGAACAGGGTGCATCAGTGATTGGGAAGGCCGCCGACGAGGCCACAACGGGGCGGATCATTGGGCAGTTCCTGGCGAACCACCAAGGCACCTGGCAGGTCGATCAGTGCCGGAGGTTGCCGGAAAATCGCCCGACTCTGAATACAACGCGGAAAATGCCGAGCTAACGGGTCACAAGTTCCACTTGCCCTTGTCACCCGATCTCGGCCTTCACAGAATCGTCCCGTCGGCGTAGCCGCCGGGCGTTCGGCTCGGCACACGCCTTTCGGCGTGTACGCGCCGATCCTCACCCCCCGGGCTTATCGGCGATCAACCTCCAGCGACGGGTTGGTAGCTTTCGCTGGCCTGACGAACTCGTGTTCGAAGGCATGTCCAGGCAAGGCACTCTTAGCGATATCGAACTCGCGATCGAGGGTGACGGCGGACTCACACGCGTGGCGCCGCTTACCTGTGCTGATCTCGGACACGGCCGGCTCGGAACCGCTGAGCCAGTCCTGCTGGATTTAACCGACATCGCTTCGCTTGACTAAGTCATCGGACTAAGCCTAATCTGAACGGCAAACGGGAGGCGCCACCATGATCAATGTCCATGAGGCAAAAACCAACTTTTCCAAGTTGCTTGAGGATGCGCATGCGGGCAAGGAGATCATCCTGGCCAAGGCAGGTGTGCCCTATGCGCGGCTCGTGCCGCTGGCACCAACCGAGACCGGTCGCAAACCCGGGCGCGTTCCGGAGATCGTGGATGCCGGCTTTTTTGAGCCCTTGCCGGACGCCGAGCTTGCCGCGTGGAATGGCGAATGAGCGGAGGCGGTGTACCATGAAGCTGCTGCTCGACACCCACACCTTGCTGTGGTGGAGCGCGAACGACCAGCGGCTGTCGGCCACGGCGCGTGCGGCAATAGCCCACGGCAACAACGAGGTCATGGTCAGTGCAGCCAGCGCGTGGGAGATCGCGACCAAAGCGCGCATCGGCAAACTCAAAGGCGTAGAAAGGTTGCTGTCCAACTTCGAGGCATTGATGTCAGCCGACCAATTCGTGCTGCTGGCCATGCATCACCCCCATGCCTTGCTTGCGGGCAGTTTTGCACACGAGCATCGCGATCCTTTTGATCGCATGTTGGCGGCACAAGCCTTGATCGAAGGCGCGACATTGGTGACTGAAGACGCCGCATTGCGTGCTTTCGGGGCGAAAACGCTATGGTGAAATGCGATGGCCCGCGGTGCTCACAAGCTCGACTAATGGTCGCGTATGACGACCTTGCGAGAAGTCAGCATCTCGCTACAACTCGCGAAACCCGTTTGCTGGTAGCGCCCGATGACGGCATCAAGATAGAAACGAACAGGGATACGCAGTAGCACAGGAAAGGTCAATCCCATTGACGCGGTGAATATGACCAGCATCGCTCCGCTTTCTCACTCGTCGCCAGAATGGCGCTCGAAAGCTAACAAGTCGCCCGGCTGACAGTCGAGCACATCGCAGATCTTGGCGAGAGTTTCGAATCTCACGCCACGGACCTTTCCGGCTCTGATCAGCGACAGGTTCTGCTCCGATAAACCGATCCGCCGGGCAAGCTCCTTTGAGCGCATCTTGCGCCGTGCCAGCATTACATCAAGCGTAAGGACGATCCGCATGGCTCAGAGAATGTGCGCCTGCTCGTCAGCCAGCGAGTGTCCATGCTCGAAGACCAGAGCGAGTGCCAGCAGCAGGAAGGCGAAAAGGATGTGGCGCAGCTCCTGTGCACGAAAGGTCAAAGCCAATATGCGTTCGCCTTCGCCTGCATTCCAGCTGAGAACGATCCCCTCGATCGCCTGAACAAATGGAGCCGCAAGGGCGAGCGCGAACATGAGCATGGCAAATGTGCGGAAGCTGCCCACCGCACTCCGGGAAAAGGCTCTGTCCTCGGCGAACTCCCGAAAAATGCCCGCGAGACGTATCAGCGCGAAGCTGTTCAGGCCCGCAAAGAACAAGCCAAGAGCGATGCCAGCCATGCGCTGGCCGGGCGCCAAACCGGATGCTGGATAGGGAAGCCCGTCGAAAACGCCCCAATAGGTGCGGAACCAGTCTGGCCAGAGCCAAACTGATGCCGTCGCCACGGGCGCTAAAGTGGCGAGAACGAAACATAGTAAAAACATGGTCTTACACCACTTTCGCAAGCTGTCGTTGACTTTCATCGGTTCCTCAGGATTAATGTCAGACATGAATTACTTAACGCCTTATTGGATCCTATCAAACCCGAACCAGGAAAACGATGATGAGGTTGATCCGCCTGCCAAGACACTTGTTTCTTTCCATCATGATCGTCGCGACAGCTGCCTGCGCATCCAGGCCTCTGCCATCGGCGATCAATACGCCTACGCTCCATGCTTATGAAATCACGATTGATGCTCGCAGCCCAACCGAGGCGAAAGTGACTCTCGCCGTTTCCGGTGCCCCATCTTCGATTTATCCGGCGCGAGACGGAGACGGCGTAGGTGTCAAGGATGTACGTTGCGTCGACGGGCGCGAGGCTCTTGAGGACAATGGAAGCTGGCTGGTACCAGCGGCCTGCACGCGTCTTGAATGGGCGAGCGCGATAGAGGATTTAGACGCGGCTGGCATCGATGCCAGCCTGCCTACGGCGGCCTTTAGTCGACAGCACGGTTATCTTGTTCTACCAGAGCGCGACGGCCTCCTGCGCGCCGGGAGCGCTGGCGGGACTGCGACTCTGCGTCTTAGAGATCTCGGCGGAAGCATCACCGAGCGGAAGTACGCTTTCCCTTCGAACAATCAGCCGCCGTTCTATGCGGTCGTCGGCACACAAGCTACGCGAGAATATGAAACTAGCGGATTTACGTTGCGGATATTCGGCGATGCTCCCGACTACAGCTGGATGGACGAGATCCACCGTCACGTGCTCGCCAGTTGGTCCAGATGGCGCCGCGATCTGGTTTCCGGTATCTCACCCTCTTCGATTGACTGGGCTTGGGTAAGGCCGGTTGCGGGTTCCGAGCCTGGCTATAGTGCAAGCGCAGGCGCCGAGGCGATCGTGTCGCAAATCGTTCTGCGCGAGGGCGACCCCGATGCCGAGGCAAAAGCGCGTGTGGTGATCGCCACCAGCGCGGCACATGAGGGTTTTCACACGATCACCGGTGCCGCCGGCCAGGCTTGGCCGGCCTGGGTCAACGAGAGTCTTGCGAACCACTTCGCGATAGCTGCCGCACGCGTATTTCTCGCGCCTGCGGATCAGCGCTGGTTGAATGCTTACTATGTCGATCCGGAAGCGCGCGCGCCGTTGCTCGAAGCGCAGGCACTTTATGGCGCGGGGGACGGTGGGCAGGCTCAGGTTTTTTACACTTGGGGTGCTCGATTCTGGCGCGAGATCGAGAAAGTGCTGACCAACCAGCCCAACGAATCGGGCAGCCTGGCGGCGCTGATTGTTGAGACGAACAACTTTGCTCAGGTTGATCTCAATAATGCCGGTGCGCTAGCGATGCTGCTTGATCGCCATAGCGAGGATAGGGCCTCACCGATCGTGCGATGCTTCCTCCAAGGTCTAGATTGTCCGTCACTGAATCTAGAATGACATCGGAAGCCACGCCAACAGTGGTGAACAACGACTTTCTCGCCTTGGAGCTTATCCACGCGAGTACTCTCGGTTCTGGAATCGGCCGCAAGATCTCCCACAGTACATTGGTGTCGAGAACAATCATTGGCCGAGGATGTTCGGTTCTCGGATTGGTTCACGCGGTGCGAGCTCCAGCTCGATACCACCGAAGGATTGAACACGAGCGCGAATCGCCTCTACGATCGAAACCGAACTTGAGGGTTCTGCCGACAGCGCCGCCCGTAGGATGTCGCGCGCTTCGTCTTCCATCGATCGGCCATTCTGGGCCGCCAATACACGAAGCCGCTTTTTAAGAGCGTCATCGATGTTCCGAATAGTCATGCTGGCCATTGGTATCTCCGTGCATCGCGATTCATCATTTTCGCCCATTTCCTTAGACAGAATCACATGAAATCGAAACGCTCTCCCGCTGCCTCTAATGCGCCGCGCCTTCGCGTCGGGCTCAAGGATGTTGATCGCGAGGTTTTTTCGTCGCAGTCCAGGCACGACTCGGAAAGCAGCGTGTATCCATCATGCTGGATGGTTCGGTGATTGCTTTTTTCAAAGCGCAGGCCGGCGATCGTGGCTACCAAACACTGATCAACCAGGCACTTCACAACGCCATGCCCGGAGATCAGATCGAGGCAACCATCCGCCGCGCAATTCAAGAAGAACTGCGCGCGTAAGCTCGCACCGTCTAGACGTCACGGTCTGGATCCAGGCCACGCCGCGGTCGTTGCCATCATGCCGCCCAATTTTCGAGTTTCAGATCAGGCACGCGGGCGAACTCGCGCGCGTTGTTGGTCACCAGGATCAAGTCGGCAGCTCGCGCATGCGCAGCGATCCAAAGGTCGTTGTTGCCGATAGGAGTACCCGCACGTTCTAAATGCGCGCGGATATCGCCGTAGTGCGCAGCTGCGTCAACCGGCAGCTCCATTGCATCAGCGATTTGCTGGAGCGCTTCCAGCCGCAGCAGCGCATCGTCGCGCCTTTGGCTCTTGCTGATGCCAAACAGAAGCTCGCCCAGCACAATCACAGAGATACAGACTTTGCCCGTTCCCTGGCGGTCAAGCTTGCGGGTAACCAATGGGTGCCGACCGGAAACCGCATACACGCACATATTGGTGTCGAGCAGATAACGCAGGCTCATCAAAGAGCCTCCCGTTCCTGTGGGGGCGTGTCGTTTGTTTCGACAAAGTCATCAGGCCAGGGCGGCAGGTTTTCGAGTAGTCGACTCAAGCTCCGCGCCTTCTCGCGCAGTACCACTTCATTGCCGCGGCGATATATCTCAACTTCGCTCGCGTTGAAACGAAACTCTCTAGGCAGACGAACCGCCTGGCTGTTACCAGACTGGAATACCTTTGCAGTGGTCACGACGCTTCTTCCAAGTGTATACACAAAATATATACTCCGATGAGGCCTGCTTCGCAATCCTCATTCGCCTTTCGACCAGCGGCGAACCATCGATCTTGATGGCCCGTCATCCTGTCTACAACACAACCTGCGCACAACATACGCTTGCGCATAGTGTGTTTGTTCTATCCACCCGCCCATACCTTTATCGCCAACGCGGCGCTCGCCGCGATGTTTCCCTAAGCCTAAACTGGAGAATCACCATGGCGACGAAGAAAGTGACGAAGAAATCCGTGCGCACCGCGCCGGTTGCCACCCACCCGGCACGCGACGTGTTGCTCGCCTCGATCGGCGCCGTGTCGCTGGGCGGCAAGGAAGCACAGAAGCTGGTCGGCGGTTTGATCGAAGACAGTCAACAGTTCGGTCAGCGTACTTTGAAGCTGGTGGAAGGTCGCGTCAACGGTGTTCGCGAGCAAGTGCTTGGCGTCGTCAGCAAAGTGCAGGACACGGCGCAGCAGAACCTCGCGCAGGTCGAATCTGTTGCACAAACGCAAGTTTCGAAAGTGCTCGCGCGCCTGGGCATTCCCAGCAAGAGCGATGTGGCGCAACTGTCGCGTCGCGTCAGCGAACTGAGCCGCCAGGTCAAGGCGATGCAGGGTGCACGCAAGGCTGCATGATGACAAGTCGGCCGGTCGTCGGCCGACAGTCTTCAGCGAAGAAGTCCCGCAGTATGGGATCAACTCGCAACTGAGAGCGACGGCGCACGAGCGCCGTCGTTCACATCGGCGGATTCAAATACTGATCGGCCAGCTTGTTCAGATGTGCCCGCTCCGCCGCTTTCAGGTACGGCGCGAGCAACACCATCACTTGATAAATGCCGCGGCCGATGTCGACGTCCTGTTTGCTACCCGTCACCGGCTTGATCTGCTGAAAGTTCAGCCAGAACGTCGTCAGAACGACGATGTTTTGCGCGACCGCCTCGATTTCCCGCTGACTCGCCAACATCGCGCCGGACTTGACGAGCTCAGTACACACCTGCGAAATGCTTTCGTGAGCGCGCTTTAGAATCCGCGAAAAGTGCATCTTGAGCTTACGGCTACGCGTCAGCAAATCGACCAGATCGCGGTAGACAAAGCGGTAGTCCCAAATACACTCGAAGACCAGATGCATCTGCAGCCAGATGTCTTCCAGATTCGGCGTGCGCCCTTCCGGCACCAGCAGCGCCTCCCCGATGCGCTCCTCGAAGCGTGCGAACAGCTGCTCGATGATGTCGTCTTTGTTGCGGAAGTGGTAATACAAGTTGCCCGGGCTGATTTCCAGCTCATCGGCGATATGGTTGGTCGTGACGTTCGGCTCGCCTTGCGTATTGAACATCGCCAGACTCTTGGCGAGGATTCGATCGCGCGTTTTCAGTGGCGCACTTTCCTGGCTCACGGTGTACCGCTCCCCGGTTGCGAGTGACAAAACCCGCTCCCCTATTGACTATCTACGATTCACTTCAGGCGCACTCGCCGAAGCTCGACGAGCCCGGCTCAGCGTTGACGCTAGAACTTCCCGCCCAACCGTTTGACCAGATCGATGTACTTTTTCATCGCCTCGTCGCTCGTCAGTCCCTTCAGTTTCTCCCAGGCCTCGTACTTGGCTGTACCGACAAAGTCAAAGAACCCCGGCTTGGGGCCCGATACATCGCCCTCCGTCGCCTGCTTGAAGTGGCCGTAGAGTTTGAGCATCGTATCGTTGTCCGGGCGCTCCGGCAGCTGTTTGGCCGCTTCGGTTGCGGCATCGAATTGGGCTTTGAGATCGGACATGGCTTCCTCCGGCAAATAATCGATCGCACAAGTGCGCCGACTATTCAGCGCCGCGCGGATTTGCGCAAGACGTTCCGACGTTGCGAATCGCCAATGCGGAGTAAAAGCGTGGATCCGCGACCTGCGATTGCCACCCCGCGGCACGTTGGCGCGCCGCCATAGTCCGTGCGCCGGATTGATGCCGCAGGTTGGCAGGGTTACGCCGCCGTCACGCGCCGTCGGCAGACCGCGACGTTCGCCAATTGCTCAATCGACTTCGTCGAACCCAGAGCGGAACATGGCGTCCGCGCGCACATCGACGCTCACCTCGGTGTCGGCCGGCAAGAATCGCGTGTCGCCTGCATATTGCAGCGCAAAGGTCCGCAGGCCGGAGGTTTGCACGATCAGATCGCAACTGAGCGCGGGCAAGGTCAGAACACAAACTTCCACGCCTGGCATGCCGGTCACAGTGATGCTGCCGGTGGGCACGCCGGAGCCCGGCGCGATCACGTTGACGCTCACAGGAAAGCGCATCGGTGCGAACTGTCGCGGCAGATTGCCATCGTTGGCTGTCGGTGTGTCGGGCGATAGCATGGTGCCGGCACGGCCCACCTGGTGGGCCGTGCTCGCGGTACTCTGCAGGTGTGTGCTGCTACCGGTAAAATCGGCGCGCAGCGTGATTTCGCCAGCGTTGGTGGGAATCAGGTTGCAGTTCCCAATAGCGCCTCCGATCTGGCACGTCGCGCCAGCGCTATCGCTGATGACAATAGGACCGGCGGGAGTACCAACGCTGCTCGAAAGCTGCGCGGCGACGTTGACCGCCTGGCCGAAGACACTCGGATCGGGCGTATCGCTCAGGATTTGCAAGGTGCTCGCCACGGCGTTGACTTGATGCGGTTCGGTATCGCTGCTGGCCAGGAAGTTGGCGGTTTGAACGTAGCTCGCAGTTAGCGTCAACGCGCCGCCGGCACCCGGCGTGAGCACGCAGCTGCCATTGCCGCCCGCGCCGACGGCACTGCTGCACTGGCCACCCACACCGTCGCTGACGACGACGTTGCCGCTGCCCTCCGTGGCTTGCGCGCTCAGGACCTGAAAGGCAACAGTGATCGCGTCACCAAAGGTCGATGGATCCGGCGTATCGCTCTGAATGCTGAGCGTCGTCGGTACACGATCAACGACGTGAGCTGTGGTTGCTGCGCTGCTGGTGAATCCGGGCGCGCCCGGATAACTGGCGGCCAGCGTGATCGCGCCGGCGCCGCCGGGCGTCAACTGGCAACTGCCGCTGCCGGCGCTCAGCGTCGCATGACAGTTGCCACCATTGGAGGCGGCGATGCTCACCGTGCCAACTGGCGTGGCAATGAAGCCCGAAACGCTGACATTGACGGTTATGGCCTGCCCGAACACCGAAGGGTTCGGTGTTGCACTGATGTTAGTGGTGGTCGCATCCGCGATCTGCACGTGCTGCGCAAACTCGCTGGTGTCCTCGAAGGCACCCTGAATGCGCCCTGCGGTCGCCGTCAAATGGCTGAGAAAAGTTGCCGGCAGCAACGGCGTTGAACCGCTGAAATTGCCGCTGGCGTCGGTCGAAACGGTTTGACTCACCAACGCGGGATCGTCGCATTCGCCATGGCCGCTGGGATCAGGCGTCGCCACAAAACAGTAGCGCAAGCGGTACTGCTGGTTTGGCAGCGAATTCAGGCTGACGTCCGCGGTCACACCACTGGCCGAGCGGCGCACGTTGCTGAGCACCGGAAAGTTCTGACCATTGTTGCCGCCGATGTCGCCGTCGCCGGGATCGTTGGGTGTGACGCCGTCGCCGAATACACTGGAGCCCAGGTTCAAATCGACCGCCAGTTCATCATTGCTGCGTATTCGGTTATCGATCAACGTCGTCAACGTGCCACCGGTGATGGTCACACCATCGCGGCCATTGTGCGCAATCAGATTGCCGACAATCGTCGCGGTTGCAGAATCGACCGCAACGCCGTGGCGCGCGTTGCTCACCGGCGTCGTGCCATCCGCGCCAACGCCGATGCGGTTGTTTTCGATGGCGACATTGCCGACGGCGATCACGCGGATACCGTTCACCAGACCGCCGATCACATTGCTGCGGATCGTCGTGAATTGCCGCGCCACCTCAATGCCGATTGGAATCTGCGAGGCACCGTTGTCGACCGGGGTTACGAGGCGCGCCAAACCGCTGGCGGTCACGCCGATCAGATTACCTTCGACTCGTGCCGCTCCCGGATTGCCAAAATTGCGCACGGCGATGCAACTCATGGCATTGAACTGTTGCGGACAGGAAATGACGTTGCGCGCAGCCAGTGTCGCGCCGCCGATGCGACACGGGCCATCGCAGACGACTTGCGCGCCGTTTTGCGCTGTCGACGCGATGCTGCTGCCATCGACACTGACACCAATGAAGTTGCCTTCGAGCGCGCCGCCGGCAATCGAGATCAGACCGCTCGGACCGCGCAGAACCAGGCCGCGGACCAGCGTGTCGTCATTGCGCAACCCGATCTTGACGTTGAGCAAGTCGATCTTGAGCTGCGCATTGCTGCCGATGCTCGCCGTATTCGCCAGCGCGCCGGATTGCGTGTAACCGTCGATCTCCAGTTTGCCGGTCAACACCGGCACCGACAACACGCCAAGCCCGATCGTATGCGGCCCGGCGCCTGGAATATTGAAAACCACACGATCCCGCGTGGCCCCATCCGGACGCGCCTCCGACTCCAACAACGCGCGGAACAGAGAACCAGGGCCGCTGCTATTGGTGTTGGTGACCACAAAATCGCCGCTGGTTTGTGTGTACACGGCGCGCGCTTCGCCGTACTCGCTGGTTTCGATACCGATGCCGCTGCTGTCGAGCCGCGTCGCGGTGCCGACCACCGCGCCCAAATCACCACTGCCGTCGAATTCGACAGGCACCGGTCCGAAACTCGCCACACCGCCGGCATCCGTCGTCACTGTGATCGTCCCGGTCGAAATGCGTTCGCCGTTGGCCAGCGCAAACGCGCTCGATGCAGCTCGCGTGATCTCTGGCGAGGCAAAAAAACTCCAGCGCAAAACTGGTGCCTGGCGTCGAGCGCAACTGGCCGGCCATCAGCACCTGATCGTCGTCGATACGGCGCGACTCGGAGATCGTTGGGTAGTTCTGCAGATTGTTGGCGCCGGTGTCGGCGTCGGTTTCGTCGTTAAAGGTGAAACCATTGTTGTTCAGATCGAAGGGCACCGCCGTGCCGCCGACGATGCGATTACTGCGCAACACAATGCCGGTCAGGGTCGAGGCCACTGGCAACGGCGAGCTGGCGAAGTTGGCGAAGGTGTTAAAGGAAAAGGACTGATTGCTGAATGTGGAAAGCCGTTCCGTGGTGCAACCGGGATTGCCGATGCCATCGGTGGTCGTGCCAAAGCGGTTTTGTTCGAACACTCTGCCGAAACTTTGCAGTGCGATGCCCCCGGTGCAGCTGATGGTGTTGGCGATGACGCTTTGCGTGCTCAAATTGCCGATGGAGACGATCGCGAAGTCCACGGCGGCCGGTGTGACGCCATCCGGCAGCAGGCCGAAGATGTTGTTGCGTACTGTGTTGATACCAGTCGCCGCAGACTCGAAACGCAGCGCGGTACTTGCAGCAACAAAAACGTTGCGATCCGCATTGGCAGCGCCGCCGACGGTGTGGGTCGAGGACGAGTTGACCGTCAAGCTGCGCGAGTGAGCGACGGTCGTGGTGCCGTCAGGCTCCACGCCGAACCAGTTGCCCGCCACGGTGCCGCCGTCTGTCACATTCAGGCCAAAATTGCCTGGCGGGCCGATGATCGATAGCCCACGGACCGACCCACCCGTGACCGTGAGAATGGTCTGCGTCAGCGTGCGACCATCGACGATGATCTTGAGCACGGCATTGCTGGCATGCGCATGGGTGTTGGCCTGCGCGCCGGGCTGCGTATAGCCATCAATCGTAACAAGGTTGATCGTACCTAGAGCGCTGCCGAGCGTGATCCGATGGGGTCCGACGCCCGGGATGTTAAAGGCAACGGTGTCGGCACCGGCGGCGTTGTTGGCGGCCGTCAGCGCCTGCCGTAAGGTACAGACGGCCGCACAGGATGCCCCGGCGGTATCCGCCGTCGAGGTCACCGTGAACGTAGCGGCATGGCCGAACGACGTTACAAGCAGCAACAACCACCCAGCAACACTGCGCGCCATGACGCCATCTCCCCGCCGTTTGCGATGTTGCAAACGCTAGTGCCAGCCGGGTGGCGCGATTTGACGCCAGGCTGCAAAGGTTTGACGTCAGGTTGCAGTCCAGCACCGGGCAAGCCTAACAGGACGCCGCAACCGTGTAGCCTAATCGCTGCCGCCCTAGGACAACTCGCATCCATGCTGTTTTTCGCCACCTGCGCCCGCGGTTTGGAACCGATCGTCGCCAAGGAACTCGCGGCCTTGGGCGCCAGCGAGGTGCGTGAGACGGTGGCAGGCGTGCGCTGCGAGGGCGATCTGGACACACTGTATCGTGTCGGCTACTGCATCCGCACGGCGAGTCGCTGGCTGCTGAATCTGACCGAGAGCGACATCGCCGATGCCGATGCGCTCTACGATCTGGCGCGTGGCGTGCCGTGGCACGAGCACTTCGGCGCTGAGGACCGCTTCGCGATCCATGTGGCCGGGCAATCGGTTGCTATCAATGATTCGCGATTCGCGATGCTGCGCGTCAAGGACGCCATCGCCGATGCGTTTCGTGAGCGCGATGGGCGACGGCCGTTCGTCGATGCCGAGAGCCCGGATGCGTCGATTCATGTCGCGCTGAAGGGTCGTCGCGCGACGATTTCGCTGGATCTCATCGGCGGCTCGCTGCATGAACGCGGCTGGCGTACTCAGGGCCACGAGGCGCCGATCAAGGAAACGCTCGCCGCTGGCCTGCTGTTGCGGGCTGGCTGGCCGTTCGCGGTCGATTGGATCGCCGATCCGTTCTGCGGCTCTGGCACACTGTTGATCGAAGCGCTGCAGATCGCGGCGCGTGTGCCCGCGCAACGGATGCGCGAGCAGTTCGCGTGGACGCGTTGGCGCGGCCATGATGCGATCCAATGGGCGACGGTGCGCAACAGCAGCGATGCCGCGATCGATCACTCCGCATTGCCGCGCGCACTGGGCAGCGATAGCGACGCTGGCGCCATCCGCATCGCCAGAAGCCAGGCCGCATTGGCCGGCCTCGGGCCGCATTGCGAGTGGCAGCGCAGCGATGCGCGTGCGTTCGCGCCGCCGCCGGGCAACGGATTTGTCGTCGGCAATCTTCCGTATGGCGAACGCCTCGGGGATGAGCGCCAGTGGCTGAGCCTGCATCGTGAGTTCGGCGCGGCACTGAAGGCACGCGCAGTCGGTGCACGTTTTGCGTTGCTCACGGGTAGCGATACCCTGGCACGCGCTACGGAGCTGCGCGCGCAGAAAGTCATCTCGTTGCACAACGGCGCCATAGAATGCGCGCTGATCACAGGGCAGGTGCAAGCGCCGCGTACCATCGAAGGACCACCGAAGTTCAAACGCGCCGGCGCCGAGATGGTGTACAACCGCATCCTCAAGAATCGCCGACGCTTAAAACCCTATCTCGAACGCCATCACATCGAGTGCTACCGGATTTACGACGCCGACATCCCCGAGTACGCAGCCGCGATCGATGTCTACGCAGATCGGGTACATATCCAGGAATATCAGGCACCTTCCGAGATTCCAGCGGACAAAACCGCCGAGCGCTTCGACGACATCGTGATCGCCGCGCGTCGCGCGCTCGATGTGCCGCGTGAGCGGCTGTACTTGAAGCAACGCCGACCGCAAACGCCGGGCGAGCAGTATCAGCGTCAGGCGCATACCAGCGATTTTTTCACCGTGCGCGAAAATGGTGCGCTGTTCGAGGTCAACCTGGCCGACTATCTCGACACCGGTTTGTTTCTGGATGGCCGCCAGATTCGTAGTTGGATCGGCGAAACGACGCGCGATGCGCATGTACTGAATTTGTTCTGTTACACCGCCACTGCAAGCGTGGCGGCTGCGCTCGGCGGTGCGCGCAGCTCGGTCAGCGTCGATCTATCGCCAACCTACACTGCCTGGGCCGAGCGCAACTTTCGCTTGAACGGATTGACCGCCGAACATCGCATCGTCACCGCCGATGCTGTCGAGTGGCTCAAGACTCGCAGCGAGCGTTTCGATTTCATCTACCTCGATCCGCCCAGCTTTTCCAACAGCAAACGCACGCGCACCGTGCTCGACGTACAGCGCGACCATGTCGAGTTACTGCGCTCCGCACTGGACCATCTAAAACCCGGCGGCCGGCTGCTGTTCGTCTGCAATTTGCGGCGCTTCAAGTTAAGCGACGAGGTCAGCGCATTCGCACAGATCAATGACGTTACCGAGGCCAGCATTCCACCTGACTTCGCGCGCGACGCGCGCATCCATCGGGCGTACTGGCTCAAGCTGCCCGAGTAGCGTGGTGACCACTGCGCAAACTTCAGTCCCACCAGAAATACCAGACCTTGGCTTTCAGCAGCCTCGCAGCCAGATCGCCAACGGAGCCGGCACCTTGATGGACAGCATCTGGGCAGTACGCATAGGTCTCGAGGCCAATGCGTGGGCATCGTCCCAGGTTTGTGTCGACCGAATGACTTCGCACTCAAGGGTATCGCCGCTCATGAGACACTGTTCGAGCCGTAACGCTGACTGAGTTCTACGCTATCCGCAAGCAGGCCGAGTTCCGTACGATCCCCCTCCACGATTGCGCACCTGTTTCACGGCGCTAACCCGATCTGACGAACACCAGCGCGGCGCCCGCTGGCGAGCAATACGGCGACGTCCTCAAAACGCACATCCTCGGCGGCGAACAACTGCACCGTGGGTTGCGAATTGCCCATCGCCGCCCAGGCAGAAAACTCCGCGTTTAGTGCGCGCAGCCCGACTGGCTGATCGTCGAGGCGATACTGCGGTTGACCATCGACCACACTCACTTCAATGAGTTTTCGGACTGTTTGAGCTGCGGGGCCATCGCTCGGCGTCGGCAACGGAATCCGGTGCGTCATCACCGGCGCGGCGATCATGAAAATGATCAGCAACACGAGCATCACATCGATCAGCGGCGTCGTGTTGAGGTCGGTCATCGGCGGGGTGAAGTCTCTGGCCATGTCGTCTCTCCTGTGCTGATTCACACGCTTAAGCTATGGCGAAGTTTGGCGCGAGGCGAGAACCTTCAATACGTGTTAATGCTCTGGCCATTTCGGGCCGCCAAGGATGCCGAACCCGCTGCCTGATGATCGCGGTGCCATGCGTCGCAGTTACGGTGGAACGGCGTCGCACGCGTCCCGACCCATGGATCGGAACGCTCGCGCTGTGTTCTGTCACGTCCGATGGCCAAGCGAGCGGCGCGAAACCAGGCCGTCTCGCGGCGCCATCGGCCTTATTCGGCAATCGCCACGTCTTGCCCTTTGTCCAGCGATTCGGCACGTGCAAGCAGCTCGACAAATTCGGCTTCGAGCCCGTACGGATCGGCGCGCTCAACGCGTTTGGCCAGTGCAGCTATTTCGGCGTAGTCGAAGCCGTCTAGATATTTCCCACCGCGCAGACGTTCGCCAAATGCCGCGACCGCAGCGGCAAAGCGTAGTTCTGCGGAGCCGGCACCGATCGATGCGGGCCGCGCAATCGGCGTTTCGATCAAACGACTCTGTTCGGCATCGGGTGCCTTATAGCGCAGCTTCAGAAATGCGATCTCGTTTCCGCCAGCGGGTTTGTCCTCGGCGCCGTAACGGAGCGGCGGCAAACGCGCCGCATCGGTGCCGACTGGCGTCAACTCGTACAGCGCGGTGACCGTGTGTCCGGCGCCGATCTCGCCCGCATCGACGGCATCGTTGTTGAAGTCCTCGCGCGCCAGCAAGCGGTTTTCGTAACCGATCAAGCGGTACTCGGCGATCACCGCCGGATTGAATTCGATCTGGATTTTGACGTCCTTGGCGATGGTCATCAGGTTCGCGCCCAGCTCACGCACGAGCACCTTACGCGCCTCGCGTTCGGTGTCGATGTAGGCATGATTGCCGTTGCCCAAATCGGCCAGCCGTTCAGCAATCACATCGTGATAATTGCCCTGACCGAAACCGAGCGTGGTCAGTGCGATGCCGCTCTTGCGTTGGCGCTCAATGAGATCTTCCAGATCCTGCTGATCCACCATGCCGACATTGAAATCACCATCGGTGGCGAGAATCACGCGATTGACGCCACCATCGACGAAGTGTTCGCGCGCCACTTGATAGGCCAGTTGAATGCCCTGCCCGCCGTTGGTCGAGCCGCCGGCCTCGAGTGAGTCGAGCGCTGCAAGAATGGTCTGTTTGTCGCTGGCCGCTGTCGATGGCAACACGAGGCCCGCTGCGCCGGCGTACACCACAATCGCGATCCGATCTTGCGACCGCATTTGCTCCACGACCATTCTCAGCGCCGTTTTCACCAACGGCAGTTTGTTGGCGTCCTGCATGGAACCAGAGACATCCAGCAGAAACACCAGATTGCTCGCCGGCAGCTGCTCGAACGGCACTTCGAAACCTTTGAGACCCACTTTGAGAAGCCAGCGCTGTTCATTCCAAGGCGCTGTTGCGACCTCTGTCGCGACACTGAACGGCTGTCCGCGCGGCGGAAGTGCATAGGCGTAGTCGAAGTAGTTGATGAACTCCTCGATGCGCACCGCGTCGGTGGGCGGCAGTGCGCCCTGGTTCAAGAAGCGTCGCACATTGCTGTAAGAACCCGTATCCACATCGACCGAAAACGTCGATACCGGCTGCTCGCGTGCCGCGGTCACGGGATTGGGCGCGACGTCGGCATATTGCTCGGTGTCGGTGTGCTGAGAAATCCCGGCGCGGTCCAGCGACTGCGCAGCAGCGATGCTGCCCGTGGCCATTTCCATGGGTGGCGCTGGCGGCGCCGCCGGCGCGAGCGTTGCCGGCGACTGCGCATCACGGCCGATTTGATCATGCATCGGCTGCGCTAGTTTTCGTGGTGTTTGCGTTTGTGCCCTGGCACGTTCTTCGCTCAAGGCCTCACTGGCGACAGGCGCGCTTTGTCGCGCGCAGGCGCCCAAAGCAAGCACGGCTGCGATCGCGACAACCAGCGGTAACGGACGAATGACTTGCATACCTCACCCCTCTCTCAATTCAGCCAGTCGGGATGACCGGCGTGCCTTGCAACAAACGGCGCGCCGCAGCGAATGGGGTTTGACGCTGGCCCTATTTTTGCGCCTTTGCGTATGGCATGAATATCACCCGGGAGTACGCGGAATGCACAAACTCAAAACTCGGCGACTCAGTGCCCTGGCTTTCGCGCCAGTGCTGCCAGCCATCGCCTGTGTTCGATCAAGTGATATACGACAGGAGCGCAGCATCACGATATGCCGCCGTCCGGTAAGCATCCAATAACACACGAAACGGACGCTCCAGGTAGGACGCATCAACACGCAGCCCGGAACCTGCATAGACTTCTCTGATCTCCTGGGCTGCGGGATCAAGGCGCTTCAGAAGGTCCGCGAATTCAAGACTTTTCAACGCGTCAAAAATCTCTTTCGCTCTCTCGGCCTGGACTAATCTGGCGCGGCCATAACCTATCCCTGAAGATCAGTCACTTAGACACGGAAGCTTGGCGCGCCCGGAGGGATTCGAACCCCCGGCCCCTTCCTTCGGAGGGAAGTACTCTATCCAGCTGAGCTACGGGCGCTTGTGCAGCACGCAGCATAGGCCAGAGCCGACCCAACGCGCCAGTTCGCGGCGCTGAACGAGCGTACGCGGATTAGTCGGCAAATGTCGCCGCAATGCGCTAGCTTTCGCGCATCAGGGCGCCATCCCGTGCGCCGCAGCGATGAGCGAACCGTGGCCAAATCCGTAGTCGTGCTGGGTGCCCAATGGGGCGATGAAGGCAAAGGCAAAATCGTCGACCTGCTGACCGAACGCGTACGCGCCGTCGTGCGCTTCCAGGGTGGACACAATGCCGGCCATACGCTGATCGTCGGCGGCAAAAAGACCGTGTTGCATCTGATTCCGTCGGGAATCCTTCGCGACGGCATCGAATGCTTGATTGGCAATGGCGTCGTGCTGTCGCCGGAGGCACTGCAAATCGAAGTGGCGGAGTTGGAAGCAACGGGCGTCAATGTGCGCCAGCGACTCAAAATCAGCCCGGCAACGCCGCTGATCATGCCGTATCACATCGACCTCGATCAGGCGCGTGAGGCCGCGAGTGGCGCGGGCAAAATTGGCACCACCGGTCGCGGCATCGGGCCGGCTTATGAGGACAAAGCGGCCCGACGCGGCATTCGCGTGTCGGACTTGTTCTATCCGGACGAATTGGCAGGCAAACTCAAGCAGGTGATGGAGTACCACAACTTCGTGCTGACGAAGTTCTGGGATCGCGCTGGGCGCGACTACCAGCAAGTGCTGGACGAGACCTTGGCATTTGCCGATTTTGTGCGTCCGATGGTTGCCGATGTGGCCAGTATCCTGCACAGCGTGCGTCGCGCTGGCGGCAACATCTTGTTCGAGGGCGCACAGGGCAGCCTGCTGGACATCGATCACGGCACCTATCCGTTTGTCACCTCAAGCAACACCACGGTGGGCGGCGCGTGCTCCGGCACGGGCGTCGGCGCTCGCGATCTGGACTACGTGCTGGGCATCATCAAGGCCTATGCCACACGCGTCGGCGGTGGACCGTTTCCCAGTGAGCTGAACGATGCGGTCGGCGAAGGACTGCGGGCTCGCGGTCAGGAATATGGGGCGACGACGGGGCGCGCGCGGCGCTGCGGCTGGCTGGACGCGGTCGCCGTGCGGCGCACGGTTATGATCAATGGCATCAATGGTCTTTGTATCACCAAACTCGATGTGCTGGATGGCGAACCGGTCGTTCGCGTTTGTGTCGGCTATCGTTATCGCGGCCAGGAGACCGATCTGGCACCGCTCGATGCTGCGGGTTGGAACGAATGTCAGCCGGTGTACAAGGACTTTGACGGTTGGACCGAAAGCACCAAAGGCGCCACGCGATTCTCGGATCTGCCGCGCAATGCGCAGCGTTATCTGGAGGGCGTGCAGGAATTGGTCCGCTGCCCGATCGCGCTGATTTCGACCGGGCCCGATCGCACCGAGAATATCGTGGTGCAGGACCCATTTTCCGATTGGTGAAACCCGCGGGCGCACGCACAACGAAGAATGTCATCACAGCATCGCGTCTGCGCTGCTATCGTCGCGCTCTCTCGATCCGGCCAAAACGAACCATGTTTGCGCTGCAATCTTCTGCCTACGACAGCAAAACAGCCCAATACGAAGACCTCGTCCAACAAGCCACGCATCTGCTGGCCGGCGAATCCGACCGTATCGCCAACGCCGCCAATTTCAGCGCACTGATTTATCACTCGCTGACGGATGTCAATTGGGCGGGCTTTTATTTCTATGATGGCAATGAACTGGTGGTTGGGCCATTTCAAGGCAAACCCGCCTGCGTGCGCATCGCGCTCAATCGTGGCGTGTGTGGAGCGGCAGCGCGCACCCGGCAGGTCCAACGTGTCGCCGATGTGCACGCTTTCCCTGGCCATATCGCCTGCGATGCCGCGTCGCGCTCCGAGATCGTGGTACCGTTGGTGCTGGGCGACGAGCTGTTGGGTGTGCTCGACATCGACAGCCCATCGCCGAACCGATTCGATGCGGACGACGAAGCGGGTCTGATCCGCCTCGCCGAAGTTTTCCTCGATGCTTGCCGCGCAGGAGCCAACCATGGCCGCCAGTGAAAAAATCCGCAATGTCGGACCCAAGAGCGCCGCATGGCTGCGTCAAGTCGGCATCCGCACCGAAGCGGACCTGCGCGCCATTGGGGCGGTGGCGGCCTACCGTAAGGTGAAGGTTGCCGGCTTCAAGCCGACGTTGAACCTGCTGTATTCGATGGCGGGCGCCGAGGACGACTGTCATTGGACCCAACTGAGCGACGACCGCAAGGCGAGCCTGCTCGCCGCAGCAGAGGCGATCGATCAGGAAATGGCCGCGCGCAAGACCGCCAAGCGCATGGGCCAAACCAATGTTGGCCAGTCGATCGTCGACAAAGCGCTGAACTTTGTTGAGCCTGTCGATTCCAGCGCTCCAGTTGGCGGGGGCGACGACGACTGAACGCTGCAATCGCCCTCCCCTGCCGGCGTCATGCCCGATCATAGATTCGACACCATCGTCCTTGGCGGTGGCGCCGCGGGTTTGATGTGCGCATCCACGGCCGGGCAACGTGGCCGGCGCGTATTGCTCATCGAACACGCGAACCGTGTCGGAAAGAAGATTCTGATGTCGGGTGGCGGTCGCTGCAATTTCACCAACACGCGAACGGCGCCGGGCAATTTCCTATCGGCCAATCCACATTTCTGCAAGTCCGCTTTGGCGCGATACGCGCCAGAGGACTTTATCGAACTGGTTGAAGCCCACCGCATCGCTTATCACGAGAAAGAACTCGGCCAGTTGTTTTGCGACGACTCATCGAAACAAATCGTGCAGCTGTTGTTGGACGAGTGCACGCGCGGCAACGTGCGCGTCGAGACGCAGTGCAAGGTCACGCGCATTGACCAAACCGGGGCAGGATTTGTTGTCGATTGCACGTTGGGACCAGTCAGCGCGCCCACATTGGTCGTGGCAACCGGCGGCCTTTCGATTCCGAGCATGGGCGCGACGGGTTTTGGCTACGATTTAGCCCGCCAGTTTGGACACCGCGTATTACCCACGCGCGCAGGTTTGGTGCCACTGACGCTGACCGGATCGTTTCAGGAGCACTATGCGCCGCTCAGCGGCGTGTCGTTGCCCGTCATGGCCAAAGCTGGCCGCACGCGCTTCGACAACGCAATGCTGATCACGCACCGCGGATTGAGCGGCCCGGCAATTCTGCAGATTTCCTCGTACTGGCAACCGGGCGAGCCGCTGCAAATTGATTTGCTCCCGCAGGTCGATGCCCTTGAATTTCTGCTGCTCGGCCAGCGGGAACGGCCCGCCGCGGAGCTGCGCAGTTGGTTGGCCGAGCGCCTGCCGAAGCGATTCGCACAGCGCTTTTGCGAACTCTATGCCGACGAGCGACCGCTACGCCAATACACTCGGCCGCAGTTGACTCTCGTTGCCGCAAAGCTCAAGGAGTGGCCCGTCCAGCCAAGTGGTACCGAAGGTTATCGGACGGCCGAAGTCACGCTCGGCGGCGTGGATACAACGGAGGTTTCGTCGTCGACGATGGAGTCGCGGCGGGTACCGGGTCTGTATTTTGTGGGCGAAGTACTCGACGTCACCGGCCACCTCGGTGGCTACAATTTTCAGTGGGCGTGGGCATCGGGGCGCGCAGCAGGTTTGACGATTTGACAGGCGCTTGCAAGCTCGGCGCGCCTCGTCGAGCATCCGCGACCGCAACAAAGGGCTTCGAACATGCTGCGCCTGACCGAGCTGAAATTGCCACTCGACCATCCGCCCGAAGCGCTTGAGGCCGCTATTCGCGATCGCCTTGGCGCGGTGGCGCGTTCAATGACCGGTTTCACGGTGTACAAACGCAGCTACGACGCGCGGCGGCGCACGGCGATCAGCTTGATCTATACCGTCGACGTGGAGCTGCCAGAGGCGGCGAGCGAGCAGGCGTTGCTCAACAACCTGCTGCACGTCGCACCGAGCCCGGACATGGAATACAAGTTTGTCGCTCGCGCGCCAGCCAGGCTCAAAACGCGACCCGTGATCATCGGCTTTGGCCCATGTGGTTTGTTCGCGGCGCTGATCCTGGCACAGATGGGTTTTGCGCCGATCGTGCTCGAACGCGGCAAGGCCGTGCGCGAGCGAACGCGCGACACCTTCGGCTTGTGGCGCACCAGCAAACTGGACACCGAATCCAATGTGCAATTCGGCGAAGGCGGAGCCGGGACCTTCTCCGACGGCAAACTCTATAGCCAGATCAAAGACCCACTGCACTATGGTCGCAAGGTCATGCACGAGTTTGTGTTGGCGGGCGCACCAGAAGAAATCCTCTACGTCAGCAAACCGCATATCGGGACATTCCGGCTCGTCAGCATGGTCGAAAAAATGCGCGCGACGATCGAATCGCTGGGCGGCGACATTCGCTTCCAATCGCGCGTCGTCGATGTGCTGATCGACGCCGGCAAAGTGCGCGGATTGCGGCTGGCAGACGGCGAAGAATTGGCGTGCGAACACGTGGTTCTCGCGGTGGGCCACAGCGCACGCGACACCTTCCAGATGCTCTACGATCGCGGCGTGCACATCGAAGCCAAACCGTTTTCGATCGGCTTTCGCATTGAACATCCGCAATCGCTGATCGATCGCGACCGCTTCGGCAAATTCGCTGGCCATCCGCTACTGGGCGCTGCCGATTACAAGTTGGTCCATCACTGCCGCAATCAGCGCTCGGTCTACAGTTTCTGCATGTGCCCCGGAGGCACCGTTGTGGCCGCGACGTCGGAGGCCGGGCAGGTGGTCACCAACGGTATGAGCCAATATTCGCGTAACGAGCGCAACGCAAATGCCGGCATCGTCGTCGGGGTAACACCGGGCGACTATCCGGGCAATGCGCTGGCTGGCATCGAGTTCCAACGTCATTGGGAACGCCAGGCATTTGTTCTGGGCGGCAGCGACTATCGCGCGCCCGGTCAGAGCGTCGGCGATTTTCTGGCGCGGCGCAAAAGCACTGCGTTCGGCAGCGTGCAGCCGTCTTACACGCCGGGCGTGGTGCCGACCGACCTCAGCACGGCGTTGCCCGACTATGCCGTCGCCGCTCTGCGCGAAGCGTTGCCGGCGTTCGAACGCCAGTTGAAGGGTTTTGCGATGGACGATGCGCTGTTGACCGGCGTCGAAACGCGCACCTCCTCGCCGATTCGCATCGTGCGTGGTCGCGACTACCAAAGCATCAATACGCGTGGCTTGTATCCAGCCGGTGAGGGCGCCGCGTATGCCGGCGGAATCTACTCGGCAGCGATCGACGGTATCGAAGTCGCTCAAGCGGTGGCTCTGGCCATGACCGCCTGAAGCTGAATTTCGCGACTGCGCTCACCTCAGGCGAAAGAGGGGGCGATACCCGCACGGTGTACGATCGAACTCGCTCGAGTTTGGACGATTTCGCCACGACCGTATGAAAACTCCGGGCAATCCCTGTATTCAGTGCGCATGACTATCTTCGCCACACTTTCGCCTGCGCTGCAACAAGCGGTTGCCAGCGCCGGGTACGCTGAACCGACACCGGTGCAGCAACAGTCGCTGCCAGATATCCTGGCCGGACACGATCTGATTGCGCTGGCGCCCACTGGCAGCGGCAAGACAGCCGCATTCGGGCTTGGCTTGCTGCAGCGTTTGCAGATCGAACGCATCGCCACACAGGCGCTGGTGCTGTGCCCGACGCGGGAGTTGGCTGATCAAGTTGCGAAAGCCCTGCGCAAGCTGGCCGCACAGATGGCCAACGTTAAAATCTCCGTTTACACGGGTGGCGTTGCGATCGGACCGCAACAAGCGTCACTGGCGCATCCTGCGCATATCGTCGTCGGCACGCCGGGGCGACTGCAGGAGCTGATCGATCTTGGCGCCTTGAAACTTGATGCGGTTGGCATGCTGGTGCTGGACGAAGCCGACCGCATGCTCGACATGGGCTTTGGTGAGGCCATCCTGGCGGTGATCGCGCGACTGCCGAAGAACCGCCAGAGCCTGATGTTTTCGGCAACCTGGCCCGATGAGGTCGGTGCCGTTGCGGCCTCGTGCCTGCGCGATCCGCGCCGCATCGACTGCCGCAACGAACAATCCAAGCCGCAAATTGAGCACTACTTCATCGAGGCGACAGAGGCGCAAAAGCTCAGCGCATTGGCGGCCTGGTTATGCGAGCGTGCTTCGTCAAGCGCGGTCGTGTTCTGCAACACGCGCAAGCGCGTCGATGAAGTTGCTGGCGAACTGCAATCGCTCGGATTCGCTGCCGCCGCGCTGCACGGCGATATGGAGCAGCGCGATCGCGATGAGACTTTGGTGTGTTTTGGCCAGCGCAGTTTGAGCGTGTTGGTCGCCAGCGACGTCGCCGCGCGTGGCCTGGACGTCAAAGAGCTGCCGTGCGTGATCAATTTCGATGTACCAGGCGATGCGGACAGCTATCTGCATCGTGTGGGTCGAACAGCGCGCGCAGGCGAAACGGGGCTCGCGTTGTCGCTGGTAGCGCCGAGCGATGCCCAGCGCACACTGGGCATTATCGAGCGGCACCAGATCAAACCGCGTTGGTTGAAAGCCGGCCGACCGACCCAGCCAATTCCACGAGCGGCGATGCGCAGCCTGCGTATCGACGCCGGCCGAACAGAGAAACTGCGCCCGGGAGATATTCTGGGCGCACTCACCGGCGAGGCTGGCCTGCCCGCGACGGCGATCGGCAAAATCGATGTTTTTGCAACACGCTGCTATGTCGCCATCGGCGAGCGAGAAGCGGATCGAGCCTTTAAGGCAATGCAGGCGGGCAAGATCAAAGGCAAGAAGCGGCGCGTTGCTTGGGTGCGCTGACACGTGTGCGCCGATCGACCCAATCGCCGCTACGCTTTCGCGTACTGCACCGCCGAGCCGACCCAGCGTTTGACCAACATCTCAGCCACCGCTGGTTCCGCCGCTAACAGCGGCCCTGCCAGCCGTTGCGCTTCCATCAGCCAATGTGCGTCGCGCGCCAGGTCCGCCACGCGAAAGCTGGCAAGGCCTGTTTGCCGCGTGCCGAGCACCTCGCCAGGACCACGCAGAGCAAGATCGCGCTCGGCGATCACGAATCCATCCTGACTGTCGCGCAAAACGCCAAGGCGCTCCCGCGCGTTCTCACTCAGCGGCGGCTCGTAAAGCAGCACACAGCTCGACTCGATGGCCCCGCGCCCGACACGTCCACGCAACTGGTGCAATTGTGCTAAACCCAGACGCTCCGGGTTCTCGATGATCATCAGACTGGCATTCGGAACATCCACACCCACTTCGATCACCGTGGTAGCCACCAGCAACTGAATATCGCCACTGGAGAACGCCTGCATGACCGGCGTCCTTTCCGAGGATTTCATACGGCCATGCACCAGGCCGATACGCACATCGCCGAGCGCCGCAATCAACTCGGTGGCGGTACTTTCTGCAGCCTGTGCCTGCACTTCATCCGAATCTTCAATCAGCGTGCATACCCAGTACGCCTGCCGCCCGGCGGCGCAGGCGTCGGCGATGCGTCGCACAACGTCGGCTCGCCGTTGCCGGCTGACAGCGACCGTCTGGACGGGCGAGCGCCCAGGCGGTAGCTCATCGATCACCGACACATCCAGATCGGCGAACTGCGTCATCGCCAGGGTGCGCGGGATGGGCGTTGCAGTCATCACCAATTGGTGTGGTCGATACGTGCCAAAACGGCCCTTGTGCGCGAGCGCCAGTCGTTGGTCGACACCGAATCGATGTTGCTCATCGATCACTACCAGGCCGAGCGCACGGAAGGCCACGGCATCCTGCATCAGCGCATGCGTCCCGACGATCCACTGCGCATCGCTGCTCAGCGCCGCGAGCGTCGAGGTCCGCGCGCGCCCCTTGACGCGGGCACTCAGATGAACGCCGAATAATCCGAGCGGTGCGAACCAGCGTTCCAGATTGCGCCGGTGCTGCTCGGCAAGCAATTCCGTTGGTGCCATGAGCGCCGCCTGCACACCGGACTCGATCGCAGCCAACATCGCCAACGCTGCTACGATCGTCTTGCCGGAACCGACGTCCCCCTGAATCAGTCGCAGCATTGGAGCGCTGCTCGCGAGATCTCGGTCGATTTCGGTGAGCACCCGTTGCTGAGCTTGCGTGAGCGAAAAGCCCACACTGGCGAGGAGCCTTTCGCGAAGACGACCTGTGGCACGCAAGACAGGTGCTCGCTCGCTGCGCACGCGTTGACGAACCAACCGGAACGACAAGTGATGCGCAAGCAGTTCTTCGAGCGCCAGCCGATCGCGAGCAGGATGGTGGCCGTTCTTGATGGCATCGGCTTCGCTGCGGTTGGACGGTCGGTGCAACGCTCGGATGCTGGTCGACAGATCCGGCCAGTGTTGTCCGGGCGGAACCCAGCCATCGCTTTGCGGCAGCATCATCAATGCGGCGTCGATTGCGCGCATTAATCGCGCCGGTCCCAGACCCTGGATGGTTGGATAGATGGGCGTGAGCGCCGCGGCGACGTCGACGACTTCATGTTCGCCGATCAGCTTGTAGCGTGGGTGCACGATCTCAAGAGAATTCGGTCCGGCTTTGACATCGCCAAACACGAGAATGCGCTGGCCAACTTTGAATCCATCGGCTTGTGCCTGCTTGAAGTAGAAGAACCGCAGCATCAGGCGCTGCGCACCGTCACCAACAAGCACACACAAGCTGCGCCGCTTACCGAAGCGGATTTCCGCGTGTTCCACTTGAGCGATGAACTGCGCGCTGGCGCCAGGCCGCAGCGCGCCGAGCGGCAGGATTTGTGTGCGGTCTTCAAAGCGCAGCGGGAAAGTGAACCAGAGTTCGCCCACCGTTTCGAACCCAGCCGCGTGCAGATCGTCCAAAAGCGCCTTGCCGAGCGTCTTGAGGCTGCGCAAAGGCGCAGCGCCGGCAACGGCGAAGTGGTCTTGTGGGTCGCTCAACGCGCTGCTGTTTTCTGTTCCCCGAGGATTGCCGACCATCGCTGAAATCACTCTGAGGTTCCTTCACGACGCAATCCAGTCTGCGTGCGGCAATACGTCGATGCAGGGTGCGCGACACCAGCCGGGACTGCTGCCAATCGATCGCAGCGAGCAACAGCTGACGGCGTCGCCGCATGGCAGCACACCCTCGCCGTTACAACTCCATCACCCCGTCCATTTCCACCCTCGCCCCGCGCGGCAATTCGCGCACGCCGACCGCGGCGCGAGCGGGGTATGGCGCTTTGAAGTACTGCGCCATGATTTGATTGACGGTTGGGAAATGGCTCAGTTCCGTGAGGTACACATTGAGTTTGGCGATGTGTTCCAAGCCACCGCCAGCCGCCTGACAGACCGCTTTGAGATTGCCAAAAACGCGATGGATTTCGCTTTCAATCGACCCGTTGTCGAGTTTCCCTGAGACCGGATCAAGCGGAATCTGGCCGCTCAAGTACACAGTGCTGCCGACCTTGACCGCTTGCGAGTAGGTTCCGATCGCAGCGGGGGCATGTTCGGTCTGGATGATTTCTCGGGCCATTGTGCGCCATCCTGTCTGGGGTTGCTGCGGATTCTGCACACGGACAGCGATTTTGTGCAAAAAACCGACCGAACACTCATGTTCGGCGTGCTTTAATCCGCCGCCTCTCGGTACCGTCCTGACCGAGCATCCGTATTCGCTATGATGTTGGGTCAATGAAGCACATTCGCAATTTTTCAATCATCGCGCACGTCGACCACGGCAAATCGACGCTGGCCGATCGCTTTATTCAGCTTTGCGGCGGCTTGGAAGACCGCGAGATGGAGGAGCAGGTACTGGACTCCAATCCCATCGAGCGCGAACGTGGAATCACCATCAAAGCGCAGAGCGTGTCTTTACCCTACCGTGCCGATAACGGTCAGATTTACGAGTTGAACTTTATCGATACGCCTGGGCACGTCGACTTCTCCTACGAGGTGTCGCGCAGTCTGGCTGCGTGCGAAGGCGCGCTTCTGGTCGTCGACGCGGCGCAAGGCGTTGAAGCGCAGTCGGTCGCCAATTGTTACACGGCTGTCGAACAAGGCCTGGAAGTCGTTCCGGTGCTGAATAAGATCGATCTGCCCTCGGCCGAACCCGATCGCGTACGCCAGGAAATCGAAGACGTGATTGGCATCGACGCCACCGACGCCATCGAGATCAGCGCCAAGACCGGGCTGAACGTGCGCAAAGTGCTCGAAGCGATCATTCAGCGAATCCCGTCGCCACGAGAGAGCGACGACTCGACGCTCAAAGCCCTGATTATCGACAGCTGGTTCGACAATTATCTGGGCGTCATATCGCTGGTGCGCGTGATGCAGGGCGAAATCAAAGTCGGCGACAAGATTTTGATGATGAGCACTGGCCGCACGTGGCAAGTAGAGCAAGTGGGCGTGTTTACGCCCAAGCGGGTCACACGCGACAAGCTCAGCTGCGGACAAGTGGGTTTCGTGTCGGCGGCGATCAAAGAAGTCCACGGCGCGCCGGTGGGCGATACGATCACTTTCGCCAAAGGCGCGGCCACCGAACCACTACCGGGGTTCCAGAAGATCAAACCGCGGGTGTTTGCGGGCCTGTTTCCGACTGAGGCCGACGACTATTCGGCGCTGCGCGAGGCGTTGGAAAAACTGAAACTCAACGACTCCGCTCTTCAGTTTGAGCCGGAATCATCCGAGGCGATGGGTTTTGGTTTTCGCTGCGGCTTCCTGGGTATGCTGCACATGGAAATCGTGCAAGAACGCCTTGAACGCGAATACGATCTGGATCTGATCACCACCGCGCCTACGGTCATTTATCAGGTGTTGCTGAAGAACGACCAGGTCATCGATCTTGACAACCCGGCGAAGATGCCGGTGCCATCGGAAATGGTCGAAATCCGCGAACCGATCATCGTTGCCAACATTCTGGTACCACCCGACTATGTCGGTTCGGTGATTAAACTCTGCGAAGAGAAACGTGGCCGACAAAAGTCGATCAACTATCTGGGAACGCAAGTCCAAATCAGCTACGAGATGCCGCTGGCCGAAGTCGTGCTGGACTTTTTCGACCGGCTCAAGTCGGCATCGCGCGGCTATGCCTCTTTCGACTACCACCTCGACCGTTTCGAAGCTGGCCCGTTTGTGCGACTCGATATCTTGATCAACGGCGACCGCGTCGACGCTCTGAGCCTGATCGTGCATCGCAGCCAGGCCGACCGTCGCGGGCGTGACCTCGCCGAGCGCATGCGGGAACTTATCCCGAGGCAGATGTTCGATGTTGCGATCCAGGCGGCCGTGGGCGCGCAGATCATTGCCCGATCGACCGTCAAAGCGCTCCGCAAAAACGTGCTGGCCAAGTGTTACGGCGGCGATGTCTCGCGCAAACGCAAGCTCCTGGAAAAGCAGAAGGCTGGCAAGAAGCGCATGAAACAAGTGGGTCGGGTGGACATTCCGCAGGAAGCGTTCCTGGCGGTCTTACAAGTTGACGACAAGTAGGCGGGCAATGGATTTTGCGCTAATTCTGGTGGTACTGACGGGCGTGACGGGTTTCGTGTGGGCCGTCGATTCGCTGTTCTTCAGAGCGAAACGGCTTGCGTTGGTGAACCCGGCGCAGATGGGCGAAGCCGCGCTGGCCCAGGCGGGCGCTGCACCCGCCGCTCGCGACCCGGTGATTGTGGAGTATTCGAAGTCGTTCTTCCCGGTGATCCTTGCTGTACTGATGATCCGCTCATTCCTGTTTGAGCCGTTTACCATTCCATCAAGCTCGATGGTGCCAACCTTGTTGATTGGAGATTTTATTCTGGTCAACAAATACGCCTATGGTCTGCGACTGCCGGTGGCAAACACAAAGATCGTCAGTATCGGCGCGCCTGAGCGCGGCGATGTTGTCGTGTTTCGCCCGCCGCATCAGCCAAACACAAATTTCGTCAAGCGCCTCGTCGGCATGCCAGGCGATGAAGTCGCCTACTTCGACAACACGCTGTACATCAATGGCGTGGCGATCCAGAACACGCCGGTGGGCCGCTACTTTGGAGAAGGCAGCAATGATGAATCGACCGGCCAGGAGCTGCGCACGGAAGACCTGCTCGGCGTCGAACACCAGATTTTAATTGCCGGGAATCGGCTCGGCATTCAGAATTCGTGGAAAGTGCCCGACGGGCACTACTTCATGGTCGGCGATAATCGCGATAATAGCGATGACAGTCGGCGTTGGGGTTTCGTTTCGGAGAAGAGCCTGGTCGGTCGCGCCGAGTTCATTTGGATGCACTGGGATTGGAAGATCCGGGGTTTCGTTTCCTGGAGTCGTATTGGCACGAGCGTGGAGTGAGCGATGAATACTGGGCGCAAGCAGTTGGGCATCACCTTGATGGGATTTTTGATAGTCCTTGCCGTCGGCGGCGTGTTCGCCTTGTTCGCGGCAAAGATCATCCCGATGTACACCGAGTTCAGCGCTGTGAAGAAGTCGATGAATACACTGGCGGGACAAGCGGGCGTCGGTAACCTGCCGCCTGACCAGGTCTGGAGCAAGCTCGACTTTATTTTCTCGACGGCCTACGTCGATAGCGTCAAGAAGAACAATCTGCAGATCATCAAGAAGGGGAAGCCGAGAATCGTCGTCACGTACGAAGTCCGGAAACCGCTGTTCTACAATCTCGACCTCGTAGGTCGCTTTTCGCACGAAGAGCCACTTAGAGGCGGGCGCTGACACTTGTTCGTCGCCGCGCCGCGCAATCCGCTGGCCAGACATGGCGTCGAGCTGGATGGCGCCATTCTCACCCGCGCGCTGACACATCGCAGCGCGGGCCGCGATAACTATGAGCGGCTCGAGTTCCTGGGCGATGCGCTCGTCAACACCATCATCAGCATTGGTTTGTATCAGCGTTATGCGCGCGCCGCCGAAGGCGACCTGACGCGATTGCGCGCCGCGCTGATCCGCGAATCCAGTTTGGCGGAAATCGCCCGATCGCTGAATTTGTCCGATTACCTGTTGCTCGGTTCCGGCGAACTCAAGAGTGGCGGCTTTCGTCGCGACTCAATACTTGCCGACACCCTGGAAGCCTTGGTGGCAGCTGTATTCCTGCATCATGGTTGGGACGAGTGCCGCCGACTGGTCGATGCGTTGTTCGAGAGTGCTTTTGCCAAGGTCGACCCGGAAGCCGCAAAAGACTCCAAGACGCGACTACAAGAACTGCTGCAAGGTCGCGGGCTCGGCCTGCCCGAGTACCGATTGATCGACAGTCACGGCAAAGACCACGACAAGACCTTCGTGATGGCCTGCGAAGTGGTGGCGCTGGGTACTGCTGCGCAAGCCACTGGGCGCAGCCGTAAACACGCCGAACAGGCGGCTGCCGAAGCCGTGCTGACACTACTTGCCAACGGCGCCGGCGCATGAGCTTTGTGGCGGGTCACGCGGCGCTGATCGGCCGTCCCAATGTCGGAAAATCAAGCCTGCTGAACGTCTTTGTGGGCGCTCATTTGGGCGCGGTTTCGCCCAAGCCGCACACAACGCGGCAGCTGGTCCTGGGCGTGCGCAGTTTCCCAGACTCGCAGATTGCGTTCGTCGATACGCCGGGGCTGCAACAACGACGACCGAATGCGGTACACAAGGCGATGGACCGTGCTTTTGACCGCGGCGTCGGCAGCGTCGACCTGGTAGTGCTGGTCGTCGAAGCCGGGACCTTCAATGCCGGCGATCGCGCGGCGCTGGAGCGCGCGAAGCAAACCGAGCGGCCGATTGCGGTGGTGGTCAACAAAGTCGACCTGATCAAAAACAAAGCCGAGTTGCTGCCGTATATCGACAAGCTTAGCCGCGAACACGACTTCGCCGCGATTTTGTTGGTGAGCGCACGCAAAGAAAGCGGTACCGAGGAGGCAGTCAGGCGCCTTGCAGCCCTGTTGCCGAGGCAGGAAGCACTGTATCCGGCCGATACGCTGACTGACCGTAGCGAGCGCTTTCTGGCAGCCGAACTGGTGCGAGAGCAACTGATGCGGCAGCTCGGCGACGAAGTGCCATATGCATGCGCGGTCGAGATCGAAGCCTTCACGATTGAAGGCGCGCTGCGTCGTATTCACGCCATCATCTGGGTCGAACGCGACGGCCAGAAGGCGATCGTCATCGGCGAGGGCGGTCAGCAATTGAAGTTCATCGGCAGCAAAGCGCGTGAAGCCATGGAACTGTTGTTCGACGGCCGCGTACATCTGGAGTTGTGGGTCAAAGTACGCGCCGATTGGAGCGACAGCGAGCGAGCGCTGAAACAATTCGGTTTTGAGTGAACCATGCGCGTGGTTGCGCAAGCGCTTTTTGTACTGCATCGCCGGCCCTACTCAGAGACCAGCTTCCTGATTGAGGCTTTGACACCCGAGTTCGGTCGCCTTGGCCTCGTGGCGCGTGGTGCGCGCACCGGGCGGCGCGGCCTTTTGGCGCTATTGCAACCGTTCCAGCCGTTGCTGGTCGATTTCGTGCATGGCCCCGAGTTGTGCCGGCTGAATGCCGCAGATGCGGCGGCAGCGAGCTATACGATGAGCGGCGAACGCTCGTTGGCGGGTCTGTACCTCAACGAGCTCCTGGTCAAGTTGCTGCCAAGGGGAGAGGCTGCACCGACACTATTCGCACGCTATGCACGTGCGCTCGAAGAGCTGTCCTCTTCGCCCGATCTGGCCTGGCAACTGCGGCGATTTGAGCGCGACGCGCTTGCCGAGCTCGGTTGGCTCATTGACCTTCGATCGGATATCGCCAGAGATCCGATCGACGCCACAGCCCACTATCGCATCGTGCCTGAGCTCGGTCTCGAACGCGACAACCATGGCTGGTCCGGCGCGGCTATCGCGGCGCTCGCGGACGATGGCTCGACCCCAAGCGCTGCGCAACTGACGCAATTGCGCGGTTTCCTGCGTGAGCTGTTGTTGCCGCATATGCAGGCGCCTATGGTGGCATGGGGCATGGTGGCGGCACTCCGCGAGCTGGGTGGTTGATCCGGTTGCGTGAGGCACGATAAGGGTACTTGTGCGTAGATACGCGCCTCTGTCACTTGGAATTTCGCAATTGGCGCCTATTCTCAGTTCCTCGCCGCCAAAAGGATTGCCGTTATGGCCAAAAAGAAGTCTGCACCGATCGATACTTTCGCGACGCGCATCGACATTCCGGGCAAAGTGCGCAATGCGTTGATCAACGTGCTGAACCAGCAACTCGCCGACACGCTGGACGTCTACAGCCAAACCAAACAAGCCCATTGGAATGTCAAAGGCCGCGGGTTTTTTCAATTGCACGAGTTGTTCGACAAATTTGCGGGAGACTTGCTGGAGCACATCGACGAGATCGCAGAACGCATTACCGCGCTGGGTGGTACCGCGCTCGGGACGATTCGGCACACGGCGCAGGTCAGCCGGGTGGCGGAACTGCCTGACGTGCTCGGTCACTCGCAGCAAGCGATCTCCTTGCTCGCCGATCGATATGCGGAACTCGCCAAATCGACGCGCGATGCGATCGAAGCGTGCGATGAAATTGACGATGCGGGCAGCGAGGACTTACTCACGACCATCTCGCGCGATCTCGACAAGAAACTGTGGTTTCTTGAGGCCCATTTGCAAGACGAGGCTTAGCCGCACGGCCCGTCGATGATCGATTCTTCGTCCAATTTCGAGAGCTCCGATTCGGGACCGCATTGGTACGGCGTGATCGCCGTGGAGCGGCAAGCGGCGACCGCCATGGAGCTGCAATTGTCCCGGCAGGCCGCCGACACATTGGTGACTGGACTCATGGCACAGGTGGCTCGACACGTCCCCGACGGGCTGGGTCTGGCCTGGAGTGCGGCACTATATGACCCGGCGCAGTTGCTAAGGCGCGGTTTCCCGGTGCACCGCGAGGTACTCGACCTCGCTCGTGCCGGGCGCGCACAGGGAGTTGCCCCGGGGCAAGCATTGACGGTCATTGCCGGCCCATCTGGTATGCCAACAGCACTCTTACAACCCGATCCAAAACTGGGCGCAGGTACGCTCCTGGTGATCCCCTGGGTCCTCTGGGGCGACGCCGCCGCCGTCGCAGCCGCCACGCAACGCCTTGAATCTGAGTTGTTTGAACAGGGTCTTGCCGATCCGGCTATCGTGCTGGCACTCGCCGAGCTTGGCGAAACCTTCGAGCATGCGCGTCTGATGTCGATTGCCGATCTGATGGCGATGATGGCCGCTCAACTCGATCAAGTCGGTTTGGCTGCCGCCTGGCAAATCCTCGAAGAGAGCCTGCTGGCACCTACGCCGAGGGAGTTCGACGTGCAATCGCGGCTGGGACAAGCCTGGCGGCTGACACCCGAACACGCAATCCTGAGCTTCGAACCGATCTCGGCTTACGCCAATCGCGTGCCGGTAGACCACATCGAACTGATGCTCGGCGACTATCTCGAACGCGTGCACGAATTCCGTCAAACGCAGGCGCTATTGTTGGCACACGGGCTGGACGTTACGATCAATCCCGCGCCCGAAGGCGGGCTGATCGTCGACTACAAGTCCAATGGTCTGGCGCGATCTGCTGTACTGCACGAGCATCCCGGGCTGGGCGCACTGGCATTCACGTTGATCGATGATCGTCGTCACGTGCTGGCGCACTATTACCCGGTCGCTCCGGGGGCGATCGGCGACTTCCTGGCCAGTATGCGCGAGCGCGGCTTGGAACTGGTGAGGCCGGGGCGAGTCATGCTTGCCATAGACGGCACAGATCTTTGCGCCGACGCATAGTGCTGCTGCGCTACGGCCATATGCCAAATCGCCAGTTGACAACTCAAGCAACCTTGGTCGACACTGCACGCATCCTCTGACGCACCGCACCATGACGACTTCGATGCTCCTCGCGCTTCGACTTCTATCGCCCAATCGCGAGGTGTGTGGCTGCTGGTCGAGCTAATCGAACGGCGAAGAGGAAGCAAGAATCTCAAAGCCCCGCATCTCGGTCTCCGAGGCGGGGCTTTTCTTTTGGCAATCACGGCACTGGACTTCAGCAATGGCAAGCGACAACCGAGTGTATGTGTTCGATACCTCCCTGCGCGACGGCGAGCAGGCACCAGGGTTCTCGATGGACCCACGCGGCAAACGGCGGCTGGCGCATCAACTTGCCGAACTGGGTGTCGACGTGATCGAAGCCGGATTTCCGTCGGCCAGCCCAGATGATTTTCAAGCGGTTTTTGGTATCGCCACGGAAGTCCGCGGCGCATCGATCGCGGGCCTGGCGCGTGCAACAAAAGGCGATATCGAGGCCTGCGCGCGTGCGGTCGAAAAAGCCGAACGCCCACGCATCCACACATTCATTTCGACCAGCCCATTGCATCGATTGCATAAGCTCAACATGGACAAAGGACAAGTGCTCGCAGCGGCCGTTGCCGCCGTCGAACTGGCGCGCCGCTATGTCGATGATGTCGAGTTCTCCGCCGAAGACGCGATTCGCACTGAGCCCGAGTATCTGGTCGAGATTTTCTCCGCCGCGATCGCTGCTGGCGCGCGAACGCTGAATGTGCCGGATACCGTGGGCTACAGCACGCCAGACGAGGTTCGCGAACTCTTCGCGCGTTTGAAACGCGAAGTGCGTGGCGCCGAAAACGTGATTTTTTCTTGCCATTGCCACAACGATCTGGGTCTGGCGGTGGCCAACTCTCTGGCGGCGCTGGAGGGTGGCGCCCGGCAGGTCGAATGCACGGTCAATGGCATCGGTGAGCGCGCCGGCAATGCCGCACTGGAAGAGCTGGTGATGGCGCTGCGCACACGATACGAACGTTATGGCCTGGTCACGGGCATCGATACGACGAAGATCTACCCAACCTCGCGCCTGCTGCAGAACATTACCGGGCAACAAGTGCAGCGCAACAAGGCGATCGTCGGCGACAACGCGTTTGCGCACGAATCCGGCATTCACCAGCACGGCATGCTCAAACATCGCCAAACCTACGAGATCATGAATCCCGAAGACGTCGGCTTGAGCAAAAGCGAGTTGGTACTCGGCAAACACTCGGGCCGCCACGCGCTGAAAGATCGGCTGACGCGCATGGGCTATCGCCTGGAAGACGCAGAAACCGACAGAGTGTTCACGGCGTTCAAGGCGCTGGCCGACAAGAAAAAGGAAATCTACGACGCCGACCTCGAGGCCATCGTTCTTGGCATCACCGGCGGTGTCACGTCGAGCTACATTTTGAAGAGCCTGTCGATCCAAAGCGCCACCGGCGAAACGCGCATGCCGACGGCGAGCGTACGCCTGGCCACACCCGATGGCCGCGAAGTCTGTGAAGCGGCCGTCGGCGATGGGCCGGTTGACGCTCTGTTCCGCGCGCTGTCGCGGGCGATCGGCGCCGAGATCACGCTAAAGAGCTTCCACATCCGCAGCATTTCGTTCGGCAGCGACGCACAAGGTCAAGCCACCGTAGAAGCCGAATGGAACGGCCAGGAACACGTTGGCCGCGGCACCTCGACCGACATCCTCGAGGCCAGTGCGTTGGCCTATCTGGATGTGGCCAATCGCCTGCTCAAAGTGCGGGCGCGCGAAGCACTGGCGGCAGCGGCCTGAACCTTTCGCGTCGCGTCGCATGGCGGCATATGCAGACACGAAGGGAACCAGAAAAGCCGTGCGCCGCCCACAACGCCTTCGGCTTTTCGTGGACTCGCACTTACGTGCGAATCCAGGGAACATAGGTCCCTCGTCAACTGATCGATAGAAGTGCGATTCACGGCAGACATGAACATGAAGACGCTATTCGACAAAGTCTGGCAACAACACGTTGTAGTGCCGGAAACGCAGGAAGCGCCCGCCGTGTTGTACATCGACTTGCATCTTGTCCATGAAGTCACCAGCCCCCAGGCATTCGCCGAACTGGCCACGCGAGGCTTGAAAGTCCGATGCCCGGACCGAACCCTGGCGACACTCGATCACTCGACGCCGACGCTGCCGGCAATCGACGGCGAATTGCCTTATGTCACCGACGAGGCCAGACATCAGGTAGCGACCTTGCGCGCAAACGCCGCTACGTTCGGCATTGAGCTGCTGGATTTCGGTTCCGGCCAGCGCGGCATCGTGCACGTGGTCGGGCCCGAACAAGGCGCCACACAGCCCGGCATGACCATCGTCTGCGGCGATAGTCACACCTCGACACACGGCGCCTTTGGCGCAATTGCATTCGGTATCGGCACCAGCGAAGTCGGTTATGTACTTGCGAGCCAGTGTCTGCTGCAGCGCAAGCCGAAAACGATGGCGATCAATGTCGAAGGTACACTGCGCGCTGACGTCTGCGCCAAAGACGTGATCCTGCACATCATTCGCACGATCGGCGTCGAAGGTGGTACCGGTTATGCGATTGAATATCGTGGCAGTGCGATCCGCGGTCTCGATATGGACGGCCGCATGACGCTGTGCAATATGTCGATCGAGGCCGGTGCACGCTGCGGGATGGTGGCGCCCGATGAGGTCACGTTTGCGTATTTGAAAGATCGCCCGCGTGCCCCTAAGGGCGACGCCTGGGAGGCCGCGGTGGCGCGCTGGCGCGATCTGGCGAGCGATGCCGATGCGCAGTTTGATCGCCAGGTTCACATCAACGCAGCTGAGATCGCGCCAACGGTGACCTGGGGCACGCACCCAGGCATGGGATTGAGTCTGAGCGAGTCGGTACCGAACGCTGATGATGCGCAACTGGCGAAAGCGCGGCGTTACATGGGCTGGGAAACTGGCGAAGCGCTCACCGGTCGGGCGGTCGATGTTGTGTTCATCGGCAGCTGCACCAATGGCCGCTTGAGCGATCTTCGCGCAGCAGCCGATCAACTGCGGGGCCGGCACGTTCACCCGCGGGTTCGCATGTTGGTCGTACCCGGATCCGATCAGGTCAAACGCGACGCCGAAGCCGAAGGCCTGCACGACGTGTTTCGTGCTGCGGGTGCCGAGTGGCGCGAGCCCGGCTGTTCGATGTGCATCGCGATGAACGGCGATATCGTCGAGCCAGGGCAGATCGCCGTGAGCACCAGCAATCGCAACTTCGAGGGACGCCAGGGCAAGGGCTCGCGCACGATACTCGCCAGTCCGGCGGTGGCTGCTGCGAGTGCGGTGGTCGGGGCGCTGGCAGTTCCTGCATCACCTCGACCAGAAAGACACTAGCGAGGCTTCGCCTCAGACCGCCGAGCATTGTTGGCTTCGTCCGACAGCGTACTCGCCACAACCCCGCGCTTCGCGCGCCCCCTTGACTCAAGGGGGCTGCAAAAGCCAAAGCCGCTCCTAAGAAAATTTGACTCAAATGACAAGATCCAGCTCAGTCAAGGACTCTAGCGAGGCTTCGCCTCAGACCGCCGAGCATTGTTGGCTTCGTCCGACAGCGTACTCGCCACAACCCCGCGCTTCGCGCGCCCCCTTGACTCAAGGGGGCTGTAAAAGCCAAAGCCGCTCCTAAGAAAATTTGACTCAAATGACAAGATCCAGCTTCATCATGGACACTAGTGACGATACGAAATGAACCCAATCACTGAGCTTCGTGCAACCACCTTTGTGCTGCACCAGGACAACATCGATACCGACCAGATCATTCCGGCGCGGTTCTTGACGACCACCGAGCGCACCGGCCTGGGACGGGCGGCCTTTTACGACTGGCGATTCGATGCCAGCGGTGCGGCGACCACACATCCGTTGAACGGGGAGGCGAAATCGCACGCGATCCTGATCGCGGGGCACAATTTCGGCTGCGGCTCATCACGCGAACATGCGCCGTGGGCGCTGCTGGACTTCGGCTTCCGTGCGGTAATCTCGAGCGAAATCGCAGACATCTTTCGCAGCAATGCGTTGAAAAATGGCCTGCTGGCCATCGTCGTCGGTGCCGAGGAGCACGCCTACCTCATCGCCAACCCTGGAATCGAGCTGAGAATCGATCTGGAGACCATGCAGATCACCGGCCCAAATGACTGGCACACCGGTTTTGCGCTCGATGCCTTTGCTCGCCGCTGTTTGATGATGGGCGTCGATCAACTGGGCTACTTGTTGGCACAAGACGCGGCCATCGCGGCGTTCGAGCGCAATCGGGCCGCGTGAACGCGTTGATTTTTGCCGCTGGCAAAGGCGAGCGCATGCGGCCGCTCACGGCGACCACGCCCAAAGCACTGCTGGAGATACGCGGCAAAGCGCTGGTCGAGTTTCACATTGAGGCGCTGGTGCGCGCCGGCGTCGACCGAATCGTGATCAACACCGGCTGGCTCGGCGCGCAGTTACCCGCGCGGCTGGGTCATGGCACGCGCTTTGGCGCCGATCTGGTCTATTCGCATGAAGGCCAGGAACCTCTGGAAACGGGCGGCGGGATGCGTCGCGCATTGGCGCTCCTCGGCGACGCGCCGTTTATCGCCACCAACGCCGACATCTATACCGATTTTGACTACGCTCGACTGGCGCCACCGCAGGGTCTCGCGCATCTGGTGTTGATCGACAATCCGCCGCACCATCCCCGCGGCGATTTTGCGTTCGATGGCAAACGCGTGCACGTATGCGGCAGCCCGCGCCTGACATTTGCCGGCATCGGCGTTTACCGGCCAGAATTGACCGAACACTTGCCCGATGGCCGCTATCCGTTGGCGCCGATTTTGAAGGAAGCGATGGACTTTGGCATCGTCACTGGCGAGCACTTCCGCGGTGCCTGGACGGATGTCGGCACGCCGGAGCGCCTTGCACACCTTCAGCTGTCGGCCAGTTCTAACATCTGAAGCGACGGGCGGTGTAGCCTTCCGTCGCATAGGCTCAAAGGAGTGATTCATGCGTACCCTGACGTTGGCGATTGCGCTTGTGTGCGCGCACGGCGCACATGCGAATGCACCGAGCGCGCTCAATTTTCCGGCCCTCGATACAGCGAAACTGGCGCAGGAAGACAGGAAGGGCGCGCAAGCGCTGCAACCCCATCGATACGCCATCATCCAGGACGCCAGCTCGGTCAAGGCGAACGCCGATAAAACCGGCGGCGGCCAGTGGCAAACCCTGAAAGACGGCCGTCTACGCTGGACTTTGCCGATCAGCGCTGCCGATGCGGTCAGCATCGATGTCGGCTTTCGCGAATTTTTCTTGCCGCAGGGTGCGGAACTCAAGTTCCGCAGCACGGACGGACAATTCGAACATGGCCCATATACGGATGCACACAATCCGCGTGAGGGTGGGCTGTGGCTGCCAATCGTGCCCGGCGACATGGCCGTCCTCGAACTGACGATCGATGCTGCGCAGTTGCCGTATCTGAAGCTGCAACTCGATGGCGTGGGCCACGGCTATCGGCAAATGCGCGGAGCGGGCGAAAAAGCGGGAAGCTGCAATGTCGACACGATCTGCCCACAAGGCGATCCTTGGCGCAACGAGATTTCAGCCGTCGGCGCTTACGCGTTTTCGTCCGGCGGCGGCACGCCCTCGCGCTTCGATTGCACAGGCACGTTGATCAACCAGGTCGGCAACACGCGCGATCCATTGTTCTTGACCGCCAACCATTGCCTCGATTCGCAGGCCGAAGCGGCGACGGTGGTCGTTTATTGGAATTACCAGAACAGCACCTGCCGCGCAGTGGGTAGTGTTCCGAACGGCACACAGTTGCCGGTCAGCGCCAGCTTGCCAAACCAGTCGGGCACGACGTTGCTCGCCACGTACAACATTTCTGACTTCACCTTGCTGCGCTTGAATCAAGCGCCGCCGGCCGCCGCCAATGTCTACTGGGCTGGTTGGGATCGGCGCAATACGGCGCCGGTGAGTGCTGTCTCCATTCACCATCCGCAAGGCCACGAAAAGCGCATCTCGTTCGAGAACGATCCGCTCAGCATCAGCGGTTATCTGATCTGCGACGCTGGTCAGGGCTGTCCGAGCGCCTCGTGGCCCAGCAGCACCAGCCATTTGCGCGTCAACCGCTGGGACGTGGGCACCACCGAACCGGGCTCGTCGGGAAGCGCATTGTTCTCCCCTGAACGGCGCATCATCGGCCAATTGCATGGTGGTTATGCGTCTTGCACCGACAACCGCCCGGACTGGTACGGACGCTTATCTGTGTCGTGGGAGGGCAACAATACAACCGCGACGCGCTTACGCGATCATCTCGATCCCGCCGGAGCAGCGCCACAAACGCTCGACGGCGTCGGCGCTTGTACGCCGCCAACAGTCACCTTGAATGCGACTTCGCCTGTGGCCGCCGGCACCGACGTGACCTACACGGCGACGGTCAGTGGTGGCAGCGGTCTGTTCGGCTTCGATATCGATGGCGACGGTAATGTCGACAAAATCCAGAGCACGCCGACATTGGTTGCACGCTACAACCGCGAGCAGTCGTTCAATGCCAGCGTGCGTGTGTTTGGTACGTGTGAAGCCACTGCGCAACGTGCCATGGTGGTGACTGCGCATCGCATCGCCCCCGCTGCAGCACTGGCAGCACCGACGCAGGTCTGCGGCGATGGCGATGCGGTCATTGAGCCGGGCGAGCGTTGGCGGCTGGCAACCGACCTGAGCAACGGTGGCCAACAGGCGACGACCGCTCAAGCAGTATCTCTGTTTTCCAAGTCTGCCACCGACGTGCTCGCCGGAGCGACTCGCGATGCCTTTGGCTATGCGGTCACAAGCAACACGCAATCTAATATTTGTGGTTACCAGTTCGTCGATATCACCGATGTTGTTCAGCCTCTGCCGCTCAGCGCTGCGGGAACCGCACCGGCGACCGACGATGGGCGCACGGCGGTATTGGATCTGACTGGCTCAGGCACCAACAACAGTTTCAGCTTTTACGGACAAACCGTCTCTCAGGTTGTCATGAGCACCAACGGCTACATCGGCACCACCGCGGCCACCACCGGTGGCGACTTTAACAACGTTTGTGGCGCGACGCCGGACTCCGACAACAATGGGCGGCGTATGCAGGCGCTGCATGACGATCTGGTGGCCGGCAGTTTGCGTGCGGTGTCGTATCCGACGTGTCCACGGCCGTCGGAAGTGGCGCCAGCCAATCAGCGTTGCCTTGTATTCCAATGGAACAACATGGGCGTTTACACCAGTTCCACAACACCGCCCACCGGAAATTTCGATTTCCAGGTCATCGTCTATCCGGGCACCTGGCAGATCGTCTATCAGTATCGCAATGCCGTGCCCAACGGCGGTAGCGGCGCAACGGTGGGCATCTTGAACCCTGGTCAGTCGGGCCAGCAGCTGAATTTCTCGTGCAACCAGAACGCCATAGCCGCCCAACGCGCCGTGTGTTTCTATCACCCGCAGAATTCGCCGGGTACGGCTTCGGACTTGACCAAGATCCGCCTGGAAAATCCGGTCGTGAATCTTGGCGCAATGAACCCGGCGGCCACTCAAAGCGCGTCGACCATTTTTTCTGTCGACCCAACGGCAACGTGCGGTGCGCGCTATCGGGTGGGTTTGGCCGGGACAGCAGACGAGAACGCCGGCAACGTCGCCAATCAGGATCGCGAAATTGTGATCGGCGCCGACGGCAATTGTCAGGTCATTCAGAGCTGTCCATCGGCTTTGGCGCCCACCGTCAACCTCAGACCGGGGGCGTACTTCAATACTCGCCGACCAGGCAACGGCGTCGTGGCGCATGTGGTTCCACGGACAAACGGCCTTCCGACATTTTTCGGCGCGTGGTTTACCGGCACGCCGACGCGTGACACCACCTGGTACGTGATTTCTGGTGAGGTGCAGGACAATCAAGTGATCGGTTCGGTCCTCCGCGCAAGGCGCAATGTGGGTGCATCGACGTTCACTGTGAACCTGGAACCGGTCGGAACAGCGAGACTGCATTTCTTGGGCAGCGAACGCATTTTGTTCAACTACCAACTCACGAGCACCGGCGAAACGGGTAGCGAAATTCTGACGAACAGCCTGCAGGGGTTGCAGTCGCCTGTTCCCAACCGCACGGGTGTCTGGTTCTTCCCGCAGGAAGACGGCTGGGGACAAACCTACGATAGTTTCCTATCCGGCGATTTCTCCCGCGAGTTCATTGCGACCTACTTCTACGACACCCAGGGCAATCCGCGCTGGGTCGTGACCGATGCCGCCAGCGGCAGCGCCGGCCCCTTGCCAACAGTGTTCTACAAAGTTCACTGCCCACGTTGTGGTTGGATCAATTTCGAGGATTCGGCAGCCAGCGCCGGCACCATCACGCGGCAATTCCTCTCGCCAACCACCGGCACTCTCAGCACGAATCTCATTTTGCCCGCGTCGACGATCACCACGGGACATGTGTGGACGCGCAACAATGTCCCGATCGTCATCCTGACACAGCCGCAGTAGCAGACGAACGGTTCACGCCGGCACGCGCATTACGCGCGCCGGCGCAGAACTTCCGCTACGACGGCTGGTCGCAATTGAACACGAATCCCAGCGATCGCGCACTGCCCGGCAACGAATGATCACTGACCTTCTGCAGCGTTGGCGTAAGGGCGACCGTTCGGCCGAAGCCGAACTGATGAATGTGGCCTACCCGACGCTGCTCGATCTTGCGCGGGCGCAAGTGCGCCGAAACGGCGGCGTGCTGACGCTGCAGTCAACGGAGCTTGCACATGAGGCTTACGAGCGCCTCAGCGAGCAGCATGGCGTCGACTGGCAAAACCGCGAGCACTTTTTTGCAATCGCGGCGACGGTGGTTCGGCGCGTGGTCGTCGATTACTTGCGCATGCGCGGGCGGGATAAACGCGGCGGGGGTTTGCCGTTTGTGGCCCTGGACGAGATCACCGAACGCGAGCAGCCGACCATCGATGAATCGATCGACTGGATCGAAGTCGATCAGGCACTCAGCGAGTTCGAAGCCATCGATCCGGTGGCGGCACGCGTCGTCGAACTGAAGTTTTTTTCGGGCCTGACCACTGAAGAAATCGCCGCTGCCATGGATAGTTCCGTCGCAACCGTCGGGCGCCAGTGGCGGTTTGCGCGCGCCTGGCTCGGTCATCGACTCGGCGCCGATCTCGAACCCCAGAGTCCATGAGTCTTCAGGCACTGTTCGAGGCAGCGCTGGCGCTCCACCCAAATCAACGCGACGCTTACCTGGCGAAGGCGACGCCCGACCCTGCGGTGCGCGCACAAATACTCGCAATGCTCCGCGTCGATGCGCGTCTCGATGGCATGGAAAGCGCCACGCCCGGCATCGATGTGGGCCAGTGGGCGGCGATGTTGAGCGCCACCAAAGTCCGGCCAGGCGACATGATTGGCCCATTTCGCGTTTGTGAGCCGCTCGGGCAAGGGGGGATGGGCGTCGTGTTTCGCGCCGAGCGCGACGAGCCCAAGCAACAGGTGGCAATCAAGATCGTGCGCGGCGGCGAGCTCGATGCACTTTATCGGCAGCGCTTCGATCTGGAACGCCAGGCGCTGGCCGCGCTCGATCACCCCTACATCGCACGGCTGATCGATGCCAACGCCCTTGCCGACGGCACACCCTACTACGTGATGGAGTATGTCTCCGGTCTTGCGCTGGACCGCTACTGCACGGAACGGCGACTCAGCGTGCGCGACCGCGTGCGGCTCATGCTGCGCATTTGCCAGGCGGTAGCGCATGCACACCGTCATCTGATCGTGCACCGCGATCTGAAACCCAGCAATATCCTGATTGACGCCGATGGTTTGCCCAAACTCCTGGATTTCGGAATCGCCAAACGGTTGGGCGGCGATGCGCTGGCTGACACTGGCACGGCGCAACGGTTTTTCTCGCCGCGATATGCCGCACCCGAGCAATTTCGTGGTCACTCTGCGAGTGTCGGCACGGATATCTATGCACTCGGTGTACTACTTTTCGAAACGCTGACCGGGCGTCTGCCCTTCGATTTCGACGGGCTAAGCCTGGGTGAGATCGATCGCCTGATCGCTACGGTCGCTGCACCGGCGCCCAGCGCCCGGGCGCATGGAAATCATATCCAGCGGGAGTTGCGTGGCGACCTGGACGGGATCGTACAAAAATGCTTGCGAAAATCGCCCGACGAGCGCTACGAATCAGTCCCGCAATTGACCGAGGATCTGAACGCGTGGCTCGATGGATTGCCCGTGCGAGCCAGAGGCGGCCACCAATGGTATCGGCTGCGCAAGTTCATTGCCCGCCATCGTCTCGCCGCCAGTATCGGTGCTTTTTCGTTGTTGGCCTTAGGCGCTGCTGCTGCACTGCTTTGGCAGCAGAATTTAGCGTTGCGGCAGCAACGCGATTTAGCGCAGCGCGCACTGACGATGATGCAGGACGCATTCACGGCCGCAGACCCGATGCGCGCCGCGGGCGCAGAGGTCACCGCGCGACAGATACTGGAGTCCGCGCGGCGTAAGCTGGAACCGCTGGCGGCCGAACAACCCGCATTGTTCGTGACCTTGGCGCGCACGATCGCGAGCGTCGATGTCTCGTTGGGTCGTGGCGAACAGGCCTCTGAGTTATTGGGCCAGGCACGGATGGCGGCTGCAGCCGCCGAAATCGAAGACGCCGATTCCGAACTGGCGCTGATGCATGCGCGTGCGCTCACCATCGCAAAGCGCCTGCCGGAGGCGCAAGAGCTGCTCGACGACATCGCCACGCGTGGCCACCAGGGCGCAGCTTGGCTGTCAGCGCAGGGGCGTTTGTGGTCGCGCCGCGGCGATCATTCGCAGGCGGTTTCGATTCTGGAAAACGCAATGCAGGCCCTGTCGGCGAGGCCACCCGGCGATGAGCTGGCAACGACTACGCGCTACGCGCTGGCCGAAGCGCGCGGCGTAGCCGGCGACAACACAGGAGAACTTCGGGAAATCGACGCCATCCTGGCCTGGCAAAAGTCCAGTCTGGCAGCCGACCATCCACAGTTGATTGTGACGCGAATGCGCCGCCTGGTTGCACTCTACCTGGCCGCTCAAATGGAGACCGCAGTCGCCGAAGCACAGCTCATTCTCGAGGACGTTCGAACGATCTATGGGGAGAATGCTGCTGAAGCGGCTTCGGTTTACAACACGCTGGGCCAGGCCCTCGGTAGCCTCAAGCGTGTCGATGAGGCGCTCGATGCCTATCGTCAGGCGCACGCGATCAGCAGTCGCGCGGCAGGTCGCGACGCAACGAATACCCTGCGCATGCACTTTAATCTGGCGCATACCCTGGCTGCGGCTGGAAGAGCCGGCGAGGCCGAGCTTGAGTATCGCGAATTACTGCAACTGGCCGAAAAGCGACGCGGCGGCGCCAACGCAACGGTAGCGTATTACCGAATGCAGGCAGCGCTGCTTCAGTTATCGCTGAAGCGGCCTGAGGTGGCCCTGACGATACTGACGGCGGAAGACTGGCAGCTCGGCTGGGCGGAACTCGACGCCGGCAACCGCAAGCGCTACAGGCTCGCACTGCGCGACGCTTGCGGTTCGTCTCCAGACGAAATCTGCACGATCGCTTTGGCATTTGTAGCATCTTGATCGAGTTCCGCAGGTTTTGACGCGTAGATCTAAAACTTGGCGACGCCATCGGTCCCCACCGTCGCGTTTTCGTTACCGCTCGGAGACTCGATGGCGTCATTCATCAGGCCAGGCTCGACACGACACTGCACCGAACTCAAAACAGGATTCCAACCATGTTCCGAATACTCAGCCTGACGCTGTGCCTCTCGATCGGTACGATCGCGCATGCAGAACTAGAGCCGGACCCCGACACCTGCGTTGTCCGCCCGACGCTTTCGTGCCCTGTTGCCCTGGAAAAAGTCCACTTCACAGAGAGCTGCCCCGACGATCCACCCACTCCGGACGGCTTCCGTTTTTATTGCGCGAAAACGGCACCTCGTGCGGAGATCGTGTGCGAGGGCGTCTACAACGTCGTTGTCTGCGAAGCCTGGCCTCAATCGCCAGAAGTGCAATACCGATACTTCTACACCGTGCTAGGCGGGATTGGCCCGGACTACAGCGTCATCGAATCCAGTCCAATGTTGTATGGAAACTGCAGCGGCAGAACCGGGCGGGTCTCAGTCACTGTCATGGCGCCAGATGGAACAAGCAGTGCCGCGCAGACGTTGTTCCCTTGCCTGAACAACCAGTAGAAAAAGCGCCTTGTCCACGTTCGGCGAGTTCCCTTCCTGACCCGCTCCGTGGGCCAGGAAGGGACAAGAACCTGGGGCTGCTTGCGCCAGAGTCAGAAAGAAATCGGCAATGAAATCGACCTGCTAGCGATTTAGCCGCGCACGAGCGACTCACGGCTGAAGTTGGTCGGGCGCCGCAACCCACCTCGCTGCTTTCACGAGTGCGACTTCCCCAGGCCATGGCCCGCTCCGCTGTGCTTCGCCGTTAACTGCCGCAATCGCACTCGATCCACATCGCAATCCGACCCTTTCCTCGCGACCGCAAGAACTGTCCGGATTGGGACGGTTCGCGACCGACAAACCAGTGCAAAATGCGCGCTCGAATGAGAACGTACTCGTCCGCCTCGTTGCCAACGATTTTGGGGGCTTGCTTGGCGCAGTTTCGTACCACGCCAGAAGGTGGAGACGGTTCTCTCCGCAAGCTGCTGATCGTGCAGCAGGCATGAGAGAACTGTGCGCACTGAGAAGCCGCACTCAATGAGTATTCCAGCCACTTTGCAAGAGCAACTTGCGCGCCTGATGGGATTGCCGCCGGTCGAGCGCGAGCAGGCGCTGGCGGCGATTGAAGATGCAGAAATGCGCGAAGAGCTCGCGGCGTTGATTGCGGCGCAAATCGCGTCCGAGCCCACGACCAATGCCGGCGACCAGGGGCAAGCAGAACCGGGCCTTTCGGTGACCAGCGTCAACCCCGACCTACCGAAAAACCCAATTCCACGTTTAGACGTCCACTCTACCGGCTTGCAGGGCAAGCGCATTGGGCCGTACACGCTGGATGCGTGGATCGGCGATGGCGGTTCGGCTTCGGTGTATCGCGCGCATCGACTGGTTGAGGGCGTACGCCAGACGGTGGCAATCAAGGTCCTGCATCGTGGCATGCAGGCGCCCGAAGCGCGCCAGCAATTCGACCGCGAGCGGCGCGTGCTCTCGGTGCTGGAGCATGCCTCGATCGCGCGCTGGATCGATGGCGGCGTGACACGCGATGGCGCGGCCTATCTGGTCTTGGAATTTGTCGATGGCCAGAGTATCACCAGTTTCGCCAGGGCGAAAAAGCTGTCGCTGCGATCGCGCATCGGGCTGATGATCGAGGTCGCCAACGCAGTCGATGCCGCGCACCGGGCACTGATTGTGCATCGCGACTTGAAACCTGGAAACTTGCTCGTCAACGGCTCTGGGCAAATCAAACTGCTCGACTTTGGCATCGCCAAACTGCTGGAAGGCGACGGCGAGAATCAAACGCAAGTGCACATGTTCACACCAGCCTACGCCGCACCCGAACAGCGTAGCGGCGGGACCATCACGACCGCAACCGATGTTTACGCGTTGGGCGTGATTCTCGGCGAGTTGCTGATCGGCAAACGCTTCAATAGCGAGATCACCACCACGCCCTCGCTGCAAATCGATGACGAAGCTACCGAAGAAGGCACGTTGCCTGCGCCGCCCGCGCGGCTGCGACAACTGATCAAGGGCGATATCGACAACATTCTGCTCAAAGCGCTGGCCAACGATCCGAACAAGCGCTATAGCTCCGCAGCCGCGTTCGCCGACGACTTGCGCTGTGCGCTGGAGGGTCGCCCGGTCGCCGCGCATCCACCTTCGCGCAGGTATCGCGCCAGCAAGTTCATCACCCGAAACAAAATCAGCGTCGGATTAGTGACCGCGCTCAGTATCGGGATCATCGCCGCAAGCATCGTCTCGGTGCTGTTTGCGATCAGTGCCGAGCGCGCACGAGAACGAGCCGAACTGAGTTTCAGTGCGTCGGTGCACGCGGTCAACAACCTGACGCAGGATCTGGCGAAGAACCTGCGCGAGGCGCGCGGCGTTCGCGCCGAAACTGTCGCTGGCGTGCTGCAAAAGGCGCAGAAGCTGGTCAGCGACATCGAGCGCACCGATCCAGGCAACATCGCGCTGGAACACGCGCGCATTGGAATGTTGATCGGCTTTTCCGGCACCTATCGCAGCATCGCGCGATCAAACGAGGCCGATGCTGCACTCGACGACGCCTGGTCGCGTCTGGAGGCGCTGCGAGATCGCGGCATCGAAACGCCATTGCCGTTGAAGATCGACGCGCTGCTCGCGCGTTCGGAGGCGCACTACTACACGATGGACTGGCAGTCTTCCGCGGATGCTGCGCGTCAGGCGTCGGCGCTGAGCGCGGGTGACTCCACGCGCGCATGGCGCGCGCGCAAACAACTGGCGATCGCGTTGTTTTTCGCCAACGAGCTTAAGGCCGTGCACGCACTCCACACCTCGGAACTAGCAATTGAGCGCACGCTGGCATCGGACGACCTTGATGCCGACGGCCTGGCGCACGCGCTCGACTGCTACACGACGATCGCATCGGCGCTCGCCTTGCTCGGTGAGCACCAAAACGCAGAGGCGTTGCGCGTTCATGCGCGTGCGGCAACACAGCAAGCGTTGCAACGCTTTCCAAATTCTCAAGACCTGCTGCTCACCGATTTGCGCTTGACCAATCTCGAAGCCAACTATTTGTTGCGGCTGGACCATATCGACGAAGGTCTGGCGTTGGCGCAAACTGGGCTGGAACTGGCGAATGAGGCGATCGTGGCGAATCCGAATTCGATGGCATTCCGTTTCGTTGCCAGATCGTTCTACAACGTTCGTGCAAGAGTGTTTCGCCAGCGCAATCAGGTTGAATCGGAACTCGCTGATCTGCGCGCAATCCGTGATTCGCACAGGGAGCTTTCCGATCGCGATTCTGGCAATAGGTTCTTGCGCGCCGAGTTGTCGTTTGCTGAGCGGCGCGTGGCGAATGCGCTGTTGTTGCGGAGCAAGGCGCAACCGGATGCCATAGTCGAGTCCGAGCGGTCAACGTTGGCAGCGCTTCAGATCGACCGCGAATTGTTGCAACCGGCCCCATCGCGTCCGTTTGCGCGGCGCTATCTTGCCGCCTCACTGGAACAACTAGGCGATCTTCGTAAGACGCAAATGCGTTTCGACGACGCCGATGCTGCTTACCAGGAGAGTTTGCAATTGCGACTCGCGCTGGCGCGAGATTTTCCGTCCGAGCCGGGTTGGCTTCGCTTGGTGGCAATCAGCTACGAGGCAATCAAGGACCTCGCAGCTAGGCGCGATGACCTTGATGGTGCGATTCGTGCACAACGCGAAGCGGTGAGCCTTTGGGAGGCGCTTCGGGCGCAATCGAAGGAGCCCAGCGATTCGCTCTCTTGGTTCGATAGCCAGTTGTTGCTGGTTGAGGCATTGCTGCTCCAGAGGAACAACCCAGCGCTAACTGCCGAGGCAGTCCAAATACTCGGACGGTTGCGCGATTACGCAAAGGAGCATGCTCAATCTCTGCAAGCAAGACCCGATCTCGTCAAAGAACTCGCTCGCCTGTATGAGCGCGCATCACCCGGAGGAACACGCTGATGTCCATTGACCGATACGCATCGTCGCTGCGTTACGCGCTGATATTGCCAGCGCTGCTGGCAAGCGCCGCCTATGCGCAAACCATCGGCCTCAACCAAACCGTGGTTGCCGAGTTCAACAACGCCGCAGAATTCCAAACGCTCTCCAATGCCGGCTGGATCTTTCGCGCGGGAAATGGCACCGGTACGCAGAGCTGCGCCACACCGGGTAACATCGACGCTTGCGGTTTCGGTTTTTTTGCTGATGGCGCGCAAGGCACGGCGCGCGGTTTGGCGGCAGGCAACACGCAGGGCCGTTGGATCATCACGCCACCTATCATTTTCGGGAGCAGCGGCAACGTCAGTATCGTTCTGCGCAAAGTGAACTCAGGGACGGGAGGCCTTGATCTTCGCGAGAGCGGTGGCGCGTCGGATACGCAAGAGATGTCCGATAACGGTATTGAGCCTGGAACAGACAAAGGCAGCGGCGCCTGTCCGGCGGGAAACAGCTTCTGCGCGCTGCGCAACTTGCGTAGCTCCGGCGACGCCACCTCCGGCGGCGAGCCGAGTTGTGCGAACTTGTTCACACCGGCCAATCCTGGTGTGGGCTTGAGCTATTGCACAGTGCAAATCAACGCGTCGGAGTTACAAAATTTCGGCACCGGCGTGCATCGCCTCGCGATCAAGCTGCGTTCCTCGGGTTCCACCGTGGGCAGCAATGTGGACATGTTGCTGGATCGCATCGAGATCAACACTGGCAACAACGATCAGGTACCCGCGCAGGCGTTCATCAGCCACGGCTTCACTGGCAGCAACCCTGTGCTCGGCCTGTATCGCCATCCGATTGCGGGCCACACCGCAGCCAACTTGTCCTTGGTAACGGCGCTAACGAGTAACGATTTTGCTGCGCTCGACTTCAGTCCCAACGGCAACACGCTGTACGGGATCGTCGGCTCTCCGCCGACGCTGGTGCGCGTAGATACCAACACAGGCTCGCGAACGCCGATTGGCGCAGTGACAGGGCTGCTATCCAGCAACGAGTTCATCCGTGGCTTGATGGTCGATCCACGCAGCGGCGAGAGCTATTTGATGACGCGCAGTTTCGCCGATGCGCAGTCGCGCCTGTATTTGTTCGATCTGACCAATGCCGAGGCGAACCTCCAGGCCGGCGTCAACAACGGCGGTGATTTCCGCGCCTCGGCAAGCTCCATCGACTGCGCAGGACGCCTCTACAGCGTCGACACCACCAGCCCGCCGGGCGGGCGCCTGTATCGCGTCAATCGCATCGATGGCTCCGTTACGCTGGTGGGCAACACCGGCTACACCTCCAGCCTGTTCCATGGACCTATCGACTTCGACAATGCGAACGATCGGTTGATGGGTTGGGTGCAAGCCCAAAATGGCGCCTACGTCGGCTACGGCAGCTACAGCTTGAGCACCGGATTCTTCAGCGTGATCTCGACCACGCCGCAACTGTCGATGGGCGCCGGCGCGATCAACAGCCGCTGCTGGGAGCGATTTGCAGATGGTTTTGAGTAGGCGCCCGGCGCGCGAGCACTGAACCCGAGAATGACTCACGTTCTGTTGCGTGCCTGTTGAGTTACGATGAGTCTGGAGATACTTCAGGTGCCTGTCAGGAGACCGCTCATGCGATGGGTTCTCGCGCTTGCCTTATTGCTAGCCAACAAAGCGCTGGCTGAGATCTACGTGACCGATGGCGTGTCCAACGGCAACCCGCCCAACCGTATCAGTGTGTGGCCCGATACTGCCACCGGCAATCCGGCCCCCGTGCGGCGTATCGTCGGCTCGCGCACACAGATCGGCAACGGCAGCAATGGTCTGCCCGACATCATCACGATCAGCAGCCGCCAGGAAATCTTGATCACCAACAACTCGCAATTGCGCATCCAGACGTTTCAGCTCGGCGCCAACGGCGACGTATTGCCCTTGCGTGAATTGTTGCTCACTGGCCAGCCCAAAGGGTTGGCTTACATCCCGATCACTGATGAAATCGTCACCGCACCGTCGAATTTTTCTGCCATCCACTTCTATCCGCGCGCAGCCACCGGAAGCGCGCCGACCACGCGCGTGATCAGCGGCAACAACACCGGAATCGGCTCCATTCCGACCGACATCGTTTACTTGTTCGGCGTCGATCAGATTGCGGTGTCGGACTATGTGCCGGGAGACCCAAATTTCGCCAAGCGAATTCAGGTTTTTGCACGCACCGCCTCCGGCAATACCGCGCCAGTGCGGGTGATCCAAGGTCCTGCAACACAACTTGGCGCTTGCAACGGCCGTGCCGCTGGCATCACCACCGATCACACCGGCACCGAGATCATCATCGGCTGCTTCAATCAAATCCTGACCTTCGGCCCGGCAGCCAGTGGCGATGCTGCGCCACTGCGGCAGATTACAGGTGTGGCGACAACGCTTGTCGCCATTTCCGACGTCACCTTTCTATTCGGTAACCAGGGCCAACCCTCAACGCTGGTCGTGACGCAGTTCAATGCCACCAACTCTGTCGCGCGCTTCGACGCCGCCGCGAGCGGCGATGTTGCGCCGCTCACGAGCCTGAATAGCCTCGCGCTGTTTCAAGCGCGCTCGGTCGCTGCCGAGGTGATCACATTGTTGCAGGATGGCTTCGAATAGCCGCTAGTGGCAGCCGACGACTGTGACGCGATCAGATCGCGCTGCAGTCGATTCGACCTGATCAGCATCGCCGCTATTCGGCCGGGCTGGTTCTGGGTTTCAAGGTTCTCGCAAACAGGTCCAATGTCGCCTGCCATGCTTGAGCGGCAGCTTCGGCGTGGAATCGGGGCGTGGTGTCGTTGTGGAACCCGTGCTGGGTTCCGGGCAGTTGCAGTTTGCTGTATCGAACGCCGTTGGCCTGCATGGCTGCCTCGAAGCTGGGCCAGTTGGCATTGATGCGTTCGTCGTTCGCTGCGAGCACGACCAGCAGTTCCGCCTTGATGCTCGGAACGTCCTCGATTGCGGCACCCATGCCATAAAACGGTGCGGCTGCGCGCAACGATGGCAATTGTGTTGCCAACCAGTTGACCAGACCGCCGCCCCAGCAGAACCCCACCGCGCCGAGCTGCCCGTTGCCACCTTCGACGCCGAGCAAATACTGCGCAGCCGCTAAAAAGTCGGCGCGCGACTTGGCCTGGTCGAGCGTTTGAAACTTCGCGCGCGCGTCGTCCTCATTGCCCGGGTAACCACCCAGCGGAAAGAGCGCGTCGGGCGCCAATGTAATGTACCCCTCGAGCGCAAAGCGTCGCGCGACATCCTCGATGTGCGGATTCAAACCGCGATTCTCGTGCGCCACCAAAACCAGCGGTGCTGCAGTGGTGAGCTCGGCCGGGCGGACCAAATACGCTCGCCCGCGATCATGACCTGGCGACGCGAATTCGATGAACTCGGCTATCAGTCGCGCGTCGTCCGGCGCAACTTTCTGTGCTTGCGCGAAGCGCGGCGACAGCAAGGTCAGCATCGTCGCCGCCGTCATCGCGCCGGTCGCAAATCGCCCCGCATCGCGGAGGAATGCACGCCGATCGATGATACCGTGCACGTACTGATCGAATAGCCGCCACACGCCGGGATGGAAATCGATGGTCGGGTCGGGTTCTGTCATGGCGTCAACCTCTTTTGATACCGTTCACCCAATGATCGCAGCGCAAGCGTGTTGGCGACGTTTAGCTCCGCAGCGGCGAGCAGCGGCTCATCCAACCAGATCCAGCCAATCGTCCGCCGTCAACCCTGCGGCGAGGCTCTGGCCGGCGTCATCAAAAATGGCTGCGCTCCACTCACGTTTGCGCGCCTGCAATTCCTGGATGTGCTGCTCGACGGTGTCGCTCGCAATCAGACGGTAGACGAAGACCGGTTTGTCCTGGCCAATGCGATGGGCACGATCCGTCGCCTGGGCCTCAGCTGCCGGGTTCCACCACGGATCGTAGTGGATCACCGTGTCTGCCGCAGTCAGATTCAAACCAAATCCGCCGGCCTTCAAGCTGATCAGGAACACCGCCACTTCGCCGCGCTGAAAGCGCTGTACCGGCGTGGCGCGGTCGTCGGTTTGTCCGGTGAGCTTGGTGTAACGGATTCGGTGCGCCACCAGTTCGGCTTCGATCAACGACAGCATGCTGGTGAATTGGCTGAACACCAGAATGCGTCGTCCCGCTTGCGTCAGTTCGCTGAGCATATCGACGAGCACCTCTAGTTTTGCCGATGGTGCGCGCACCTCATGGTCCAATAGTCGCGGATCGCAACACACCTGCCGCAAACGTGTGAGCCCCTCGAGCACGCGAATCCGACTGCGCTCCCAAAGCCCCTTGGCGATCAGGTCCTTCAATTCGGCCAGATACACAGCGCGCAAGCTGTCGTACAACTCGCGTTGGCGGCCTTCGAGCGTCAACGAACGCACGATCTCGGTCTTCGGCGGCAGGTCTGCTATCACCTGGTCTTTGGTTCGCCGCAACAGGAACGGGCGAATGCGGCGACGCAGCCGTTCGCGTGCGTCCACATCGCGCAATTTCTCGATGGGCTTGCGATAGAGGCGGGTAAAGTCGGTCTTGTTACCGAGTAATCCCGGCAACAGGAAATCGAACTGCGCCCAGAGTTCGCCCAAGTGGTTCTCGAGCGGCGTGCCCGTCAGGCACAAACGCTGACGCGCGTCGAGTTTACGTGCCGCACGTGCGGCCAGTGTTGCCGGGTTCTTGACCATCTGCGACTCGTCGAGCACGACGATATGCCAGGGTTGTGACGCGAATGCCGCACCATCGCGCGACAGCACGGGATAGGTTGTCAGTACAATGTCAGCGCCGGCAATCGACTTCAGGCGTTTACCGCGCTCGGCGCCGGCATAAACAACAACACTCAGGCTCGGCGCAAAACGCGCGACTTCTGCGCTCCAGTTCGGTAACACGCTCTTCGGGCAGACCACCAAGGCAGGCCGATCCAGACGCCCTTCTTCCTGCTCGCCAAGCAGATGTGCCAAGACCTGTACGGTTTTGCCCAGCCCCATGTCGTCAGCCAGGATGCCCGACAGGCCGCCCTGCCCTAGAAAGCGCATCCACGCCAGACCCTCGACCTGGTAACTGCGCAGCGTCGCGCGAAGCTCTTTCGGGACAGGCGTTGCAGGCAGACCCGAGTACCGGGCGAGACGTTCGGCCAATAGCCGGACCGCCGGTGCGCTGGAAAAGAGCCGTTCGCCATCCGCAAGCTCGGTCTCCAGCTCGATCAACGCCGCGGCGCGCGCGCGCGGCAACACAACCGTGCGCTGATCGCTACTGCCGGCATCGCCAAGTTCCTCCAGCGTGCGCAGGATTGCCCGGAGTTTGCCGCTGGCGACCGGCAATCGTTTTTCGCCAGGCAAGCTCAACGCGATGACAGTGTCGGCCGTCGGCAGGTCGGCAAAGCGCCCCTCGCGCAAGCCGGCGCGCAGGCTCGGCAATAATTCGATCCGTTCGCCATCGACCTCAATGCCCAAGGACAGCCGCAGCTGGCCCGGCAGCTCCTCAACATCGGCGACGAACCGGTAGTCGGTATCGATGAGCTTCAGCGGGAAACGTGGCCCGTACTCGATGCGCCAACCCTCGCTGCGAAGGCGCGGCAACATCACATAACAGAACTCGTTCAGGCTCTGCGGGTCGCCATCGGGATTGATGATCCAATCCGCCCCGGTCAGGCCCGGGTGGTCGATCAACGCGTGGCGATTGGAAGTCAAGCCGAGCTGCTTCAGGCGCAGTGCGAATCCGCGCTCCTGGGTGCGATCGCGCGGCTCGACCGAAACGCGTTCGCCGTCGTAGCTGGTCATTGCCGGCGCCGGATCCGTTTCGCCAACACGCTGCGCACCGTAGGCAAACGACAAACGCGCGAAAGCGATCAACTGAGCGCTGCGCCGGCCACGCTGTTCGATCGTTCCCGCGCTCTGGTGCAGCGACAGAATCGGCAGCGGCGTGCGCGGCTCGCTTGCGAGCGTTGGCAAGACCGGAGGCGCCGGGAAATTCGCCGGGAGTGCATCGGAGAACTGCGGCGGCCAAACCGCAGCCGCTGCCGGCAGTAGCGGCGGCAATGCCAGAAGCTCACTCGCAAGTCTGGGTGTCAGCGGCCAGTCCAAGGCGCCGATTTGCCGCGCCAGGCGATCGACATAGTGCCAGACGGTACCAATACGCACGAGGTCTGTCGCCAGGCCCGTGCGCGGATGTAGCCGTTGTGCACCGCGCGAATCGATCTCCCAGGTCCATTCCGGATTGCGGCCAGGGCCCGGCACCACCAGGAGCGCAGGTTCGCGCCAGGCGAAAGCACCTTGACCGGCGATCGTCTGAAGCACCGCCCTGGCATCTTCGGGCAAGATCCACCAGACCTGCGATTCGAGATGCGAGCCGCGAATCGGCGCCAATCTTACCGCCAGTTGCCGCGCAGCGGGCATCGCCAGCGACTCGGGCAGATCACGCAGTATCGAAAGCGGCACCTCTTCGAAGCGCCAGCTGCTGCCGTGAGCGGTCCATCGCCCAGGACGCACTGCGAGCGCTTGCGGCGGGCCAAGTGCGGTGCCCAGAAACCCGTAACGACCAGCCACCGGGGCGATGATCGCGCGCGCCGTCTGCGGTTCGGCCGCGATCTCTACGTGCGCGCTTTGCAGCAGGGCCGCGGCATGTTTGCATGCCACCTGCACCGGACAACTGCAGTGGCTTTCGATCCGCCATCGCCCGTTTCTCAATCGCGCGCGAACATGAACTCGATAGGGATGTCTGCGCCCGCCGCGAACTTCTCCCAACACCGCACGTTCGTCCTGGCCTTCGGACCATTCCAACCACAGAACACGACGCTCGCGCACGTACGCCAGACCACGCCGCAAGTCGGTCTCGGTGAAGTGCGCTGCAAGCGAATCGGTGGAGATAGACCACATGGGGCGCAATATCGGCAGTTGGCGCGCAACGGGACGCAACAGGACAGCCTAACAGTCCTAAGGTGCTGGTGTCAGTGAATCCGCCATGGGTTCTTGCACCAACTGAGAGCCTGTTGAATGTCAAACTTGAGGAATGCTCCGCAAACCGTTGGTTTGGCGAATGGAAAAGCGGTGTTATGCTTGAGGGGACGTCGCCCTCTGTGCGATTCGCGTGGATCGAAGACCATGAAAAAAATCGCCGCCTTGCTGTTATTGATGGTGTCGATCGTCGGCAGCGCGCAAGACCAACCGCCGGAAGGCGCGGTCTGGCAGTACTCGATTTACCCAACAGGAATCGGGACCGCTGGCTATTTTTGCGTGATCAACCGCCTGCCCGCAAACCTGGCGACGAATCAGGCCGGTTTTGCGGCGAGCGAAGGTGCGTTCTTCACCGAGTCGTCGCCTGGCCTGCCGCTGTTGCCACCCAGTGGCCTGGCGTTTCACATCCTGGACTGCCTTGTGCCGTCCTGGACCGATTTCAGATTCTGTTTTCAGGCGCCAACACCCTGGTACACAGGCTTTTATCCGAACCAGCGCATCGCCCAAATTAACGTTTTTATGTGCGCCAACCCACCGCCGCAAGGCTTCATGTGGGACTACTACGTGACCATGCGGCGCGAGGCCTATTTTCCGCCGCCGCTGATGTCGAACGGCTTCGAGCCGTGAATGCCCAAAGCTGATTTTTATCTGATCGGCAAACCGCGCTTCAGCAGCGATCCGTCGTTGCTGGTCTGCGAATTGGCGAAGCGGGCCTACGCTGCTGATCTGCCGACCTTGATTCTGGTGCGGTCGGTTGAGGACGCGGAACTGCTCGACGACAAACTCTGGGCATTCGAGGACGACGCCTTCGTGCCGCACCAGATTGCCGGCCAGGATGAGGACGATGTGACGCCGATCTTGATCGTGCCGCCCGGCGCGGTGGTCGCGTCGCGTTCGCTGATCATCAATCTGCGCGACGAATGTGCCAGCGGCGAATTCGATACCGTCAAGGAAGTCGTTCCCGCCGACCCGCGCGAGCGCGACGGCTCGCGGGAACGTTGGGCCGAATATCGACGCCGCGGATTTGACGTGCGCAAGTTCGACATGTGACCGGCCGTCAAGCGCTCTTCTTCGCATAGGGCGAATGTGTATCGAGTTCGGCACGATACTGCCGGAGCGATTCGGCCTCGCGATCCAGCGCGTGCCGAATCGCAGTCCGAAAACCCGAGTGACGTACGTAGTGCGCCGAGCGTGTGCGCGTCGGCAGAAAGCCTCGCGCAATCTTGTGCTCACCTTGCGCGCCAGGTTCAAATCTCGTCAAGCGGTTGGCGATCAGATGTTCGATGCCCTGGTAATAACAAAGCTCGAAATGCAGGCCGGCATAGTCAGCGTCGCTGCCCCAATAACGACCATACAGTGCATTCGCGCCGCGGATGAACACGGCCACCGCATGCAGCCGCCGCTGGCGCCATGCACCCGCGACATGCAGCGACCCGGGCAATCGTTCTCTGAGCAAGGAAAAGAAAGATCGGGTCAGCGCCGGCGTGTTGCCTTTGCGCTCGAAGGTGTCGCTGTACAGCGCGTGCATCGCATCGAGGTCAGCTTCGTCGAGTTCGATGTCTGATTTCCAGACGATCTCGAAGCCATGCCGCTGCGCTTGCCCGCGCTCCTGGCGAATGTTCTTGCGTTTCTTGCCGTTGAGCCCATCCAGAAAATCTTGGAAATCCCGATAACCGGGGTTATGCAGATGGAATTGCCAGTCGAATCGCGGCAGCCACGGATCGTGAGCGAGCGTGGCTGCATCTTCGAGCGTCAAAAAATTCAGGTGCGCGCTGGAGAGCTTACTACGGTCGACAAGCTGCCGAATCGCAACCGCCAATTCGCCACGCCTGGGCCCAAACAAACGCGGCCCCGTGACCGGCGAATACGGCACGGCAACGAGCAGCTTCGGATAGTAGTCAAGCCCATGACGGGCATACGCATCCGCCCACGCCCAATCGAACACGAACTCACCGTGCGAGTTGGTCTTCAGGTAGCCCGGTGCAGCCGCTACGACCGCCTTGCCTTCGCGCCATAACAACGGCATCGGCGACCACCCCAACTCGCGGCGCAAACTGCCGCTGTCTTCAAGCGCCGACAAAAAACCATGCCGCACAAACGGCTGATCGCTGCCAGCCAGCGCATCCCAGGTTTGCGCGTCGACATCGCTGATTGTGGAATGAACCAGAAGCTCGGACATGCTTGAGTTAGCGATCTTGGGGGAACGGTGTCGGGCCTGCGATGGCGCTGATCGGCTTTGGTACAGCCCGATTCCCATCCCAACAAGCTAGTCTCGCTCAGAAACCGGGTTGAAAGGTCATCAATGCCTGCGCACGTTGGACGAAATCCTGGGGCCGGTGCCGACGACGAAACGCGGGCGCAAGCGCAAGGCGTAGGCGCGGCGCTGTTGAAGCTGCTTCGGCTGCACCTGAGTTGATTCTGATCGCGCCAAAGACGCTGCTAAAAAACGATGGACCGAAGCGTTTCGCTCGCGTGAACGCGGCGGCAGACAACGACGTTCTCTCGGGCCCTGTTGATCACCGTCAACACTGGGATGGCCGATTCGCGTCAACCTCTACCCAGGCTCATAGCCGTTTGCGCGACTCGCGAATCTGCGAACGCGATCAGCGCTGTGATGTGTGCCTGCTCACTATCCGGAGATTCACCATGATCAAAGCCCTCGCTTTCACGCTCAGCGTGTTGCTCGCGCAAAGCGCAAGTTGCCAGGATGCACAATTCGAGCAGGCGCAGGCGCAACTGGACAGTGCGCGGCGATTGTTGGTTGCGTTGCAAACCACCGACAAGCAGCGCAAAGAAATCACGCCCGGTTGCGTTGCGACGCCGATTGCGACTACGCCCATCGGACCGACCTCCACGTTCGAGGTTGCGACCGCTGTGTCTGGTCAGCGGGTTCGCGGCGTGCTTTGGCGCCAACCTTGCGGCGGCAGCGATGCGCAGTTCATCGTCACGTTACAACCTGTGGCCGGCACGCCCTTCGTTTGCGGTCGCGATATCGAACTCACGCTGGGCGCGCAACGCACCGACGATATCTTTCTGGACGTCAATCCGAATGATGGCGTTGCGAGCAGTTTTTGCGCCAACCTCACACAGACCACATCGTTCGTCTTGAATGAGTTCGATGCAAGCTTCCCTTGGGACGATGACGCTGCCTTCGGCTTTGTCTATGAGAGCGATTTTGGTCCAGATGCCACTGTTGCTGTCGTGGCATACGATCCTGCTGCTTATCCTGGCGGCGGCAGCACCGCAATAGCCATCAACGGTCGACTGAGTGGAAGCTACTTCGCCGCATCGCGCAATGGCGAGGGCGTCATGGTGGAAGTTGGACGCGTCGGCGCGCGACGCGTGTTGTTCCTGGCCTGGTTCACCTACTTCCAGGGCCAGCAGCGCTACTTCGTTGGCAGCATCGATTTGGCCGCCGGCGCGACGAGCGCTGTGGTGCCGCTCGTTCTGACGGGCGGTGGACAGTTCGGCGCAGCGTTTGACCCGGCGCAAGTGACATTCACGCCCTGGGGTAGCGCGACGCTGGACTTCACATCATGCACGTCCATGCGCTTTAGCTGGGCGGAAACCGGCGGCGCGAGCGGCAGCTATAACTACCTGCGCTCGCTCGATGGACTGGATGGCGTCTCTTGTCCGTGAAGCCCGGCGGAGACACGGAGCATGTCGACGGGCGTGGACCGATCACGGATGATCGATATCGCACCAACCTGAGAACCCCACCGCGCGACCGCCTGCGTCGAGCGTAATGTACTCGCCCTCACGCAACACCGCGAGCGAGTGCGCATCGCCGCTGGCGACGATGCTGCCGATGTCGGTGTCGGCGTTGCTGAGCGCCGCGGCAACGGGCAACGCGCCAGCGTCGATCCACGCCAGACGGCGCTTGACGCGGCCCAGGTAGTGGGTGCGGGCGACGATTTCCTGGCCGGGGTAGCAGCCTTTTTTCAAACTGAAGGCGCTGAGGCGCTGCAGGCCAAGGGCTTGCGGCAGATGTTCGTTTTGCGCAGCGCCGGTGAGCCAGGGGATGCCGGCGTCGATGCAGGCGTTCCACCAATCGGATTCAGCGATGCCACTGCCGGCGGCGATGCGTGTGGGCACGCCCGCCAGCACGGCGTCGGGCACGCTCTGACTGGCATCGCATCCAACCTCCACCAACGCCTGCGTCACCGTGCACTTGGCGCGCAGTTTGTACATTGTCAGGCGTTTGGCGACAGCCTCTGCGTTATCGGCGGGCATCAGCCAGCGCAGCGTCGCTTCGGCCGTGCGCCGCAAATAGCCCAGACACTGCACGCGTCCGTCGACATTCAGGTAACAGGCGAACTGACCGGCGCCGATGTCGAGTGCCTGCACATCGCTCGACAGCTGGCTGTGTAAAAAACTGCGCGCATCTGGCCCGTCGACAACGATTTCTGCAAAATTTGGCGCGATGCTCATGTTTGTTCGGGCAGACTCTGGTGCATGGACAAGAACAGCATACCGATTAGCAGCGAACGAACAGCCGAATCGCAGCATCCCATCAGTTACGAACCGGCACCCACGCCACTGGTGAAGCCTGATCTGCCGAAGGAAATCGGCGGGCGCGACGGCCCGGAGCCGACGCGTTACGGCGATTGGGAAAAGAACGGCCGTTGTATCGATTTTTAACCCAACAAGCGGATCACGATTTGGCGGGCCCTGCGTCTGCGGGGCAGCTTGAAGTCGTAGGACACACCGCAGGGGCGGCGCATCCAGCTCAGCTGATGCGCATTCTGTGCGGAACTCAGGTGCTGGTATGGTTACAGGCCTGCATTGGATGTACGGCGCCCCGAGCGGGCGCTTCGGGAGCGGCGCCCACTGAAAAGCTCGGCGCACGTTATTCAAAGGTCACCGTCGCTGGTATTGTCCGCCGCCTGCGCGAATGTCGAGTCAAGCATGAAAGCCAGACCACTCTCACCGCACCTTCAGGTCTACAAACCGCAGCTCACCAGTTTTACCTCGATCAGCCATCGCATCAGCGGCATTGTGCTGAGCGCTGCCGCGCTGATGATTACGATGGGTCTGCTGGCGCTGTCGCATGGGCCGGCCGCGTTCGCGCGGTTTATGGCCTTTGCTGACTCGCTTTTGGGCCGGGTAATCGTGGCTGCGTTTGTGCTGGCCACGGTGTATCACTGGCTCAACGGCATCCGCCACCTGCTCTGGGACACCGGCTGGGGCCTGGACCTTAAGCGCGCATACGCCACAGGCTGGGCTGCGGTCGTCGCAACACCGATTTTCAGCGCGGCAATTTTGTACTGGCTCTGGAGCTAAGGCGATGGATCGATTCCAAACACCGATCAAGCGCGTTCAGGGCTTGGGTTCCTCGAAAGACGGTACCCACCACTGGTGGGTGCAGCGCACCTCGGCGATGGCGCTGGCAATCTTGACGCCGTGGTTCATCTGGCGCTGCGCGAGCACGCCGGCCGATTTCGCCAGTGTGCGCGACATGGTGGGTTTGCCGTACAACGCGCTGCTGCTGAGCGCATTCATCGTGGCGCTGTTTTATCACGCACAGTTGGGCTTGCAAGTCGTCGTTGAGGACTACATTCACTCGCGGCCTGCGGAAGTGGCGCTGCTGCTGGCGATTAAAGTGCTCGCCTGGCTGGGCGCTGGTGCGGCTCTGTTGGCGATCTTGTTCCAGGTTTTTGTAAGGCTGAATTCATGAGCACGGCGTATCCAATTCAACATCACAAGTACGACGTGATTGTCGTGGGCGCAGGCGGTGCCGGCCTGCGCGCCACGATGGGCATGGCCGCAAAAGGGCTGTCGACGGCGTGCCTGACCAAAGTCTTCCCGACCCGCAGCCACACGGTGGCAGCACAAGGCGGTATCAGCGCCGCGCTCGGCAATATGGGCGAGGACGATTGGCGTTATCACTTTTACGACACCATCAAGGGCTCGGACTGGCTCGGCGATCAAGACGCCATCGAGTACATGTGCAAGGAAGCCATTCCCGCCATCGTCGAACTGGAACACTACGGCGTACCGTTTTCGCGCACTGAAGACGGCCGCATCTATCAGCGCCCCTTCGGCGGCATGACCACGCGTTACGGCGAAGGCACCGCACAACGCACCTGCGCTGCCGCCGATCGCACCGGGCATGCGATTCTGCACGCGCTGTATCAGCAATCGCTGCGTTTCGATGCGCGCTTCTACATCGAATACTTCGCACTCGATTTGATCATGGACGGCGGCGAATGCCGCGGCGTGCTGGCGTGGGATCTGGCGTCTGGCACATTGCACGCGTTCCACTCGCACCTGGTGGTGCTCGCGACCGGCGGTTACGGCCGCGCGTACTTGACGTGCACTTCCGCGCACACCTGCACGGGCGACGGCAATGGCATGGTGCTGCGGGCCGGTCTGCCGCTGCAAGACATGGAGTTCGTGCAGTTCCATCCCACGGGCGTGTTCGGCGCGGGCTGCCTGATCACTGAAGGCGTGCGCGGCGAAGGCGGATATCTGACCAATGCGAAGGGCGAGCGCTTCATGGAACGCTACGCGCCGAACGCCAAAGACCTGGCGTCGCGCGATGTGGTTTCGCGGGCAATGACGATCGAAGTGCGCGAGGGTCGGGGCGTCGGCTCCGGCGCCGATCATATCCACCTGCATCTGGAACATCTCGGCCCCGAGGTGATCCACGAGCGCCTTCCTGGCATTGCCGAAACGGCGCGCATTTTTGCCGGTGTCGATGTCGCGAAAGAACCCATACCAGTGCTGCCCACCGTGCACTACAACATGGGCGGCATCCCAACCAACTATCGCGGCGAGGTGGTGCGCCCTACGCCCGGCAATCCGGACACCGTGGTGCCAGGTTTGATGGCGATCGGCGAAGCCGCGTGCGTATCGGTGCATGGCGCCAATCGCCTGGGTTCCAATTCGCTGCTGGATCTGGTGGTGTTCGGTCGCGCCGCGGCCATTCGCGCCGCAGAAGTGGTGAAACCCGGCGCCACACACAAGGAATTGCCTGTCAGCGCCTACGATGCAGCACTCAGCAACTTCGACCAGTTGCGCCACGCCAAGGGTTCGTTGCCGACGGCGGATATCCGCCTCAACATGCAGCGCGTCATGCAGAACGATGCCGCCGTGTTCCGCACCGGCGAGTCGCTGCGCGATGGCTGCCAGAAGATGAGCCGGGTCAATGCGAGTTTCGGCGACGTGCGCGTGGCCGATCGTTCGTTGATCTGGAATACCGACCTGGTTGAAACGCTGGAACTGCAGAATCTGCTGGGCTGCGCGCTGTCGACCATTTATTCGGCCGAACATCGCCCCGAGAGTCGCGGCGCACATGCGCGCGAAGACTTCAAGGACCGCGACGACGAGAACTGGATGAAGCACACCCTCTCGTATGTCGACGCCAAGGGCAACGTCAGCTTCGACTATCGCCCGGTGCATTTGTACACGTTGACCGATGAAGTGAAAGCCGTGCCGCCGAAGGCGCGGACATATTGATGTGCACCCTCACCCGCCGGGACGGCAGCGGGCGTTGATTGAGCTTTGAAACAACTATTGATCCGATAAAGCGCGACTCAAATGGCCAATTTCACGCTACCGAAAAACTCCAAGGTCAAGTCCGGCAAGCATCATGCTGGCAAGGGTGGCGAAAAACAGCGCCGCTTCAAGGTGTATCGCTACGATCCAGATGGCGATGAGAATCCGCGCACCGACACCTTCGATGTCGACTTGGCCAGCTGCGGACCGATGGTGCTTGACGCGTTGATCAAGATCAAGAACGAGATCGACCCTACGCTGACGTTCCGCCGCTCGTGCCGCGAGGGCATTTGTGGATCGTGCGCGATGAACATCGATGGCACGAACACGCTGGCCTGTACCAAAGCGATTTGCGACGTCAAAGGCGAGGTCAGGATTTACCCGCTGCCGCACCTGCCGGTGATCAAGGACCTGGTGCCGGATCTGACGCATTTCTACGCACAATACGCCTCGATCAAACCGTGGATTCGCGCCAGTGCGCCGCCGCCAGATCGTGAGCGCCTGCAATCGCCAGAAGACCGCAAAAAAATCGATGGCTTGTACGAGTGCATTCTGTGCGCCTGCTGCAGTACCTCGTGTCCGAGTTATTGGTGGAACGGCGATCGTTACCTCGGACCAGCAATTCTGTTGCAGGCGTATCGCTGGATTGTCGATAGCCGCGACGAAGACACCGGCGCGCGATTGGATGATTTGGAAGACCCCTTCCGCCTGTATCGCTGCCACACGATCATGAACTGCGCGAAGACCTGCCCCAAAGGCCTCAACCCAGCGAAGGCGATCGCGGAAATCAAGAAGGCAATGGTCGCTCGCCGGTCGCTTTGATTTGGCACATGCGTGGGTTGACCGGTTGGTGGTTTGTGTTGTCACCAGGACGTGCGGCGCGTCCTTGACGGAGCCGGATCTGTTCATTTGAGTCAAATTTTCTGCGCAGCGGCTTTGGCAGTTGAAGCCCCCTTGAGTACAAGGGGGCGATTGAGCGCGCAGCGCTCAATGGGGGTTTTGGCAAGTACGGTGTCTGGCGAAGCCAACAATGCTCGGCGGTCTGAGGCGAAGCCTCGCTAGAGCTACCACTCAGCGCATGAGACTGCTATGCTCCCGCTCCTCTTTTGGGCGCATAGCTCAGCGGTAGAGCACTACCTTGACATGGTAGGGGTCACAGGTTCGATCCCTGTTGCGCCCACCAAAAGACAGCCAGGCAACATCGCACCAGCACGAGGTGGCACATGCGCACTACGACGATGGCAATTCACTAACGTCCGAGCTTCCTCGTATTGCACAAAAGGCGCTCGGCGCCTTTTTTTGTGCCCGCATTTGGAGTCAAGAAACATGATCAATGTGCAACTTCCCGATGGATCGGTGCGCTCTTTCGAGCAAGCGATCTCGGTGGGCGGCGTGGCTGCGAGCATTGGCGCGGGATTGGCCAAAGCGGCGCTCGCCGGCAAGGTCGACGGCAAGTTGGTCGACACCAGTTTTTCGATCGATCACGACGTCAAACTGGAAATCGTCACCGAAAAACACCCCGATGCACTCGACATTGTGCGCCATTCGAGCGCGCACTTGCTGGCGCAGGCGACGCAGCGACTATTCCCTGGCGCGCAGGTGACCATCGGCCCGGTGGTCGACAATGGCTTCTACTATGATTTTGCGTACGACCGCGCGTTTACGCCCGACGATCTGCAGAAAATTGAAGCGGAGATGGCAAAAATCGTCGCCGAGGCGCTGCCCGTCCAACGCAGCGTGATGGGCAAAGACGATGCCATTGCCTTCTTCAAGGACAAAGGCGAGCTTTTTAAGGCCGAGATCATCGACGACATCATCCCACCGGGCGAGGAAATCTCGTTGTATGGCCAGGGCGAGTGGATCGATTTGTGTCGCGGCCCCCATGTGCCGAACACGAACAAACTCGGTGCCTTCAAACTGATGAAAGTGGCCGGCGCCTATTGGCGCGGCGATTCGAAGAACCAGCAATTGCAGCGTGTGTATGGCACCGCCTGGCTCAACAAAAAGGATCTGCAGGCCTATTTGACGCAACTGGAAGAAGCCGAGAAGCGCGACCATCGCAAACTTGGCAAACAGCTCGATTTGTTCCACATGCAAGACGAAGCGCCGGGACTCGTGTTCTGGCATCCCAAGGGATGGGCACTTTGGCAGCAGGTGGAGCAGTACATGCGCCGCGTTTACCGCGAGAACGGTTATCAGGAGGTGCGAGGCCCGCAGATCCTGGATCGCACGCTCTGGGAAAAGTCCGGGCATTGGGAAAACTTCCAGGACAACATGTTCACGACCCACTCGGAAAACCGCGATTACGCGGTCAAGCCGATGAACTGTCCTGGACATGTTCAGATCTACAACCACGGGTTGCACAGCTACCGCGAACTGCCGCTGCGTTACGGCGAGTTCGGTGCCTGCCATCGCAACGAACCGTCTGGCGCACTGCACGGCATCATGCGCGTGCGCGGCTTTACCCAGGACGACGGCCACATCTTCTGCACCGAGGATCAGATTCAGTCTGAGGTGATGGCGTTCATTGCGTTGTTGCGATGCGTTTATCGCGATTTCGGCTTCACCGAGATCTTGTACAAACTGTCCACACGCCCAGAGAAGCGGGTGGGCTCAGATGAGATTTGGGACAAAGCCGAGTTGGCGCTGAAGACTGCGCTGGAAAGCGACGGCATCGACTACCAGTTGCAACCCGGCGAGGGTGCGTTTTATGGTCCCAAGATCGAATTCACGCTCAAAGACGCGATTGGAAGATTGTGGCAGTGCGGAACGGTTCAGGTCGATTTTTCCATGCCTTCTCGTCTGGGCGCTGAGTACGTCGCAGAAGACTCCAGCAGACGCGTTCCAGTAATGCTGCATCGGGCCATTTTGGGCTCTCTGGAGCGCTTTATCGGCATTCTGATCGAGAACCACGCGGGCGCGCTGCCGGCATGGTTGGCACCGGTGCAAGCGGTGGTCATGGGCATCACCGATGCCCAGGCTGAATACGTCTCGCAAGTGACGAAAAGCTTGTCGGATCAAGAGTTCCGGGTCACAAGCGACTTGAGGAATGAGAAGGTCGGCTATAAAATCCGCGAACACACGCTGATGAAGGTTCCTTTCCTCTTGGTCGCAGGGGAGCGCGAAAAAGAGACAGGGAGCATTTCTGTCCGCCGTAGAACCGGGGAAGATCTGGGCGTCATGCCGCTTGCGGCTTTCGTCGATTTGCTGCGTCGTGAGCTGGCTGAAAGGGCCAGTGCGGTGCCGATAACGCATTGATCGGTTTAGAAAATCAAGGAGTCGCCGCCATAGCTGTCTTGGAACGCCCCACCCGGAAGAACGAGGAAATTCGTGTCCCGCAAATTCGCGTGATTGGCCCCGATGGAGAACAGGTTGGGGTGCTGTCGCGCTACGATGCACTGCAAATGGCGCAGGACGCGGAATTGGACTTGGTTGAGATCGTGCCTAACGCGGACCCACCGGTCTGCCGCATCATGGATTTTGGCAAGTACAAGTTCGAACTGCAGAAAAAGGCCAATTTGGCCAAGAAGAAGCAGAAGCAGATCGAAATCAAGGAAATGAAGTTCCGGCCGGGCACCGACGACGGCGACTACCAAGTCAAGATGCGCGCGATTCGGCGCTTCTTGGAGGAAGGCGACAAGGTCAAAATTAACTTACGCTTTCGTGGCCGCGAGTTGGCGCATATCAATATCGGCGATGCGATGCTCAACCGCATCGAAAACGAGTTGAAAGAAGATGCGGTGATCGAACAACGATCGCGCATGGAAGGTCGGGTCATGAGCATGATGCTCGCCCCGAAAAAGAAAGTGCAGGCCTGATCGCCTGCCGCCGGCGCTTTACGGCGCCGGCTGGTGAGTGGAGTTTAGATTTCACTTACTCCCCCGATCCGCGCTCGCGTGGACGGGACCAAAAGCTCAGTGATGAGCTGCTTGTCGTCTTGGGTAAGGATCAGGAAAGCATCCGTTCGCGGATCACCCAAGCGGCCTAAAGAGAGAGTAAAAGGACTTAACGTTATGCCAAAGATGAAAACCAACCGGGCGGCGGCTAAACGCTTCCGCAAAACCGGCTCTGGCAAGTTCAAGTGCGGACACGCCTTCAAGAGCCACATCCTGACCAAGAAGTCGACCAAGCGCAAACGTAATCTGCGCGGCCCCAATCACGTGCGCAAAGAAGACGCTGGTCGCGTCGCGCGCATGATGCCGTACGCGTAAGGAGACGACACATGGCACGAGTCAAGAAGGGTGTAACGGCGCGTCGTCGCCACAAAAAACTACTGTCGCGCGCGAAGGGCTATTACAACGCCCGTCGCAAGGTGTATCGCGTCGCCAAACAAGCGGTCACCAAGGCGCTGCAATACGCCTATATCGGCCGCAAGCGCAAAAAACGCGACTATCGCTCGCTGTGGATTGTGCGTATTAACGCGGCAGCACGTCTGTGCGGTTTGTCCTACAGCCGACTGATCAATGGCCTGTCCAAGGCTGGGATCAAGATCGATCGTAAGGTGCTCGCCGATCTGGCGGTGCATGACATGACGGCGTTTACGGCCATCGCCGAACAGGCGAAAGCGAAGCTTTAGGGTGGTGATTGATGGTTCGCGGTTGCTGGATTACGTTCCAGAAACCCCGGTCCAATGTCGTAGCCACAAACGGCGGGGCTTGCCCCGCCGTTTGTTTTTTAAAGTGCGGCGCAAATCGTATTGACCGGCTTGCCCAGACGGTCAGGCGCAACGTTCGGTGCGCCGCCCCCCCTGACTTGAACATTCTGCTCGATTGAGTGCATGACCATGAACCTCGATTCCCTCGCCTCCGACGCCCTCGCTCGCATCGGCGCCGCCACCGATACTAATGCCATCGAACAACTGCGCATTGAGCTACTTGGCAAGAGCGGCGCAATTACGGCGCAACTCAAAGCACTTGGCGGGATGGACCCGGATGCGCGCAAAGCGCGCGGGGCTGAGGTCAATGCATTGCGCGATCGGATCACGCTGGCACTGACCGAACGTCGTGCGCTGCTTGAAACCGCGGCGCTCGATGCACGCTTACAGAAGGAGCGCATCGACGTCACTTTGCCGGGTCGACAAATCGGCGGCGGCGCGATCCATCCGATCATCCGCACGATGGATCGCATTGTCGGAATTTTCGAGCGTTTGGGATACGTCGTCGCCGAAGGTCCGGAGATCGAGAGCGACTGGTTCAATTTCGAAGCGCTGAACTTTCCGCCAGATCACCCGGCGCGCACCATGCACGACACGTTTTACTTCCCCGACGGCCACCTTTTGCGCACGCATACCTCGCCGGTGCAGATTCGGGTGATGCAGTCGCAGAAGCCGCCCATTCGCGTGGTGATGCCCGGCAAGGTCTATCGCAGCGATTCGGATCAGACGCACTCGCCGATGTTTCATCAAGTCGAAGGACTGGTGGTCGGCGAAGACGTGAACTTCGCCGATCTCAAAGGCACGCTGCTGAACTTTGTGCGCGCATTTTTTGAGCGTGAGCCCAAACTGCTGTTTCGACCTTCCTACTTCCCGTTCACTGAGCCATCGGCCGATGTCTTGATGGCGTGGCAGCAACCGGATGGCAGCGAACGTTGGCTGGAGGTACTCGGCTGCGGCATGGTGCATCCGAACGTGCTGCGCAATTGCGGCATCGATCCGGAGCGCTACACCGGCTTCGCGTTCGGGCTTGGCGTTGAACGATTCGCCATGTTGCGCTACGGCGTGACGGATCTGCGGGCGTTCTTCGAGAACGATTTGCGTTTTTTGCAGCAGTTCGCCTGAAGTGGCGATCGGTAGATTCTGCGACACTCTTGGCCAACACGAGCGCGCGGACGATTTCGCCGTGGGTTGAGCAGACGCTTTCCCTGCAAGCTGCGAGATCCGGCCAGCAAAGCCCGCGTCGCTGACGCCATGTACAATGAGCGCTCCTTATGCTCAGGTAGCGCGCCAATGTCTGTCGCTCACGAAGCCCTGATCCGTCGCTTCTACGATGCGTTTGCGCGCCGCGATGCCGAAGCGATGTCCGCTTGTTATCACACCGATGCGCGATTCTCAGATCCGGCATTCCCGTCGCTGAAGGGTGCCGAGATCGGCGATATGTGGCGAATGTTGTGCAGCCGCGCGCAGCAGTTCTCGCTCGAATACTCGAACGTCTCAGCAAGTGGCGATCGTGGCTCGGCGCATTGGGAGCCGCGTTATCTTTTCAGCAAGACCGGGCGCGTCGTGCATAACATCATCGATGCACAGTTTCGCTTTGCCGACGGCTTGATCATCGAACACACCGATATGTTCGACTTTTGGCGCTGGAGCCGACAGGCTCTCGGCCCACCCGGATGGCTGCTTGGGTGGTCTGGGTTCATGCGCAATAAAGTGCAGGCCGAAGCCGCCAAGGGTCTGCGCGCGTTCCGCGGCAAGGGCTCATGAGCACCTCTGGGCCTGAGGAAATTACACTGCTGATCGCGGACGCGCAGGCCGGCAGTGCGCCGGCGCAAGAGAAGCTCTATGCGCACGTCTACCGAGAGTTGCACCGTCTGGCCGAGCGCCAACTGCGTGGCGATCGCGATCACGGCGGGGCAACGTCGCTGGTCCATGAAGCCTACTTTCGTTTGTCGCGTTCACCCGGCAGCTTTAATGATCGGCAGCACTTTTTCGCCACTGCGGCGCGTGCGATGCGGCAGATTTTGATCGACCGCGCACGCGAACGGCTCGCCGAGCGACGCGGGGGCGGTGCCCGGGTCGAGTCGCTGGACGGCCTGGCTATGGACATCGCGGTCGCCGGCGGCGATGAGGAGTTGTTGGCGCTCAATCAAGCGCTCGATCAGTTGGGTGTGCTCGACGCCCGCCTGGCACAGGTGGTCGAAATGCGCTTCTTCGGTGGCCTGGAGCTAACCGAAATTGCGCCGTTGCTGCAAGTCTCCGAACGCACGCTGAAACGCGACTGGCGTCGCGCGCGAGCGTTTTTGTACGACGCGCTGGGCGACAAAGCGCCGATCGGCGCGGATGCCGATGCCGGCGATTGAGGCCGATTGGAAGACAGTGTCCGATGCGTTCGACCGAATCGTCGAACTGCAGGATGACGAGCGACAACTGGCACTCCGCGGGCTACCCGAGAGTTTGCGCAGCCGCGTTCAGCGGCTGCTCGACGCCGATGCGCGCGAAGCCGGAATGCTCGAACAACGCGAAGAAGTTCTCGCGCCCATCGCCGCCGGTGCGACGCCCGTGCTTGGCGCGGGCTGGCGCATCGTCGAGTTGCTCGGCCGCGGCGGAATGGGCGAGGTTTGGCTCGCCGAACGTTGCCAGGGTGACGTGACGCAACGTGTTGCCGTTAAACTGCTCAAACGCGGGATGGATTCGGACGGGGTGCTGCGACGGTTCTTGCAGGAACGGCGCATTCTCGCAAAACTCGATCATCCGGCGATCGCGGGCTTGCGCGACGCTGGCATTGCCGAAGATGGTCGACCGTTTCTGGCGATGGACTATATCCAGGGCGAGCCGCTGATCGCCTACGCACGACGCCATAACCTGTCGCTGGCGCAACGGCTGGAGTTGCTCTCCGCGGTGGCGCGCGCTGTCGATCACGCGCACCGGCAGCTCATCGTGCATCGCGACTTAAAGCCGAGCAATGTCCTGGTCGATGATCGAGGCCAACCGCATCTACTGGACTTTGGCATCGCCAAAGTGCTTGCCGACGACCCCGACGAGATCACCCTCACCATCACCGGTGTGCGCGTGTTGTCGCCGGCGTATGCCGCACCGGAGCAGGTGCGAGGCGAAGATGTCGGCGTCGCCGCCGATGTATTTGGCCTTGGGGTGCTGATGTATCAACTATTGGTGGGCCGCCTGCCGCATCAACGCAGCGGTCGTGTCGAACGATTGGCGGACGAAATCGCCAATGAGATTGCGCCATTGCCAAGCGCTGCGGCCGCCGCAGCCTGGTTGGCGGTACAGTCATCGCCCCTGAATGAGCGCGTGCCGTGGGCGCGAAACTTGCGCGGCGATCTCGACACCATCATGCTCAAAGCGATTCACCCTGAAGCACAGCGTCGTTATGCCTCGACAGCTGAATTGGCGGACGACATCGAACGTCACCGCCGCGGCCGTCCGATTTCCGCGCGCCCCGACAGTCGTTGGTATCGCTTCGCCAAGTTCGTTCATCGTCACCGCGTAGGCGTGCTGGCGGCCATTGCGGCAGTGCTGACGCTGATCGTGGCTATCGCGATCACGGCGGCACACCAGCAACATGCGATCGACCTGTTACGCGCCGAGAACGAGCGCTTGAAGGCAGAAATCGAAGCATTGCGGCAACCGAGGCCTAGCGCGATTCCACGATGAACCTGCGGCGCGCGAGCACAGCCTCACGATGTGCGATATACGCGGTCGAAGCAAAAATGATGACGGCGCCAAGTAAGGTGTATTCATCGATTGTCTCGCCGAACAGCCACCAACCGAACGCCGCCACGACCGGAAGTTGCATAAAGTTGATTGGCTGCAAGGCTGACACGTCGCCGACCTGGTACGCACGAGTCAACGCAAGATGTCCGAGCGTGCCCAACAGCCCCGTGGCGATTAACCACCACCATGTCTGGCCCGTCGGCCAGGTCCACACAGGTATCGCAGGCAGCAGCGAAAGTGGCGTCATGATCAATACCATGTAGATCACGATCGCGTCGGGCGCTTCGGTACGCGCCAGAAACTTGATGCTGATTGCAGCGCCAGCCGACAGCGCCGCCGAAAGCAACGCGATCATGGCAGCAAACGATATCGCTTCGACGCCCGGCCGGAGGATAACCAGCGCACCTAGAAAACCAATCACCACCGCACTCCAGCGCCGCGCGCGAACGACTTCGCCCAACACCAACACTGCACCAATGGTCACGAACAGCGGCGTTGTATAGCTCAGCGCAATAGCGTCGGCCAGCGGCATGTGCACCACCGACCAAAAGCCAGTGAGCATCGCGCAGAGCCCAATCAGACAGCGCAAAAAGTACAGCCCCCAGCGATCGGTTCTCAGAATGCGCGAGCCGGAGCGCAACAGCAGCGGCAAGGCAAAAGCGAGTCCGAAGAAATTGCGGAAAAACACCACTTCGAACGCGTGGATATCGGCCGCAGCGAAGCGAATCGTCACAGCCATCAAGGCAAAGCACAGCGTGCTGCCAAGCATCAGCCAACCAGCACGCCACGCAAGTGAAGCACTCATGCAGGCTCGATCAGCGACGGACTATTGTTCCGCACGTTGCCGACGGCATTCGACACCGCAAAAGCCCGGGTCGAAACTCCAGGGACTTTTTTCAACAGCAACTGCGCCGAAACGGAATCGCCACCCAGCCATATATCGTAGTCGTTCGTGTCGAGCATGACCGGCATGCGGTCATGAATCGCCGCCAGCGGCTCTGTGGGGGTGCAGGTCAGGATCGCAACACTCTCGAGCACCAGGCCGCTCGCATCTACGTGGTGCTCCCAAATGCCAGCGAAAGCAAACGCCACGGGTTCCGTCGGCACAATCGCAAAAGGCGTTTTCCCGGTCTCGTGCTTTTGCCATTCGTAGTATCCAGACGCCGGGACAATGCATCGCCGGTACTTCAGTGCGCCGCGGAACATCGGCTTTTGCGCTGCTGTTTCCGCCCGCGCGTTGATCGATCGCACGGCAGTGACCCGATCACGGCTCCAACTGGGTACCAGGCCCCAGCTCAGATTCGCCCATTCGCAATCGGCCCCATGGCGCCGAACGACCGGGACCGAGTTGCTCGGCGCGATGTTGTAACTCACCTGATACACCGGATGTTTGTGGGTACGGAACTGCTCTGCGAGCAGTTCGGGCAAGGTATCCAAGAAATATCGTCCACACATGCTTCGATGCTACTGGGTTTTCGCCCGCGCTTATGGAGGATTCGACAGTGTGACTGACTCGCGCGCCAACGTGGGAGGCAATCGCGGGAAGCCAGCGCTGAATGGCTAGGCGCGCCCCCAATAGCGCTCCATCGCCAGGTAAGTGTACGACGCCGACCACGCGATCAGCAGTAACCCGTTCAAGGCTTCAACGCCGGCCACCAGACGAATTGGGCCTGTCGGCGTCAGATCGCCGAACCCGAGCGACGTATAGGTCTCAGCGGAGAAGTAAAAGCAGGTGAGAAACGAAACTTGATTGGCACCCTCAAGTACACCAAGCTTCATTTCTTCCACCATCCAATAGACGGCCCCGCCATAAACCGCGATCTCAATCGCATGCGCGAAGAACATGGCGACCATTGCGACCAGAAGTTTCATCCGGCTTGGGATGTGTAACACCGCAAGACGAGAATTCAGGAACGTGAGAACCTCGTAGTGAATCAGCGTGGTCAGCAAGACCAAGGCCAAACAGGCTGCAATGACGATCAACACGGGGCTACTTCCGGATCAACGCAACGCTATACGGATGCAGCTCGGCTGTCATCACGCCCGCACGGACGGCCGGATCGCCATCCATAAACCTACGCGCTGCAGTTTCGTCGTTGGCCTCAAAAATCACCAAGCCAAAAGTCTGGTCAAGATCCCTGACGGTGCGTCCCGCCAGGATCACCTGACCGGCCTCCGTCGCGGCTTTCAGATACTCAAAATGCGCAGAAACAGCGGCCCGGTCGGCTTCGGCCCAGAGCGACTGGTCGTGAAGTTTTGCGTCGATACGCAACACATAGATGAACTGGCGCATCTCACCCTCCGCGGCAGCCTTGGCAGATATCAAGATCAGGAATAGTGCACAGATAGTCGTTCGAATCATGACCTTACCCCCAACCCTCTCCTGCAGTCTGGGAGGGCTTAATGTGTAGATGCCGAACGCTAAGCAACGAAGGCTCGCGCATTCCAGAACAGCCGCTGCCACGGCGAAACGTCACCTCCGGACGGGCACCAGCTCATTTGCAGACGGCGCACGATGCGCTCTGGGTGCGGCATCAGGATGAGCGCACGGCCGTCGGTACTGGTGAAGCCGGTGGCCCCAGCGGGCGACCCATTGGGATTGGCCGGGAACGCTTCCGCCGGTTGATCGCCATCGACGAAACGCATGGCCATCGCGGCAAAGTTGGGTTCGCCATGCCAATCCGCGCGGCCTTCGCCATGAGAAACGACGATCGGCAATCGCGATCCGGCCATGCCCGCCAGCAGTACCGACGGCGAATCGAGTATCTCTACTTGCACCAATCGCGCCTCGTACTGCTCGGAGTGGTTGCGCAAAAACCGCGGCCAGTGTTCCGTGCCGGGAATCAACCTGGTCAGCCCGCTCAGCATCTGGCAACCATTGCATACGCCCAGCGTAAAGGTGTTGCGTCTGGCAAAAAAAGCGGCAAAGTGCCCGGCCAGCCGCGCGTGGTGCAAAATGCCCTTCGCCCAACCTTGGCCAGCGCCCAAAACGTCGCCATAAGAAAAGCCACCGCAGGCCGCGAGGCCATGCATGCCTTCCAGTGAATGTCGACCGGTTTCAAGATCGCTGACGTGGACATCGATCGCCTCAAAACCCGCCCGATCGAATGCTGCGGCCATTTCAAAATGGCCGTTGACGCCTTGTTCGCGCAGGATCGCGACTCTCGGGCGTGCACCCCGATTCACATAGGGCGCTGAGATGTCTGCTTCCGGGTCGAAGGAGGTTTGCACGATCAGCGGCGGCGTCTGGTATTCGCATAGCCGGCCGTACTCCTGGTCGGCGGTCTCCGTTCGATCCCGCTCGCGCTGGATGCGCCAGGAGACTTCGCCCCAGGCGCCAATCAGTTCGCGCATTTCGAGATGCGATGTGCCGATCTGCAACCTCGGTTCGGACGTCACCGTGCCGAGTACCGTCACGTCCAAGCCGGCCGACTGGGCGCTGGTCACGAGCGACGCGATCGTCGTCGGTGCAGCCGCCAGCACCACCCCCAGCTCCTCGGCGAACAGTTCGCCATCGTCCGAGAGGTTGACTCGCAGGCCGGCGCGCGCCGCGAAGGCCATTTCGGTCGCGGCAATCAATGCGCCGCCATCGCTGATGTCGTGATAGGCATGAAAGGCAGGCTTATTTGCGATCAGCCAATCGACGAGCCGTATCAACGCGACCGCTTCAACATCTGGCGCAGCGCCGCCATCGAGCGATTGGGTTTGCGCCCAAACCGACGCCCCCAGACGACGCTGGGTTGTGGTGCGAATAACCAGCAACGCATCACCAACCTGCGGTTCCGGCGTCAGCGTGCCGCGGACGTCTTCAAGGGGCGCGAACGCGCTGACAATCAACGAGATCGGCGCACAGGTCTGGCTCACACCCGACTCGGTCTGCCAGCGTGCGCGCATGCTCAGGCTGTCCTTGCCTACCGGGATCGATACGCCGAGCGCCATACAAAATTCGCTCACCGCAGCGACTGATGCATACAACGCGCTGTCCATCGCCGCATCGCCCGCTGCCGCCATCCAGTTGGCCGATAACTTGATGTCGCCCAGCCGCGACACGGGCGCCGCGAGTAGATTCAAAATCGCCTCCGCCACCGCAACACGCACGGCGGCGCGGGCGTCGAGCGCGGCGAGCGGCGTCCGCTCGCCCATCGCCATCGCCTCGCCACTATGACCAGAAAAATCGGCGAGAGTGACAGCCACATCGGCTACTGGCGTTTGCCACGGACCCACCATTTGGTCACGATGCGACAAGCCGCCTACGGTACGATCGCCGATGGTGATCAGGAACGCCTTACTCGCGACACTGGGAAAGCGCAGCACACCCAGCAGCGCCTCGCGGAGCGGCAAAGCCGATTCCGGCACTCTGGTCTTGCGCTCGGCGCCGTGCCCCTGCCCGTCCACAGCCGCCACGTATGCCGGTGCGACACGATGCAGCTTTGGCGCTTTCCCGAACAGCACGTCCATCGGCAGATCGACAATGGCGTCGTGACCTGAACGGACTGCCAAATGCTCCCTGGCGCGCGCCTCGCCCACATGCGCGAATGGACACCGTTCACGTTCGCAGATGTTGCCGAACAGCGCCAAATCCGCCGGGCGAACCGCAAGCACATAGCGCTCCTGGGCCTCATTGCACCAGATCTGCATTGGGCTCATCGACGAATCGTCGTTGGGAATCCGTCGCATGTCGATTTCGCCACCAACGCCGCTGTCGTGCAACAATTCGGGCAGCGCGTTCGACAGCCCACCGGCACCGACATCGTGGATGCTGACGATCGGATTGCGCTCGCCCAAGGCGATGCAGCGATCGATGACTTCCTGGCAGCGCCTTTCGACCTCGGCGTTATCGCGTTGTACTGAGGCGAAGTCGCGCGCGCTGGCGCCTACGCCGCCCTGTTGCGAAGACGCCGCGCCACCACCGAGCCCGATCAGCATCGACGGGCCGCCAAGCACGATGAGCGCATCGCCCGCCTGCAAGTTGCGCTTTGCGACATGGCCATCGCGCACCGCGCCCAAACCTCCGGCAATCATGATCGGCTTGTCGTATGCCAGGCCCAGTTCGACGTGCTCGAAGGTGCGGAAGTAGCCACCCAGGCAAGGACGACCAAACTCGTTGTTGAATGCGGCCGCGCCGATCGGGCCCTCGGTCATGATGCGCAACGCGCTCGCCAGGTGCCCCGGCAGTGGTCGTGCGTGCTCCCACGGCTGCGGCGAATCGGGCAGACGCAGATGCGAGGTGCTAAATCCTGTCAGGCCGGCTTTAGGTTTTGCGCCGCGACCTGTGGCGCCTTCGTCGCGGATTTCGCCCCCGGCACCGGTCGCCGCGCCTGGGTATGGCGCAATCGCGGTGGGGTGATTGTGCGTTTCGACCTTGATCGCCAGATGCGAGGGCTCGCATTGCGCGCGATAGCAGCCCGTCGCATCTGCCATCCAGCGACAGGCCAAATGTCCTTCAAGCACGGCAGCGTTGTCTTTATATGCGGTCAGTGTGCCCCGCGGCGAACTCGCATGCGTGTTTTTGATCAAGCCGAACAGGCTTTGCGCCTGAGTGACACCGCCGATCGTCCACGCGGCGTTGAAGATCTTGTGCCGGCAGTGTTCAGAGTTTGCCTGCGCAAACATCATCAACTCGGCATCGGTCGCAGCACGACCTATTTCCGAATAACGTGCTGCCAGATAGTCGATCTCATCCTCGCTCAAACTCAAACCCAATGTGAGATTGGCCATCAGCAACGACTCGCGGCCGGTTGCAATGTGGCGCAGCGGACCAGGTGCCTGGGCGACCCCGGCGGCGAGTTCGGTTGCGCTAGCGACGACGCTTTGCGTCATCGGATCGTGCAACATCGCCAGCACCTGATCTTGGTCGGCAAAATCCGCGGGCCAGAGCGAGAACACGAAACGCTGCACGCGCTCAATGCGCTGTACATCGAATCCGCAACGATGCGCAATGTCAGTGGCCTTCGACGACCATGGCGAACGCGTTCCGAGGCGCGGCGTGACGAATCGACAGACCGATATCGGTTCGACTGAAGCGGCGCAAGTGCCGGGCTGCGGCGCTTCGCTGCAAAGCACCGTCTGCAATCCAGCCAGATCAACGCCATCGCCCGATACGACGAACACCTCATCGACCGCTGCGATCTGCGCATGCAATGGCGCAATGCGGCGATTCAGTCGTTCGATGCGAAACGACGACAGCGCGCGAGCGCCTTCGAGCAGATGAGTGGCCATAGTCAACGCGCAGAACAACGACGGCGCGGAGCATAGACGTGCTTTGCGTCTTCGCGCGACAAACGGGTAGCGCAACGTTCATCGCACGCCTGCTCGAAGGCGGCTTTGCCTGCGGCTGCCCACAAAAAAAGCCGCCTCGCGGCGGCTTTTTTGTGGGCGGCGCGAGCAGCTACCTGGCCGCGTCCGCAGCCGCTACGGCGGCCTCTGCGGCCGTCAAACGCTGCTCCAACTGATCGGGCGTCACATAACCCGGCGCAACGTTGCCATCGGGGAAAATGATCGTCGGCGTGCCGGTCACACCCATTTGCTGGCCCAACTGCCATTGCGCCTCGATCGGGTTAACGCAGGTGGCGTTGCCCGGGTCGACACCGTTTTTTGCTTTCGTCAGCGCACCCTGTTGGTCTTTCGAACACCATGCTGCAACCGCTTTGCGGAAGCTGTCGGTGCCCGGGCCAGACCGCGGGAACATCAAATATTCCACCTGGATGCCACGCTCGTTGTATTCCTCCATGTGCTTGTGCAGCTCGCGGCAGTAACCGCAATCGATGTCGGTGTACACGGCAACGGTGTGTTTCACCTCGCCCTTGGGCTTGAACACGATGCGCTGGCCACTGGGTGCCTTTGCCATCAAACCACGGCGCAGGTCGGCTTTGCGCAACTCGGTCAAGTCGGTGCGCTTGGCGATATCGAACAACATGCCCTGGATCAGATGCGCACCATCGTTCGTGACATAAATCACCTGCCCGCCCAGGGTGACCTCCATCAGATTCGGCACGGCGGAAGGACGGATCGCATCGATCTTGGCATTGGGATCGATCGACTTGATCGCCGCACGCACTTTGTCGTCTTGCGCAACGACCGGCCCAATGGCCACCAGAGCGACCAGCGCCACCATGCAGTAACGAAACATTGACTTCTCCTGACAATAAAAAAAGACGGCCTGCAGAATGCCGTTAAGAGACCACGGAGTCGGCGGCGCGAAGAAAGTTCCCGATTATCCTGCGATCTCCGAGCTGCTTGCCAGTACCTGAATCAGTACCGCCGCAAAATGGCATACGCTGCCCGCCAGAACGAATGCATGCCAGACAGTGTGAGCATACGGCCAGCGCTTGCTCAAATAGAAAACCACGCCGATGGTATAGGCCAACCCACCGGCAATTAACCACCAGACCGCCGTACGCGGCACCAACATCATCAGCGGCTGAATAGCGACGATCACCAACCAGCCCATCGCTATGTAGATCGCCGTGGACAGACCTTTGAAGCGGCCGGCAAACCGAAGCTTAAAAACGATACCGCATAGCGCAAGCGTCCAGATGATCGCCAAGAGGCTGTAGCCCCAAGGGCCTCTCAAACTGGTCAATGTGAACGGCGTATAGGTGCCCGCGATCAACACGTAAATCATGCAGTGATCGAAGATCTTGAGGCGCTGTTTCGCAACACCATCGTGTGCCGCGTGATAGAGCGTCGAGGCCACGTACAGGAGCAGCAATGAGGTGCCATAGATCGCAGATCCCACTATCGCATACGCATCGCCAAAGACGGCAGCAAGCGTGATCAAAACAGCGGCGGCAGCCAGCGCAATTGCTGCGCCAATGCCATGGGTCAGCGCATTAAGAACTTCATCGAGGCTGCGCTGTGGCGTCACAGGGTTCATAGCAGGCCACAGCAAGAAATGACGCGATAGCGTGCGCGATGTCGGCTGGAGAGGTCAAGTGCAGCCCACACAGATCACGCGTATCAAGCTGTGGCCAAATTTTGGGGCGCCCAAAAAAGAACGGCCGGGAATCGAATTCCCGGCCGCTCAAACAACAATTGCTACGTCAGCTTAAAAACGATAGTTGAACCGGCCAAAGAACGAGCGGCCATACCAGTCGTACTGCGTAGCGAACGCCGGGATGTTGCCGAACCGGGTCGAACCGACACCAGCCGAAATGTTCGGCGGATCTTTGTCGAACAGGTTCTCGACGCCAAGCAACAGATCCCAATCGGTCGAACGGTACTGCACCGAGAAGCTGTGGTACAGGCGATCTTCTGCGGTAAAGTCATACACCGGATTGGCGTTGCCGAAGTACGTCGCCGGCGGCGTGAAGAAGAAATTCTCCGTTTCGTCGACGTAGCGCATGCCCCAGGTGTAGGTGAAGTCGCCGCGCGTCAATGCGGTACGAATGTTGCCCACCAGCTCCGGACGGGAAATGATGCCGTTCAAATCGTTGTTTTCGAAGCCGGTTGCTTCTGCGGCATCGAACAACTGCTCAAAGTCTTCCGTCGTGTAGGTGAACTGCGCATCGGCCTCGATCTTGCCGAAGCTGAAGTCCTGCTCCCAACGCACGTTCACATCATAACCACGAACAATCTGCTGGTTGATGTTGATGAACGAATCGCGGATTTCAGTGACGTTGAACGGATTGTCTGCTGTGGCCGAAGCGCGATCGAACAAGTTACAGAACGCATTCGGGAATACCGGCAGCGCATAGCAGCTGCCGACAATCGAAGCACCGCCCAACTGGTCGATCTGATCAATGACGCGGATCTTGAAGTAATCCACGGACGCGCTAAAGCCAGCGATCTCGGGCGTGAACACGATACCGGCCGTGAACGCTTTCGAGGTCTCAGGACGCACAACACCGAAGCCACCACCGCTGACGATGGTTGCCGAGGAGCCTGCGCCTGTGTAGTTGGCGGGAATCCCAGCTGCTTCGCAGTTACGGCGAATATTCGGGTTGTTGCTGTTGCCCCAGTCGATGCATGGGTCGATAGCCAACTGTCCAACGAAGGCAGTCTGATCTCCGAGGAACAACTCATACAAGCCCGGCGCGCGGTAGGACGTACCGTTGGTCGCGCGAAGGCGAACGGACGGGATCACCTGCCAGCCCAAACCCACCTTCCAGACTTCATCGGAATCAGCCACGGTATCGTATTTGAACAAGCGCGCCGAACTGCTGAAGGTCAGCTCCTCAATGCCAGGCAGCCCTGCCAGAAGCGGAATTTCCACTTCGCCGAACAGCTCGGAGATGTAGTCCTTGCCTTCCGTGCCAGTGGCCGAACTCTGACCCCAGAGACCGCCAGTACGTTCGATGTCGCTCGGATTGTCGTCGATCGACACACGGCGGAACTCGGTGCCGAACGCGCCTGCCGCCACGCCGGCGGGCAATTCGAACAACTCGCCCGTCACGATGCCTGTTGCGACCAACTGCGTGTAGACCGTGTTGCCCGTGTGCGTGATGCCAATGGCCGATTCCAGATCATCGATCGCAGTGCCTGACAGGAAGCGCGGATCGAAGTAATTCACTGGCGAGCCGCCGCCGTTGCGGTCGACGTTCAAATCGCCGGTGCGATCTCGATCGATACTCAGTACCGTGTAATCGCCGTCCGAGCGGGTATACGTGGTATCGAAGCGCCACGACCAGCTGGTGTCGCCAAAGCCACCGCTGAAGCCGGATGCAGCGTAGTAGTAGTCGACGTCGATGTCCTGGTTCGAGCGGAACGGCATGATCGGCTGCACACGCGCCGGCAGGCCAGCCGCCGTTCCGGTTACAACCGGGAAGAACTGGCGAAAGCGCCTGGAACTGGTTTCGCGATTGTTGTACAGGAATTGACCTTCCCATGCGATTTCACCGAACGTGAAATCACCCGATGTGAAGAAGCTGGTGCGTTCCTGTTCGCTGAAAATGTGCGACTGGCCGAAGAAGTCGAAGTTCAACACGTCTTCGTAGAATGCCGGGCTGGTTGCCGTGGCATTCGCGTTGCGTCGCGGGCGATAGCCGGGCAGCGGCCCGACAGTCACGCCATCGGTGGACGGCACATAGCGCACGGCCCCGGCGATAACGGTATTTGCGTAGAGGTTGTTGCAACCTTCCAGCTCCGTTCCGGCTGTAATGGAACGATCGACACGATCAAAGAAACCGCCGGCCGGGTTGCCGACCAGATCGCGCGGACACTCGAAGAAATCGCGATCGCCCACTTTCAACGGCTCTTGCTTGTAGTACTGAAATGCAGCAACAACACTGCCGTTCTCGAAGTTCCACCCGGTCGCGCCAGATACGTTGACGCGCTCGCCACCGCCGTCGATCGGCAAAGTGGTATCGACGCTCAACTCGGTGCGATCGATCGACTTGCGGGTGATCAGATTGACCACACCAGCCACTGCGTCCGAACCGTAAATGGAACCGCCGCCGTCCTTCAGAATTTCAGCACGCTGCAAAATCACGGTGGGAATAACGTTCAGGTCGAAGGCGCCGACCTGACCACGCGTGCCAGCCGGACCGGGGCGACGCCCGTCGAGCAGCACCAATGTGCGGTTGGCGCCAAGGCCGCGCAACGACAACGTTTGCACGCCGTTGCCGCCCTCGACCACAAAGCCAGAGAACTGATTGCTGATCTGCGTCGAACCTGCGGCAACGTTGGTTGTCTGCAGAATGGACGTCGTGTCGAGCTGGCCAGTGGTCGCGCTGGTATTCGCAGTGATGACCTGCACCGGCGATACCGATTGGAATTCCAGGCGCTTGATCAGCGAACCGGTCACCACCACTGTTTCCATCTTTTCGGCGGTTTCGGTTGTGTTTTCGTCTTCATCGTCAGTGTCTTGCGCATACACCGGTTGCACCAGTGAGGCGGCAAGAATTGCACCCAGGGCCAGTGCCAGGGGGTGCCGAGCTGGTAAAGCTTTGATTTTCATATCGGAAGTCTCGCTGCTAAACGGGTATCGCCGCGTCACAGAACTCCTTTGGACGCAGGCTTAACGCAATCGTAACACGTACCCCGTGCCATTTGGCATACAGAGGCCGGAATGAACAGATGTTAACGGACCGCACGATCAGCTGCCGAGCGGCCTTGAAGCCATCCGCCGTGTCGGGTGCGGCCACAGAATTGACTGGCGATCTTTGAAGAGCTTCCGGCTAGAATGATCGAAGGCAGCACATCCATTCCGAAGGTCAATCCCTTATGCAAACGCTCGATCAGAACTGGTTTTCTGAGGCTCACGCCGGTTCAAACTCTGCTATCTCTTTCAAGATCAAGGGCTTGCTACATTCGGAGAAAACACCGTTCCAGACGATCGACATCTACGAGACCGTCGATTGGGGCAACCTGATGGTCATCGATGGCTGCGTCATGCTGACCACGCGCGATAACTTCCTTTATCACGAGATGATGAGTCATCCGGCGCTCTACACCCATCCGCGCGCCAAGCGCGTGGTGATCATCGGCGGCGGCGATTGCGGCACACTGCGTGAGGTGTTGAAGCACGAAGAAGTCGAAGAAGCCGTGCAATGCGACATCGACGAGCGCGTTACGCGGCTGGCGGAGCAGTATTTCCCAGAATTGTGCGACAGCAACGCCGACCCCCGCGCACGCTTGATGTTCGGCGATGGCATCAAGTACATGGCCGAGCACGAACCCGATGCGTTGGACGTCGTCATTGTCGATTCCACCGACCCTGTCGGCCCGGCCGAAGGTCTGTTCAACCGGGCCTTTTACCAAAGCTGCCTGAGAGCCCTAAAGCCGGGCGGCATTCTGGTTCAACAGAGTGAGTCGCCATTGGTGCATTTGCCGCTCATCACAGCCATGCGCACGCAGATGAAGGGGGCCGGCTTTACGCATTTGCGCACGCTGTGCTTCCCTCAGCCGTGTTACCCGTCTGGCTGGTGGAGTTGCACCATGGCGCGCAAAGGCATCGACCTCAACAGTTTCCGCGAACGCGGCGCGGCAACCAAGAAATTCGAGACGCGCTACTACAATGTCGATATCCATCGCGGCGCATTGGCCATGCCAGAGTTCATGAAAAGCGCCTTTCCGGAAGGCTGAGAAAAGCTGGCACCTTTGCCGGCGGCGTGAACTTTGGCTGTCTGCGCTGGTCGACATTGGCTCTTTGTCCAAATGTCCGCCGCGTATGCTCCGGCGCTTTCGCCCGCGGTCCTACCTGAGGTTGTTTATGCGAATACTGATCTTATTGAGCCTGGCGATGGCCGGCGTGGCCATGGCGACAGATCCAACAACCAGCCATACGCCCAACGGCGCGGGCAATGACAGGCCGCCAACCGAAGCCCACCAGGCCAATCCATCACTGCCCACGTGGGCACCTGCCGCAATGCGGGAAGCAGAAAATTCAGCGATGCCGGGAAGAGTTGTCGCCAGAGCACCGCTCATGAGCCTGTTTCTCCCGGAGAACTGGCGTACCGACGATGTGGTCACCACTGAGGTCGGGCCGGACGAGGCAGCGTCTTTGCATGAACTGGCGCAATCCGGCCTCGTGATCGATCTGGTCGATGGCAAGAAACGCGAGCGCCTCGTGACGTTTTTTCGCGCGCCGCTCAAGACTTACCGTGAGATGAGCAATGCTGGCAAGGGTATCGGCCGCATCGTGCTCACCGATTCGGAGTATGCGTATGTCGCCGTGCGCGGCGACAAAGGAAAGAGCCGAAGGTTCCGCCAGCTGCGGGGCGATGTTGAGGATGTTGTCGCGACATTGGCGATTTATGACGAGCGCCGCGAACAGCTCGGGCGCCCATTGCCGGCTGGCTCGCACTTCACTGGCAAACTCAGCGATGGCAGTCCACTCAGCTTGGAACTCGCCTCCGACGGTACCTTGGCGATGACATGGGGCGGACCCAACGGGCGAACCGCAAAAGGCCATTGGTTGCAGCGCGATTCGCAAATCCTGATGCAGTTGTTCGATGTTGAGCCAAAACCGCAGGGACCTGTCTATATGCAGTTCGACGGCGACTCGCTGATTGTGACCATGTGGGACACCCTGATCTTCGGCGAGCGTGGCATACAACTCCTGCCGGCCAGGTAATGCACCTCGACATCATCGGCAGCGGCCCACCGCTGCTGTTGATTCACGGGTGGGCAATGCACGGCGGCGTTTTTGCCCCGCTGGTGGAACGCCTGAAAGCCGACTTTCAATGCTGGCTGGTCGATCTACCCGGCCATGGATTGTCAGAAGAGCGCGCAACAGTCGATCTTGAACAGACGGCTGAACGCTTGTTGGACCTGGTACCCGCCGGAACTCACTGGTTGGGCTGGTCATTGGGCGGGCAACTGGTGCTCGACGCGGTTTCACTCGCCCCTGAGCGCATTGCGGCGGTCATCATGATCGCCAGCTCGCCGCGTTTTGTATCAGGCGACGATTGGCCTTATGCCGTAAGCGAATCGGTGTTTGCCGGATTCGCCACAGAACTGGAGAACAACTTCCAGCGGACGATTGACCGGTTCCTCGCCCTTGAGGTGCACGGCGATGATGCTGCGCGCGAAGAACTGCGTTCGTTACGCGACTGCATCGCAACCCGGCCGCCATCGGATCCTGCGGTGTTAAGGACCGGCCTCGAATGGCTTCGGTCGCGCGACGACCGCGCGCGCGTCGCGCGTATCCGTTGCCCAAGCCTGTGGCTGGCCGGGCTGCGGGACCGGCTGGTGCCCGCAGCAGCGATGCGCTGGGCGGCGCAGGCATGCGGCGGCGATTTCGCCGACTGGCCCTGCGGACATGCGCCGTTTCTGTCGCATGCCGACTCAATCGCCCATGCGATTCGTGGCTTTCTCACACGCCGATGATCGATATTATCGCCCGCGGGGAGGGCTGGCTGGCGGTAAACAAACCCGCCGGCCTGAGCGTTCATAGCTCCAGTTACACCGGGCCGTGCACCGCAACACTTGTCGATGAAGTCAGGCGCCAACTGAACGTGAATCGTGTCCATGCTGTCCACCGGCTCGATCACGCCACCAGTGGCGTACTGTTGCTCGCCCTGGATCCACGCACCACGGCGTTTTTCACTGAGCAGTTCGCAACACGTCGAGTGCGCAAACGCTACCTGGCTGTTGTGCGCGGCCACACAGCGACATCCTTTGTCATCGATTCAGCCCTGTCTGGTCGCGACGGGCAAGCGCCTAAAGATGCGCGCACGTCATTCGAAACCATCGGCACACTCACCCTGCCGATTGCCGTTGGGCGATACCCAGAAGCACGCTATTCACTGCTCGAAGCGCTGCCACACACCGGTCGGCATCACCAGATCCGCCGCCATCTGAAGCACGCCTCCCATCCGATCGTCGGCGATGTGAAATATGGCAAGGGACATCACAACCGTCTGTTCCGGCAGCATTTCGGGATCCATCGACTCTTGTTGCACGCAGTAGAACTGGGCATCGCCACACCTGAAGATGAACACACAACGTTAATTGCGCCGGTTGATGAGCTGATGCGACGCGCAATTACGCATATGACTATGTCTGTCGATCGCATAGCGGCCAAAGTCCTCTAGGACATTGTTGAGAAACGCACTTCCTGTGCGTTTCTCAAGTCGCGAGTCCGGCACATGTCCGGACTCGCTCTTCATGGATCAAGCACTTACGTGCTTGACCCATGTGCGAACCATCCATGGTTCGCGCCCGCAGGCTGTTCCTCAACAGCCTGCTAGTGACCGACGGGGGCGATTGAGCGCGCATCGCTTAATCGGGGATGTGGCGAGTATCCTGCCGAGCAAAGCCAACAGCGCTCGGCGGTCCGAGGCGAAGCCTCTCTAAACATTAGTCGGGGGTAGTTAGTGAACAAGCTCGTTCGTGTGACCTTGATCCTGACGGCATTGCTGCTTGCGGCCTGCGGTTCAACCTCAAAGATGAAACCTTCGCCGAGCGGTGAATCCGGTCGCACGGCAGACAAAGCCGCGATTTCCGCGGACTTTGCGCGATTCAATAAAGTGATCGTTCGCGATTTCGAAAATGCCGTTGTGGTAACAACCAAGAATGCTGCCAAACGTGAAGTCGAACTGAGCCAGGCAACGGCCGCGGGCCGCCGCTTTGCCGACCAGATCGCGGAGGGCCTGAAGGGCAACCCAGCATTCGCCAGCGTAGAACGTACCGGGACACCGGACGCGGAAACACTGGTCATCAGCGGGAAGGTCACGAAGTACAAGCGTGGCAATGCCGCTCTGCGTCTGATGGTCGGCTTCGGCGCAGGCAGTGCGAACTTCGATGCGCGCGTGGCATTCATCGATGGCGCAAATAACGGCGAAATCTCTACGATTACCGTGGACAAGAACAGTTGGTTCCTGGGCGGAATCCTGGCCGCGACGCAGACCGTGGATGACTTCCTCGACAGTGCGGCCAGCAAAGTCGCTGAGGAAACGGTGCGCGCCAAGGCTGGGGACAAGTAATGCGAGCGCGGTCCGGCTAAACTCTTCAGGATGGCCGGCCGCATTCCAGATTCCTTCGTCGATGAACTCTTACAGCGGGTCGACATCGTCGACATCGTCAACGCGAGAGTCCCGCTCAAGCGCGCCGGTAAAGAGTACCAGGCACGTTGTCCATTCCACGACGAACGAACACCGTCGTTCACCGTCGTGCCGCAAAAACAGTTCTTTCACTGCTTCGGCTGCGGCGCGCATGGCTCGGCCATCAAGTTCGTCATGGACTACGATGGCCTGAGTTTCCCCGACGCGATCGAGACCCTGGCCGCACATGTCGGCATGCACGTTCCGCGGGACCAGACGCATCGCGACGAACAGGATTCGCTGGCTCCACTGTATGCCGTCATCGCCGAGGCCAACCAGTGGTTCAGGGCTCAGCTCGCCAAACACCCGCGAGCGCTGAGCTACTTCGAACGTCGCGGTGTCAGCGCAGCCATGAGCGAACGCTTCGAACTGGGATATGCGCCGGATCGTTGGGATGGGCTGCTGAATGCTCTTGGACCGGTGCGACGCGACGAGATGTCCGCAGCCGGATTGCTGTCGGTGAAAGACGACGGTCATGCCTACGACAAATTTCGCGACCGCGTGATGTTCCCGATTCACGATCGCCGCGGCAGGCCGATGGCATTTGGCGGGCGAATTCTCGAACAGGGCGAGCCGAAGTATTTGAATTCGCCGGAGACCCCGTTGTTCCACAAGGGCCGCGAACTCTACGGCCTGTCTTTGGCGCGCCCGGCAGCACAGAAGTCCGGGAGGCTGGTGGTCGTAGAGGGTTACATGGATGTGGTATCGCTGGCGCAGCATGGTGTCGAGGAAGTCGTCGCCACACTTGGAACAGCGACCACCAAAGACCACGCCGAACTGCTCTATCGCAATGTTGAGGGTGTGGTGTTCTGCTTCGACGGCGATCGCGCTGGCGTGGCCGCCGCATGGCGTGCACTGGAGTCGACGCTGCCGCGTTTGAAGGATGGCCGGCAAGCGCATTTCTTGTTTCTGCCGGATGGAGAGGACCCGGACACGATCGTACGCAAGGAAGGCGCGGGTGGCTTTCGTGCGCGGCTCGATCGAGCGCAACCATTGTCGGACTACTTGTTCGCCACACTCGAAAGCGACATCGACATGACCACGATCGATGGTCGTGCGCGACTGACCGCACGGGCGCGGCCACTGATCGACAGTATGCCCGATGGCGCATTTCGCGACTTGATGCGCCAGGCGCTGGCAGATCGCAGTGGCGCACGACGAGTCACGGTGGCAAACGAGCCTGCGCCGGTGCGCAAACCGCGCCCGGCCGGCGCGCCGCGCACACTGGTCAGGCAGGCGCTGGCACTGCTGCTTGCCAAACCACAATTGGCGCTCGAAATCGAACTACCGAGCGGCTTCGAACGCGTCGACAAACCGGGTAGCGAAGTGCTCCGTGAGCTGATGCAACTGACGCGCGACAGGCCGCTCGCCAGCGCCACTGAACTGATCGAGCACTTTGAAGGCAGCACCCGCGATGCCCTGATCAAACTCTCGATCTCCGAAGTGCCGGGCGATGAAACAGCATGGCGCGAGGACCTGATGAGTGCGCTGATCAAACTCATTGAGCAAAGCGACGCCGACCGGCGGCAAGCGCTCAGCGAAAAACTACGCAGCGGTGCGCTGGATGAAGCGGAGAAGGCAGAATTGCGTGTGTTGCTGGCGAGGAAGAACTGAGAAGGAACTGAAGCGGGGACACGGGCTGCGAGTGGCGGGATAAAATGGCCCGTCGCAGATTTCCAAGGCGCACGGGGCAACGAGATTCTCACGTGCCTTGTGCCCCAACACCCCCGTGCCAGACGAGACCCACCATGGCAAAACTCTACTTTTACTACTCGGCGATGAACGCCGGAAAGACCACGGTGCTACTGCAAAGCGCGCACAACTATCACGAACGCGGCATGCGCACGCTGATTTATACGCCGCGTATCGACAACCGTTACGGCGAGGGCTTGGTTCAGTCGCGGATTGGCCTGAAAGCCAGGGCGCGCGCCTTCGAGCGCAGCGAGGATTTGTTCCTGGCCACCACAGCCGATATCGACGCCAACGGTGCGCTCCATTGCGTGCTCGTCGATGAGGCGCAGTTCCTCAGCAAATCGCAGGTCTGGCAGCTCAGCGACATCGTCGATCATTTGAATGTACCGGTGCTGGCCTATGGCCTGCGCACCGACTTCCAGGGCGAGCTGTTCGAAGGCTCGAAGTACCTGCTTGCATGGTCCGACTCGATGAGCGAGATCAAGACCATTTGCCACACCGGGCGTAAAGCAACGATGGTGGTCCGCGTTGATGAGCAGGGCCGTGCGATAACGCAGGGCGCACAAGTAGAAATCGGCGGCAACGAGCGCTACGTCTCGGTGTCGCGCGCCGAGTTCAAGCGCATTTTCGATGGTGACGGCGCGCTGCCGCTGAAACAGGGGACGTTGTTTTCGTGAGCTACGCCTTATCTACCTCTTGCCTCGCGAAGATTCATCGGCGTTCGGACAACTCGCGTAGCATCCGAGTAATGGATTGAACTACGAGTGCCCGGAATCGATTCCCTGCGGACGTCAGGTTGTGGCGGACGTTGGCTCCAGTGTCGTCTGGATTCAATATGTCCAGCAACCCCGCCTCACTCAATTTCTGTATCCGGTGTCTAAAGATTTCTGTTGGGAGCGGGGTCTCGTAGTTAAAACCCTCATGTTCGGTAAAAGAGACCAGCAAAAAAAGTTCTAGTTCCTCATTCGTCAACGAAGAAATGTTCTGAAGTTGTTCATGGGTTAGGCGCTGATCGCGCACCTCCTCCTCAAACTGAACTTCGACAGAGCCAGCTTTCGCACCTCGAATCCTGAGGAGCATTCTTCTCAGCGGCGATCCGAACAGGACAAACCCTATGATTGCAACGAGTGGCCATGAGCCATGCTCGATGAATGACTGCACAATTTCCATGTTTATTCCCCCAGTCTTTCGTAACAAGCTTAGACCAATGCGGCAATCAAGTCTCGTTGAATTGCCTTTCTAGCATGCCCACTCACCGCGATCTACGTGAGCGCATTGCGCGTGCCTCTGCGCACGACTTTCCGCGCCTGTATGCGCTGTGGAAGGCGTTGCCGCAGGACGCGTCAGAGGCCCCGCGCGTGGCGGCGCTGGTTCGGCTGCTGGAAACCTCCGAAGCGCTCGTGGCCGCGCGGGCGGCGAGTGTGCCGAAGCTGGTGATCCCCGAAGAGTTGCCGATCGCGGCGCACGCGCAGGCTCTGGTGGCGGCGATTGAAGAACATCCGGTCGTGATCGTGGCTGGCGCCACCGGTTCGGGCAAGACCACGCAGCTGCCTAAGCTCGCGCTGCTGGCAGGTCGCGGCAGGCGCGGTGTGATCGGCTGCACGCAACCGCGGCGCATTGCGGCGCGCAGCATCGCGCGGCGTGTGGCCGAAGAGACCGGCACCACGCTCGGCGACAAAGTTGGATTTGCCGTGCGCTTTCAGGACCAGGTCAGCGAGCAGACGCTGATCAAGTTCATGACCGACGGTATCCTGCTCGCCGAGACTCAGAGCGACCGGCACCTACGCCGCTACGACACGCTGATCATCGACGAGGCCCACGAGCGCAGCCTCAACATCGATTTTTTGCTCGGGTACTTGAAGAATCTGCTGCAGCGGCGGCCCGATCTGAAGCTGATCATTACCTCGGCGACGATCGATACCGAGAGTTTTGCACGACATTTCTCCGGCGCACCGGTGATCGAGATCGAAGGCCGCGGGTATCCGGTGGAAATCCGCTATCGCCCCATCGAAGGCGATCGCGATGAGCGAGCTGATCAAGGACTAGTGCGCGGCATCTCCCAAGCGATCGACGAGTTGGGGCAGAGCGATCCGCGCGGCGATTTCCTGGTGTTCCTGCCCGGCGAGCGCGAGATTCGCGATGTACACAAAGCGCTGGAGGGCCGGCGTCTGCCGCACACCGAGATTCTGCCGCTCTACGCGCGGCTATCGAGCGCAGCCCAGGAGCGCGTCTTCCAGCCCGGCACCGGGCGGCGCGTGGTGCTGGCCACGAATGTCGCCGAGACCTCTATCACCGTGCCGCGCATTCGCTTTGTGATCGACACCGGGATGGCGCGCGTCAATCGCTACAGTCAGCGCGCAAAAGTGCAGCGCTTGCAGATCGAACCAATCAGCCAGGCCGCCGCAAACCAGCGCGCCGGGCGCTGCGGGCGAACGTCCAGCGGCATCTGCGTGCGCCTGTACGATGAAGCGGACTACCAAAGGCGTCGACCGTACACCGATCCTGAGTTGCTTCGGTCGTCCCTGGCGGGTGTGATCTTGCGCATGCTCGATCTGGGCCTGGGCGATCCTAAACGCTTCCCGTTCATCGATGCGCCGGGCGACCGCGCCATCGACGATGGTTATGTATTGCTGGGCGAGCTTGGCGCGCTCGACGAAAAGCGCGCGCTCAACGCCGTCGGTCGCGAGATGGCGCGCCTGCCGATCGACGTGCGCCTGGCGCGCTTTTTAGTCGCTGCGCGCGACACTGATCAGTTCGAAGCGGCGCTGGTGATTGCCGCTGGCTTATCGATTCAAGACCCACGCGAACGCCCTGCAGAAGCGCGCGGCCTGGCCGACGCCGCGCATCGGATCGACGTGCACGACAAGAGCGATCTCTTGACGCTCGTCAACCTGTGGGCGCGCTACACGCACGAGCACGAAGAGCGCACGCAAAGCCAGTTGCGCGAGTGGTGCAAAGCTCAATTCCTGTCGTATCTGCGCATGCGCGAATGGCGCGAGCTGCATCGGCAGCTGCGGGTCGTTGTGGGGGAGCTGGGGTGGCGTTGGGAGCTTGAGAGCGGGGCACAGAGGCGTAGCGAATCGCTTGCGAGCCACGCTCGCGATTCGCGTAGCGCTACCGAGCTGCGCTCAGAGGCCGGAGCGGGGCACGGGGCACGGGAAGGCGCTATCCAGATCGTCAGGCGACGTGCCCCAGACCGGACGCCATCGACATCGATTGAGCGATCCGCCGCTCCTCACGTGCCCCGTGACCCGTTGACCGTGCCCCGTTCCAAAGACTTCGAGACGCTCCACCGTGCCTTCCTCACCGCCTACGTCACGCACGTCGCGCGCAAGGACGACAAACATCGCTATCGCGGTCCACGTGGGCGTTCGTTGCAGATCTTTCCCGGCTCAGGCCAGGCCAAGGTTGGTCCACCGTGGATTGTCAGCGCCACCATTCTGGAAACCGAAAAGCTCTACGCGTTGATGAACGCGCGGATCGACCCGGCGTGGATCGAGCCGGCCTGTCAGCACTTGAGCAAACGCCAGCACTACGAACCGACGTGGGATCTCAAGGGTGGTCGAGCGGTCGGTTTCGAGGACGTCACGCTGTTTGGATTGCCGATCGTGCAGCGACGACGCATCAACTATGCGAGTGCCGATCCCATCTCGGCGCGTGCGCTGATGATTCGCCATCAGTTGGTGCGCGGCGAAGGTCCGGCTCGCCACCCGGTACTGGCGCACAACGATGCGTTACGTCAGCAGGCCAAGGACAAAGAAGAGAAACTGCGCCGCCGCGGTTTACTGCGTGATGAGATCGATCTCACCGAGTGGTTCGACTCACGCGTGCCCACCGATGTGCTGGATTCGCACCAGTTGCAGCGCTGGCTGCGCCACGCACCCGCATCTGTGACCGAAGTGCTCAAATGGACGCTCGACGATCTTGTTGTCGCCGATGCCCGCGGCGATGAGAGCGAGCGCTTTCCCGACGCGCTGGAGCTGGTTGGACAACGCCTGCCCCTGAACTACGCCTTTGACCCGAATGGCGAGCGTGATGGCGCAACGCTGACCATTCCGCTCAACGTACTCATGAGCCTCTCGGAATCGGACATCGACTGGCTGATACCAGGCTGGCGGGAGGAAAAAGCGGCCGCGCTGATCAAGTCTCTCCCCAAAGCGCTGCGCCGCCATGTGGTACCGGCGCCGGATTTCGCGCGCGCCTTTCTTGAAGGCACGACGCCGCGCAAGGTACCGTTTATCGAGGCTCTTGCCGAGTTCCTGACACGCGTCGGTGGTGTTGCGATCGCGCCCAGTGACTTCTCGGAGACAGAGCTGTCGCCGCATCTCAAATTCAACTTGCGGATCATCGATGCCGACGGCCAGTTGCTCGATCACGACCGTAGTCTGGCGCTGTTGAAAGAGCGCTACGCGCAAGCGGCACGCGATGCGTTCGCGGCACGTATGGACAAACAGTATTGGGCCGATGGCCTGAGCGATTGGCCGGCCTTCGATTTGCCGGAGTCCATCGTCGATGGCGCAACTGCGGCGTATCCGGCGCTGGTCGCACAGGGCGAACGCGTCGGCGTGCGCGCCTTCGCAGACGCCGCCGAGGCGCGGGCAGCTCACGCCAATGGCGTGCTCACCCTTCTTCGTAGATACACGCTTGAAGTTCAACGCTATTGGCAACGACATATCAAACTCAGCAACGATGCCGCACTCGCCTACGGCGTCGTTGCGTCGGTCGAGAGTTTGCGCGCCGACATCGTCGCGGCCGCCCTACTCGACCTCGCCCCAGAGCGCGTCACCGTGCGCCGTGCCAGCACCTTCCAGGCACTCGTAGAACACATTCGAAAGCAGTTGGGCGAACGCGTTCAAATCCGCGCCGCGCTGCTTGATGACATTCTGCAGAAAGCCAAGAGGGCGCGCGCGGAACTGACGCCCCTCTTGATGGGTCACGCCACCGCCAATCTCGCCGATGCCCGCGACCACCTGCAACGTCTGATCGCCCCTGGCTTTGCCGCATCGGTCGCCATGGAGCGATTGCAGCACTATCCTCGCTACCTGCAGGCGCTGGTACTGCGCATCGAACGACTCAAGCGCGAGCCCGCCAAAGACCAGGCCAGGCTGCTTGACGTGATCCCTTTCCAACGCGAACAAGCCGCCCTCAACAACGACGAGTTGCGCTGGCTGATTGAAGAACTGCGCGTGTCGTTGTTCGCGCAGGAACTTGGCACCTCAGACGCGATCTCACCCAAACGCATCGCCAAGCGGATTGCAGAGTTGAAGGCGCGGTAACTGGCATCGTCGGCCGACCCCGACGGACAGCCTGTTGTTCGCGCAAACGGAACCGCCACGCAAGCGGCTTTTCTGTTGCCCGTTCTGTGGATCGGATCGTTGCAAGGACCTGTGGCGCCCGCGTTTCGCCCGAAGTTGTTAAATTTCCGTCATGAGCCGGTCAGGAATCAGCCATTAAGCTCTGTTGCAATGCGGACAACGGGCGGCGACGGGCCGTTTCGCTTGAGGCAGTGCCTCACAAGGAGAGTTTCATGCGCTGGCTAGTGTCGTTGGTGGTTCTGACGTTCGTTGCAGCGGTCGAGTTCGCGACGCGCAATGCGGGTGTCGAACAGGCCTGACAGCGGTCGCGCAGCACAGGTCTTTACCGCGCTCCAGGGCACCGTATCTGCATGCCCAGGTCCTCACCCGTGAGCAACAGCGCCACGCCAGCAGTGGTGAGCTTATCGAGGATTCTCTCCAGCGCATCGCACTCACTTGCCGTGAGTGAGCTTTTGAGCCGCGCTTCGCACGCAAGCGCCAAGGGCGCGATCTCGCGGTACACATCCCAGCCGTGATTGCTCAGGCAAAGCACCGAGCGGCGTCGATCTGACTTATCCACACTGCGATCCAGGCGCCCGCCGGCGATCAGATCGTTCACGGCGCGGCTGATCGCTACCTTATCCATCTTGGTGCGTTCGGCCACGTCGACTGCCGATAAGTTCGGGTAGCGTCCCAGCACAGCGATGACCCGCCACTGCGTCACATTCAAGTTAAAGCGCTCGCCGTATACGCCGGCGATCGCCTGGCTGATGGTGTTCGACAAGATCGACAGGCGATACGGCAAGAAGCGTTCAAGATCGAGCGCCGGGTCTGCGGACGTTGCTTTGGGTACCATGCGCTCGCTCGCCATATCGTTTCAATTGAAACTATACTGTTGCGCATTGGCGTGCAATCTGCGCCGCATCACAATGGAGGGGCCTTTATGTCGACCGCGCAATTTCCCAATCCGCTCGGCATCCACGGTTTCGAATTCGTCGAGTTTGCGGCGCCCGATCCGGCCCTGCTCAGGCAACTGTTCGAGCGCATGGGGTTTTCCGCCGTCGCACGGCATCCCGAGCGTGCGGTGACCTTGTATCGCCAGGGCGGGGTCAATTTCCTGATCAACGAGACGAGCAGCAGCTTCGCCAGCGATTTCGCAGCCGCCCATGGCCCGAGCGCATGCGGCTTCGCAATCCGCGTCCGCGATGGCGCGGCGGTGTACGACGAGGTCGTGGCGCGGGGTGCTGAAGCGGTGACGCACAAACCAGAAACACGCGCGATTGCGGCACCGGTGATCAAGGGCATCGGTGATTGCATGTTGTACCTGGTCACTGATGGCAGCGATCCGTACAGCGATTTCGAATTCTTCGCCGACCCCAACCCGCGTGGCTTCGGGCTGACTTTCATCGACCATCTGACGCACAACGTCTTCTTCGGCAACATGGGGCAATGGGCGGACTACTACGAACGCCTGTTCGGTTTTCGTGAGATCCGCTACTTCGACATTAAGGGCGTCAAGACCAGTCTGGTGTCCAAGGCCATGACTGCGCCCGATGGTGTGGTGCGCATCCCACTGAACGAATCGAGCGATCCGAAGTCGCAGATTAATGAGTACCTGGATCAGTACAAGGGCGAAGGTATCCAGCACATCGCGTGTTTCACCGACGATATCTACGCGACCGTGGAAGCGATGCGCGAGCGCGGCGTGACTTTTCTACATACGCCTGACACCTACTACGATGTCATCGATCAACGTGTGCCCGGGCATCGAGAAGATGTGGCGCGCATGGCGAAGAATCGCATTCTGATCGATGCCGATCCTGAGACCAAACAAAAACAACTCCTGCAGATCTTCACCGAGACCAACATTGGCCCGATCTTCTTCGAGATCATTCAACGCAAGGGCAACGAAGGCTTCGGCGAGGGCAACTTCCAGGCGCTGTTCGAATCGATCGAGCGCGACCAGATGCGTCGCGGCGTGCTTTAGTCGGCGGCCTTCGTGTTCGATCCAGTCTGGATCTGATCAGCCGGCGTCCACTTTTTGGGAACCCAACCGCCATGTCGAAAAAATGGATCTCCACGCCGCGCATCGAAGGCAAGTCCTCGCGCCAGGCCCATTGCGATTTGCCAGAAGGCACGTATGAGCGTGAACTCGGCAAGGAAGGCTTTTTCGGTCCGGCGGCGCATATGTATCACCCGCGACCGCCGACTGCCTGGTCGAGTTTCGAAGGTCCGCTGCGGCCGCGTGCGTTCGATACCAATCAGCACGCCGAGTTTGGGCCATCGCCGTGGGACGCGAAAGACCTGGTGAGTAACGCCAAGGTGCGTGTGCGTACCTGGCGTGTCGAAAATTCGATGGACCATCTGGTGCGCAATGCCGACGGCGACGAACTCCTGTTCGTGCATAACGGTTCGGGCCATTTGTTCTGCGACTACGGGCATCTCGCGATCGAGGCGGGCGACTATGTGATGTTGCCGCGCTCGACCATGTGGCGACTGGAAGTGACCCAGTCGATGGATATTCTGCTCATAGAAGCGACCAATTCGAGCTATATGCTGCCGGACAAGGGCTTGTTAGGTCCGCATGCGATCTTCGACACTGCGATGCTCGACGCTCCGCAGATCGATCCGATGTTCAAGCGCCAACAGCAAGGCGAATGGCGCGTGGTCGTCAAGCGCCTCAATGTGCTCTCGACAATCACCTACGCATACAATCCGCTCGATGCTGTGGGTTGGCACGGCGACTTGTTTCCGGTGCGGATCAACGTCAAAGACATCCGCCCGATCATGAGCCACCGCTATCACGTGCCACCGAGCGCACACACAACTTTTGTGGCGGATCGCTTTGTCGTTTGCACGTTTGTGCCGCGCCTGTTCGAAACCGATCCGGGTGCGATCAAGATTCCGTTCTTCCACAACAACGATGACTTCGACGAACTGATCTTCTATCACCGCGGTGACTTCTTCAGCCGCGACAACATCAAACCCGGCATGGTCACACTGCATCCGTGTGGCTTTACCCACGGCCCGCACCCCAAAGCACTGGGACGCATGCTCGAACAAACCAAGGCGGCAACCGACGAATACGCGGTGATGATCGACACCCGCGATGCCTTGGAAGTGAGCGAGGAAGCCAACGGAATCGAATGGCGTGGTTACGTCGATTCCTGGAAGTGAGTTGGTCTGCGGGGCATACGGGACCGGAAGTCATCCTTGCGAGCCACCTGAGTCTGCGCAAGACCATTCGCGAGCGTTTCTGGTTCCCCGTTTCGCAGCGCCTATCGGCAGGCGCGCGATCGCTGCGTCAGCTCATCGGCGCCGGGCAGTGAGGAGATGTCGATCGCCTCACTGCCTCGCTCATACTCGATCCAATACTGGCGGGTGACTTCGGTGCGCTGTTCCAACCGTGCGGGAAAACCGAGCGCGGCAATTTGCGTCTGACGTTGCGAGGCATTTTCGCGATTGCGGAAAAGCCCCAGGGACACCGTGTTTTCATGATCGCCGGCGGTGACCACGTAGTAGTCGCGCACGCTCGCGGCGTTCAGCTGGCGTGCCGCTTTCAGAGCCGATTCGCGATTCTCGTAGGCTGGCAAATAGACCCAATAACCGCGCGTATTCTCAACGCTCTGCTCTTGAAATTGCGCACGCAGCGCTTGCGCCCCGATCAAATCCAGCGCTCGCTGCAAAGACGATTGTGTCGCGAACGGCCCAACCGTCTCGCAAACTGAATCGCCACCCGACGTTACGGCCACCGCAGCAGCCGCATCGGCCATCGCTTGCGCCTCGCGTTCGTGCAAGAGCAACAAGGTCGGCGCATCGCTTCGAGGTGCCGGCGCCGGTGGGCGGGTCAAATGCACATACCACCACCCGCCCATCGCCAAATTTAGCGCCAGCATCAACAGGAAAACCGCCCGCGCGATCAAGAAGTCGCTCCGGGTTGCGCCGCGATGCTGGGCCTGGTGGCCTGAGGCGAAGCCTCGCCAGATCTTCCGGACTCTCGCGCGCCAGCGCCCCGCACACGATTGGATCGCTGCGCCCGCACGCCGCACAGCGCCAGACAGATCCCCCTAAGGCTCAACGTATGCATCGCGCAAATTTTCAAGCTGCTTGACACGATCGCCAACGATGCGGGCCATCGCGGCGGCAGCAGAGATCCGATACATGGTGCCATCCATGGTGCCATACGTGGCCGAAATCGCCTTGAACTCGGCATCGCGAAACTTCAACCATTCGCGTTGCGCACTGCGCAGCGGCGGATGCGTTTGGCTCGGCAAATTGTCGAGTAAATCGCCCCACACCATGTTGAGATGTTTATCCCACTGCTCACCCGCAGCAGCGAAGCAGCCGATCTGGCCGTGGGTCGATTGATTTTCGGGCGTATCCAGGCATCGCACGAGCGCCGCATCGATCGGGTGCTCGCTTGAAGCGAAATAGAACGGCAGAGCCAGGAGCCAGACCGAATGCATGCCATCAACCCTTTTTCGGAATGTACAAATCCGTGATAGTACCTTCGAACACTTCGGCCGCCATGCCCACTGACTCGCTCAAGGTCGGGTGTGGATGAATGGTCAACCCAATATCGGCGGCATCACAACCCATTTCGATGGCGAGCGCGGTTTCGCTGATCAAATCGCCAGCATTCGGCCCGACGATGCCGGCACCCATCACACGATGGCTGTCAGCGTCGAAGATCAGTTTTGTGAAACCTTCCGTGCGATCGATTCCGATCGCACGGCCGCTGGCCGCATACGGGAACTTGCCAACGCCGACATTGAGTCCTTGCGCCCTGGCCTCGCTCTCGGTCACCCCGACCCAGGCGATTTCCGGATCAGTGTAGGCCACGCTCGGAATAACGCGCGCGACGAACTCCACATTGTGCCCTGCCGCCACTTCCGCAGCGACTTTTCCCTCGTGTGTGGCTTTGTGCGCAAGCATCGGCTGCCCAACGATATCGCCGATCGCGAAGATGTGCGGCACGTTGGTGCGCATTTGCTTATCGACTGGGATGAACCCGCGTTCGGTGACCTGAACACCGGCATTCTCGGCGCCGATCTTGCGGCCATTGGGCGTTCGCCCGACGGCACACAACACACGATCATAAAGCGTGGGCGGCGGCACGTTTTCGCCCTCGAACGTGGCGAGTAATCCCTCGGGCCTGGATTCGATCGAGGCCACTTTGGTCTTGAGGTGGATTCCACCATAGCGTTTGCCGATGCGTTGTTGCAACGGTCGCACCAAGTCCGGATCGGCACCGGGCATCAGTTGATCAAGCCACTCGACCACCGTCACCTGGCTGCCGAGAGCGTCATACACACAAGCCATTTCCAGACCAATGATGCCGCCGCCAATCACCAGAAGTTTGCCCTGGGTATCGGCCAATTCCAACGCGTCGGTCGAGTCCATCAAACGTGGATCGCCCCACGGCAGGCCCGGCAGTTTCACCGCTTGCGAGCCGGCAGCGATCACCGCGTGCTGAAAGCCGATTGTGGTTTGACTGCCGTCGGCGAGCGAGACAACCACGCTGTTCGCCGAGGCGAATGTGCCGCTACCGGTGACGACCCGGACTTTGCGTTGTTTGGCCATGCCTGCCAAACCACCTGTCAGCTTGCTCACGACCTTGTTCTTGAATCCGCGCAGCTTTGGCAAATCGATGGTCGGTGAACCAAAACTGATCCCCAATTCAGCAAAGTGCGCCGCTTCGTCGAGCACACGTGCCGCGTGCAAGAGCGCCTTGGACGGTATACAACCGACATTCAGACAAACACCGCCCAGCGTCGGATAACGCTCGACCAGAATCACGTCGAGCCCCAGGTCCGCCGCACGAAATGCCGCGGTGTAACCTCCCGGCCCTGCGCCCAGAACCAGGAACTGGCATTGCTCGTCGGTCCTTGTGTCAGGACGTGGATTGCGGGCTGACGGCTGCGAGGTTGCGCCGGGTTGCGGGTGATTCACGGGCAGTCGATGGCCATGAGCAGCGGTCGGCGGCGAGCTCGCCGGTTTGGAATCGGTTGTCTCGGCGACTTCGACGGTTGCGATAACGCTGCCCTCGGATACCTTGTCGCCGAGCCTGACTCGCAACTCCTTGACCACGCCGGCGGCGCTTGTTGGCACTTCCATCGTGGCCTTGTCCGACTCCAGAGTGATCAGTCCCTGGTCGAGTTTGACAGCATCGCCGGGCTTGACCAGCAATTCGATCACCGGCACATCGTTGTAGCCGCCGATATCGGGCACCTTGATATCCATCGTCGCCATGGTGATCTGCCTATAAGCTGTGAGCTACGCGGAGAATAGCGGCGCGCAACGGAAAACGGCGCCCCAGGGCGCCGTTTTCTGTGTTGCCGCCCAGAGTACAGCGGGCGCAGCGGCTATTGGGCGGGCGTATCGCCCTGCGCCGCCTGGCAGGCACGGTATGCCTCGTCGAGCTTCGGCGCCAACTCCTGGCCAATGCCTTGAGCCTTTTCCATGGAGGCTTGCATACGCTGCTGAGATGCGCCCTGGATGCGTTGCATAATCTCCGGCGTCTTGTCCAACAGCTTTTGTCCAAGATCAGATGCAAAAAACGCCGTCATCGTCTCCAATTCCTGCTGCGAAAAAACATCGGTGTAGACGGCCGCAAAGTCCTTTCGAATTTCGCCAATCTCGCCGTCAGAGAAGGTAATCGCTCCCATCCGCTTGCTGAAATCGTCGAGGACCGGTTTGGCGCTCGCGCATCCCTGAAATTGAGCGACCGTGCTTTGCACCATCGGCGCCGTGGGATCCTTGAGCATTTTGAGCGGCTCATCGGCGCGAGAGGCCTGGATCATCTTCATCGCCGCCGCCGTATGCGCATCGCTGGCAGAAGCAGGATCGGCGGCGGTCAACGTAGCGGCCAGCAGCAAGGACAACATCAGTTTTTCTCCTAAAAAACAAAAAAAGCGCCGACAAGGGGCACTGCGGGGCGCGGAGCATAGCGCGCAAGCCTGCGACTGACATACTGCGCTAGAGTTTCGTGCTGCTAAACTCTGACCTCCCTTACCGTTCAGGATCCTCTCGCTGTGGCATTTCCGGAGATTCCAGGCTATGCGCTGGAACGCCAGCTCGGCTCCGGCGGCATGGCGACCGTGTATCTCGCCGTTCAGTTGTCGTTGGAGCGCCGCGTTGCGATCAAGGTCCTCAGAGCGACTGGCGCCGAAGACGACCCTGAGCGAACCGAAAAACGCTTCCTGCGAGAGGGCCGCACGCTCGCCAAGATCACGCATAAGAACGTCTGCGGTATTTACGACATCGCCAAAGTTGGCGATATCGCCTACATCGCAATGGAGTATCTCGACGGGGGCACGTTGGTCGACAAGCTTCGTCGGGGCGTATCGGTTGCGGAGTCCATCGCCATCGTTGTGCAGGTGGGATCGGCGCTGGACGAAGCGCACAAACTGGGCATCGTTCACCGCGACCTGAAGCCAGCCAACGTCATGCTGCGCGGCGGCCGCGTCCCGGTGTTGACCGATTTTGGCATCGCGCGCGAACTGACTGCCAGCCAGACGCGCATCACCGCCGAAAACATGATCGTCGGCACGCCGATTTACATGAGCCCGGAACAGGTTTCGGGTGGCGAGGTCGACGGTCGTTCCGATTTGTATTCGCTGGGCATCATGTTCTATGAGCTGTTGATTGGTCGCCCGCCCTACCAGGGCGACACGCCAATCGCGGTGTGTATGCAGCATTTGACGGCCGACCTGCCGCGTTTGCCACCCGAATTCACCGATTTGCAACCCGTGTTGGACCGCATGCTGGCCAAGCGTCGCGACGATCGTTTCGCCAACATGGCCGAATTCAATCATGCACTGCGCGACGTTTTCATTGCATCCGAGGCGCTGCGTACAGTGCTGCGTTTTGCGCCGGACACGCCTTGGTCCGAGCAGCTTCGCGATCTTGGATTTTCCTTCGATACGTTGCGCGATGCAGAAGTCAGGGCAGCCCTCGACCAACGCCGGAAGACGCGCGTTGCTCCGAAAGTCCGGGGGAAAACCCCAGGCACACCCATTGCGCCAAAACGAATCGGTTTGTGGTTGGGAATCGCAACATTGGCCCTTGCCCTCGGTAGCGGCGGATGGTGGTTGGCAACGCGGCCGATCATCGAGCCTCCCATCGATGCCGAAACGCAACTGACACGGGCGAAGCTGCTCAACACCTTGAGCGAAATTGTTCAACAAAAAATCAATGACGGTCAGCTCGACGAGGGCCCCGGCAACGCTCTGGCCAAGTTGCGCGACATGCGCGACGTGGATCCACAGTCCGAATACGTGCGCAGCGCTGCCAAGAGCCTTATCGCTGCGTTGGAAAAGCGGGCGCGTGGCGAATTGGCCGCTCAGAATCTGGGCGCACTGGACAAAACCCTGGCTTCGATGCAGGCGGCGGACGCCGCCGCGCCCGCACTGGGAGACCTGAGCGCACAACGTGCCACGTTGGCGCAAGCACAAGCCAATGCGGTGGCAACACGACAACGGTTGCAGCGCCTTGCTCAACTTTTGGATGGCGCCACACCGAACAGCGGCGAACGATTGATCGACCTTTATCTGGACTTGCAACGGACGCTCAGCACCGATCCTGAGTTCCGGCGATTGGAGCCGCGTGCTCTGGGCGCGTCTATCGCCGCCATTCGAACCGCGCAGGCGGCAGGACAGTTGCAGATTGCCGCCAACGACGCACAGGCTTTGCTGCGCGCGGTGCCAGATAACCGCGACGCGCAAACTCTCGCCAGGCGGATCGAAGACGATCTTAATCAGGCCACGCTGGGCCAGGCACTCGATCGCTGGCGCATGCAACTGGCACAACCGCTGGATGCGGAACATCTGGCGGCCTTGCTGCTGGGCCTGCGTGAGCTGTCGGACCTCAAATTGCCCGAGCGAGATCTGAATGCGTTACGCGATGAACTGGTACGCTCCATTGGCCTTCGGGCCACGGCGCTAGAGCAGGAGAGGCGCTTCGACGATGCCACCGCGTTGCTCGGCCAGGCCAGACGCGAACTTGACAGCGAAGTTCTCAATCAGTCGTTGGGACGAATCACAACCGCTCGTGACGCGGCGCTCGCCGCCGACCGCGCCGCCGCCGACCGCGCCCGTCAAGGCCAGTTGGCGATCAGCAGCGCGCCCTGGTCGAAGATCGAGTCGGTCGTCGACGACGCTGGCCAGCGCATTGCACTGCCGGCCGATGCGGTAACGCCGCTGCTGCTGAATTTGGCCGAAGGCCGCTACCGCATTACGTTGGTCAGCGGATCGCAGCGACGCCAGGAGAGCATCGTTGTCGAACGTGGCAGGCTGGCGACGCTGTCGGTCAAGCTCGGCGGACTCAGCGTTGAGGAATACTTTGAGGAGACCGGCGGGTGAATGCCCGATCGTTGTGCCTGCTCTTACTCTGCTCCGCGCCAGCCCTGGCGGACTTCAAGGCCGCCTATCGCGACGGCCTGAAGGCCGCCGAACGCAAGGACTGGCCAAAAGTCGAAGCGCAAATGCGCGCAGCGCTGGCGGAGGAGCCATCGCCTAATGCGCGGGTGCGCTTTTACGGCATGCGCTACGACCCTTACATCCCACACTTTTATCTGGGACTGGCCGCCTATTCCCGGGGCGACTGCAGAGCCGCGCTCGGCTTCTTTAACAATGCTGCGCACCGAGCCATCATCGACGGAATTGGCGCCGAGTTCGCCAGGCAAAAGACGATGACCGATCGTTGCCAGACGCAACTGGCCCAAACACCGACGGACGCTCCCGCACCGACAAAACCGGTTGCCGCGGTTGCCGATCAGCCCGCCAGCACGGCACAACCGCAATCTGTGCCACGGCCGGTGCCAACGCAAACCGCCTCAACGCCAGCGCGTGTCGATCAGGCGCGGCTGGCTTCCGTCCAGCGCCAATTGAAGCTGACTCAGAGCCGCCTGGATGCAATCACGCGTGAACTTCGCGCACCCGGAGGAGATCCGGCTTGGACTGCTCAACAGCGCGGGCTTAGCGCCGATCTGAACCGAATTTCGGGCTCGCTCTCTGGCGCTGACAACACCCGCCTGGATACACTTGGACGCGAACTTGCGGCGCTGGACGGACGCGCGGCGGCGCTTGCTCAGGCCGTCGGACAAGCTGCTGCGCAAGCTCGAAACAAGGCGCTGGCCGACGCCAAACAGCGCCTCGCGCAGAGCATGGCTGCGGCGCGGGAAACCGCTCAATCCGCTCCGGCAGCAGACGCGGCAGGCCTGCGCGACCAGATCGCAAATGCACAAGCCCAGGTGAATTCGGACAATGTCGCCTCGGTGGTTGAGGCGACTCGTGTACTCGATGCCGCCACGGCCACGCTGCGACTTCGCGTCCAGGAGCGCCAGGCCGTTGTTGCCATGCGCACGGCACTGCGCCCCCTGATCGATGCGTTTTTGGCCGGCGAGTACGCCAGGGCCGCCGCCTGGCGCGATGAAGCGGCACTGCGCGACTATCCCAAAGCGCGGGCGCAAATGCTCCTGTTGCGCGCGGCGGCGCGATTCGAAATCTACGTCCTGGGCGCCGAATCCGACGCCACGGTTTTGGAGACAGTGCGGCAAGATGTGCGACAGGCGCGTTCACTAGACACTCAATTGGCACCTTCAACGCGAGCTTTTTCGCCGCGATTTCGCGCGTTGTTTGCAAGTACACGATGAACGAAACGCATGCGCGGTTTCATGTCTCGGCGTGACACAAGTTAAACTCCGCAAATTGGTCCGCGAGTCATCGCGCCTCCGATATCTTTCTAGGACACAACATGAATTCACTCCGTTCGGCTGCCATCCTTATTGCCTTATCCATCGGTTCGGCGGCGATTGCCGATAGCAAAGCCCTGAAGGGTGGATCGACCCGGCTTGCGATTAACAATTCTGGCGCTATTGACCTGGTCACCAGCAGCCCGATTCAGTACTTCAACCGTTCCGTCGCACAAGGCCGCCAAATCATCAACCTGCGCGTGGGCCAACCGGTGTTGTGCACGGACTTCGCGCCCGCGCCCGTCGGCAATCGCGTCGGTCTGAGCATTACCGATCCAAACAACGACGCAACAGCGCCGATGTATGGCGGCATTTCCAGTTACGATTACATCACCAATGGCGCGCAACCTTCTCTGTTCCGCATCTCATCCGACGCCAGCCTCGCCTGCTGCATTATGTTGCCCGCCGCGAATGCTTCGTGTGTGCAAGGAAGTTTTGGCGGCCTGGTGCTCAATCAGCTCTTCCGCGACGGATTCGAGGCCATTGCAACACCTCCGGGCTCCCCCGCGACCAATCTGGTGGTCACACGAACGGCACCCGGCACGATCCATTCTGGCGGTATCTTGAGCTATTCGTTTACCATCACCAACAGCGGCGGCTCGGCCAGCGGCGTTCGGGTGCGCGACTGGTATCCGAAGTCGCCCGCATTTTCGGCATCCCTGGGCAGCGGCGATTGGACATGCACGGCCAATACGGTGGGTGCAAGCTGCGGCATCTCTGGCGCGCAAACCGGCAATGTGGCGCTCAACAACGTTTCGCTCGATCAAAACGCGTCGATCACCATTGCGATCAATCGCCCCGTCGCCAGCGGCATCACCAACGGCTCTACGTTATCCGTGAGCGCGGCCGCCTTCTCCGGACCGAGCGATAATGAGTCGCAGCTGATCGACAACCAGGCCGCCGCGACCGTCACCGTTGGCCAGTTCAGCTACACAGCCACCAGCAGTCTTTCCTTCAATGGTACGCAAGGCATCTCCACGGCCGCACAAGATGTTGTGATCACCGCCAATGCCGGCAATGCCGGAACGTTAGTTGTCAGCAATTGCACATTTGGCGGCAGCCACCCGAGCGACTTTGCATTCCTGCAGAACCCCAACTTCCCTGTCGGCGTCGCCATCGGCGGTACGCGCAATCTGCCAATTGTGTTTACCGGGTCAGCAGTTGGCGCGCGTTCCGCGACGCTGACATGTTCGACGAACGCGACCTCCCCGGCGCAGCCTAACTTTGTGGTCAACCTCAGCGGTACCGCAAGCGCACCAAACAGCGCACCCACGATTTCGGATATCGCCAATCAGCCTGGTCTTGAAGACGTGGTTGTTGGCCCGATCGCTTTCACTGCCAACGACAGCGACAATGTGCTGACGCCAGCCAGCTTCAGCTGCAACGACACCACGCTGGTCGCGCCGGCGGGCTGTGTGTTTGCGGGCTCGGAGCCCAATTTCACGCTGACGATCACGCCGAAGCCGAATGCCAACGGCGTTGCGACGGTGCAGGTCACAGTGAGCGATGGAATCAACAGCGCCAGCGACAGCTTCCAATTGACACTCGGAGCGGTCAATGACGCGCCTGACTTCCAACTGGCACCCAACAAGGGCTACGCGCCAGGCACGCAAGGTCCGCAATCGGTCATCAATTTTGTGCAAAACCGCGTGCCGGGCGGTGGCCCCGATGAGAACGCGCAAACCACATCGGTCGCGTCGGTTACCGTTCTGGGCAGTCCAACCATTTTCGCTCAGTTCGGATCACCGAGTTACAACGCGACCAACAATGCGCTGTCTTTCAGTTTGAACGGCACATCCGGATCAGCAACGGTCCGCGTTCGAGTGGAAGACAACGGCGCGAACGGTGGTCCGAATGGCGACGTGAATTTCCGCGAGCGCGATTTCACGATCACGGTGAACCCACCATCGAGCAGTGATTGATGTTCCGGAGCGGTGCGCCGGAAGGCTCACCGCTCCAAAGACGCAAAATAGTGCGATGAAATCGCGTGCCGACGAGACGGCGCTGGCGAAATGGCGCGAAAACGCGCCATCGGAATTGGCTGGCGCCATCGATTGGGTGGTGGCGAACGGCGGGAATGATGATGAGACCGCTCGCGTTTTGGCGGAGCTTTCGGCGCTGAATGCCGATCTGGAAACGCAAATAGCGGCCATCTTGTTGCCACTGGCGAATGTCGAACCGTCCCCAGCTGGCGACATCGAAAAGCGCTTCGGCCCACGTGTTGCCACGCTGGTGCAGGGCCAGTTGGAAGCCGAACGTGTCTTCGTGCTGCACGGCCTAAAGGCGCCACAGGCAAGCGCCGAAGGTTTGCGCAAACTGCTCTTGGTTCTGGTGCGCGATCTGCGCGTGGTGCTGATTCTGCTGGCACGTTACGTTGTGCGGTTGCGCCTTGCCGTCAAACACGGAAATGGCAAACCCATTGCGGCGCTGTGCGGCGATCTACTCGCACCGTTGGCCAATCGCCTCGGCATCTGGCAGATCAAGTGGGAACTCGAGGATCTGGTGTTTCGTGCCCTGCAGCCAGAAACCTACAAGCGTATTGCCGATCTGTTGGACGAACGCCGTGGCGACCGCGAACGCTACATCGAACTGGTGAAGTCCGAACTCAGGTCGATGCTGGTCCGAGCCGGCATCGAGTGCGATGTCGCCGGACGGCCGAAACACATCTTCAGCATTTACAAAAAAATGCGGCGCAAAGACGTGGAGTTCGCCGAACTCTACGACGTCCGCGCAGTGCGCGTCCTGGTTCACGATGTACCCGCGTGTTATGCAGCGCTCGGTGTCGTCCACAGTCACTTCGTGCCGATACCCAAGGAGTTCGACGATTACATCGCAAAACCCAAAGGCAACGACTATCGCTCATTGCATACCGCGGTCATTGGTCCGGAAGGCAAGACCTTCGAAGTGCAAATTCGCACGCATGAGATGCACGCGCACTCCGAACTCGGCGTCGCCGCGCACTGGCGCTACAAAGAGGGTGGTCGCAGCGACACCGCGATGCAGGACAAGATATTGTGGATGCGACAGCTGCTTGAGGGTCGCGAAGAGAGTCTCGACGATGGCGCGTTGCTGGCCGGGTTCTCCACGGAGCTGCTGGAAGACCACACCTATGCGCTCACGCCCAAGGGCAATGTCATCGCCATTCCCAAGCATGGCACGGTGCTGGATTTTGCCTATACCGTCCATACCGAAGTTGGGCATCGCTGCCGTGGCGCCAAGGTCAACGGTCGCATCGTTCCGCTGACGTTTTCGCCAAAGACCGGCGATACGATCGAAATCCTCACCGCCAGGGACAGCGCGCCGCGACGCGATTGGCTGCTGCCAGGTCTGGGTTTCCTCAGCAGCTCGCGCGCACGCCATAAGGTGCGTGCGTGGTTCAACAAACTCGATCGCGAGCAAAACGCTCGCGACGGCAAGGAGATCATCGAACGCGAACTTAAGCGTCTGGCGTTGGGCGCACAGCAAATCGAAGCGCTGTTGCCCAAGTTCGCCCTGGCGAGCGTGGACGATCTGTACATCGCCGTTGCGCTGGGCGACATCTCGCCTTCGCAAATCGCGCGAGTGATCCACGAAATGGGCGCGCCAGCACTGGACGACGCACAAATCCTTGCCCAACGCAGGCTCACGGAAACCAGCATCAAGCGCGACAAAGACGCCATCGTGATTGGCGGCGTCGGCAACTTGATGGTGTCCATGGCGCAATGCTGCAGCCCCGTACCTGGCGACGAGATCGTTGGCTTCATCACCCGCGGCAAGGGCGTCAGCGTACATCGTTCAGACTGCAAAAGCCTGCTGCACCTGGTATCGCGATCGCCGGAACGGCGCATCGACGTCGAGTGGGGCGGGCGTCGCGACGATGTGTACAGTGTGCGCATCCGCATCACCGCATACAATCGAACCGGCCTGATCCGCGACGTTGGCGCCGTGTTAGCCGCCGACCGCATCAACATCGGCGCGATGGACAGTCGCGAAGATCCAGAAGACGGACAGTCGATCCTGAGTCTCACCCTGCGCGTCAGCGATTTTGGGCAACTTGCCAACGTGCTGGCCAGGATCCGCGCACTGAACAACGTGATCGAAGCGGTACGCGTGCGAGATTGACTCACGGCCTTGCAGAAAATTTGCGCCTGCTCCACTTCGGTGCAATCCATGGACCACTGAGCCACCGCTCAGGTTATCCTTAACGTAGTTTGCGAACCAGAGCACCCATGGACAAAGGACACGCACTGATCCTGGATGATGAGGCCGACATCCGCGAGCTGCTCAGCATCACGCTCACCAGACTGGGCCTGCAGGTACATGCCGCCGCCACGCTCGCGCAAGCGCAGCAGATGATGAATGCGCGCCCCTACGATCTGTGTTTTACCGATATGCGTCTGCCTGACGGCAACGGTCATGACTTCATCGAGATGATGTCGCGCCAATATCCGGAAACGCCAGTCGCGATGATCACGGCCTACGGCAATGCTGAAGCTGCAGTGCAGGCGCTGCGCGCAGGCGCCTTCGATTGTGTCAGCAAACCGGTTGATCTTAATGTGCTGCGCAATCTCGTGAAAACTGCCCTCAAGCTTCGTGCCGAGAGGGCGCCGGGCGTCTCACAACCAGAGCCACGCCTGATCGGCGATTCGCTGGCCATGCAGCGGGTCCGTGCCACGATCTTGAAACTGGCTCGTTCGCAAGCGCCAGTATTGATCTCTGGCGAGTCCGGCGTTGGCAAAGAGCTGGCGGCGCGCTCGATTCACGAACAGGGCCCGCGCGCATCCGGCCCATTCGTGCCCGTCAATTGTGGCGCGATTCCCACGGAACTCATGGAGAGTGAGTTCTTCGGCCACAAAAAAGGTAGCTTTACGGGCGCCCACGGCGACAAAGACGGTCTCATGCAAGCCGCACATGGCGGCACCCTGTTCCTGGACGAAATCGCCGAGTTGCCGCCGCATATGCAAGTCAAGTTGCTGCGCGTCATCCAGGAGAAAACCGTGAGGCCGATCGGCGGCAGAGCCGAATTGCCGGTTGATTTCCGAATTGTCAGCGCCACACACAAAGACCTGGCGCGTCTGGTCGATATGGGCAGCTTCCGCCAGGATTTGTTCTATCGGATCAACGTGATCGAACTGCGCATGCCACCTTTGCGAGAACGCCGCGACGACGTGCTGCTGCTGGCCGATCGTTACCTCGACCGCCTTGCGCCCGAGTGGTCCATCAGTCGACCGAAACTGGGGCCCGATGCCATCGATGCGCTCAATCGATACGACTTCCCCGGCAATGTCCGCGAACTCGAGAACATCCTCGAACGCGCGGTTGCCTTGAGCGATGGCGATATCATTCGCGCCAGTGACCTGCACTTGACGCCACGCACGGGCCAACAACCGGTGGTGCCCGGTGATCCGCTCGCCGCTGCGACCATGGCGCAAGGTGCCGCGCCGCATTCCAGCCCGCAGCGCGATGGCTTGGAAACGTACATCGACAGTCTTGAGCGAGAAGCCATCACCAAAGCGCTCGAGGAGTGTCGCTACAATAAAACCGCCGCGGCGAAAAAGCTTGGAATCACGTTTCGAGCATTGCGCTATCGGCTCAAGAAACTGGGGATCGATTGACAATGAAATTACTGCAAGTTTCGGCGCCAGCCGGCTCACTGAGAGACCGCGTTCGCGCCTTCGCGATCCACCTCGGGATCAGCCTCGCCGTCGCGGCCGCAGCGGCGATCGTGGTGTTTGGCCTTTGGTTTCCGCAGCCATACGGAGATCTCGTTGGCGGCACGCGCATTTTCCTGCTGCTGATCCTCATCGACGTCATCATTGGCCCCTGCTGTACGTTTGCGGTGTTCAATCGGCATAAGTCGGGGCTGAAGTTCGATCTGACGGTCATCGCGCTGCTGCAAGTGTCAGCGCTCGCGTACGGCATGCACGTAGCAGCCAATTCGCGCATCGTCTTTCTGGTACTCGAAGAAGGCATGCTGTATGTGACACCCGCAACTTTGATCGAGCCACAAGACCTGGAGAAAGCCAGTCGTCCCGAGTTTAAGACGCTGTCGTGGACCGGCCCCGTGCTGGCCGCCGCGCCGCGGCCGGACAACAGCGACGATTCGCTGTTTGTTGTCCGCTCCAGCGCCAGCGGCAAGGGGATTAACGGCTATCCCAAATTTTACCGCCCCTACGATGAGTTCGCACCGGAACTGATGCGCAAGGCGAAGACCATCGATCGCCTGCTGGAGGGTCCGTCGGGCGATCTGGTCAGGAGCGAACTGCAGCGTTTGAACGTGGCCGCCGATCAAGTGCGTTTCGTCGCTGTTCGTGGCCGCGAGGCCGAGTTCGACAAAACAGCACTACTGTCGTTGGCCGATGGCGAAATCTTGAGTGTAATCGACATCGATCCGTGGTCATGAGAGCGGTCTGAAGATCCTCTTGCGGAACGATGGCCGGGCGCTTTGTCTTTTTGCGTTGCTGGGCTCCATCCGTCCCGCTTGCGCGGCTGTTCCAACTGCCCATGACTTTAGACCTAAGCTGACCCGGAGCGTCACATCTTGACCCGCGAGCCTGCTGCCACCCTAAGTGGGAGCTGAAGAACTCGCTCCGGCAAGGGGTTGGAAGTGAGTTTCAGCCTGGCATGCTGGTTGCATCTCTCGCTGCGCATCCTCAGCGTGAAACGACCGGCAGGATGCCAGTTGAAACGCGAGATGTCTGTCGAAAGCTAGCTAACCAAGGAACGAGACTTATGAAACTGCAAAAAGGTTTTACCCTGATCGAACTGATGATCGTCGTCGCGATCGTCGCCATCCTCGCCGCCATCGCCATCCCGGCCTACCAGGACTACCTGATCCGCTCGCGTTTGTCTGAGTGCACAGCTGCCGCTGGCGCGTGCAAAACGTCGGTTTCGGAATACTATGCGACCAAAGATGTGTTCCCTGACACCCCTCAGGCAGGCTGCACAACTGCAGAGACCGAAGATTGTGGCAAAGTGACGGTCGCTGCTGGTGTCATTCAAGTGCCCAGCAAGATCACCAAGGCCGCCGGAAGCGTGTTCTTCTCGCCGGACCTGGACGTTGATAACAACATCACCAATTGGGATTGTACGGCCACTGCTGGTACCAACATTGACGCACGTTATTTGCCAGCGCAGTGCCGTTAATAGGCTGGTAGTGTAATTGTTGTCGGGGGAGGCGGCCGAATGGCCGCCTTTTCTTTTAAGAGTTCTGCCCAGTCGGATATTTTTGCTGCGTCGCAGCGTTATACTGAGCCCGATCCGGATCGGAAATCGGGAGCTACATGGCAAACCCAATGTCAACACCTGGTGCGCTGAATGGCGTCCTTCGGCGCATGGTAGCCGATGGTTCATTGGCCGAACCAGAGGCGCGTCGCGCTTCCGAGGCGTCGTCCAAGCAGCGAATTCCGCTGGTCGCCTACCTGATCGAAAACGGCTTGGCTGACCCAAAAGCCGTCGCCGCGGCGGCAAGTCATGAGTTTGGCGTGGCGATGCTGGACGCGTCTGCGCTCGACCTTAAACAGGCGCCTTTAAAGATCATCGACCAGGCACTGGTCGAAAAACATCGTGCAGTGCCGCTGTTCAAACGTGGCAGCCGGTTATTTGTCGGCATCACTGACCCGACCAACGACCGTGCGCTGGAAGAGATCAAGTTCCAATCGAAGATGATTGTAGAACCGATCATCATTGATGACAACACGCTGACGCGCGCCATGGAAGCCGCGCTTAGCCAAGGCGATTCGATGGCGGATGCCATTGAGGATTCAGAGGGACTGGAGAATCTCGAGTCGACCGCTGGCGACGATGATATTGAAGGGCCGTCGTCGAGCGGTGTCGACGTACAAGGCAACGACGACACGCCCGTCGTGCGGTTCGTCAACAAAGCCTTGGTCGATGCCATCAAGCGGGGCGCTTCCGACATTCATTTTGAGCCCTACGAACACAATTTTCGTGTTCGGTTTCGCATGGATGGCATTCTGCGACAAGTCGCGACCGCGCCGGTGAAACTGAACACGCGTATCTCGGCCCGTTTGAAAGTCATGTCGGCACTCGATATTGCCGAGAAACGCGTACCGCAGGACGGGCGCATTAAACTGAATTTGTCAAAGACCAAGGCGATCGACTTTCGCGTTAGCACTTGCCCTACGTTGTTTGGCGAAAAGGTCGTGCTGCGCATATTGGATGGATCGGCAGCCAAGCTGGGTATCGACAAACTCGGCTATGAGGAAGACCAGAAACAACTCTTCCTCGGCGCGATTGCTAAGCCCTACGGCATGGTGCTGGTGACCGGTCCGACCGGCAGTGGCAAAACCGTGTCGTTGTACACTGCATTGAACATCCTGAACACGGACGAGCGCAACATCTCCACTGCCGAAGATCCTGTCGAAATTCGGGTACCTGGCATCAACCAGGTCCAAATGAACATCAAAGCCGGCATGACCTTTGCCGCGGCGTTGCGCTCATTCCTGCGGCAGGATCCTGACGTCATCATGGTCGGCGAAATCCGCGATCTCGAAACCGCCGAAATTGCCATCAAGGCCGCACAAACGGGCCATATGGTGCTGTCGACTCTGCATACGAACGACGCGCCCCAGACAATTGCACGCTTGATGAACATGGGCATTGCGCCGTTCAATATTACCTCAGCCGTCACTCTGGTCATTGCGCAACGTCTGGCGCGGCGACTGCACGAATGCAAGAAGCCGGTATCCCTGCCGGAACACGCGCTCCGGGCCGAGGGATTTGCGCCCGAGGACATCAAGAGCATGGCGCTGTTTGAACCTCTAGGGTGTTCGAGTTGCAATGAAGGCTACAAGGGTCGCACTGGCATCTATCAAGTCATGCCGCTGTCCGAAGAAATCGCCAAAATTGTCCTCAGTGGCGGCAATGCCTTGCAGATCGCCGATGCGGCACATGCCAGCGGCATACCGGATCTGCGACGCAGCGCATTGACAAAGGCCAGAAATGGAATAATCTCGCTGGCTGAAATGAACCGAGTGACAAAGGACTAAGACGCTATGGCTACCGCCGCGATCAAAACCAAGCCGCCAGTTCGCACATCGGTCAAACTTCAGACCTATGCCTGGAAGGGCAAAGACCGCCGCGGAAAAGTCCTGAGCGGTGAAGAGTCCGCCAAGTCAGAAGCGCTCGTCAAGTCGGCGTTGCGCAAGCAGGGCATTACCGTTACCAGCGTTAAGACCAACAATCCTGGTCTGTTCAAACGATCGGGATCGAGAATTTCCGCGCGCGACATCGCCGTGTTTACTCGCCAGCTGGCAACCATGATGCGCGCCGGTGTACCGCTGGTGCAGAGTTTCGAGATGATCGCTGGCGGTTTGAAGAATCCGACGATGAAGACCATGGTGGACTCGGTGCGCGCGGATGTCGAGGGCGGATCGGCGCTATCGGAAGCGCTGAGCAAACACCCCGTGCAGTTTGATGAACTGTTTGTCAATCTCGTACGAGCGGGCGAGTCTGCGGGTGTGCTGGACACGGTGTTAGAGACGGTTGCAGCTTACAAAGAAAACATGGAGACGCTCAAAGGCAAGATCAAAAAGGCGTTGTTTTACCCCGCGGCAGTGATCGCTGTGGCCATCATCGTCTCTGCAGTCATTTTGATCTACGTGGTTCCTCAGTTCGAAGCTTTGTTCAAGGGCTTTGGCGCTGATTTGCCGGCATTCACTCAGATGATCGTCGCGGCGTCCCGGTTTATGGTGTCGTATTGGTTTCTCATTTTGTTTGGCGTCGTGGGTGCCGTCGTTGGTTTCGTTGCCGCTCTGAAGCGCTCTAGAAACTTCGCTCGTCTGGTGGATCGCATGTTGTTGCGGTTACCCATTCTCGGCGAGATTTTGCACAACTCGGCCGTCGCCAGATACTGTCGAACGTTAGCCATTACGTTCCGGGCCGGCGTACCGCTTGTCGAAGCACTTGAAACTGTGGCGGGCGCTACCGGAAATATTATCTATGATGAGGCCACGCAAAAAGTCCGAGAAGACGTATCTGTGGGCCTGCAGTTGAATTTGGCCATGCGCCAGGTGAATCTGTTCCCGATCATGGTGATCCAAATGACGGCGATCGGTGAGGAATCTGGTGCGCTGGACACGATGTTGATCAAGGCGGCTGAGTTTTATGAGCAGGAGGTTAATAATGCTGTTGACGCCTTGAGCAGCTTGTTAGAACCGCTGATCATGGTCATCATCGGCACGTTGGTCGGCGGCATGGTGGTTGGAATGTATTTGCCGATCTTCAAGTTGGCCTCTGTTGTCTGACTGAGTGTTCGGCGCAAATCGCATGCCAATCGCCTTCGTACATCAGAGCACGTACTTGGGCGGTGGATCGGTGCTCAGAGTGAGTCCTCGTGGAGCAAGAGGGCACATCTGCGGAGAACTTGAGGGCAGTTCGTTCGATAACTCATCTGGGCGCGTAACATAGAGGTCCGGCAGATAAAACAGGGTCAACGGACGATTGGCCATCGTTTCAAGTTGCTCTTTAGTTACGGAGGCAGCCAGCGAGTCCGGCAGCAAACTGAATCCGCGCAGCAGGAGGGGCAGCGCTCTGGGTGTTCGGATTACGCCGCCACACTGGAGTTCGCTTTGTTGAAGCTTCTGTTGGATCAAGTCGGTGTTAGCCGAAAGCGTTAGCCGGGCAAATTCCGGCGCGCCAATCGCATAGGGCAGCGAAATGCCCAGCGCAAACAAGGCGTACAACCACGCGCCTGCGATAGAACGGACCCGACTCATCGGAACGCGGGATAACGCATCGGCGGCGATCAGTGCCAGCAGCGCGTGCAAAGGCAAAAAGTATCGCACCGTCTGAGCGATATCCATCGTGCCCCAAAAATAACAAAGTTGAATAGCCGTTATAATGAGGATCCCGGTCGCCACATACCCCCAGGCCACTAATTCCTTCTTTCCCCGAAAAAAACGGAGAAAAACCAGGAAAATACCCGCCGCTGCAAGCACATAAACCAGACCATTGCCGGTCTGAGTCGGTCCAACACCACTGTAGAAGTGGCGCCCAAGGCCCATTGCATTCACGAGAAAGTAGTCGAACGCCCAGGCATCGTCGCGGCCCGGTGGCAGTTCATAGTTGAAAGGCAGTGCCCGGCGCCAGGCTGCCGGCACGAAGAGCCAAGGGACGAGCAGCACAGACAACTGCAAGAGCGGCGCATGACGAAGTACGACGCGCACCGATGCCACAGCGACCACTAACCCGGCCAGCGCGCCCGCCTCATGGCGAAGTTGCGCCAGATTCGCTGCGGCCGCAACCATGAGCCAAAAACTGCGGCGATCTCCTCTCAAGATAAAGCTTGTACCGATATGCAGGAAAAACAATAGGAAAAGCAGGTTCGGGATGTCAAAGGTTCCACTGCGCGCATGAACAGAGAACAGTGGAAATGCGGCGAGAAGAATAGCGGCCAGCCATGCTGTGCCGGTGTCCAGTTTGCGTCTTGCGATTCTGATGACCAGCACCAGACACGCCCAGGCACAGGCTGTACTAACCACAATTCCGTTGTCGGCATCGACGCCGGATACCGCATGGACCATCGCCATCATGGTCGGGAACAGTGTCCCTCGTTTATCCAAGGTTGCTTCCAGAACGACTAAGTCGCCCACATCGCTGTAGACGCCGGCAATCGGCGCCAACGCTGTCCCCGTGAAGTAGACGCCGAAGCTCGTCGACGCCATCAGCGAAGCGTCTGCTTCAATCAACGCACGGCCTGGGATCAGCAAAGTCAGGCCACCCACGATTGCTGCTGCAAAGAGCATGTCAAGCCAAAGGGCACGCCGCGACCTGCCTGTCTGGTGCCAGATCGATATGCAAACGAACATCGCCAGCGTCAGCACAGACAATGCGGGTGACCAATCCGTGTAGCGCGCGAGACGTACCTCAATCGGCAGCAGAAAGCCTTGCTGGATGGCCAAGGCGCCAGAGATCGCGACGGCGCCGAGAATCAGAAGTTGGCGAGGGCCGCGTAGCGTTTCACTCAACTGCATGGCATCGCCTCAACGTCCTTCGAATCGGCGCAACATGTCGGACTTCGGTGCTCAATGCAATAGCCCAGACTGCGCCGAACCGGCTAACATCCGCGACTTCTTTCATAGGCCAATGGTCATGACCGACTCCACCCAACTGACTCGCCCGGCGTTGCTGCTGATACTGTTGTTCTTCATCCTGTCGGGCATCAGTGGGCTCATTTACCAGTCCGTCTGGTCGCAGTACCTTGGACTAATACTGGGTCACGCGGCCTATGCACAATCGCTGGTGTTGTCGACCTTCATGGGCGGCATGGCGCTCGGCGCGTGGTGGGCATCGCGTTTGCTGTCGCGAATTTCCCGGTTGGTCCATGCCTATGGCGCGCTGGAAGGTGCGATTGGCCTTTTTGGCTTGGCGTTCCATGTGGTTTTTCTTTGGGTCTCAGCGGCGCTGTTTGAGCACATTCTGCCGAACCTGCCTGCCTCAATGAACGACTTCGCGCGTTACATGACGGCTCTCTTGTTGATACTGCCGCAGACGATTCTGCTCGGCATGACCTTTCCGATCATGAGTGCCGGGTTGATTCGGTGGCAACCGCTGTCGGCAGGAAGGGTCCTCGGCGGCCTTTATTTCTTCAATAGTATTGGTGCTGCCATCGGCGCTCTGCTGGCGACGTTCTGGTTCGTGCCCACGGCGGGTTTGCCCGGTGCGATGGTCATTGCTGGCAGTTTGAATCTATTGATCGCGGCGGCCGTGGTACTGCTGCGGGTACCACCTAAACCCAGCGTTGAAACCAGCGCCACCAGAGTCTTGACCAGCGACCAACAACGTCTGCTGCGGTTTGTGCTGGTGTCCGCGTTCATCACCGGGGCCGCGTCCTTTATGTACGAAATCGGCTGGGTACGCATGTTGTCATTGGCGCTGGGATCCAGCCTGCATGCCTTCGAATTGATGCTCGCTGCGTTCATCGGCGGCCTGGCGTTCGGTGGCCTTTATGTCCGCGGGAAATTGGACAAACTCACCGATCCGCTGCGTTGGTTCGGATGGATTCAGGTGTTCATGGGACTGGCCGCATTGGCAACGTTGCCTCTGTATGACGGCGTTTTTGAGTTTGTCGCTTGGTTGCTCAAAGCGCTCGCTCGGACGCCAGATGGTTATGTCTTGTACAACCTCGCGACTGCCGCGATCGCTATTGTCATCATGGTGCCGGCGGCTTTTTTGGCAGGCATGACGCTACCGATTATGACTTATGCGTTGCTGAGAAATGGCATTGGCGAGCGCGCCATCGGCTGGGTCTACGCGGCCAATACGGTGGGTGCGATTGCCGGCGTCATGCTCATGGTCCACGTGGTGTTGCCGGCACTGGGGCTGAAACTATCGATGATGTTGGCGGCAACCATCGATATTGCCTTGGGTGTGGTGGTTTTGCGGATGTTGAGCGAGCGACAGTCGGTTCGCGAATATGCCGTCGCCATGGGGTTACTCGTGGGCGGTGTTGTGTTGGTGCACTGGAGTGCAGCGTTTTCGCCGGAACGCCTGAATTCAGGCGTTTACCGGACCGGACGGTCAACCCTGAAGGGCGACGTACTTGTGCACCGTGATGGCAAGACCGCGACTGTCGCTCTAATCGGTGATCCTGCAGAAACGCTGGTGATCTCGACCAATGGCAAACCGGACGCATCGATAAGAATGGCCGAAGGCAAGGACCCCACAAGCGACGAGCCCACCATGATCCTGGCCGGGCTGCTTGCCCTGGCACACCACCCCAAGCCGAAGCTGATTGCGAACATTGGATTTGGCTCTGGGCTCACCTCGCACACGTTGGCTTCAAATCCACTGCCCGAAAGGCTGGTCACGATCGAAATCGAACGTGCCATGGTCGAGGTCGCGAAAGGCTTCGGCGCCAGGGTGGAGCGTGCCTACTCAGATCCTCGAAGTGAGTTCGTATTCGACGATGCCAGAGCGTTTTTTGCTCGCAGTCGCGAGCGCTTCGATGTGATTGTCTCGGAACCATCGAATCCCTGGGTCAGCGGCGTGGCCAAACTATTTTCCGAGGAGTTTTACCAGATTGTGCCCAGCTTTCTGGCTGACGACGGACTGTTGATCCAATGGGTGCAGGCGTACGAGATCTCGGACATCACGTTACTGACGATACTGCGAGCGCTGGACAACAATTTTGCTGACTACATCATCTATGTCTCAAACCACACGGACTTGTTAATCGTTGCCTCACCGACACGCCAAGTACCTGCGATACATCAACACGCTTTCGCGGGCCACACGGCGAACGTTGCTTCGCGGGTAGGCATCGAGTCGATAAGCGATCTCAGGGCTCGGCAGTTCATTGATCGCAACTGGATCAGAGCGATGCTGGCCGCCTCACCGGGGCCGACCAACTCAGATTTTTTCCCGCTGGTCGCCCACCGAGCACCACGTGATCGATTCTCGGGGGCGCTAGCCACAGGAATTGCGGGAATCGCGAACGGGCCAGGTTCGGCATTGCAGCTCCTGGATAGAGAAGATGACTCGTTCCTGTCGCTCACGTCCACCAAGGGTAAAGGACTTACTGGTGCCGTCCAGGATCGGTTGGACGGGATTGCGATCCTGGACACTCTAAGTGGCAAGGCGTCAGGCTCAAAGGGGCGTAACGGCCTAAGTGCCGAAGTGCTCCGTGCCTGGGCTTCCCGCTGTTTTGGTGGCGTGCAAGCCGGCGAATTGAGCAGACTGGCTTTGGAAACGTTCACCGCTAGCGTACGGAACACGGCTCGATCTGAGTACGCTCCCGTATGGGCCGATCAAACCTGGGCCGAGTGCGAAAACAGGCCTGAGTCGATTTCCAAGATGCTGGACGTTATCGCTTCAGCAGCCGGGCGTGAGCCGGAGCTATTGCTGGAACGCAGTTTGGCCGTCATCAATTCGATCCCAGAGATCCCTGCCGGAGCGATGGCACATTTGTACGGCTTGGCGCTCGTCGGCGCCGATCGCGTGAAGTCGCTGGACGATGTTCGTCAACTCAAAGCGGCCATTGATGGCGGCGCTGTTCCTCTGAATGCTACGGAGCGCTTTCAACTAGCAACCGTCGCCGCCTACGTGGAACGACGAATCTTGGATCAGCAGCAGTCCGAATAGTCACAATTAGATCAAAAAGGCTGCCATTGTTCGGTCTCCTTCCAAGCCCCAACGAATTCCCTTTGCGTTGGGGCTTGTTGCTGATCGCTTCCGGACTGGCGGCGATCAAGGTTGGCTTCTTCCTTCCGGCCAGGGTGGATCTCGCGGTTTACCATCTGTTTGCGCCTTCGCTGGCTTTGCTGACGCAAGTCGGCATTGTCACGCTCGCGGTCTTGTATGCCCGAAGCTACCCTGGCGCGGGCCGATGGGCTGACCTGCTGGCGGCGTCATTGCTGATGGTTGTCATCGTTCTTCTCGTGCCTGCAGAGCGCCGCATCGAGAGCGACGAGTCGCGAATGCTGGTCACTTCGCTTTCGATTCTGCACAACGGGACGGCGCTGGCGCCCGCAGCGGGCATCATCGACGATCAAGGCGTACTGTCCGCAACGGAAGCCATGTACGACAAGCGCGGGGTGTTTTTTCCGACGCAGCTGGCGTTGTTGCACTCCGTTCTTGGCTATTCGACGGAGCACCCGTTCCTGCTGAATATCTTCGCAGGCGTGCTGGCGCTATTCGCTGTAGGGCGGCTGGCAAGGCGCTTTCTCCCGACCAGCGTCGCGCCGTATGCGATGGTGGTTTTTGTCGGTATGCCGATTTTCGTTATTCACACGCGCACCGGAACATTCGACGTGATGAATTTCGGGTTTCTTGCGCTCGCGTCGCACATCGCCCTATCGGTTGCGAATGCCCCAACGACTTTGCGCCTCTGGCTATTTGCCGCGCTCGCGGCGGCTGCCGCGCAACTCCGATATGAAAGCGTGTCACTGGCAGGTCTGGTCCTCTGCGGGGCCTTCCTGGCGATGCTGACCAAACCCTCATGGCGTTTGCTGTGCGTTCCGGGAACCTTGTGGTTACCGTGGACCTTGGTGCCAGCGGCCTGGCGCCAGGCTGTTCCGTTCGACCACATTCTGCCGACCGCCGAAGCCGCAGCCTGGTCCATGACGAACTTCGCAAACAACACCGAGCACTTGATCGTCTTCATCTTCAACGGCGGCAGATCCGAGATGGGAAATCTGGCCGTCGGCCTTGTGGTGTTGTTACTGGCACTGAGATCCCCTTGGGTATGGAGATCGGCAAACGAAGGCGAACGAACGACCACTCTTAGGTTCATGTGCTGGGCAAGTTTCACGTTGTTGCCCACGATGATCGTGCTTTGCTACTTCTGGGGGAATGCCAACGAGAGTTTCACCGTTCGCTACTTTCTGATGTTCTCGTTGGCACTGGTTCTTATCGCCGTCTTTTCTGTGCAGCACTTGGCTGGCGATCTCAACAAGTATCGTCCTTGGGCCTCCCGTGTCGCTGTGGCGATCTTCGCGGTCTCTGCGGCCAGCTTATCGATTGCGAACTCGCGCGAAGGCGGCCGGCTTAACGACCTCGCGTTTCCCTACAACACCAGAACGGTCATTGCGCAGCTCAGAGGGACTCGCTTCCAGTGCGAAGGCATCATCGTTGCGGAGTCAGGCACGCCATTTGTTGCCGCTGGATTCAGTACACTGTCGCAACCACCTCACGAACCGGACATCGCTGTTCTGGACCTTCGTGGGCTGCTATTTGGCCCGGTCCAGGAACTGACTGCGTTGGCGCAGAACCATCTGAATGGCAACTGTCGGCGCACGATCTCAGCGGTTCGATTTGACCCACGCGTTGTGATGGTGAAGTAAGACCCGGCCGAAGCGAGAAGCGGGCATTCGCCATTTGGAAGATTGTATGGTGCACAATGAGCGAAGACTTACGCAGAGGTCTTTAATAGATGCAACTATCGATCGTGATCCCATGCCTGAATGAGTGCGAGACCCTCGGCACCGTCCTGGCGAAGGCGCGCGAAGGCTTGATGGCAAGCGGCGTAACCGGCGAAATCATCGTGGCCGACAATGGTTCGACCGATGGTTCGATCGAAATTGCGCAGCGCGCAGGAGCACGCATTGTACACGCGAAGAAACGCGGCTACGGAAATGCACTTCGCGCCGGCATAGCGGCGGCAGACGGAATCTGGGTCCTGATGGGTGATGCCGACGATTCGTATGATTTTCGAGAAATCCCCAAATTCGTGGCGCCGCTCCAGTCGGGCGCCGATTTGGTGATGGGTTGCCGTTTGCCACGCGGTGGCGGCCAGATAGCGCCGGGCGCCATGCCCATCACCCATCGCCTCATTGGCAACCCAGGCTTCTCCTTTCTCGCGCGGTGGTGGTTTCATTTTTCTGGTCATGACGTTTATTGCGGGTTGCGCGCCTTCAAACGCGAACTGATCGACGATCTCGAAATCCGCAGCCCGGGCATGGAGTTTGCGGTCGAAATGGTTCTCAAGGCTTCGGTTTTCGGTCGCCGTGTGATGGAGGTCCCCATCACGCTGCATCGGGACGGCAGAGTGCAAGCACGGCCGCACCTACGGACGGTGCGAGATGGTTGGCGTACACTTCGGTTATTTCTCGCGTTCAGTCCGAAATGGCTGTTCCTATGGCCTGCTGTAGCGCTACTCGCTTTCGGAATCGTTGGCTATCTGGTGTCTCTTCCAGGGCTGTCGATAGGGCGCGCAACTTTCGATGCGCATACGCTGTTGATTGCGAGTTTGGCTTGGTTGCTTGGCCTGCAAATGCTCACTTTTGCGCTCGCGGCTCAGGTCGGCGCGACAAACCAAGGTTTGCAACAACGCGGACGGGCCGACTGGCTGCTTGATTGGTTGCCGTTGGAGCGGGTGCTGATCGCCGCCACCCTGCTTGCGACCGCCGGTTTCCTTTGGATAGGCGCGCTTGCGCTGTATTGGTTGTCTTTAGACTTTGGGCGCCTGGACTATGCAATCACTATGCGCCAGTTGATTCCAGCCGTTACCACTGCTGCAACCGGTGCTCAATTGTTCTTCGGTGTCTTTTTCCTAGACGCCATGCGCAATTGGCGCGACTTTTCGGATCGCGAATGAAAGCGGTCAGCACGGCGCATCAATCGATCGTGCACAGCCGTCGCATCAGGCAGCTTGCTGCTGCGGCTAGTGCGCTGATTCCGGACATCGCGTCGAATCTGCTGGACGTTGGTTCGGGCGACGGCAAACTCGGTGCTTTGCTGCAAAGGGATCGACCTAAGTTGAAGGTCACCGGCACGGATGTGCTCGTGCGCGCGAATACGGCGATACCAACCGTGAAGTTCGATGGCCGCGTATTGCCGCTGAACGATGCATCAGTGGATGTGGTGACGCTGATCGATGTCGTACACCACAGCGACGACCAACTCCAGCTCTTGCGCGAGTGTCGACGCGTTGCGCGACTTGGCGTATTGATCAAAGACCATCTCTGCGAGTCGAAACTCGACTTGAGAGTGCTCGCATTGATGGACTTCGTTGGCAACGCTGCGCACGGAGTCAATCTTCCTTACGCCTATTGGTCCAGACAGGATTGGCAACAGAACCTGACCAGCGTTCGACTCAGGCCTCTACATTGGAGCCAACGACTCAAAATTTACCCGTGGTTCACGCGCCCGCTTTTTGAGCGAGACCTCCACTTCATGGCCTTTTGTGTCCCAATGGATCATGGCTGAGATTATTCGTTCAACATCACTTCAAGCCGCGCACGATCCGAAGTGGGAAAATGCCTACCTGCGGTTCGAATCGCCCCAGGAAGAAATCGACAAGTTCTGCAAGCGCCTGCTGCGGCTGGGCGCAAATGAGTGGTCGCGCGACAGCAGTATCGTTGAGCTGTTTTGTGGTCGTGGCGGCGCAATCCATGCCTGGCATCGCTTAGGCTTTCGGAACGTGGCGGGGGTCGATCTGTCAGAGCGTCTGCTGCAGTGTTTCGAAGGCGATGCCAGGTTGTACGCAGCGGATGCGCGGGCACTGCCACTTGAAAATGCTGGCCAAGATATTGTTTCGGTACACGGGGGGCTGCACCATTTGCCTTCGTTGCCGGAAGATCTGGATCTCACGCTTGCGGAAGTGCGGCGCGTCCTGAAACCTACTGGCCTCTTTATCGCTGTGGAGCCATGGCTCACGCCATTCCTGCGCGCAGTGCACCTTGTGACACAGCAGCCGCTTGCAAGGTCGCTGGTTCCGAAATTCGATGCGTTTGCCGAGATGGTAGAAAGAGAAGCGGAAACCTACTTTGCCTGGTTGTCCCAATCAGCACAAATCCAAGCGTGCCTCAATCGGCACTTTGTGCTGCGCCGCATGCGAACGGAGATGGGGAAAATAGAAATCGTCGGCACTCCGCGGAACTGATGGATAGGACTAGCGCAATGCTCCTGGATTCATTCGCCCGTGGGGGTCTAACTGGTGCTTGATACTGTCCATCAAACTCAGAGCAAGTAGGTCGCGACCCTCACGGTAGCGGTAGAACTTTCCGAGTTGAAAATGGATGGCGCCCAAGCCTCGCAGTACGTCAGCGACCTCGCGCTTCAGTCGATTCACGCAGGCGCTGGCCTCAGGGTTCTCTGGGAAATTTCTGACGCGCCTGAGGTAGGCAGGTTCGACCATGCGTTGGTGGTAAGTGGTTTGTGCATCGGGCCAATAAAATACCGGCTCCAACAGAAACCCTTGATGGGCAATTGTGGTCGCAAGGTAGCCGACATCGATGCTCAGGCGTTTCAGTTCTCCGCGATTGATCTCGAAGATTCTTTCTACCGCTTCGTAAGCTTGGCCGGCCTGCGAGTGCGGGACAATCCCATGCACAGGGACCCACCTCTCGCCTTTTGGGCCGAGCATGTTATTCGGTGGCGTGAATGGCTGACTGTTGAGTACCTTCGGAATCGAGTTCTCGACTTCTTTGCCTGCTGCCATGAATGCACGCGCGGCGTCGACTTTCCCCTTGAGTTCGCCATGCGAGTCGGCCTCAAGCGTCAAGTGCGCACTCCAGCGTTCGCTGGCCATGAAGTTTCGGCCGGCAACCGCAAGCTTGATACCCTCCATTACGCCCTGCTTCTTTACCACCTCACCCAGGGTCTTGGCATCGCTCATCAAACTCGCACGCTGCATGCGCTTTTGCGTCAGCACGGAGTCGAATCCACAGCACTCGGACGCTAAGCCAGCCCGTGTGACAGCACTCATGGCCAACGCCATGGACGCAAAATCGTTGAACTCGAAAGAAAGGAAATCCTGATGGGTGTGAATGGGCAAGAGACGAAGACTGACTTGCGTCTTAATCCCAAGCATTCCGGCATCGCCGACAAACAGACCCGTGAGATCAGGGCCGAAATAACGAAAAAATGGCGGGCAATTGGCGGCGGCCCAGGCCCCCGTGCGAAGCAAATCACCACTGACAATCGCCACCTCGATCCCAAGTACAGAATCACCGACGGAACCGTAGCGAGCAGATCCTAGGAATACGCTCCCCTGGCTAAGTGCGCCCCCAATGGTCGAACGCAGCCCGGAAAGAGGTCCGAAGTAAGGCGTGCGCAGCCCGCGCTCGGCGAGCGCAGTATGCAATTTTGCCCAGGTGCAGCCACACTCCACTATGACATACCGATCTACTTCGTTGACTTCAACAATGCGATCAAGACTCGTGGTATCAACGATCACCGTGTCCGGCGTGGTTGGGAGATAGGCGTCGGTGTAACTCAAGCCACCGCCACGCGCCACGATGGGCGAACCCATTCTGGCAAGGGCCCGAAGGATCTGCTGCAACTCGTTAGTCGTGTGCGGCCGAAATATCGCTGCGGCCGGCTCCGCAATCGCGTAGACATCCGAGGAGAAAAACTGGCGCTCGACCAAATCCGTTATTACCCGCTCAGGCCCCAGTTCGCGCGCGAGCTGAGTAATCGTTTCGCCAAGCGAGTCCATTGCAGTAGTCCAGGACACTAAGGCGGATAACTTACCACTGCTAGTGTCGATTGTGAGTGGCGAGGGGGCTCGGAGTAAGCGTCCGGCGCAGCACATCTAGATTCTGACTCTCGCCTTCGCCAATTCTGTCCTCAACGCGGCACTGAGGACAGTTGGATGCGAGCAGAACGGTTGGGTGCGAGCGCGTGGTTTG
>JALHMH010000010.1 GCA_022844165.1 Lysobacterales bacterium
GCCTTGTCCGGCGGCAGCTGCGCGATCGCCACGCCGAGCAGCACCACCAATCAGCCGCTCGATCAACGCTATCGGTACGATGTCTACGGCAACCTGATCCGCCAGTATCACAACGGCCAATGGATGAGCGGCGGCGCCGCCACCATGGGTCCGCAGGGTGTCGAGAGTTATACCTACGACAAACTGCATCGGCTCACCGTCGTCAGCCGCAGTGGTTTGGCTGCACCGCAAACCGTGGAATACAGCTACGATGCGCTTGGCCGGCTGCAATACAAGTCCGATTACTCCACCGGCACGCCTGGCGCTTATCAGTATCAAAGCGGCAGCCATCGTTTGCAGTCGATCGCGCTCAGCACCGGCAGCAGCGCCAGCTACTTGCACGATGCCAACGGCAACGTCACACAGCGCAGCGAAGGCCCGGTACCCACGCTGATGGTGTACGACATCGACAATCTGCCGCGCGAGAGAACAAGGACACGCACTGTCTGATTTCGAAGCGAACTGCATTGGACGTCTAGAAGCTTAGACGTCCGAATCGGCTGGATGAGTTGGGTGGTTTTTAGCGCGCGGCCAACGCGCCCAGACGCCAGCGGCGTCAAAAATGCGCGGTGAGTTTTGCTCACCGGTTGGCGGCAAGGCTCCGTGCGTAGCCGATGCCTTTGAGCCACTGCTGGTTGAGCGCTTTGGCTTTCTCAGCCATCGCCTCAACGCCGCCAACGAATCGCTCGTACGCAGAGCGGAACCCTTTGACGTGGCCGATCCAAAAGTCGCCATGGATTCCAAGCTTTCGCAACGCCGGTGGCTCGCTTGAAGCGATCACACCGCGTTTGCCGGGTTTGAGTTGGCGCCCGGTGTAGTCGACAAGTTCGATGTATTGCGCGCTGGTCATCGGCAGACGGCTGCCGATAGGCTTTACGTCTCCATCGAACTTGTCGCCGCTCGGCAGGAACACTCCAAAGCCGGCGATCGGCATCAGCAATTTGTTGGCGTTGCTCGGATTCTTGCGCAACTCTGTTGTTCGCGCCTGCACGCTGGTGTGATCGGAACCTTCGACACTCTCAGCAATGCCGGCGCGCACGGGATTGAGATCGACGTACGCCATGGCAGCGGCCAGCGCACACTCATCGTCGAGCAGCTGAGATTTGAAACGCCCCTCCCAGAATCGCCCGGTCACATCGTCCTCGGCGTTGGCGCGTCTGGCGATGTACTCGTCCAGACAGCGCATAAACCAAGACAAATCCATCAGCCGCTCGCGGCGAATGCCGACAGCGGTGGAACTGGCGAGCAGCGCGGCTTTCTTGGCTTCGCGTTGCTCAGGCTCGCGCGCTGGATACAGGCGCACCCAGCGCTCGACGACTTCGCTATCGCTCCAGCTTTTAGCAGCCTCGGGCTCGACGGACAGCGCAACGTGCAAGTGATTGCTCATCACCGCGTACGCATAGATGCCAACGGCGAAGATCGAACCCAGCTCCAGAATCCGCGCCTCGATCATCGCCTTTCGCGGCGCATGATCGACGCCAGTGAGCGGATCGATTCCACACAGCCATGCCCGGCGCACGCAGCGCGTGACGCAGTGATAGAGGCCGTGCTGGCCTGGAAGAACGGTGAGCGCGCGAGCTTGAGTCATGCGCGCAGCATGGCGCAGCGTGATGAGATTGTCTGTCAGCGTAAGGCGCATCGTGGTGTCAGAGTTTTCTGACAAGTAAAAAGCGATCGGGCTTTTTCGAAGCAAGGGAACTTGGCTTGAAGTTCATCGAGTTTGCGCTGTTGCTCTGCGTATTCCACGCCATGCCGGTCACCGATTCCACGGCATGCCGGTCACCGATTCCACGGCATGCCGGTCGGGTTGCAACGGGTAACTCAACTTTCGTCCACTGCGCGTTTTTGGAGATGCGTCGGTGGCACAAGCGAGGTTATCTATGCGCAAGATTTTGGAGATTCTGAAGAGGCACTTTGAGGGGAAGGAAACGGGGCGGTCGATTGCGCTTTCCTTGGTGATGGCGCTGTCGACGGTGCAGGAGTGTTTGCGTCGGTTCGCGAAAGCGGGCCTTACGTGGCCGGTCTCGCTGGATGAAGCGGCGTTGGAGGTTCTTCTGTATCCGCCGCGCGTTCAGCCAGCGGCGTTCGTGTGGCCTGACTTTGCGGCGGTGCAGTCGTTGCTACTGAGCCACAAAGGGAAGGCATGACGCGCCGCGAAGCAGAGAGCTGAAAAAGATCCAGCATCACCAAGTCAAGTTCGGCGCGACACCCTCACGGCCATTGGCCGAGCCGAACCCGCGCAGAGCGATCTGCTCCATGCATCTGGCGCGAAATCACCACCCGAGCATCCTCGGTAACGTTGGCGAGATTCGCCTTGACGGTCTTGCAATCACGCAAGCCAGGGGGTGTCACTATCCAAGTCAATTCGTTCGATATAAGTAACTCGACTGCTACTGCTCGGGACTTGCTTTCTCCGCTGAAGCAAGGCGTTGTCGCCATTCCTGCAGCGTCTGCGTAGCGCTCGACTTTGGCTCAGCTCGGCTCCATCGGGAATAGAGGTCGATCATTGCCTTATATCGATCAATCCGATCCCGAGGCAGGCGATAGTTAGTCCTGCTCCAAATATCGATCGACTCCGTCAGCGCGGCTTCAGCAACAGCAAAATTCCCCAGAGCAGCCTGGGCACTTCCAAAGCTCAGCAGGTATCTCGATAGAAAGTGTAGATGGCCCCCATTGAACAGCTCACGCGCCTTGGTTTCGATCGGAACCAAAAGCTCTAGCGCTTCCCGGTGACGTCCTTGCGCCACTCGAAGTCTTGCAAAAACAACTGTCGAAGTTATCGTGTCAAAGTGCTCATCACCCAGCAAATGTCGACGTTGGTTTAGGACGTTCTGGAGCAGTACTTCGGCTTCCGCATATTGCTCCAAGCGGATTAACACGCCACCTAGCATTGACTGAGTCAGCAAGGTCTCATTCTTCGGGACTCCGTTCTGAGGTAAGGCATTCAGTCTCCCCAACAGCGCGCCCGCCTCAGTGAGCTTATCTTGATCGAGCAATAGCAACGCCAGTATTCTGCCGGCGGCCTGCGTGTTTTGGTGGGCCGGGCCCAGCGAGGCTTCTGAATTCTGCATTGCCTCTCGTGCGGAAATTTCAGCTTCAGCGTGGCGTCCCAAGTCACGCAAACTTGACGCAACTGAACCGAGGGTTCTCAAAGTTAGCGGATGCTGTGAACCAAGCACCCTTCGGCGCGCCGCCAGCGCGGATTGCATCAAAGTTAAGCCTTCCTCCGTTCGCCCCAAACGATGGACAGCGACGGCGAGGTTATTCAGTGTAGTGATGGTATTGCGGTGGTCCCGCCCGAGAACAGCCGTTCGGTGATCGAGTGTTTCGCGAAGCAAACGCTCGGCGGCTTCAAATTGACCCTGGTTTGTTAGTAACGATCCGTAGTTGTTCATTGCAGTCAGGGTACGCGGATCCCGTTCTCCAAACAGATTACGACGTCGAGCGAGCGCCTCTTTATAGTAAGGCTCAGCTTCGTCATCACGGCCGGCGCCGGAAAGAAAAAAGCCGAGATACACCATTCCCTCGATGGTCTCAGGATGGTCAGGGCCATACGCCTGAAGCATTGAATTATGGAAATCCAAGAAGTAGGGCTCCGCCTCATCGTTCCTTCCTAGGGAACTTAGAATCAGTCCTTTAGTTAACAGCGACTCGATCGTCTCCCCTTTCTTGCCCAACAAGCGACTTTGAATCTCCACGGCATGTTGGGCCAGTGGCAGCGCGGTTTCACTTAGGCCGATGGATTCGTAAGCCTCGGCCAACGCGTGGCTGAGCGCAGCATCGACAAGCGGTTGGTCTTTGAATTGTTCCGCGATAGCTGTTTTCGCTGGCGTCAATATCGAACCATCCACGACCGATATTGCAATGTCCGTGGCATTGAGCTGGAACCAAAGTTGTTTGAAGGCTTGTCGTTGTTCTTCGCTCGCCGCGTCCGCCGGCAGCGCTTCTATGGCGGCCAGTACGGTCTCGCCGAGCCGCTGCCCGCTCTCTTGTGGATCGACTTGGCCCAGCATGTCGGATTGGAAATCAGCCACCTGTTGAGAGGTGTCGCGGGCTCGACGCAGGTCGTTGGCTTGTCGCCAAAGCACGGCTACCGAGATCACGAGCACTAGCGCAGTCAGTGTGCTCAGTCCCGCGGCTAGGCGGTGTCGCTTGAGAAAGCGACGCAGTCGGTAAACACGATCACCACGACGGGCGTCGATGGGCCTGGATTCACGGACGGCGGCGATGTCGTCGGCGAATGCGCGTGCGGTGGCATAGCGCTGCTCGGGCTCTTTGCGCAGTGCGCGAGCGAGGATCGCGTCGATATCGCCTTCGAGTTTGCTCTTCAGCTGCGCAGGACTGCACTGGCGCGCTTGGGCGATCTTGGTTTGCGTATCGAGTGGTAGTGCAGCGAATCGTTGGCTGGCGAGGGGCGGCACGCCGTACATTGCGAGTTCGAGTGCGGCTGGCACCGATAGCTCGGCAAGCTCCAGCGGTGCAACGCCGCACAGCAACTCATAGAGCAACACGCCGCAAGCGTAGACATCGGTGGCAGCGCTGCTGGGCTCGCCGCGGATCTGCTCCGGCGCTGCACTCGCCAGTGAGAAGTAGCGCTGGCCTTCGGCCGTCGATGTGCTGATATCGTCCAAGGCCTTGCCTATCCCGAAGTCCAGGATGCGAGGCTGGCTGCTGGCATCTACCAGAACGTTCTCCGCCTTGATATCGCGATGCACGATCAAGCGCTCGTGCGCGTACTGCAGACCCGAAAGCAACTGGCTCACCAGCAACAGTCGCGCATCCATCGTCAGCGACTGCGCATTTGCATAGGCATCGATACTGATGCCGTCTACATACTCCATCGCCAGATACGGACGATCCTGATGGTCCGCTGCGTTGGCTCCCGGGTTTGCTGCGACGAAGCTGCCGGCATCGACCAGACGGGCGATGGCAGGATGACTGAGACTCGCCAACATCGCGCGCTCGGCGCGAAAACGCGCCAGCGCCGCAGGCGCAGCGCGACGGTTCGGCAATTTGATGGCGACCTGTTGCTCGCGTCCATCGACCTGACGTCCACCGAGATACACCTGACCCATCCCGCCGACGCCGAGTAAACGTATCACCTTGAACGGACCAACGCTCGTTCCCTCGGCCAACGTCTCATGTGCCTTGGCGAAATCCTGCAGGGTGGCGCCCACGGTGGCCAAAACTTCCGAACCGGTCTGCCCCAGCGCGCGTTCGTGCGCCGCGAACAGCCGCTGCAGCGCATGCGCCAATGCTGGCTCATCCTGTGCAATGGCGGCCAAACGAGAGGCTCGAACCTGCGCGGTCTCGTCGACCCATTCGTCGAACAACAATGCGGCGCGTTGCAGAATCCCAATTCGCGGAGCGCTCATAGCGGACCGATATCGGACAGGTGATCGTTGAGAAATGCCATTGCGAACTGCCAGTCACGTTTGATCGTGGCCAACGAACGGCCGGCAACCATCGCTACTTCGTCGAACTTCATGCCGGAAAAGTAGCGCATCTCCACAACCTGCGCAGCCCGCGGCTGAACCAACTCCAGGGCACTTATGGCGCAGTCGAGTGCCAACAAGTCATGGCTATCGACCGATGACTCTTCGTGCGCCGACTCGGCTTGGCTCAGGCTCACACGGGTCCAGGAACCACCGCGCTTTTCGGCGGAGCGTTCGCGTACATGATCGATCAATACTCGCCGTATCACTTTCGCAGCAATGGCGAAGAAGTGGGCTCGGTCGGCGAAGGCGACGCCACGTTGCTCCACCAACCGCTCATACGAGGCGTGCACCAGATCGGTAGCCGATAGGATCTTTTTGTCGTCGGCGGACATGCGTCGAAAAGCGATTTGCTTCAGCACCGGATATACCGCATCCATCAGGGCCGAGACCGCGCTGGCATCGCCCGATCGCCACTGCGCCAACAACCGCGTCACTTCTGACTGCTTGTGATCCATTTTGATCTGTCGATGTCCGGCTGACGCGGGAGGGTGAATCCCACCGCCACGCGTTACGATTCGGGTGCGGCGGACAAATCGAAAGCAGTTCGCCTAGGCGGGCCGCATTGACCTCACATTCTGTGACGATGCAGACACGCTGGCAAGTAGAGTGATGTCAGAACGAATAGTCCATGACGCGAGTCAGTCGGAACGGGATAGCCGTCCTTTGAACTCCGTGCAGGGCAAACCTATGTCCAATAGCAGTTGACCGGTGGCGCTCCGGCGTGGGGTTCTGGGCAGGTCAAAGTGGTGCTGACGCTGTCACACATGGACGACCAGGCAATTCTCGATTCGCAGTAGTCGCGCCAACAAAGTTCAGCTGCGCGGCGCTTTCGATCTGTCCGGTGCGCTGAAACGGCACCACCTAAAGGGTGCTTCGATGGCTGCCCGAATCTGCGCTTCTTGCGGCATTGCTGGCTAAGCTCGCTGCGTGTGCAGCTGTTGTGTGGCTTTTTCGATCTGTCCAGCGCGCAACAACGGCACGACATCGAGCGACGCTTCGATCGCTGTGCGAATCGACTTCTCGTCCGCGACTGATGCGCGGCCCAGAACCCAGGGCGTGACGAGTTCCTTTCGGCCTGGATGGCCGATGCCGATGCGCAAGCGGTTGAATTTGCCGTGCCCGAGTTGCGCGATGCTGTCGCGAATGCCGTTTTGGCCGCCGTGGCCACCGTCGAATTTGAGACGCGCGACGCCAGCTGGCAGATCCAGGTCGTCGTGTGCGATCAGCGCATCGATTGGATCGATCTTGTAGTAGTTCAGCAGCGCGGTCAAAGCGATGCCGCTCTTGTTCATGTAGGTCGTGGGCTTTGCCAGCCACAGCGGCTCATCACGACCGGTCAATCGGGCGACTTCGCAATGGAGCTTGCTCTCAAGCGAAAAACGCAGACCCAGGTGATTTGCCAGCGCATCGGCGAACCAGAAACCCGCATTGTGACGCTGTTCTGCGTGCTCTCGTCCGGGGTTGCCGAGGCCGACGATGAGGCGGATGGGCATGGGAATCTTGCCAGTGTGATAGGCGTTGCGCGCAAGCTCGGTACGCTTTGAAACGCAAAGCGCTTGGGACGCCTTGGCGGTTCTGCCTTGGCGATCGCAGCCGCCGCCAATGATGTGTCATGCAGCCGCGCCGAAAGCACTGGCGCTTGTCGCGCCAGCGCTTTGATCCAGATTACTTCTTCGCCGCGGGTTTGGCCGGGGCAGCCTTAGCCGGAGCGGCTTTAGCTGGTGCAGCGGCGGCTTTGGCTGGTGCGGCAGCGGCCTTTTTACCTGCAGCCGGCGCCGGTGCAGCGCCTTCTGCGGGTGCCTCTGCCTGCTCCTCGACCGTCATGCGTGCAACCACCACCGCCAGATCGTGTTCGCGACCGAGCTTGAGCGACGGAATTGTCACGCCTTCCGGCAGTTTGATGTCGGACACATGGATCGTATCGCCAACTTTGAGATCGATCAGATCGATCTCCAGGAATTCCGGCAGATCCTTCGGGAAACACGCGATTTCGATGTCGTTCAACTCGTGCAGGATCAGCGCTCCACCGGTCTTTCCAGCGGGCGATTTTTCCTGATTCAAAAAGTGCAGCGGCACGCGCAGGCGCACGATTTCGTTTTCGAGTACGCGCTGGAAGTCGATGTGCGTCAACAGCGGTTTGTAGGGATGGCGCTGCAAATCGCGCACCAGCGCTTTCTGCGTTTCATTGCCGACATCGAGTTCCAGAATCGATGTGTAAAACCACTCGTTTCCGGCGTAGCGGTAGGCGAGCAACTGATCGAGTTGCAAAGCGCGCGGCGGCAGATCGCCACCATAAAGAATCGCCGGTACTTTGCCGGAACGACGCAGGCGGCGGCTCGCACCCTTCCCATTGTCGTCTCGGAACTCGACCGGCACTTTTTGAATCTTGGCCATGTTGATGACATCCTTTTAGTGCGTTCCATGGATGGAAACGCGTCAGTTTCGATTCGCAAGCGCGTCCAGGCGCTCACGTCACCGCCGATCCATAAGCCACCCGCGACCAGGGGCTTCGAGCGATGAGCGGTACGGTCTGACCAGTGTGGTGTCCCACACTAGAAAACCGCACGGCTCATGGCTTCCGTGGGCCGCGCTGTAGCGCGACGCCTTTGTCTGTTCCCATAACGTGGGAACACATTTGGACCCGATTGCAAGAACACCACACTAGCGAGGCTTTGCCTCAGACCGCCGAGCATGGTTGGCTTCGTCCGACAGCGTACTTGCCACAACCCCGCGCTCCGCGCGCCCCCTTGACTCAAGGGGGCTTCAAAAGCCAAAGCCGCTTCGTAGAAAATTTGACTCATTTGTCGAGATCAGTCTCCGTCAAGGACTCTAGTCCACGTACAACGAACTGACACTCTCACCACCGGCAATACGCCGGATCGTCTCGGCCAACAGTTCCGCAACAGATAACTGACGTAACCGAGTGCACGCGCGCGCTTCTGGCCGTAGCGCGATGGTATCTGTCACGACCATCTCGTCGAGCACCGAGTTGTTCAGATTGTCGATTGCGCCACCCGACAACACTGGATGCACACAATAGGCGACCACGCGTTTGGCGCCGCGATCTTTCAGCGCGCGTGCCGCTGAACACAGGGTGCCTGCTGTATCGACAATATCGTCGACCAAAATGCACGTTTTGCCATTCACATCGCCGATGACGTTCATGACCACAGACTCGTTGGCTTTTGGCCGGCGTTTGTCAATGATCGCGAGGTCTGCATCGTCGAGCCGTTTGGCGATCGCGCGAGCGCGAACCACGCCGCCCACATCGGGCGCGACGACAATTAAGTCGTCTCCGGCAAAGTTGCGCCACATATCGGCCAACAGGACCGGCGAAGCATAGACGTTGTCCAGCGGCACGTCGAAGAAGCCTTGAATTTGATCGGCATGCAGGTCGACGGTCAGAACCCTTGTCGTGCCCACCGTACCTATGATGTCAGCCGCAACCTTGGCAGTGATCGGCACTCGCGCGTTGCGCGCGCGCCGATCTTGCCGCGCATAGCCAAAGTACGGCATCACCGCAGTGACGGACGCCGCCGACGCACGTTTGAACGCATCGACCATCACCAGCAGCTCCATCAAGTTGTCGGCTGTTGGCGGGCTGGTCGGCTGGATCAGATAAATGTGCTGACTGCGAACGTTCTCCAAGATCTCGACGGCGACTTCGCCGTCCGAGAATCGCCCACAGTTGATCTTTCCCAGCGGCACGCCGAGTTCGAAGGCGATTGAACCGGCGAGTCTGGGATGCGCGTTGCCGGAAAAAATCATCAGGCCCGGCGCGTTGAGATCGGTCAGCTTGGAGCTCATAACGTTCTTCGCGAAGAGTGATCTTCAAGCGCTGTGCGCGGGAAAAGACAGACGAGACGCCAGGATCGATGCGCATACACGCATCCGGCAAGGCGCTTCGTCCCGACAATGGCTGGGGTGCTAGGACTCGAACCTAGGAATGCGGGAATCAAAATCCCGTGCCTTACCAACTTGGCGACACCCCAAAAACCGGCCTGTGGCCGCAACAACCCAAGCGATTGGCTTGAGACTTGTTCAGCTGCGACTACGAAGCCCGTAATTCTGGCGGCAGGCCGTAAACGCTGTCAAACGGGATTTGCATGGAATTGCATACCTTCCACTGCCAGTTCAGCGGCGCGCCAGCCATGAATGCGTTGACATGCGCTGGCGGGTTCTCGACAAAAAGCGCACTGCCGCTGCCTGTCAGGCGCGTCGGACCGAGTGGAGATAAAAACATCCGGGCCTCGGCGATGCCGGGATACAGGCGACACGCCAAGGTCTCAAAGTCGTTCTGTGTCGGTGCGCCCGACAAGTACGCGGCAATCGTCATCGGCGCCGTACTACGCGGCAAGTCCGGATGTGCAAACATCGGGGCGGTCGGTGTCGAAATGCCGGGAATCACAACAAGATAACGTCGCGATGTGAACGGTAGCGGCGTCAATCGCTCGCCGATGCCCTCAGCCCAGGCAGAAACGCCACGAACGAACACCGGTACATCGGCACCCAGTTGGGTGCCAATATCGGCGAGCGCCGTGGCATCCAGGTTCAGGCCCCACAGTTCATTCAATGTGCGAAGCACCATCGCCGCATTGCCGCTGCCGCCGCCAAGTCCGGCGCCTTGAGGAATCGACTTGGCAAGGCGAATGCGACAACCCCGGTCCGGCGCCAATCGTTGCAGACGCTTCGCCGCGCGGACGCAGAGATCCTGGTCCGGACCGATATCTTGCGGGCCATCGATTCGTTCGACGCGACCATCGGTGGTTGCTTCTACTGTGAGGTGGTCGTACCAGTCGATGATCTCGAACACCGTCTGCAGCAAATGGAATCCGTCAGGCCGGCGGCCGACGATGTGTAAAAAACGATTGAGCTTCGCCGGGCTCAGGATCGTCAAGGAACCGCCGCGAGCGCTGACTGTCAGGCTTCCCGTAGCCACTTGGCTGCCTGCACCGCGTAGTACGTCAAGATGGCATTCGCGCCTGCGCGTTTGCAGGCAAGCAGCGCTTCCATGGCACAGGCGCGTTCGTTGATCCAGCCGTTTTGCCCAGCGGCTTTCAACTGCGCGTACTCGCCGCTGACCTGATAGATCGCAAGCGGTGCACCGAAGCGATCTTTGGCGCGCCGTACGATATCCAGATATGGCAGGCCAGGTTTGACCATCACCATATCCGCGCCTTCCTGCAAGTCAAGTTCGATCTCGCGCATCGCTTCATCGCTATTGGCAGGGTCCATTTGATAGCTGTACTTGTTGCCACCCTTGAGATTCCCTGCCGAGCCAACGGCATCGCGGAATGGGCCGTAGTACGACGAGGCGTATTTTGCCGAATACGCCAGAATTCGAGTATGGCAATGTCCGCTGGCTTCGAGCGCCGCGCGAATCCGCCCAATCCGGCCGTCCATCATGTCAGACGGGGCGACCATATCGGCGCCCGCGGTTGCGTGCGACAAGGCTTGCCGGATCAGCACGTCAACCGTCTCATCGTTGAGCACATAACCGTGCTCATCGATCAGGCCATCCTGACCGTGGGTCGTAAACGGATCCAGCGCGACGTCGGTAATGACGCCCAGGTCCGGCAGTGCGCGCTTCAGCGCGCGAACAGCGCGTTGCGCCAGACCCTCCGGGTTGTACGCTTCGGCCGCGTCCAGACTCTTCGCGCTATCGGGCGTCACTGGAAAAACCGCAAGCGCAGGAATCTGCAATTCGAAGGCCTCCCGGGCGTCGATCAGAAGTTGGTCGATCGTCATCCGTTCGACACCCGGCATCGACGCGATCGGTTCGCGCCTGTTGTCGCCCTCGGTGACAAAAACAGGCCAGATCAAATCGCTCGGTGTGAGCGTGTTTTCGCGCATCAGGCATCGCGAGAATGGGTCCTTGCGCATCCGGCGCAAGCGAGTCTGGGGGTAGGGCATCGTTACAGGCGTCACAGCGGGCAAGAACGGGAGAAGAGATTAGCGCGATTTCACCGGCGACGCTCTGGCCTTACATCCGCTCTTGAAATCTCGCGTGCCGATCCGCAAATCATGGCCATCGGCGATCGCTGATCGCCATCAGACCAAGGAGTCAAGACGATGACCGCTGCACGATTCAATCCTTTTCCAGCCGTTGCAAAGACGCCAGGCGAGTTCCGCGATTTGATCGAGAAGTTCTTTAGTTTGGACGAAACCGATCAGTCGAATGTAGTGACCAGCCAATGGACGCCACGCGTCGATATCCGCGAGGAACCTGGGCGTTTCGTGATTCTCGCGGATGTCCCGGGCGTCGACCCGAACGACATCGAAATCCACATGGAGAAGGGGATTCTCTCGATCAAGGGCGAACGCAAAATCGAGGCACAGAAGGAGAACGAAAAGTTCACCCGCGTGGAGCGCGCGCACGGGACCTTTTATCGTCGTTTTGCGTTACCTGACAGCGCGAACGCCGATGGCATTACTGCCCACGGAAAGAACGGTGTGTTGGAGATTGCGATTCCGAAACGTCCGGAGACGACGCCGCGTCGCATCGTCATTTCGCACTGATCGGATCCAGTCTTCCTGCGGTTCTGCCGGCGTGCAGGGCCTTATGATCGAAGGGCGGTGCTCGCTGAGTGCCGCCCTTTTTCTGGAGTGATCGATGCGCTTCAAAGACTACTACGATGTGCTCGGCGTCAAACCCGATGCGAGTGTCGACGACATCAAATCGGCCTACCGCAAATTGGCACGCAAATACCACCCGGATGTCAGCAAAGAGAAGAATGCCGAAGACCGCTTTAAGGACATCAATGAGGCGTTCGAGGCGTTGAAGGATCCGGAGCGGCGCGCTGCGTTCGACCAGCTACGCGCTGGAGGCTACCGCCCGGGCGATGAGGTTCGTCAACAAGGCCCGTTTGGCGGCGGCTATGAGTTCGACATGGGTGGCGACGGTAGTGGTCAGTACAGCGATTTTTTTGAGTCGCTGTTCGGCCGGATGCGCGGTGGCCCGCGACGATCCAGCGTGTCCGGGGGCGAAGTGCGAGCCAGCATTGAGATCGATCTGGAGGCCGCGTATCGGGGCGGGAAGCAGCGCCTGACCGTGCAGGGCGCGCGGGGAGTGCGCACCCTTGAAGTCAAAATTCCCGCTGGTATTCAAAGCGGGAAGACGATCCGATTGGCGGGGCAGGGGAATCTCGGCACCGATGGCGAACCCGGCGATTTACTGCTCGAAGTGAAGATTCGCCCCCACGCTACCTTTGCGCTGGACGGAAAGAACATCTCGGTGACTCTGGTACTCGCGCCGTGGGAGGCCGCATTGGGCGCTAAGGTGCTGGTCCCCACGCTCGCCGGTGAGGTGGAGCTGTCGATTCCAGCCGGCTCGCAATCGGGTCGAAAAATGCGTCTGAAGGGCCGCGGCATGCCTGGAAAAGAAAATGGCGATCAGCTTGTGACGCTGCTGGTGCAGACGCCGCCAGCGCTGAACGACGCAGATCGCGCAGCTTACGAGGCGCTGCGCGCGCAATTTCCGAGCTTCAAGCCGCGTGGCTGAGTCGCGAGGATGCGCTGCGCTTCGAACGCATCCTGTGCACTCGCGAAAATTCTGCTTCGATCGCTAACGCGTCAGCGGCTTGTACTTTAAGCGGTGCGGTTTCGCGCCTTCTTCGCCCAAGCGCCGTCTCTTGTCGGCTTCGTAGTCGGTGTAGTTGCCGGTAAAAAACTCGACGTGCGAATCGCCCTCAAACGACAGAATGTGCGTTGCGATACGATCCAGAAACCAACGATCGTGGCTGATGACCATCACGCAGCCAGGGAACTCGAGGATGGCATCCTCCAACGCGCGCAGCGTCTCGATGTCGAGGTCGTTGCTGGGTTCGTCCAACAGCAGTACATTGCCGCCCTGCAATAAGGTCTTGGCCAGATGCAGGCGGCCGCGTTCCCCACCGGACAAAGAGCCGCACAGCTTCTGCTGATCGGGGCCTTTGAAGTTGAAGCGGCCTATGTAGGCGCGCGATTGGATTTCGAGCTTGCCAATGGTCAAGATGTCGGCGCCGCCGGAAACGGCTTGGAACACATTCTTGTCCGCTTCCAGTGAATCGCGCGACTGATCTACAAATGCCAGCTTGACGGTTTGCCCGATGACGACTTCCCCGGAATCTGGTTTCTCAACATCGGTGATCAGTTTGAACAGCGTCGACTTGCCCGCGCCATTCGGACCGATGATGCCGACGATGGACCCCGGTTGCATCTTGAACGAAAGGTCGTCAATCAACAGCCGGTCGCCAAATGCCTTGCTGACATTTTTGAACTCGATGACCAGATCGCCGAGGCGCTCACCGGGCGGAATGTAGATCTCGTTGGTTTCATTGCGTTGTTGGTACTCGACCGAATTCAATTCGTCGAACTTGGCGAGGCGCGACTTGCTCTTGGCCTGTCGTCCCTTGGCGTTTTGACGAACCCATTCGAGCTCGCGTTGGATTGCCTTCTGTCGGGCCTTCTCGCTGGCGGCTTCCTGTTTCAGGCGTTCGTCTTTCTGGCTGAGCCACGAGGAGTAGTTTCCTTTCCACGGAATGCCGCGCCCGCGGTCGAGTTCCAGAATCCACTCGGCGGCATTGTCGAGGAAGTAGCGATCATGGGTCACAGCTACAACGGTGCCTGGGAAGCGCGCCAGATACTGTTCCAGCCACTCGACGGATTCGGCATCAAGATGGTTGGTTGGTTCGTCGAGCAGCAGCATGTCTGGTTTTTGTAAAAGCAGTCGGCACAGCGCAACACGGCGTTTCTCGCCGCCCGACAGATGCCTGACATTGGCGTCCCATGGCGGTAACCTCAGGGCATCGGCGGCCTGCTCCAATTGCTGTTCCATGGTGTGCGCATCGCCAGCCGCCAAGATGGCTTCCAGGCGCGCCTGCCTTTCTGCCAGCGCGTCGAAGTCGGCGTCGGGCTCGGCGTAAGCCGCGTAAACCTTGTCAAGTTCCTCCTGTGCCGTGAAGATCTCACCCAGGCCCTCTTCAACCGACTGGCGCACGTTTTTTTCGGGATCGAGCTTTGGTTCTTGCTCCAGAAAGCCGATCTTGATTCCAGGCTGCGGTCGCGCCTCGCCGACAAAGTCCTTGTCCGTGCCCGCCATGATTCGCAGAACCGTGGACTTGCCTGCGCCGTTCAGGCCCAGCAAGCCGATCTTGGCGCCAGGGTAAAACGACAGAGAAATGTCCTTGATGATTTCGCGCTTCGGCGGCACCGTCTTGCTGACGCCGATCATCGTATAAATGTATTGCATGGATTGGGCCCGCCAAAAAGATAGCCGCGTATGCTGCCAGCTTTTGGCAAGGTGCGCCTAAACATCGCTGGGCTTCGTCCCAGACCGACGAGCGTTGTTGCCTTCGTTCGCAGGCAACCAACGCATCCGCACAACAAGCATGGCTTGAAGCCATCCTCAAGGATGAAAGCTGTGCGGATACTTGTCTCGATGATTGAGATCGCGCTGCATCATGGGGTCTGGAGCGCATCAGATCGGCGAACATCGTGCATGCTCAGGGTCCTGAACGAATCACTGGACTGACCGGCGCTTAACAACCATGCAACTGGAATTTAACCAGAATTTAAGAACGGCATCGCTAGTGTCAGCTTCATCGTGGCCAACGCGATGCGTGCTTCTCCCCGGAGGCCTGCAGCACGTAGGCAGCGGTGTAGGGCAGAACTTACAATAGACCTGGGGCGTTTGCTCCAGGTTTTTTTTTGGGTGCTCCGACGGGCTGAAAAGGTCGAAGTGCCTCCCGGACCGGCACACCACTGACGCGAGGACGCATGCGCATTCTGGTCGTAGAAGACAATCCCGATATCGCCAGCAATATCGGCGACTATCTTGGTGATCGTGGGCACCTGGTGGACTTCGCCGCGGACGGCGTCACGGGGCTGCACCTTGCGGTGGTGAACGACTATGAGGCGATCGTTCTCGACTTGATGCTCCCAGGCATGGACGGCCTCGAGCTTTGTCGTAAGCTCCGGCAGGAGGCGCGGAAACATACGCCAGTATTAATGCTCACCGCGCGCGACGCGTTGCAGCAGAAGCTGGCCGGTTTCGAAACGGGCGCCGACGACTACATGGTCAAGCCCTTCGCGCTGCAGGAACTCGAAGCGCGCATCCAAGTTCTGGTCCGCCGAAGCAAGCCACAGCAGGCGCGAATCCTGGAGGTGGCGGACCTGACATACAACCTGGACACGCTGGTGGTCTCGCGGCAAGGCAAGAACATCCAACTCAATCCGATCGCGTTAAAGATTCTTCAGTGCTTGATGGAGTCGAGTCCTTCCGTGGTCACGCGGCAAGAGTTGGAGATGCGCGTCTGGGGCGAGGAGCTTCCCGACAGCGACTCGCTGCGCGTGCACATTCATACCCTGAGAGCGGCGGTCGACAAACCGTTTGAAAATGCGCTAATCCAGACTCGGCACGGCATTGGCTACCGCCTCGTCGATCCCCAAGCGGCATCGTAAGCGGCTCCGCAGCCGCATCATCGTTGCCTTCGCGCTGTTTGGCACTGCGCTGACCACGCTGTTTGCCGCCAGCGCAGTGCTGTTGCGCGGTTATCTTGAGGACACGTTGATCGGGGAGACGCTGGGTCGCGAACTCGGCAGTTATGCCGAGGCCTTTTATCGCGAGCAGGCCAGCGGTGTGCCGCAGGAGTTCGCGTTCTCCAAGATTGTGGGTCGGATCGTCGGGCCGAACCGCTTCAAAGAGCAGCCGTTCGAGTGGCAGCGGCTCGGCAATGGTGTGCATCGGGTGTCCGAACTCACCTCCGGTGGCATCGAAACTTACAAATTGGCCGTGCGCAAAGACGCTGGCGTCTGGTTTTTCTTGAAGTACGACATCACCGAGGAAGAACGCGGACGCGAGCTGCTCTTGTGGCTGCTGGGTATCGCCGTCGTGTTCTTTTCGTTCCTGGCTTTGTTGTTGGGCGTGTGGTCTTCGTCTCGTGTCATGGCGCCGGTGGCGGAGTTGGCGAGGCGCCTCGAGAGCATTTCGCGGCGGGGCCGCCATGAACCGCTGGCGCCACATTTTGCCGACGACGAGGTAGGTCAACTGGCCAGTGCCCTGGACGACTACGCGGGTCAATTGAGCGAGTTGGTCGAACGCGATCGCGAGTTTAACTCGGATGTCAGCCACGAGTTGCGCACGCCGCTGGCGGTGATTCAGACAACCACCGAGCTGGTGCTCGGCAGCCCTGAGCTGACACCAAAACTGCGCGAGCGCATTGCACGGATTGAGCGCGCTGCAAAGCAGTCGACAGAGCTTATCGGTGCGTTGCTGTTGTTGTCTCGGAGCGAACGCGCCGGCCCGCAGGATGGCGAGACCAGTGCGGTGGCTCAGGTGGCACGTGAAGTCGTGGAAGCGCATCGATCGCAGCTTGCCGGTCGGCCGATACAGCTGAAGCTCAACATCGACGCAGATCCTGCCGTTTCGGCGCCAGGCGCGGTGATCGCGGTTGTCCTGAGCAACCTGGTTGGAAATGCCGTGAAGTACACGCGAGAGGGCGAAATCTGCGTTCGCATCACCGAATCGGCGGTCATCGTTGATGACACGGGCGCGGGAATTACCGAACAAGAGGCGGCCACGTTATTCGATCGCCATGTTCGCGGCAGCAGTGCCGGAACCACGAGTGGCGCCGGACTGGGTCTGGCCATTGTCAAGCGATTGTGCGCGCTGTACGGCTGGCGTGCAGAGCTTGAGCCGCGCGCGGGCGGCGGTGCGCGGGCGAGTTTGCACTTCGATTCGGTCGATTGAGGGGTTCGGGCGAACGCGGAATAGAAACATTGCGCAATCCGCATTTGATGTTGCCTGACTCCCCGTGCTAGCTTTCGCCTCCATTGCGCTCGCCGACTCTGGCTTCTGAGCGCTTAGTCCTTCATCGCACCGCCGCCTCTCTTCGAGAGGATCGAATCGGTGTTCAATCTTTAAGTCCAGTCATCCCCGCCCAAAGCGAAGTCGTCCCCAAACTCATGCATCTGTCAGAACTCAAACGGAAGTCCGTTGAAGAACTCTTGGACATGGCTGTTGCCATGGAACTCGAAGGCGTTGCGCGCGCCCGGAAACAGGAAGTCATCTTTGCCATCCTGAAAGCCTACGCCAAGAACGGCGATTCGATCTCCGGCGAGGGCGTGCTCGAGATATTGCAGGATGGTTTCGGATTCCTGCGTGCGCCAGATTCTTCTTATCTGGCAGGGCCGGACGATGTTTACATCAGCCCGAGCCAGATCCGACGCTTTAACTTGCGCACTGGCGACTACATTCGCGGCAAAGTGCGCCCGCCTAAGGAAGGGGAACGGTATTTCGCGCTGCTTAAAGTCGACGACATCAACGACGAGCCGCCAGAATCGAAGAAGAATCAGGTGCTTTTCGAGAACCTGACGCCCTATTACCCGACGCAAAAGTACAACCTCGAACGTGGTAATGGCTCCACTGAGGACATCACCGGCCGAGTGATGGACCTGATCAGCCCAGTCGGTAAGGGTCAGCGTGGATTGATCGTTTCGCCGCCGAAAGCCGGCAAGACGATGATGTTGCAAAATGTCGCGCAGGCTCTGATGGCAAATCATCCGGAAAGCCATTTGATCGTGTTGCTGATCGACGAGCGGCCAGAAGAAGTCACTGAAATGCAGCGCATGGTGCGCGTCGGCGAAGTGATCTCTTCGACCTTCGACGAACCTGCGGCGCGCCACGTGCAAGTGGCGGAAATGGTGATCGAACGCGCTAAGCGACTCGTGGAGCACAAGCGCGATGTGATCATTTTGCTCGATTCGATTACGCGTCTGGCACGGGCTTACAACACGGTGGTGCCTTCATCGGGCAAAGTGCTGACGGGCGGCGTTGATGCCAACGCCCTGCAACGACCGAAGCGCTTTTTTGGTGCAGCGCGCAAAGTCGAAGAAGGTGGATCGCTGACGATTCTCGCAACCGCGCTCATCGAAACCGGTTCGAAGATGGACGAAGTGATTTACGAGGAGTTCAAGGGCACGGGCAACATGGAAGTACACCTCGAACGCCGCATCGCGGAAAAACGCGTTTATCCGGCGATCAACATCAATCGCTCCGGCACGCGCCGTGAAGAGTTGCTGCTTGGCCAGGAGCCGCTGCAGAAAATCTGGATTCTGCGCAAGCTGTTGCATTCGATGGATGAAACCGCGGCAATGGAATTTATGCTCGATAAAATGAAGAGCACAAAGAGCAACGACGAGTTCTTCTTGCAGATGAAGCGCTCATCCTAGCGACGCGCTGCAACGACCAGCCAGCTGGCGCCAAACTTCTGGCACTTATCGGCGCTGGCTCTGAGCAATCATTCTCGCCCTTGAGCTTTCAGGGGCAGTCGCCGCATCCTTGCGCATTCTGGACTTTCGGGACTCGACAAGATGGCTGGATCGTTGAACTTCGAGCGTGCACGTTTCAACATGGTTGAACAACAGGTGCGTCCGTGGGACGTTCTGGATGCGCGCGTTCTTGATGTCATGGGTGAAGTGAAGCGCGAGGATTTTGTTCCGCCCCGTTTTCGGAAACTGGCGTTCACCGACTTGTCCATCCCACTCGACCACGACGAAACGATGCTCAAACCGGTCGTCGAAGGCCGCCTGTTGCAAGCACTGGACATCGGCAGCGACGACGAGGTGCTGCAGATTGGAATCGGGTCTGGGTTTGTTGCCGCTTGTTTGTCAAGGCTCGCAAGGCAGGTGCAGGGGATCGAAATTCACGTCGACTTGGCGGAGCGCGCACGTTCGCGATTGAATGCGGCGGGCATACGCAACGCCAGCATCGTCGTCGGGGACGCGTTCGCGCACCGGCCGGCACAGTCGTACGACGCTATTGCCGTCACCGGCGCGGTGCATCGCGTGCCAGAGGGGTGGTTAGGCTGGCTGAAGCCCGGCGGAAGGATGTTCATCGTCAGCGGCGACTCGCCGGCGATGGATGCCCAGCTGATGACCAGGCAATCGAGCGATGCCCTTCAGCATCGCAGCTTGTTTGAAACCGATATTCGATACTTGCGCGGCGCTGAGCCGCTGCCCACTTTTACGATATAGCTTTAGGAGATTCCATGCGTTGCCATCGCCTCTGTGTTGCCATTGTTTTAGCCATCGCCTGCGCGCCGGCGACGGCCGTTGATCTTGCCGAGGTCTACGAGATGGCGCGCGCGAGCGATCCGCAACTGGCGGCCGCCGAAGCGAACATGATGGCGGCAGGCGAGGGCATTGTTCAGGCGCGTGCAGCGCTGTTGCCGAACCTGTCCGGGCGTGCGACTTTGGGCGACTCCGATAGTACGAACTCGCAGATCACGTCGATCCCGCAGTCGGATGGCACGGTACGCTTCGGACGCGCCGAAGGATCTGGAGATTCGACGACACGCAACTATTCTCTGACGCTTGCGCAGAGCATCTACGATCACAGCGACTACACTCGCTTGCGCGGGGCTCGGGCAGGCGCTTCGCGCGCATCGGCGAGTTACGATGCTGCGGTGGATGGATTGGTGATCCGTGTTGCAGAGGCCTATTTCGCTGCGCTGACGGCGACCACCAATCTGGATGCGGCCCAAGCCGAAGAAAAGGCTGTCAAGCGCCAGTTGGAGCAAGCGGAGCAGCGCTTCGAAGTGGGTCTGTCGGCGATCACCGATGTTCACGAAGCACAGGCGCGATTCGACGGCGCTCGCGCGGCTGCCATTCTTGCGCAGAATCAGCTGGATGATGCATACGAGGCACTGGGCGAGTTGACTGGAAGATCCATCGAAAAGGTCAACCCGCTGGCCGAGAACATCACTCTGCAACGTCCCGACCCTGATCGCATCGAAGACTGGGTTGCGACGGCCGAAGCGGAGAGCCCCTCTCTGGCGATACGCAAGTTCGAATTGGAACAAGCGGAACAGGCGATCGAGACAGCCAAGGCGGCTCACTATCCGGTGCTGAGTGCGGACTACAGTTGGACCGATAGCAATACCTGGGGCTCGCGTTCGTCGAATGAATTCGATTTTCCAGCCGATTCAAGCTTTCGTGATCGCGGCTTCGGGCTCACATTGACGGTACCCATTTTTGAGGGGTTCGCCACGCAATCTCGCGTACGCCAGGAGACTTTCAATCGCGATGCTGCCGCCGATTCTTACGAACAAGAAAAGCGCGCCATTGTGCGCCAGACGCGCAGCGCCTATCGATCTGTGATGGCGGGCATCAGCGAAGTCGAAGCGCGTCGGCAGGCGCAGGTGTCGGCGCAGAGCGCTCTCGATGCCACTCAAGCGGGCTTTGAGGTCGGCACGCGCACCATCGTCGACGTGCTCATCAGTCAGCAGCTGTTGTTTCAGGCGCAACGCGACTACGCCCGGGCACGACACGACTATCTGGTCAATACCCTGCGGCTGAAACGCGCTGCTGGCACTATCGCGGCAGCTGACGTGCAGCAGGTGAGCGCTCTGCTGCGCTGAGATTGAGTCGTTTCGTCCGATCTCCGTTTGCGTCAGCCGATTCGCGCCAGAAAGCGTTGCATGACCGGCGCGAATCTTGGGATGTCGACCAAGAACGCGTCGTGTCCTTGAATCGACGGCAGCGGTTGGTAGTCGACATTTGTGCCGGCGGCACGCAAACAATCCGCAATTTCCTCCTGTTGCTCGACCGGGAACAGGATGTCGGTTGTCACGCCGATCACGAGCGCGTTGGCGATGCGCATCTGTCGGCAGGCAGCCTCGATCGTGCCGCCGTATTCGGACAGGTCGAACCAGTCCATTGCACGCGATAAGTACAAGTAGCAGTTGGGATCGAAGCCCCCGGCCCAGCGTCTGGCGTGTGCATCCAGGTACGTCTCGATCGCAAACTCGCTGGCAAACGGGTCCGATGAGGGCGGAACATCGACGGCGGCTTTTTCGCGCCCGAATCGCTCCCGCCACTCCTGAGGCGATCGATAGGTGGCGACGCCAAGTTTGCGAGCAAGCCCCATCCCGGAGGCCACATCCATCGCGCTGGCGTAGTTGCCATTGTCCCAACCAGGATCGGCGCGAACGATCTGGCGCTGTAACGATCGCAGGGCGATTGCGAATGGCGAGGAGCGAGCCGCGCAGGACATCAGAGCAATATTCGGAACCAACGCCGGATGGCGAAGCGCCATCGCCAGCGCTGTCATACCGCCCATGCTGGGACCGATCACGAGTTTCAGGCGTGTAATACCCAGACCTGCGGCAACCGAAGCCGTAGCATCGGCGATGTCTTCGATACTGAGCGCCGGGAATCGTAATCGATACGGTTCGCCATCGGCAGGATGCGCTGATGCCGCGCCAGTTGACCCTTTGCAACTGCCTAGCGAATTGACGCAAATCACAAAGTCGCGAGCGGTATCCAGCGCCTTACCGATGCCGATCATTGGCTCCCACCATCCGGGTGATGGATCGTGCGTATGCGAGGCCGCATGTGCGCTGGGCGACATGCCGGTCACAATGAGTATGGCGTTGTCCCGAGCGTCGTTGAGTTGCCCCCAGGATTCGAAGGCCATTGCGGCTTGATGCAACTCGCCGCCCCGCTTGAGGCCGAATGGCGATGGCAAGCGATGGAATTGCGTTGCGGGAGTTGCGGGAAGAGCGTTGGACAAGGCGCAGGATCGGCATATTGACCCCGCGATCATAACCGGGCGGGAAGCGGTGGCTGACTCAATCGAGCGATTGATCGGGGCGGATTGACGAACACTGGCAAGCGTGCGCCGATGTCGCGCGACGCTTTGTCCCGAGCCCTTCGACCGGCCTAAGCTCGGCGGTGAGGGACGTTGGCGGCTAAGGCTGGCATGAACCGGCACTGCAAATGCCCGCAGCCCGTTATGCTTGGCAGATCGCGTCACTGGTGTGTGCCATGTCGATCCGCTTCGAACTCGTGAGTAAGCGCTATGAGGGCCGGGATGCGTTAGCCGACATCAGTTTCCTCGTGGATTCGGGGGAATTCGTGTTCGTGACCGGGCACTCCGGCGCAGGCAAGAGTACGCTTCTCAAACTGCTGGCACTGATTGAGCGACCCACGAGCGGCATCATCGAGGTGTTTGGCGAGCGTTTGAGCAAGATCTCCCGGCGGCAACTGGCGCGCTACCGGCGACAATTGGGACTGGTTTTTCAGGATCATCGTTTGCTCCTCGATCGAAACGCATTCGACAATGTTGCCTTGCCGCTGCGCCTCGACGGTTATCCTGAAACTGCGATCTTGAGGCGTGTGCCGGCTGCGCTTGCGCAAGTGGGGCTGGGTGGGCGTGAGTCGTCGATGCCCGCGCAGCTGTCCACCGGCGAACAGCAGCGACTGGGTATCGCACGGGCTGTGGTTTGCACGCCCAGACTGTTATTGGCAGACGAGCCCACCGGAAATCTCGATCCGCAACTGGCGGTTGAGATCATGGAGCTGTTCGTCTCACTGAAGACGCAAGGTACGACAGTCATCGTGGCTTCCCATGACCTGCCGCTGATTCAGAAAATCCGGCGGCGGACGATCGTGCTTGAGCACGGTCGTCAAATCGATGATTTCCGACCGGAGAATGCACATGGATCTTGAGGGGGCGAGCGCGGCACGCGCATGGCGACGTTCGCATCTCGACGGCGTTCTGTTTGGACTTCAGCGACTGCTGCGCGATCCGTTCGGTCAGATGCTCACTTTAGGCGTGATCGCCGTTGCCCTATTGTTGCCGGCGCTCGGATTGTTGGCATTGGAGCGAATCAATGCCGCGGCGTCGGCGTGGCGGCCGAGCGGAGATCTGACGGTATTCCTCTCGGCCGGCGAACCTGTGGAACGCGCGTTGGAGTTGGCCGATTCGCTTGCGGGCCGGCAGGAGGTGGTTGCGACGGAAGTGCGCTCTCCAGACGATGCGCTAGCGGAACTGCGGCGCCTCTCAGATTTCGCCGAAGCATTGTCGGCGCTGGATGCGAACCCGATGCCGGCATTGGTGATCGTGCGCTTGTCGCCAGTCGGCGCCAACCGAATCGACGCGCTGAAACAGGAACTGGCCGCTCTGCCGAGCGTTGATTGGGTCCAGGTCGACAAACGTTGGTTGGAACGCCTGGAGTCTTTGCTCGAAGCGGCACGTCGTGCCGTGCTGTTGGCGGCCGCAATTCTGGCGATCGCAGTACTGTTGGTCGTCGGCAACACTATTCGCCTCGAAATCTCCGAAAAGCGCGAAGAGATCGTCACTTTAAAGTTGCTGGGCGCCAGCGACAGTTTTGTGCGCCGGCCGTTCTTGTATATCGGATTGTGGTACGGCGTCGTCGGCGCTTCGTTGTCGCTGCTGCTTGTCTGGCTCAGCCTGAAGTGGCTGCAGCCGGCTCTGGCGGATCTCGCGGCCAGTTTTGGCAACGAGGTGGCGCTCTCCGGCATCGGTGCGCAAGGAGCGGTTGCCCTGCTAGCCTATGGTGCGGCGCTCGGCTGGTCTGGTGCACTCGTTGCCAGCACTCGGCATCTGCGGCGAGCAGAGCCAACTTAGCGCAATCGATTCGGGGAGGATGGTCTGCATGGAAACACCGATGACCCGACACGTGACGACGGACTGTCCGCGCGTGATGGTGGTCGATCCGTCGAAAGTGGTGCGCAAGATCATCGATCAGCTGCTGCACAATGACGTTCCCGGTGTCACGGTTTTGTCTTGCGCCAGTGGCGAGGAAGCCAAGTCAATGGTCACCCAGGGCGTTGTCGACCTGGTGACAACATCGTTGCGTTTGCCGGACATGGACGGGCTCGAATTGGCGCGTTTCATTCGCGAGCATTCGCCGCAGGCATACATCCCGATCATCGTGGTGTCCGGTGATGTCAATGAGCGTCTCTTAAATCGCGACATCACATCCGACGTCACCGATTATTTCGACAAGTCTCTGGGCCCGCAGGCCCTGAGCACTTTTGTACGCGGTTATGTGCGGCCCGAGACCCAGGTGCTCGGCGAGGTGTTGTACGTTGAAGACAGTCGTGTGGTCGCAGTCGCAACCCGACGCATGATGGAGAAGCATGGATTGAGGGTCACGCATGTGGTCAGCGTGGAAGAGGCTGTCGAGTTGCTCGAAGTCGCCAAACGAGAAGGCAGAATTCCCGGGCCAGATATCATCCTGACCGACGTTTATTTGAAGGGCGGCATGACCGGCGGCGACTTGTTGGACGTCGTGCGTGGTCAGTTTGGTTATCCCAAAGGCGAGTTGCCGATTTTGGTCATGACCGGCGATGACAATGCAGCAAACCAGACGGCCCTGCTTCGTGCGGGTGCAAACGATCTGGTTCAGAAGCCTACCGAAGAACGGATTCTCATCACCAAATTGGGGTTCCAGCTGCGTGTCGCCCAGGCCAGACGTGCGGCTCGTGGTGCATGAGCACCGATCGAGTTCGGCTCGACGACAGCTGGAAGCAGCGATTGTTGGGCGACCTGAAATCCGATGCCATGCAGCGTTTGCGCGACTTCTTGCGTGCCGAGAAGGCTGCGGGCAAGGCGATCTATCCGCCCGGGAAGAACATCTTTGCCGCGTTCGATGCCACGCCCTTCGAGCAAGTGCGTGCGGTGATTCTGGGTCAGGATCCCTATCATGGTCCCGGGCAGGCGCACGGCCTTTGCTTTTCTGTCCCTGAGGGAGTCGACATACCGCCGTCGTTAGCCAACATCTTTGCGGAGATTGAGCGCGACCTGCGCGTCCCGCGTCCGGCGCATGGTTGCCTTAGTGCATGGGCAGAGCGCGGTGTGCTGCTGCTGAACTCAGTGCTGACGGTTGAGCGAGGTCGTGCCGGATCGCATCAGGGCAAGGGTTGGGAAGCACTCACCGACCGCGTGATTTCGCTGCTTTGCGCAGAGCGCGACGGGCTGGTGTTTTTTCTCTGGGGCGCTTATGCCCAGGCAAAAGGGAAACTGGTAGATCCGCGCCGGCATCTGGTATTGCGGGCGCCACATCCGTCCCCGCTGTCCGCGCACCGGGGTTTCATCGGCTGCGGCCACTTTTCGCGCTGCAACGACTATCTGCAGCGCCGTGGAACTGCGCCGATCAACTGGTCGTTGGTTGATTGACGTCAGGCCGATTCGTTGCGCCTAAGCGCTGCAATCAGTGCCAGTGTCCGCGCTTGCACCGCCTCAGAGGGGCCGGAGCGATCATCGATCATGTGCACCAAATCACGCGCAATGTCGCCCAGTTGATCAAATCCATACATGCCCGCCGATCCCGCCAGCTTGTGGCCCAGGCTGCGGATCATGGACCAGTCGGGTTGGGTGGACGTCAAGGCATCTGCCAGCGCCTGCTCGAACTCGCCGGCTTTGCCCGGCAAGCTCGCCAAATATCGCAGACGCAAAACCTCTGGTACGTGACTGACGCTCATCAGCTACCAGAATGTTCCATGCGATAGCCATGTTGATACACAGAGATGAGTCGCCAGCCATTCGACTCATCAATTTCGAGCTTTTTGCGGATGCGGCTGATGTGGGCATCCACGGTACGGGTTGTAATGGTTTGCGCACGCCCCCAGACACGTTCGAGAAGCACACCACGTTTCACCAGACGACCAGCATTGGCGAACATATAGGCCGCCAGATCGAACTCTTTGCTGGTGAGTTCCACAGGCTGACCCTTCAGCGCAATCACTCGTCTGCCGACATCAACAACGTACGGTTCAGTACCTTGGAGAATTTCGGACGGTTGAATCGCACCCGCCCGGCGCCCCACGGCCTGAACGCGAGCAATCAATTCACGGCGGCGTGGCGGCTTCACCAAATAGTCATCTGCGCCAGCCTGAAGCGCAGAAACGATGTTTTCTTCAGAATCCTGGGCGGTAATGAAGACGACCGGGATGCGTCCTAGAAAACTTTGCCTTACCCAGGTCAGCACATCCATTCCGCTTGACTCGGGGAGTAACCAGTCGAGCAACAATACGTCCGGAACGTCGCGATGCAGCGCTCTCGTCAAATCGCCGCCAGAGCGATACCAGTGCACATCATGGCCCTCTTCGGTTAACCACAGGCTAAGCATCTCGGCCTGATCCGGATCGTCCTCGAGAATATCGATGCGCATGCGCTCTCCATTGAGTATTTGCCCTAAAGCCGAGTCTAGACGATTACACCCGTCCGTAGCGATCTTCAAAGCGAACAATGTCATCTTCGCCAAAATAATCGCCGCATTGAACTTCGATCAGGCACAGATCTTCCGCCTTACGATTTTCCAAGCGATGCAGCGTATTGACCGGGATGTAAACCGATTGATTGCGCTGCAGAATAAACTCTTCATCGCCAACCCGAACATGAGCTGTGCCCATCACTACCGTCCAGTGCTCCGAACGCCGGAAGTGCTTTTGCAGTGAAAGTACCTGTCCTGGTTTCACGACCAGGCGTTTGACTTTGCAATCCGCAGCGTCTTCCAACACGGTGTAACTGCCCCAGGGGCGAATCACTGTTGCGTGCACATTGGCCGCGCTGTGCTGCCGCGATTTGAGTTCATCAACAACTTTTTTCACTGCCTGAGACTTTTCGCGGGAACTGACGAGCACAGCGTCCCCAGTGTCGACGATCACCAGGTCGTTCACACCCACGGCAGCGACCAACCGACCACGCGATTGCACGAAACAATTGTGCGAGTCGATCAGCACGGCGGGGCCTTCAATTTGATTTCCCGCAGAATCGCCAGAGTCCAGTTCGCTGATTGCTTTCCAGGACCCGATGTCGTTCCAATCGAAACTGACCGGTATGACTGCGACGCGCTGGCTTTTTTCCATCACGGCATAGTCAATGGAAATATCTGGCAGGGCGCCGAATGTATCTCTCGCGAGTTCCAACGGCGCTCCGCCCGGCGGTAAAGCGGCGCGCGCAAGTGCGATCAGCGCCGGGCAGGATTGTTCCATTTCGGCGAGCAGATCGCCTGCGGCGAAACAGAACATGCCCGAGTTCCAAGCGTATTCGCCGCTCGCTACGTAACGCTCAGCCGTGACGGCATCGGGCTTTTCGACAAACGCAACTGCGCGCCGGGCACCGGCGACGATTGACGCGCCCGCGCGAATGTAGCCAAAGCCAGTTTCGACACGCGTGGGAACAATCCCGAACGTCACAAGGTAGCCATCGTCGGCCAGCGCGCTGGCTGATGCAACGGCCATTTTGAATGCGGCGATATCGCGAATCAAATGATCGGCCGGCAACACCAGCAGTTTCGTGCGATCGCCGTGGCGTCGCGCAATGTCGAGTGCCGCCATGGCCAATGCCGGCGCGGTATTGCGTCCAACGGGCTCCAGGATAAACGTCGCCTTTCGATCGTCGATGACACCGCGATATTCATCACGCGTCAGAAAGTAGTGGTCACGCGAAGTGACGGTCAACACCTCGTCGCTCGCGACCGCGAGCCCGCGCAACAGAGTCTTCTTTAGCAGCGATTGTCCATCCGCCATATGCATGAACGGTTTCGGATGGGCTTGGCGCGACACTGGCCAAAGCCGGGTACCTGCGCCGCCGGAGAGAATGACGGGGATGAGCATGGGCGGTCGCAATATCCTGGCGGTTGATGAGCGGGTATTTGGCCTGCGTTTGGTCGTGTCGGGCGCCGGCGTCGAAAAGTGGCGTTCGCAGTTTTGGCAGGCTTGCCAGCCCAACGCGCCCAACTCGCTCCGAACATCGGGGAGGGAGTCGCACCGAAGGCCGGCTAGGTGCCGGGACTGACCTCGCTGCGCTTGACGCTGAGTTCGCCTGCTTCAGCTGCAGCCGCCGCCGCCCAATCCTGACTTGACGCAGCGTCTGGCGTTGCGGTTTCGTCGTCTTTGTCCGGCCCGTCCTCGTCCCCGTCGTTGTCGCTGTCGTTTGACTCGGGCGGGCTCGGTGTTCCATCTGCGCGCGGTGTTTCGTCACGCCGCCCACGCCGCCGACGACCGCCTCTGCGGCGACGTTTGCGTGGTGCATCGCCCGTTGGCGACGATGCTGCAGGTTCGCCGGTATTGATCGCGGCTGTTTCGATCGAATCTGCCGTCACAAGCGCATCGATCACGGCTGTCGTTGAGGCTTCGTCGACAGCTTTCTGTTGCTCGACAGGTGGCGACGAAACACCTACGGCCAGTTCGCCCTGCTCTGGCGTAGTGGAGGGTGGATTTGCGACATTCGCTGCTGCGATTCGCGCTTCGCGCTGCGCCTGGCGCTGGCGGTCGCGCTCGGTGCGATCGGGGCGCGGTTCGCGTGGTGGTTGTTGGCGCGGTTCGCCAGCAGACTGCGGTCGCGGCTCGGTGGTTTGCCGCCCTGGTTCTCCACGTCGACTTGCATCTCGCTGATGAGCCTGCTTCGGCTGAGCCTCGCGCTGCGATATGCCGTCGCCTGACTCACGTGGCTGCCCCTCGCGGGGCTCCTTGGGCGGTTGAGCTTCGCGCGGCTTCTGACCCGGTTTGTGGTCAGGCTTGCGCTGATCGCGGTGACGCTCGTTGCGATCCCGACGGTCGCCCGGCCGAGACCTGTCGGACCTACCGTTGCGTTCCTGCGACTTGCTCCCCAACGGTGCGCGAGGTGCGCCTGCCTGCGACTCGGTTGTGGCCGGAGCGACAGTTGTTGTTGTCGCCGGTCGGCGCGCACGTATCCAGGTCATAAATCGCGCGACCAGCGAAGTATGCTGCGGCGGTGCCACGATCTCCATCGGCGGCGCTGCGACTTCTGCGCGTTCGGGCGCTGGTGCTTGAGGGCGAATGCCGGCAACAGCCGGCTGCTCGGGAATATCTTCGGTGCCGCCGCCCGCCAGAGCCCTTTCAACATCAACGGATACAGGTTTTTGCACGCGTGTGTAGCTCGGCTTCTGATTCTCGTCGACTTCGCTGGCACGAACGCGCTGAATCTCGAACTGTGGCGTATCGATGTACGGATTGGCGATGACCACCACTGGCGTTTCGTGTCGTTGCTCGATGCCCGCGATCGCCGCGCGCTTTTCGTTGAGCAGAAAATTTGCGACTTCTGTTGGAACCTGGACAACAACCTGCCCGGTATTGTCCTTCATCGCCTGCTCTTCGATCAGGCGCAGGATCGACAGAGACAAAGATTCGACACCACGGATTCGCCCCTGTCCGTGGCATCTTGGGCACACGTGTGCACTCGATTCGCCGAGCGATGGGCGCAAGCGTTGACGCGAAAGTTCCAGCAGCCCAAAGCGAGAAATCCGACCGATTTGCACGCGCGCGCGATCGAGTTTCATTGCGTCGCGAATGCGATCTTCAACCTCGCGCTGATGGCGCGGGCTGTCCATATCGATGAAGTCGATAACGATCAAGCCGCCGACGTCGCGGATGCGCAGTTGTCTGGCGATTTCTTCGGCAGCTTCAAGATTTGTGTTGAACGCGGTTTCTTCAATATCGCCACCTTTGGTGGCACGCGCCGAGTTGATGTCGATTGCCGTCAGAGCCTCACCCGGATCGATCACCAACGAACCACCGCTGGGCAGCCTGACGCTGCGCGAGAATGCGCTTTCAATCTGGCTTTCGATTTGGAAGCGTGTAAACAGCGGCGTGGCATCTTTGTACAGTTTCAGCTTGCGCAGATTCGGCGGCATCACCTGCTGCATGAACTCGCGCGCTTCGTTGTAGACGCTTTCCGAATCGACCAGAATTTCGCCGACATCATTACGCAGATAGTCGCGCAAAGCCCGAATGATCAGCTTGCTTTCCTGATACACCAGAAACGGCGCCGAGCGAGCGCTGGCAGCCTGGTCGATGGCAGACCACAACTGAGTCAGATAATTCAAGTCCCATTGCAGTTCTTCGGCGTCGCGGCCCATGCCCGCCGTGCGTACGATCAAACTCATGCCATCGGGGACGGTGAGCAGGTCCATCGCCTCTTTAAGCGCCTGACGGTCTTCACCCTCAATTCGCCGCGAAACGCCGCCGGCGTTGGGGCTATTGGGCATCAGCACCAGATAGCGCCCTGCGAGCGATATGAAGGTCGTCAGAGCCGCGCCTTTGTTACCGCGCTCCTCTTTGTCGACCTGGACCAGCAGTTCCTGCCCATCGCGCAAAACTTCGCGGATGTTGTTCTTAAGACTGGTACCTTCGGCAAAATACTGCCTGGAGATTTCTTTGAGCGGCAAGAACCCGTGGCGTTCGCCGCCGTATTCGACAAAACACGCTTCGAGACTGGGCTCGATTCGCGTGATTCTCGCCTTGTAAATGTTGGATTTCTTTTGTTCCCGAGACGGAATTTCAATGTCGAGATCGTAAAGGGCCTGGCCATCGACGATGGCGACGCGCAGCTCTTCCGGCTGCGTCGCGTTGATCAGCATTCGCTTCATTGTGTGGTCTACTCGGGTGGTGCCCAGAATCGGCCCCGGCCAGCGATGGCGGTATTCGCCGCTCAATCGCTCGGTCGTAAACCCGTACTCAGGCTCGACCGTTGCAGAGCCCGCGTCACGGGCGCCACCAAAAAATTCGTTTCAAAATCGAGCTTGCGCTCGTGTTATTCAAAGATCGCACGCGATCCGGTGGCGCGCGCCAAAGCGCCGCGCGACTTTGCGATGATAGCAGCCGATGAGATGAATTCATAATTGAACAGGGACAGGCATGCGCAAACGCAGTAGATCGCCCAAAAAAGCCCCCGGCGATCGGCACACGCGGCCAGTTCAGGCGCAACTCGGGAATCGGGCGCGAACCCCGCGAGCGCGGCATGCAGCTGGAGTTGCAAAGGGCGGGCTCGCGACGACGCTGCGGCCGTCCACGGCCGCTTCCGGCAAACATGCGGTGCCCGGCGCACTTACGAGCACGTCAGAATCCGCGACTCAGGCCACGCTGCCGACCGCCGTCCGAGTCGTGAGCGTCGATCCGGAACGGTCTGGGCAGCGATTGGACAATTTTCTTCTCGCTCAGCTCAAAGGTGTGCCTAAGAGCCTGATCTATCGTGTGTTGCGGACCGGGCAAGTGCGCGTCAACGGTGGTCGCGCAAAGCCGGAGCTGCGACTGCTTGGCGGCGACCAGGTACGGATACCGCCCGTACGGTTACCAGAAAAGCACACGGCAGCCGTGCCGTCCGCGAATCTGGCTGAGCTTCTGGCTACCCGCGTGATCGCCGATGAGCGCGAATTTCTGGTGCTGAACAAACCGAGCGGGCTGGCCAGCCACGGTGGCAGCGGCGTCTCATTGGGCGCAATCGAAGCGCTGCGCAGCTTGCGACCCGGGGACTCGCTCGAATTGGCACATCGCCTGGATCGCGATACCAGTGGTTTGTTGGTGTTCACGAAAAAACACAGCGCGCTACGCAAGCTGCAGGCTTTGATTCGAGACGGTCAGGTTGGCAAGCGATACCTTGCGCTGATCAAAGGCGCTCCGCCGAGTTCATTTGAGGTCGATGCACCGTTACTGAAAAATCAGTTGCAAGGCGGGGAGCGTATGGTGGAGGTCGATGCGGACGGCAAGGCATCGTTGTCGCGCTTCCGTGTGCTCGAACGATTCGCCGACGCGTGTCTGGTGGAAGTCGAGATTGTCACCGGGCGCACGCATCAGATTCGCGTGCACGCGCTGCATGCTGGATACCCGCTCGCCGGCGACGACAAGTACGGCGATGCTGAGTTCAATCGGGCGCTGAAAGGCAAAGGTCTGCGTCGCTTGTTCTTGCACGCACACCAGTTGCGCTTTCCATGGGGCGACGACGAGAGACTCTACAGTGCGCCATTGGACGACGACTTGCGCAGCGTGCTGAGGGTCTTGACCGATGCTTGAGCCAGCGCTCGACTTCGGCCGTTTCGCCGGAATTGCTCGCCTCTATGGCATCGCAGCTCTGCAATGCCACGCACGCGCGCACGTTGCGATAATCGGCGTTGGCGGCGTTGGCTCCTGGGCGGCAGAAGCTCTGATCCGTAGTGGTGTTGCCGCGCTCACTCTGATCGATGCCGACGATGTGTGCTTGTCCAACACCAATCGCCAATCCCATGCGCTCGCCGGCAACTTTGGCCGCCCCAAGGTTGACGTGCTCGCTGAGCGTCTCGCCGCGATTAACCCCGAGGCAAAGATCGCGGCTTGCGCTCAGTTCTTGACGCCATCGGGTCTCGATCGACTGCGTGGCTACGATGTCGTGCTCGATTGTTGCGACGCGTTTCGGGTCAAAGTAGAGATGATCGCGTATTGCCGACGGAACAAGATTCGCGTTGTTGTCGTAGGTTCCGCGGGAGGACGCGTCGATCCGACCCAGGTGCGGGTGCGTGATCTGGCGAAGACCGAGCACGATGCGCTGCTCAGTCTCGTCCGCAAGAAGCTCCGCGAAGAGTTTAAGTTTCCGCGCGGCGAAAAGCGTTACTTCGGTGTGCCTGCCGTGTATTCGCTGGAGAACGTTCGTTATCCGACGGTCGATGGCGGCGTTTGTGCGAACAAGCCGAACACGCTGGAATCAGGCCGCCTGGACTGCGGTGGGGGCCTCGGGGCCGCGATGCATGTGACGGGTGCCTTCGCGTTTGCGGCAGTGGCCGAAGTGTTGGCGCGGCTGCAGCGATGAGCCTTGCCGCTGACGGGATCTTTAAGATCGTGCGCCGAACGGAGTGGCAGCGGACACTTGCAGCGGGAATCCTCGACGGCTCCGAACACGACCGGCGCGACGGATTTATCCATCTGGCCACTGCGGATCAAGTTGCCGGTGTACTTGAACGCTACTTTTCGGGAGAACGAGATTTGTTGTTGATTCGAGTCGACCCGTCGATGCTCGTGGACTTGCGTTGGGAGACGGGCCGTAGCGGTGTATTTCCTCACCACTACGGACCGATCTGTCTTAGCGCGCTGAAAGTGCTTTGCGTTGTTCAGCCGTAGGTGTAGCTGGAGCCGGGACCCAGCGGCAGACCTAGCGCCCAGTAAGCCAGCAAATACGCGGTCCAGATGACCATGAATGTGATCGAGTACGGCAGCATCAACGCCACAACGGTGCCGATACCGGTGTTCTTGACGTATTTCTGGCAGAACACAACCACAAGCGGAAAGTACGGCATCAGCGGCGTAATGATGTTGCTGGACGAATCGCCGACGCGGTAGGCGGCTTGCGTTAAATCCGGCGAGATACCCAGTTGCATCAACATCGGCACAAAGATCGGTGCCAGCAAGGTCCATTTGGCAGACGCCGATCCGATCAGCAGGTTAACGCTGGCGGTCAGCAGAATGATGCCGACCAATGTGACAGCGATCGGCATCTGTGCCGCCTTCAGGAACTCCGCGCCTTCGACGGCGATGAGCACGCCCAGATTCGATTGCGAAAACGCCGCGATGAAAATCGCGCAGCAGAACACCAGGACCAGATAGTAGCCCATCGTGCTCATTGCTTTGGACATGCCGGCAACAATGTCGCGATGCGATTTGACCGTGCCGACCATCGAGCCGTAGATCACGCCTGGAATCAAGAACAACAGGAAGATCAAGGGTACGATTGAGCGCATCAACGGCGCATCGGTTGCCGTCAAACTGCCGCTCGGAGAGCGCCATGCCGAGTCGCTCGACATTGCACTGAGCAACAGCAGAATCAAGGCCAACGCCATCGAGCCCAATGCGGCCCACATCGCGCGACGCTCGACAGCGTTGAGCGGATCAAACTTGTCGATGCTGGACGTATCGCCATCGATCGGCGTGGACTTCAGGCGTGGTTCGATGATCCGGTCAGTCAGGAACCAGACGATCAGAACGACCAAAAGCGACGAGCTGAACGTGAAATACAAGTTGTTGATCGGCGATACCTGGTGCGCTGGGTCGATGATATTGGCGGCCGCGAGCGTGATGTTCGCTAACAACGGATCCAGGCTGGTCGGCAGGAAAAATGTGGCACTGTATGCGCCAGAGACCGATGCGAACGCGGCGGCAATACCAGCAAGCGGATGGCGTCCGGCCGCATAGAAGATGACGCCTGCCAGCGGCGTGACCAGGACGTAGCCGGCGTCTACCGCGTAGTGCGACAGAATGGCGACGAAAGCGACCATTGGCGTCAACAGGGATTTGATCGTCACTTGCATCAGCGCGCGCAACACCGCGTTAATGAATCCCACATGTTCGGCGATGCCCAGGCCGAGCATCGACACCAGTACCACACCAAGCGGCGGGAAGGTGACGAAGACGTTCACCATATTCGACAAGAAAGCTGTCAGCGAAGCGCCCGACAGCAGGTTGACCACTTGCAGCGGCGCTTTGCTGCGTGGATCGATGACGTCGAAGCTCATGCTCGAAAACAGCCAGCTGGCAACGAACACGATTAACATCAGGGAGACGAAGAGCAGCGCCGGATCGGGTAGTTTGTTTCCGATCCGTTCGACAGCATTCAGCAGGCGCGTCAAAGTCGTTGTAGGTGAGGCGGTTTGGGTCATGGCCAATCGCTATTCTTCGCAGAGCCTGGAAGCATAAGTCAGTGTTTCGTCAAAAATCCCACAATGCTGGAGAAAAGCATGGATGCGACTCAACAAAAGAAGTTGTCGGCTCAGGCCGCAATGAAGTTCGTCGAGCACGGTAGCGTGGTCGGCGTGGGCACCGGCTCCACGGTCAACGAGTTCATCCCTTTGCTTGGCACCCGCAAACATGACATCGACGGTGCCGTTGCGAGTTCCGAAGCCAGCGCGGCGCTGCTTAAACAACATGGCATTCGCGTGCTCGAACTGAACAACACCGGCGATTTGCCGCTGTATGTGGATGGCGCCGACGAATGCGATCCGCACTTTCGCCTGATCAAAGGCGGTGGCGCCGCACTCACGCGAGAGAAGATCATTGCCGCTGCGTCGAAGAAATTCGTCTGTTTGATCGATCACAGCAAACGGGTTGATGTGCTTGGAAATTTCCCGCTGCCGATTGAGGTTGTCCCAATGGCCCGTAGCTATGTTGCGCGCCAGTTGGTTGCCCGCGGCGGCCATCCGGTTTGGCGACCGAATGTTGTGACGGACAATGGTAACGTCATCCTCGATGTGCACGGGTTGCGCATTGTGCATCCTGAGGAAACGGAGCGCGATTTGAACCAGATCCCCGGTATCGTGACAGTCGGCTTGTTCGCACTGCGCCGCGCCGATGTGGTGGTCTGCGCAGGCGAGACTTTGGAGCGTGCTTAACGGACGGACGTCGGTTTTGAGGCAAGCCTATTTTTTCCGTGACGCGACGCGCCTGGGCGTTTAGTTTAGTCGCATTGAGATGACGCGACCTTGGGGAGGCGCCAGTGAATCCGCGGATCCGTATTGCCATTGTCGATGACCATGCGCTGATGCGCGCGGGCTTTCGAGCGATCCTGTCAGCACAGTCCGATCTGGAAATCGTTGGCGAAGGTGAGTGTGGCGAAGATGCGCTTGCGCTCGTGCGCGAGTTGAAGCCGGACGTTATGTTGCTCGATGTCTCGATGCCGGGAATGAGCGGCATCGACGTCACGCAACGACTAATGCTCTCCAAGAGTGCAACGCGTGTTGCCATTGTGACGATGCACGCTGATGGGCCATTGCCCAAGCTGCTGCTCGAAAACGGCGCAGCAGCTTATCTGACGAAAGGCTGCCCGGCCGAAGAATTGGTCGATGCCGTGCGCAAGATCGCCCGCGGTGGGCGCTACGTGGACCGAGCGATCGCGCAGCGTTTGGCCATTGCCAACGCTCAAGGCGAAACGTGCCCGCTGGACGAGCTGTCAGCGCGCGAGCTGGAAGTGGCTTTGATGGTCGGGCGCGGCGAGCGTTCCAGCGATATCGCCCGGCGTCTGGCCCTCAGCGAAAAAACCGTACACACTTATAAGGCGCGCATCTACGCCAAGCTCGGCATCGACAATGATCCGGCGATTACCCTGATTTTGTTGCGCTTCGGGCTGATTTCGATGTAGGTCAGGTTGTCACCATCGGCAACCAGTATTTGCGGGTGGTCGAACTCGCGGCCCAATTCCTTTTTTGCAAGATAATTTTCATGTCCGAACCGATTCCAGCGTTTTCCGGCGAACAGACAGCGATGGTCGCCAATAACGCCCTGCCGCAATTAAGTCCGACGCAACGCAAATTCCAAAAACTGTCTCGTCAGGTCGAGGGGCAGAAGGCGTATCTGATTGAACTGAAGGACGTTTTGCAGCGGCTGCAAAGTCGGGCGGCAGGAGAGCTGCTGCCGATCCACGAACGCTTTACCCTTGCGCGACGGGCTTTGGTCCAGGCCATCGACGCGGCGTTTCAAGAAGGCGTTAAGCTGGGACGCAATCAGCGCCGAAACGTCGTTTCGTGGTTGCTTCAACTGTGCGATGCGTTGTTGAGTGAAGACCGGGAAGACGAGCCGACTCGTGCGGTCTACGATCGGCATAGCGATCTGCCGTGGCAACAGATGCACAGCGACCGCAGCGATTTTCTGCAGGCGTTCGAAGACGAGCTGATGCGCAATATGTTTGGCGATGAAGTTGTCGACGTTCGTAAAGGCGATGGGTTCGGGGACTTCCTGAGCGGCATGGAAGCAGATGGGGGTGCCGCGCCGAGCAAACCGCAACGCAAGCCCAGTAAACGCCAACTGGAGAAACAAGCACAACGCGAACGGGAAGAGAGAGAAGCCAGTCAGAGCGTGCGCGAGATCTATCGCAAGCTGGCGAGCGCAGTCCACCCGGACCGTGAGGTCGATGCGGAGCGTAAGGCCCAACGCACGGAACTGATGCAACGGATCAACAGCGCATACGAGGCCAACGACTTGCTGGCGCTGTTGGCGCTGCAGCGTCAGGCGGAAGGTTTCGCCGCCGAGGAGGCGATGAATGCATCGGAAGAGCGGCTGAAAATCTTTGTTCGACTGCTTAAGGAACAGGTCGAGGCATTGACCGATGAGGTCAATGAACTTCTCGTCGTATTGCGCAGTCTGGCGGGCGCAAAGGGACGCTGGATGAACAGGGCGACGGATTTTGAAGCGGATTTCGAGATCGGTTTGCGCGAGGCAAAAAGAGAGCTGCGGTTGATCGAAAACGACTTGTCGCTGGCGCGCAGTCCAGCGACGGTGAGTGAGTACCTGCGCTCGCTGGCCGAGACGCTTCGTCTCCGCAATCAACGCGCCCGTCGCGAACCACGCGGTGCGAATCGGTGGTAGCTCATGACGGTTCAATGAATCTGCAACCACCCGAACCGTCATCACAGTTGGGCTGATATTGTCGGCATCACCCCCCGGTGAGTAGCTGCCGTGTCCGACGCCCCCGCTCTGCCGCTCGATCGCCTGCTACGCCCGCGCTCGTTGGCATTGATTGGTGCCAGCGATCAACCGGACTCGCTGGGCACCACGATCGTGCAGCAGGTGCTGAGTAGTCCGTTTGCTGGCGACGTACACCTGGTCAATCGACATCGCGCGACGGTGTTTGACCGCCCCACGCTCAACGATGCTGGATACCTGCCGGGTGACGTCGATCTGGCGATCGTGATGACGCCATGGGTGACCGTGCCGCAAGTGATCGATGCCCTGACGGAACGACGATGCGCCGCGGCGGTGATTGTCGATATCGCCAGCGAACGTGGGTGGCCCTGGGCCTCAACAGCGCACGTGTTGACGCGGCTCAAGAAACGCCTGGCCAGGTCCGGGATGTGTGTGATCGGTCCGGCCAGCCAGGGCGTCATGTTGGCGCGCGAACAATTGAATCTGAGCCTGTGTCCGGTGATGCCGCCGCCGGGGGGTATCGGCTTTGTCGCAGCTTCGGGCGCGATCGCCAGCGTCATCGCCGATTGGGCGCAAACGCGGGGCGTCGGCATGTCGGCGTTGTTGTCGCTTGGCGATGCGATCGACGTGTCGTTGGCCGATTGTCTTGATGCGTTTGCACGCGATCCGAAGACACGCGCCGTATTGGTGCATTTGGGCGACTTGCCGAATCCGCGGGAAACGCTCTCGGCTGCGCGTGCGTTAGCTTTCAAGAAGCCCGTCGTCGTGCTGCGCTCGCAACGCCATGGCGACGCTGACGCTGTGCTGAGCAATGCCCTGCACCGCGCGGCATTCCTGCGCGCAGGTCTGCTTCAGGTCGACGATTTGGAGGAATTGTGTGCCGCGACGAACGTCGATTTGCCGGCCTGGCCACATGCCGGCAAGCGCTTTGCGATCGTCGCGAATGGCCCGGCGTTGGGCGAACTGGCGGCCGATGCCGTTATCGCGAGCGACAGCGAACTGGCGGTTTTAACGCCCACCACCGTCAAAGCGCTGCGCCAATTGTTGCCGCCGCGTTCCGACATCGCCAATCCCCTCGACTTAAAGCGCGATGCGGGGCCTGAGCGTTACAACTCGGCACTGAAGCTGTTGGCGGTGGATCCAGCTGTCGATGTGGTCCTGCTGCTGCATCATCCAACACGTTTTGCGCAAGGCGAAGAAATCGCGGCTGCGCTCGACAGCGTCGATCACCATGATGCATTGGCATTGGCGGCGTTTGCCGGCGCCGAGCAGCAACGTGCGCGTCGTATGCTTGCAGAGCATGGCATCGCAGCGTTTCCAACGCCGGAATCTGCGGTGCGCGCTTACGCATTGAACCGTCGACACTATGCCCAGAAAGCTGGGCTGCTGAAGACGCCGCCGCCACTGCAACGTTGGCCAGACGTGCGTCTGGCCGCGTTCCAGGACATCGCACGCGATGGCGATTGGCCGACGGAACAAATTCGGGCACTCATTGCACTGATGAAGTTGTCGATCGACTTCGACGAAGTTCCGGGCGCGGTCGCGCTCACGCTTGAGGCGCATCCGTTCGGTCTGCACGCACGGGCTGGCGAGAGGATCGAGTTTTTTCCGTTGGATCGCGCCCGCGCTGCAAATCTGACACTTGAGGTTCCGCCGGCCTTCGCTGGCCAGTGGGCGGCGGATGTGTTGGTGATGGCCGACTGGATGAGCGCGCTGCCCATGTTGCGCAACATCCGTATCAGCAACTTGCGCGCGGACACCCTGGGGCGGCTGGTCGCGCGCATCGACGTGCGTTGTGATCTCGCCGCGAAGCGTACCGCCTTCGCCTTCGCACCGTATCCGTGGCAGCTGTTGCAGGAAGTGGTTCTGCCTACCGGCGAGGTCGGACTGTTACGTGCGATCCGCGCGGAAGATGAGCCGGCGCTGCAAGAAGGTTTCACGCGGCTCAGTCCAGAGGAGATCAGGCTGCGCTTTCTTTATCCACTGAAGGGGCTGACGCACGATTTAGCGGCGCGCTTGACGCAACTCGATGATGATCGCGAAATCGCGCTGGTGGTCACGGATCTCGAGCCGCCGGGTCAAGCGCGATTGATGAGCGTGGTTCGCGCCAGTCTCGATCCGCAGCGCCGCGAAGCCGAATTTGCGATCGTGATTCCTAAACAACTGAGTGGTGCCGGGCTCGGTACCCGGCTGCTACGTCAATTGATCGATATCGTCCGTGAGCGCGGGATCCGCCGCATGGTCGGCGACACGCTGCCGGAAAATGAGCCCATGCGCCGGCTTGCTGCCAAGCTCGGGTTCCAGGAGCGCTTCGTCGATTCCCTGGTGCGCCTGGAGTTGGATTTGTAGCGTCAGGCGAACGCGCGCCGCGTATGCAGCGCTCAATGGGGGTTGTGGCAAGTACGGTGTCTGGCGAAGCCAACAATGCTCGGCAGTCTGAGGCGAAGCCTCGCTACACATTGAATCGAAAGTGCAGTACATCGCCCTCTTGCACGATGTATTCCTTGCCTTCCAAACGCAGTTTGCCGGCTTCTTTTGCGCCCGCTTCGCCTCTGAGCCGGATGTAGTCGTCATAACCGATGGTCTCGGCGCGAATAAAGCCTTTTTCAAAGTCGGTATGGATCACACCTGCCGATTGCGGTGCGGTGAATCCGGCTTTGATGGTCCAGGCGCGCACTTCTTTTTCGCCAGCGGTAAAGTAAGTCCGAAGCCCCAGCAGTTTGTACCCCGCCCGTATGACTCGGTTGAGTCCGGGTTCGTCCAGGCCCATGTCTGCCAGGAAGGCGCCGCGATCGGCCTCATCCAGCTGACTCAACTCTTCTTCGATGGCCGCCGAAACGGGCACCACTTCGGCGCTCTCGGTCGCGGCCCGTGCTCGAACGGCATCGAGATGGGAATTGTGAGTGAAACCGTCCTCGCGCACATTGGCGACGTACATCACTGGTTTCATCGTCAGCAGAAACAACTCGCGCAGCATTGCCTTCTCTTCCGGCGCGAGTTCGACGCTTCGCGCAGGCTTGCCCTGGTTCAAGGCGTCGCGAACTTTCGTCAGCACCGGTTTGCGTGCGATGGCGTCCTTGTCGTTGGCCTTTGCGGCGCGCTCAGCGCGATTCAACGCTTTCTCGACGCTATCGAGATCGGCCAGAGCCAGTTCCGTGTCGATCGTGTCGATATCCGACATTGGGTCGACTTTGCCGGCGACGTGGATGATGTCGCTGTGCTCGAAACAGCGCACCACATGCGCAATCGCATCCACCTCGCGAATGTGCGCCAGGAACTGGTTGCCCAAACCCTCGCCTTGCGCGGCACCTTTCACCAACCCGGCGATATCGACAAATTCGATCGTCGTCGGGATGATCTTCAGCGGTTTGGCGATCGATGCCAAGGCATCCAGCCGTGGATCCGGCACTGGCACCGCGCCAATATTCGGATCGATCGTGCAGAACGGATAATTGGCGGCAGCAATGCCGGCTTTGGTCAACGCATTAAAAAGTGTCGATTTGCCCACGTTTGGCAAGCCGACAATGCCGCATTTGATCCCCATGATGACCTGGTCCGTCGTTCGAGGGCGCGGAGTCTACGCGGTAGTGGCTGGCATCGCTGAAGATCTGATGAAGCGGATGCTGCACATAGCGTGCAGGAATAGCGCTACCGGCAGGTTTAGATGCCGACCTCAGGCGCCGCAATTTTCCCGCCCTTCATCTCCAGCACCCGATCCATGCGTGCTGCGAGGCGCTTGTCGTGCGTCACGATCACGAGGCTCGTGCCAATTTCGCGGTTCAAGGACAGCATTAGTTCGTAGACTGCACCGGCGGTGCGCTCATCGAGATTGCCCGTGGGCTCATCGCCCAGCACGCATGCCGGTTTGGTGATCAGCGCCCGCGCCACGGCGGCGCGCTGACGTTCCCCACCCGATAGTTCACCCGGCTTGTGCTCCAGCCGTGGTCTCAAGCCCACGCGATCGAGCAGGTCGGCGGCGCGCGCCATCGCATCAGCCGGCTTCTGCCCCGCAATCAGCAGCGGCATTGCGACATTCTCTTGCGCAGTGAACTCCGGCAACAGATGGTGGAACTGGTAGACAAAACCAAGTGCCCGGTTGCGCAATCGACCACGCTCGGCGTCACTCAACTGGCTCATCGTTTTGCCGAGAACCTGTACCTCTCCGGCGGTGGGCAGATCGAGCCCACCCAGGATATGCAGCAAGGTGCTCTTGCCGGCGCCAGAGGAACCAATGATCGCCACACTCTCTCCACCACGGACCGCGATATCGACATCGCGCAGAACCTCCACCCGCAAACTGCCGTCGACGAATACCTTGCTGATACCGGTGGCCTGGAGAACGATGTCATTCATAGCGCAGCGCCTGCGCCGGTTGTGTGCGCGCCGCTCGCCATGACGGGTACAGCGTGGCCAGCGCCGAAAACACGATCGATAACACACCGATTCTGGCCACATCGGGGTATCTCAATTCGCTCGGTAGCTGGTTGATGTAGTAGATATCGCCGGGCATCGCTTCGAATCCGAAGGTGCGTTCCAGGAAGGGAACGATGATGTGGATGTTCTCCGCAATCGCCACGCCGCCAGCCAACCCCATCAACGTGCCGATCACACCGGCAGTCAAGCCCTGAATGATGAAGATCCCCATGACCAGACGCGGACTGGCTCCGAGCGTGCGCAAGATGGCGATATCTGCCTGTTTGTCGGTCACGACCATCACCAGAGTCGATACCAGATTAAACGCGGCTACGGCGACGATCAGCGACAAGATGATGAACATCACGAACTTCTCGGTTTTCACCGCACGAAAGAAGTTGACGTTCTGCTGCGTCCAGTCGCTGACGCGATACTCCTCGCCGAGCATCGTGCCGACATCGGTTGCCACGCGCCATGCCTTGAACATGTCGGTCAGTTTCAGTCGCACGCCGCTGACGCCATTGCCCTCGCGAAACAACCTGGCGGCATCTTCGATGTGCACAAAGGCGAACCCGCGGTCGTATTCGAACATGCCGACCTCGAAAATGCCGCTGACTTCGAAACGCCGCATCTGTGGAATGACGCCCACTGGCGTTGCGCGCATCTGCGGCGCCATCAAGGTGACATAGTCGCCGACGCGCACGCCCAACAAATAGGCCAGCTCGCTGCCGAGCACGATGCGGTACTCGCCGCTGACCAGACTATCGAAGGAGCCGTGCTGCATTTTTTCGGTGACTTCCGACACGCCGCCTTCGAGTTGCGGCACGACGCCGCGAATCATCACGCCAGAGATGCGCCGCGATTGCAGCATGCCCTCGCGCTCGATATACGGTGCGGCGCCGATCACCTCTGGGTTCTGCAGGGCAGCATCGGCAACCCGTTGCCAGTTGTCCAGGCTCGCACCTGGTTGGGTGATCGTGGCGTGCGACACCATGCCCAGAATGCGCGCGCGCAGCTCACGTTCGAAACCGTTCATCACAGAGATGACGATGATCAGCGCCGCCACGCCAAGCGCGATGCCCAGCATCGATACTAAGGAAATAAATGAGATGAAGTGGTTGCGCCGTTTGGCGCCGGTGTAGCGCAAGCCAATGGCGGCAGACAGGGGATGAAAGAGGCGCATTTAGTGGTGCACGCCTTCGTAGGCTGACGATTTCAACCAAAACTCCTTTTGCGAGCCGGTCACGTGGACCGACGACATTGCTGTCCGACGTTTCGCCATGCTACGTCGCCGGATTCCCCGCAAGCCACAGTCGCAGTCGATGATCTTGCTCTGCGTTCAGCCGATCTCGATACAGTGGCGCCGACCAGCGGTCGTCGTTCCGCGACAAAGTCAAGGTTGGGACGCCGAGCAATCGACTCGCTTGCTCCAGTGTCGCTGGCAATGGAGGGTTGTTGCCCTGACGTACCGCCAACAAGCCATCGGCGTAAAACACGGCGGTCAGCCCAGCGCGGCGCTGGGCACTGCGTTGATACTGTCGACAAATTACAGCGACGGCCGCCACCAGAACAAATTGGTAACCGAACCAAAGGTCCGAGGCGGCGATGCCGATCAGTGCGAAGACGACGGCAGCCATCGCCCAGCGGCGTTCGTGGCGCCCTGCAGACAGGTCAATTTCGAAGGGTGCTGCCAATGCGTTCGACAAGGGCCTTGAACTCCATGGCAGGCGCCTCATGGCCCATGAACCATCGCCACAGCGCATCGTCTTCCACGCCGAGCAGCGCGGTAAACTCCGTGCGCGCGTCAGCATTCATGCCTGGCCACTCGCGATCAAGAAAGGTCGATAACAGCACATCGAGTTCACGCATCCCGCGGCGACACCGCCAGCGCAGGCGTTTGAGTTCGTCTTCGTTCATGGCAGATCGTTGACAGTGAGTTTGTCGCCAAGCTGCACGCCAATCCGCTCAGCAACGCCGCCATTCAACTCGAGCACGTACTGCGACGGTTTGCCGCTGGGATAGGAAGGGCATTGGGTGAACTGGGAGGACTGTGTGCAGGTGGGTGTGTTCAAACTCCAGCCAACCAGTGTCCAGTTCTTGTCGAAGTACAGGATGTCGAGCGGGATCTTGGTATTCATCATCCAAAATGCCTGCGGTTCTTCCCGGTCGAACAAAAACAGCATGCCCCGGTCTTGGGGCATATGGTCGCGAAACATCAATCCGCGCGCTTGTTCTTTGGGGTCGTCGGCAATCTCGACGGTAAATGTCTGCCCGCGTAGCTCAACAGTCGGCTCGCCGGCCGCACAACTGGTCAGGCAAAGCAGAAGCCATGGGGCAAGTTTTCGGGCTTGCATCGGTGCATTCTTGTCAGGCATAGCTACCCTTCTTGTCAAAGAAACTCAGGTGTTGTCGGGTGGCCCGGCTAAACAGGCATAGCGCCACCCGAGCGAACGCCACAATGGACCACTCGATTAACCGGAATGTTACATGGCGCGCTCGCGAAATCTTAAGTACTCAGGCTGGATCAGTTTTCTGACCGATTTTTCGAGCAACATGATATTTCCGCTGCTGCCGCTGCACTTGACGCGGGTGTTGGGTGCGACGCCGCTGCTCGTCGGATTGATCGAAGGGGCTGCCGAAACAGTGGCGGCGGCATTGAAGCTGTATTCGGGTCGCTGGTCCGATCGGATTGCTCGCCGCAAACCGATGGTCGTGCTCGGGTATGCCCTTTCGAGTTTGTCGAAACTGCTGTTCTTGCCTGCAGTGTCCTGGCTGCTGGTGCTGGGCGCTCGAGTCATCGAACGCATTGGCAAAGGCATTCGCTCCGCGCCTCGCGACGCATTGATCGCCGATGAGGTGCCCGCCGAGCATCGAGGCGCCGCCTTCGGCTGGCAACGCGCGATGGATGGCGCCGGTGGATGTTTGGGGGCACTCGCGGCGCTGGCATTAATCGGAACACTCAGTTATCGAGATATCTTCGCTCTGGCTCTAATCCCGGCCGTTCTGGCGGTGTTGCTGACCTTCGGTCTCCGCGAGTCCGCGCCTTCGGTAAGAAGCGCTGCGCCGACGCCAGCTGCGCCGTTGCCCGTCGAAGTCCGGCGTATGGTCATGGCCTGCGGCGTATTTGCTTTCGGCCATCTTAGTTTCGCGTTCCTGATTCTTGCCGGTGGCGACAGCGGCCTGTCCGATCAACGCTTGTTGCTTGGATACGCGTTGTACCAACTGATCTACACATTGTTGAGCCCGATCGCAGGACGCTGGTCGGACAAAGTCGGGCGTCGCTTTGTGCTGCTCACCGGCTACGCCCTTTTCGCCGCGTCGATGACGGGTCTGGCCTTCGCCAGCGGCGGCGCGCTATTTGTGGTGTTCATGTTGTATGGCATTGCCGAAGCCTGCATTGATGCGACCCAGCGCGCCTGGATCACCGACCGCGTCGCACGCGAGCAGCGCGCAACGGCGCTGGGCGCTTACCACGGCGCCATCGCGCTCGCCGCACTGCCCGGCGGTATTGCGCTTGGTCTGGCCTGGACGACACTCGGGGTGCCTGCCACAGCGATCCTGACACTCATTGGCACGGCGATCGCGGCCTTGAGTCTGGTCGCAGCGACTCGGGTTTCGAGGCATTGATCGTCGCGCCGAAACGCCTTCGGGGCAGGGTTATCCGGAATCTCCTCTTCAGAGATCGACGAAAGTCGTTGCTTCTTGCTCTTACATTGGGCCGGTCGACCGAAACATATCTGACGTCACTTCTATAGGTACTGATGACACAGTCTCAGGAACGCGCATGACGCTATGCTCCGTCGCTTACTCTACGATCGAATGCGCCTCATGCGAAATCAACTCTCTTATGCTGTGATGCTTGAACGCGCATGACGCTATGCTCCGTCGCTTACTCTACGATCGAATGCGCCTCATGCGAAATCAACTCTCTTACGCTGTGATGCTTGTACTGTTGGCCGGGTGCGAACAGGCGCCGCCGCCGCAGACTGCGCCTGAAGTAGCGCCGATGGTACAAGTTGCGGCTGCGCTGCCACCCAGCACCGCAGCTGTTCTGCCAGCGCCGGAGATTCAGCCACCGGTGGCGAAACGCGTCGACCATGTCGTCAAAGCGGCAGCCGGTGAACGGATCGATCCTTACCACTGGTTGCGCGACGATACGCGCAGCAAACCTGAGGTGCTCGATCATTTGCGCGCCGAGAACGCCTATTTTGAGGCGCGGTTTGCGCCTTTGTTGCCACTGAAGGACAAACTGTTTGAGGAGATGCGTGCACGCATCAAAGAAGACGATTCGTCGGTACCCGAGTTCCAGGATGGTTATTGGTACTACACGCGATTTCAGACCGGTCAGCAGTACCCGATTTTTGCGCGCCGCAAAGGCAGCATGGATGCCTCGGAAGAGATCACGTTGGATGGCAATCAGCGCGCCGAGGGCCACAGTTTTTACCAAACTGCCAACGTCGTCTTCAGTGAAGATGGCCAGCTGATGGCAGTGGCGGAAGATACGGTCGGGCGTCGTGAATATACGGTGCGTTTCAAGAACCTGGCCAGCGGCGAATGGCTGCCGGATGTGGTCGAAGACGTTGAAGCATCGATCGTATTCGCCGACGATCCGAACGTGGTGTACCTGGTCGAAAAAGACAAGACCACACTCTTGCCGTTCCGCATCAAAAGGCACACGCTGGGAACGCCATACAGCGGCGCGGAAACGGTGTACGAAGAAAAAGACAACACCTTTTACACGACCATCTTCCGCACCAAGAACGATCGCTACCTGGCCATCTACTCGGGCTCCACATTGACCACTGAAATGCGTTTGGGTCTGGCGTCCGATCCGCGCGCAAATTTTCAAGTTTATTTGCCGCGCGAGCGCGGGCACGAATATCAGGTCGATGATGCTGGCGAGCGTTTTGTCATTCGCAGCAATCGGGGCGGCAAGAACTTCGAAGTGCTGACCGCTCCGCCCGTGGTGCCGGGCGATCCGGCAGCATTCCAGCCGTTGCTTCCGCATCGTGAGGATGCTCTGGTTCAAGGCGTGGAGATCTTCGCCGATCGTATCGCCGTGAATGAGCGTTCCGGTGGCTTGCGCAAAATCCGTATCGTGCCGTTCTCAGGCGGCGCGGGTGAAATGCTGTCGGCTGATGAGCCGGCCTACGTCATGAGCCCAATCGACACGGCGCATTTGGATAGCGGCAAACTGCGCTATAGCTATACGTCACTGACCACCCCGCCGACCATTTACGAACTGGACTTCAAGAGCGGTGAGCGCACGTTGCTCAAGCGCGAACCGGTGCTTGGCGATTTTGACCCGGCCAACTATGTCACCGAGTACCTGTTCGCCGCCGCGCGCGATGGCGCCAAAGTGCCGGTTTGGCTGGTGTATCACAAAAACACGCTCCGCGATGGCAGCGCACCGCTGTTGCAGTACGCTTATGGCTCATACGGCTTGAGTCAGGATCCGTCGTTCCGCTCCTCGGTGTTGAGCTTGTTGGATCGTGGTTTTGTGTATGCGATTGCGGCGATCCGCGGTGGCCAGGAGATGGGCCGGCAATGGTACGAAGACGGCAAACTGCTGAAGAAGAAAAACACGTTTAACGACTTTGTCGATGTCACCGACTTTCTGGTGGCGGAGCGATACGCAGCCAAAGACAAGGTGTTCGCCATGGGTGGTAGTGCCGGCGGGTTGTTGATGGGCGCTGTGATCAATCAGGCGCCCGATCGCTACCGTGGGATCGTGGCGCACGTACCTTTTGTCGATGTGATCTCGACGATGCTGGACACGTCACTACCGCTGACCACAGGTGAGTTCGACGAGTGGGGCAATCCCACGGACAAGGTCTACCACGATTACATGCTGTCGTATTCGCCGTACGATCAGGTCAAAGCGCAGGCCTATCCGGCGATGCTGGTCACAACGGGTTTGCATGACAGTCAGGTTCAGTACTTTGAGCCCGCCAAGTGGGTGGCGCGGTTGCGTGAATTAAAGACGGACGACAATCCATTGATGTTCAAGGTCAATATGGAAGCAGGTCACGGTGGTCGATCCGGACGCTTTAACCGTCTGGAAGAGACGGCAGAGGATTACGCGTTTATGCTGGGGTTGCTTGGACAGCGCTGAGCGCGAGACCTGAGCCCACCCTGGAGTCATCGAAGTGTTGCGAGAATGCTCCAATGTCTGGTGAGGCCTGGTGGGTGGATACCGATCCCGGCGTAGACGACGCATGGGCCATTCTGATGCTTCGCGCCGCCGCCGTTCCGATTGCGGGGATATCCGTGGTCGGCGGCAACGTGGGTCTGCCGTTGACTGGCCGCAACGCGCGATTGGTGGCCGACTGGTTCAGCGATCCGCCGGCGGTTTTTGCTGGCGCGGCAGTGCCAATGATTGGTGGTCTGCCAGATGCAGCTTTTGTGCACGGTGGAGACGGCTTGGGGGATGCTCAGCTGGCGCCGCCACGAAGCCAGCTGCAGACGCAGCACGCCGCTCTGGCATTGATCGCCGCCTCACATCGACAACCCCTGAACCTGTTGGCGCTCGGCCCCTTGACCAATGTCGCCCTGGCGCTGTTGCTCGATCCGACCCTGCCGGAACGTTGCCGACGTTTCGTGGTGATGGGTGGCGCGGTCGATGGCTGCGGGAACACAGCCGTTCCCAGCGCTGAGTTCAATATCGGCTTCGATCCGGAGGCTGCGGCGATCGTGTTTTCGCGCTGGTCCGGGATCGAGTTGGTCGATTGGTCGCTGACGCTGCGGGTCGCGCCTGGCGTCGCGGCGGTACTCGATTGGCTGGCCATGGCGACACCCCTGGCGCGCTGGATGCGCGCCGTGACGCACAAGACGGAGGCTTTTGTACGCGATCGCGAGGCGGGCCACTGGGCCTGGGCCGACCCGCTCGCGGCATACGTCGCACTCTGCCCGGACGACGTCGAGTACGATCGGTTCCGTATCCGAATCGAGTGCGGTCAAGGCGCGGCACGTGGGCAAACGGTCGTCGATCGTGTTGGTCTCTCTGGCTGGCGCGACCCGATCGTTGCAATCGCTGCCGCGGTCGATCGCGAGCAATTTCATGAACGAATGCGCGGCAGCCTGCTTTGAACGATCCACGCGAGTCGTGCTATAAAGCGCGGCTCTTTGGTTTACCGTTACCCGTCAGGAGAGGCTCATGAAGGCCGATATCCATCCGCAGTACAAAGAAGTCGTGTTCCAGGATGTGACCACGGACTTCGCTTTTCTTACGCGTTCCACGAAAAAGTCGAAAGAGACGATCAAGTGGACCGATGGCAACGAATATCCGCTGATCAAGATCGACGTGTCGAGCAAGTCGCACCCGTTCTACACCGGCAAGCACAAGGCCGCAGATGTGGGTGGTCGTGTCGATAAGTTCCGTAAGCGTTACGGTCAGAAGTAAGCGCGTCAAAGCAATGCTGCGCTGGACCCTGTCTGGCGCAGCATGTCGTTTCGCGCGACCGCGCCGAGGTTTCGCCGGCCGGGACGGCGGTTTACATCAGCGGCGGTAGTCGCACCTCGAATGATGCGCCGCCCAGCGACTCCGAGCGGGCGACAATCATCTCGCCGTCGTAGCTCGCGACGATATCGCCGATGATCGACAAGCCAATGCCATGCCCTTGTACGCGCTCGTCGCCGCGCACGCCGCGCTTGAGGACTTCGTCGATCTGCTCGTCTGGAATGCCCGGACCATCGTCTTCGACGCGTAGATACAATCCCGGGCGCCGAGCTTTTGGGTTCCTGATCGGTTGTGCCGTAAGCAGCACGCGCGATTTGCACCACTTGAAGGCGTTGTCCATCAAGTTGCCAACCAACTCCATCAGATCGCCTTTGTCGCCATGAAACATGGCTTTGGGGTCGATCTCGAATTCTGCCAGTGCTTGTTTGTTGGCGTAGACACGCTCCAAAGTCAGGGCAATCTCTTCGGCGTGCGCCTGAACGGGTAGCGGTGCCGAATAGGTCTGATGGCCAGACTTTGCAGCGCGCGCGAGCTGGTAGGCCACAATTTCGTCCATTTTGGTGACTTGCTCGGTACCCGCATTCTTCAGCGTGGTTGCGTTGTCTTCGTTCTCGAACAGGCCGCGCATCACCGCGAGCGGGGTCTTCAGGCTATGCGCGAGATCGCCCAGCGTATTGCGATAACGCCGCAGATGCTCGCGCTCGCTCTTGATGAAGTCATTCAAACCACTCGTGAGTGTCGCCAGTTCCACCGGATAGTCGCCGGTGAGCGCTTCGGACTCGCCGCCTTGTACTCGCGCCAGGTCGCGAGCCACAGCGCGAAATGGTTTGAGGCTCCAGATGAGCAACAGCGCCTGAAATGCCAGGAGCAGCAGACCCAGTCCGCCCAGAACCACCCACATGGTCTCGCGAAACGCGGCGATTTGACGCCTGACGCCACTTTGATTTTCACCCACATTGATGGTGACCCGAACATCTTTGCCGGCCGCGGAGCGTGCTTCGAACAGCACGCCCATACTCAACATGTAAACGCCGCCCACGTTCGTTTGTACCGGCCCTTTGAACACGATTTCGCCCGGCTTCAGGGCATCTTCAAAGGGCAGCTCACGTTCGGCGGCACTCGGCGATTCCCAACGGAAATTCTCTGCATACAGCGACGCATACAAGCCTGACCCAGGTCGATCCAGCCTGGGTTCGGGTACCAGTTCGGGAATCAACACCTCACCGCGCACGGAAATGTCGGTTCGCGCGAGGAATGAGTACAAAACACTTTGCATGCGTTCGCGAAGCACCGAAAACGCCCAGCCTTCGAATGCACGCTCAAGCGCATATCCGGTCAGCCCTATAAACGCCGCCAGCACCAGGCTGGCGACGAACATGCTGCGCGCGGCAAGCGAGAAAGGATGCCGCGCTGCCACGTTCGATACGCTATGCAGTACGTGGGATCGAGAAGCGATAGCCGCGCCCTCGAACCGTCTCGATGGGCTTCAGCGAACCATCGGGATCCAGCTTCTTGCGCAATCGGCCGATGAACACTTCGATGACATTGCTGTCGCGATCGAAATCCTGCTCGTAAATGTGCTCCGTGAGATCACTCTTGGACACCAGCTCGCCTGCGTGCAGAATCAAGTATTCGAGTACCTTGTATTCGTAACTGGTCAGATCAACCGACACATCGTTCACTGTCACGGACTGTGCGGTCGTATCGAGCTTCACCGGACCGCACTCGAGCAGCGGCTTGCTCCAACCGGCGCTGCGTCGAACCAGCGCATTCATGCGCGCCAGCAGCTCTTCGATGTGAAAAGGTTTGACCAGATAATCGTCTGCGCCGCATTTGAGGCCTTCGACTTTGTCTTCCCAGCTGCCACGCGCCGTCAGAATCAAGATGGGGTAGCGGCGGCCGTACTCGCGCAACTTCTTGACGACTTCCAGGCCAGGAAGTTTTGGTAAACCAAGATCGACGATAGCGACGTCGAATGGCACTTCTTTGCCCATGTAGACGGCTTCATCGCCATCGCAGGCAGTGTCGACTGCAAAGCCCTCACGCTGCAGCCGGGCAGCCAGGGTCTCGCGCAACGGGGCTTCGTCTTCGACCAGCAGAACTCGCATCGCTCACTCCTTACGCCGGGATTTGAAAAACACGGACACGACCATCGGGCATCAGCACCTTGATGCGGTATACCACCGAGCCGCGCGTGCGGATGGTATCAGCCGAAAGTACCGTGCCCTTCGTATCCCTTTCGACTTGTTCGATCGCTTCCTTTAACGTCAGTGCGTACGCGGGTACGGCGCAGACCAGGAAAACGGCGAACACGATGGCAGACAGATTTTGGGTCATCGATACCTAGGCTCATCAAGACGCGATCATAGTCGCGGCGTGAGCGCATGTTCGCAAGTTGCGCCGCAGCGAAAGCTGAACGAGATGCGGTAGTGTGGCGATATCACCCGAATCTGCGTGGCCAATGACGACTTTGTTGCAAGCAGTGCCGGCAGATGCGCCGGCTTTATCGGTATTGATGGAAGAGACATTTCGTGCCGCCTATGGACATGTGGCCAGCGAGGACAAGCTGCGGACACACGTCGAGCAACACTACGACGCCAGCAAGGTGGCCCAGCGTCTCCGCGGCGGTGAGATCGAAATTTGGTTCGTCCCTGGTGCTTGGGCGACGGCGGCTGCCGCGATTGGCTATGTGCAAATCGGGCTCACGGCAACGCCACCACCAGAGGCTGGAAAGGCCCTTGAGGTGCAGCGTTGCTATCTGCGTCCGGAAGCCATCGGCAGTGGTGCGGGTACGTTGCTGATCGAAAAGGCTAAAGTCCTGGCGCAGGCTCGAGACGCTGGATTGTACTTGTCCGTTTATCAGCACGCGCCGCGTGCCGTCCGGTTCTATGAGAAACACGCATTTAGACGCGCTGCCGCCATCAAGTACTACATCGCGGATGTCGAATTCGATGATTGGCTGATGGTCTGGCCCTGATTCTGGCGAAGCTTCGCTAATCGATCCGCAGCCGTTTGAGCAGCCGCGATCCGGAGAAAGCCGCGCGGCCGTGTAGCCAGCGATGGTTGTCGATGACCAGCAGCTCACCCGATGACAAGCGAATGCGAAACGCCTGGGACATCAAGTGCTCGCCGATGCAGTTCAGCCAAAACGTATCGGAGGGCGATCCGATTCGCACGTCCTCGGCGCTGAATCGCCAGAATGTGCCGACGGTTACCGATTCGCCTGCGGCATAGGCAAATCGATATTGCGCTAAGGCAATTTGCAGAACTCGGCAAGCTGTTTCCATCGCGTGCGAACCATCGACCAATAAAGTCTCGCCCCCGGTTGTTGCAGGCTGCCAACAATGCAGCATGACGTAGCGGCAGGGTTCGGCGAGAAAACTCAAATCGGTATGTGGCGCAAAAAAGTCTGAGTTTGCCGACCGGAGCGGCTTCCCATAGGCATCGCGAAGCATCCCATCGATTGGCGTGACGCGTTGCAGCCCAGGTTCCTCCCACAAGTCTGAGTGTCGAGTGAGTCCGCGAGTGCAAGCGCGGCCGAGTTGCTGCGCGAGAGTGATCAAGCGCGCGTTGTCGAGCGGCACATCGCGAATTCTAACGAGGCTTTGCCTCAGACCGCCGAGCATTGCTGGCTTCGCTCGACAGCGTACTTGCCACAACCCCCATTGAGCGCTGCGCGCTCAATCGCCCCCTTAATTTAAGGGGGCTTCAACAGCCAAAGCCGCTCCGAAGAAATTTGACTCAATTGACAAGATCCAGCTCCATCAAAGACTCTGGCAATGCCATGTTCGGCAAGCGCCTTTGGTCCATCAGCCCAGGACGAGTACTCAAGTGCCGCCACGAGCGCCGTCCAATATGGGCGCGAGCAAAGCCAGCGTGCGCGGGACTGCGCCGCGCTCGCGTTCGACGACGTCGAAGGCTGCATCCGCCAGTTGTCGCGCGAGCTGCGGATCGCCGAGCACGCGGATCAATTGGGTTCCGAGCTGGACACCGTTCTGCACTCGAATGAGTGCCTGATGGTCGAGCATGGTTTGACAGATCTCGGCAAAGTTGAAGGTGTGCGGACCGGTGAGCACCGGCTTTCGTAAAGCTGCCGGCTCGAGCACGTTATGCCCGCCGATCGGGTCCAGGCTGCCACCGACAAAAGCGGCGTCGCTGCAAGCGAAAAATCGTAGCAGTTCACCCATTGTGTCGACCACAAAACACTGCGAATCGATGCCTGCGACGGTGTCCTCGCTGCGCGAGCTGGTGCGGAAACCGAACGATCGACAGAGTCCGATAGCGCCTCGGAAGCGCTCCGGGTGACGCGGCACCAGGATCAACAGCGCATCGGGGAAACGGCCGAGTACGCGCGCGTGCGCTTGCAGAACCGCCGCTTCTTCGCCCTCATGTGTGCTGGCGGCAACCCAGACCGGCCGCAGTGCGCCCCAGGACTCGCGCAGGTTTGCCGCTTGCGCCTTCAGATCGGACGGCACTGCCATGTCGAACTTGATATTGCCCACGACCTGCAGTCTGGCTTCGAACACACCCAGACGGCGAAAGCGCTCCGCATCGCCGTGCGATTGTGCGGCGACGAGACTCGCACAGCGCACGGCATCGCGCATCAACGATATGGCCGGACCATAGCCACGCAGGCTGCGTTCGGACAAACGCGCGTTGGCGATGAAAATTGGTATGCCAGCGCGCTGGCAGGCGAAGTACAAGTTTGGCCAGATTTCAGTTTCCATCACCAGTGCGATGCGCGGCTTTGTCCGCGCCAGAAAGCGCCCGACGGCGCTCGGCAGATCGTAGGGCAGATACACATGAAAGACACGGTCGCCAAGGCGTTTGCGCACGCGTTCGGAGCCCGTGGGCGTGATCGTTGTAACCACCATTGTGTCGTTTGGGTGTGTGGCCAACAGTGCTTCGATGAGCGGCATTGCGGCGTTAAACTCGCCCACCGACACCGCGTGTACCCAGATCGATGAGCTGATGTCGGCATTGAACCAGCCGAAGCGTTCAAGCCAGCGTTTGAAGTAGCCTCGGTTGCGCAACCCACGGAATGCCAGGCGATACAGAATCACCGGCATCGCCAGGTACATCGCCAGCGTATAGAGATGCCGCTTCAGCGCCACGACTCCCGAAAAAGTTGCCAGTATAGGGTGCTGAACATGACTTCCTTTGACCATGACGACAGGCGACAAGCAGCTAGGCTATTGGCAGCCAAAGTATTGGCCGACGCGGCTCGCACTCTTCATGCTCAAGTGTCTGGCGCGCTTGCCGCATCGTTGGGTCCTGGCCATCGGTGCGGCGCTGGGTTGGATGGCGCTGCGCCTGATGCCCCGGAGGCGGCGCCTCATCGCCAGCAATATCGAACGTTGTTTTCCAGAGCTCGATCGCGTGTCGCAGACTCGGTTGATTGCCGCAAATGAGATCGAAAGTGGTCGCATGTTGGCATCCTTCGCCTGGGCCTGGTTTGCGCCAGCGCCGGCTATCGCCGCCCTGCCGGTGCGCTTTACGGGGTTGGAGACGTTGGATCGATTGCGTGCGCAGGGGCGAGGCGTTTTACTCGTCGGTGTGCATTTTTCGCATCTGGAGCTGTGCGCGCGATTACTGACGACTCGTGTGCCGGTGGCGGGCATGTATCGCGAACATAGCGATCCGGTGATGGAGTGGATGGTACGTCGATCGCGCTTGAAGTACGCCAGCGCGATGTATCGGCGCGACGAACTGCGCGGCGCCATCCGCCATCTGAAGCAGGGCGGTGTGTTGTGGTACGCCCCAGACCAGGCTTACCGCCGGGGCGACCATGTGACGGCGCCGTTTTTTGCCATTCCGGCGCCGACACTGACGGCAACGCATCATCTTGCGCGCCTGACGGGCGCTGCCGTTGTCGGGTTTGCACATCGGCGAGAGGCGCGCGGCTACGAGATCGAACTGCTGCCCGCACTCGAAGACTTTCCCTCTAAAGATGCGTTCGCGGATACCTCGAGAGTCAACGCGATGCTGGAGCGGATCATCCGCCGCGCGCCAGATCAGTATCTGTGGTTGCACGATCGGTTCAAGCCCAGCGCTCCGCCGGCGGACTGACACACACAAGGCGTTTCCACTAATGCGCGGCTGATCTCAGTTGTTGACCTTTGCATCGCGTTTGGGAAACGGACTGACCTGTCAATTCCACGCGCCCATGCCATACTCGAAAGCTGAATTGCTGGAGTCACGGAGAACTCAAGATGTCGAACACCATCGCCATTGTGGATTCGCGCAACGGCAAACAGGCTGATCTGCCGATCGTATCCGGCGCGCTGGGTGATCCAGCAGTCGATATCGCCAAGTTAAACAAAGAGTTGGGGCTGTTTACGTACGACCCGGGCTTTGTCTCGACCTGCAGTACGAAGAGCGCCATTACCTACATCGATGGCGACCAGGGCGTGTTGTTGTACCGTGGGTATCCAATCGATCAACTTGCGCAGCATTCGAGCTTTCTGGAAGTCGCGTATCTTTTGATCCATGGCGAGTTGCCGAATCCGAACCAGCACCGGGAGTTCGAGCATCACGTCACGCATCACACGATGATTCACGAGTCGCTGAAGCTGTTCATGAATGGCTTCCATTACAACGCGCATCCGATGGCGATGATGGTCGGAATCGCGGGCTCCCTCGCGGCCTTCTATCACGATTCGCTAGATCCGGAAGACCCGCAACACCGCATGATCACCGCGATCCGACTGATCGCGAAAATGCCGACATTGGCAGCGGCGTGCTACAAACATTCGGTCGGCCAGCCGTACGTCTATCCGAAAAACAACCTCAGTTACTGCTCGCGATTCCTCGACATGATGTTCGGCGTTCCAGCCGAACCTTATGAGGTCAGCCCAACGGCCGCGAAGGCACTCGACCTGCTGTTTATCCTGCACGCGGATCATGAGCAGAACGCGTCGACGTCGACGGTCCGCCTCGTGGGTTCCACAGGCGCCAATCCGATCGCGTGCATCGCAGCCGGTATCGCTGCATTGTGGGGCCCGGCGCACGGCGGTGCTAACGAGGCCGTGCTGAAGATGTTGAACGAAATCGGCGACAAGTCGAATGTGGCCCGAGCAGTCGCGCGCGCCAAAGACAAGAACGATAATTTCCGGCTGATGGGATTTGGTCATCGCGTCTATAAGAACTTCGATCCGCGCGCCAAGATCATTCGGGAGATGTGCCACAAAGTACTCAATGAACTGGGCATCCACGACCCGTTGCTGGATGTTGCGATGGCACTGGAAGACGTCGCGCTCAAGGACGATTACTTCGTCGAACGAAAGCTCTATCCAAACGTCGATTTTTACTCCGGCATCATTTACAAGGCACTGAAGATTCCGGTCGAGATGTTCACCGTGATGTTCGCGATTGCGCGCACCGCAGGCTGGATTGCACACTGGCTGGAGCAAAACGCCGCAGGCGACGTCAAGATCGGCCGCCCGCGTCAGATCTACGTCGGCCACAAGCCGCGCGATTACGTGCAATTGGCGCAGCGCCAGGATCGCTCATGAAGCTCGCGCGGTGTTTCCAGGACGATTGGAAACACCGCAGTCCGTGCCTTTAACGAGCGGGCATTGCCCACATCGCCCGGCAGCAGTCGCTTTGGAGAAGATTTGATTCTGGCGACGCGAGGGTATTCACGCCTTTTAACAACCTGATGCCGATACGTTGGTGACACTACGCTTGCACCTGCAAACAGGCATCGCGTATGGTCTGTTCACCGCGTGAACACATGGCACAACGTTGCAGTCCTGGTTTGCAGTGATGACCAAGCCTCGTTGTGAGGCCGAGGCGCAAATCTGCCTGATGCGGCAAGGTTTCGAGTGTTTGTTTCCGCGTGTCAGGCGGCGAGTTCGGGCTGCCACTGGCATGGTGGTTCGCACCGAGTCCTTGTTCCCGCGTTACCTTTTTCTGAAATCCGATCCTGGTCTGCAATCGCTCGAGCCTGTGCGCAGTACCCGCGGCGTCTCGGGGATCGTGCGTTTTGGCGGCTGGCCAGCCGTGGTTCCGCCACGCGTGATCGAAGCTATCGTCGATCGTATCGATCAGGACGACGGCTTCGTGAAGTTGCGCAGTCCGGATCTGATTCGTGGGGCGACCGTGCGCATCAACGAAGGCCCGTTTTGCGGCTTCGACGCGATCTTTGAAAGCGAGATTGGAACCGATCGCGTTGCGCTGTTGCTGAACATGCTTGGCCACGAGCGTCGCGTCATCGTAGAGCGCGAGGCCCTCGGCCAACGAATCTAGTTCGCGGCGAGCCGTGCGGATCGCTGCAGATTCAAGCCTTGCGGGGCTACACCGTAGGGCGGCAGCCTGTTTGCTGCTCTGCCTTTCCCATCGGGTGCTGCAATCGTATCCACGATGTGTGCGCACTGTGCTTTGTATTTAACGGGCCATCTTTCTGCTCGACGACGAAACACGATATCGCCTGCTGCGGCTCTTGACCGAGCACCCAAGGTTGTCGCAACGCGAGCTTGCGAGCGAGTTGGGTTTGTCCCTGGGCAAGACGCACTATTGCTTGCGGGCTTTGATCGAACGAGGCTGGGTCAAAGTGCAGAACTTTCGCAATAGCCAAAACAAGCTTGCCTACGCTTATGTGCTCACACCCGCCGGCGCCGGCGCAAAGGTGCGCACAACAATCGAGTTCTTGAAGCGCAAGCAGCAGACATTCGACGCATTGGCCAAAGAAATTGAACGCTTGCGAGCGGAAGTCGACAGCGCGCGCGGCGATATTGCAGGGTGAACGAGCCAGATTTCTTCCACGTGTCGCGCCGATTCGTTGGATTGGTCGGCACGCAGCACTATCAGACTTTGGGCTTGTCCCTGGCGGCGGCCAGTGCCGAAGCGATCGGCGTTGGCCTCGCTTTGCCGCTACTGGAATCGCTCGACGCGTCGACCCGGGAGCAGCTGGTTTGGTTGTGCGCGATTTCATCGCTGGTGTTCGCCAAAGCTGCCTTGAGCTACTTTGCGATGGCCCGACTCGGTGAGCTGCGTGCCCAACTGGGCGCGACGCTACAAGAACGGCTGCATATGGCGTTACTGCAGGCCCCGTTCGCTACTTATCTGCGCGATGGGGCTGCGCGTTGGCAGTTTGCCTTCGAGCAAGTGCCTTATGCCGTTGGCGCCTACCAGAGTTTTTGTTCGATGCAGGTCGGACTGATCCATGCGTTGATGTATTTGACGGTGGCGTGCTGGTTGAGCCCGGCCTTCGGTCTTGCTGCCCTGATACTCGCGGCTGTGGTCTTTGTCGGTTTTCGGTGGCTGCATCGCCGTACACACGCGCAAGCTGAGGCGTTGATGAAAGCGCAAACACGCCTGACGGCATTGGCGCTGGAGTGGCTGCGTGGCATGCGCTACCTGCGCGCAACAGGGTCGGCCGATGTGATGAGCGAGGAGCGACGCGATGTTGTCCAGCAAGTAGCCGTCGGCGAGTCGCGCCTGGCGCAGTTGCTGGCTGTCGGCCATGCGTTGCGCGAACCCGTTGTATTGCTTGGGTTGATGGTCTTGGTCGCGATTTTCCTGACGGCAGGCAAGACAACGCTCGCAACGGTACTGGTCGCACTGTTGCTGTTCTACCGTGCTGCGAATGCGCTGCTCGGGGTACAACAGAGTTGGCATGGTGTGTTGGCTCAGGAGCCAGCGCTTGCTGCCATTGAGAGCCAATTCGCGCGGCCTGTGCTCACGCGCAACGCGGCAAGCGTGCCGAGTCATTTCGAAGTGCATCTCAAGGGTGTGAGTTTTGCGCATCCCGGTGCGACGCCGCTGGTGAACGAAGCGAATTGGCGATTGCTCGCTGGCCGTTGGATTGGACTCTGCGGCGATTCCGGCGTCGGCAAATCCACACTATTCGACATCGTGTTGGGTTTGCAGCGACCGCAGCAAGGCAGCGTCCTGGTGGGTGGCATGGAACTGGATCAGATCGATCTCGATGCGTGGCGCGCACACGTCGGCTTTGTGCCGCAGGAAGCGTGGATCAAGAGCGATACACTGGAGCGCAATATCGCGCTGCGACAAATCGGTAACGGTGCCGAACATGCCTCGCGCCTTGCGAGCGTGTGTCGTCGCGCCGATCTGGTTGGCACCATTGCTGCCCTCCCCGCGGGAATTGCGACGAAAGTCGGCGAGGGCGGAATCGAGTTGTCGGGCGGCGAACGTCAGCGGGTTGCATTGGCACGCGAGTTGTATCGGCAGCCCAGGCTGCTGATCCTCGACGAGGCCACCAGTGCGCTCGACGCAGAAAGCGAGGCGCGCTTGCTAGCTGCGTTGCGCGCCGAACAGGGTGATATGTGCGTGGTACATGCATCGCATCGGCAAAAGCCGTTACAAATGGCCGACGAAGTCTGGCGGCTGGTGGATGGACGTTTGATACGGGAAACGAATTGATGAATCAGGTTGCGAAGGAAATCGTGGCGGTCATCGGCCTGGGGTACGTCGGCTTGCCGCTGGCGGTTGCGTTCGGCGCGCGGCGAGAGACGATCGGCTTCGACATCGATGCATACCGGATCGATGAGTTGGGACGTTGCATCGATCGCACCGGCGAGTGCACGGCAAGCGAATTGCGCGCTGCAACCGAACTCACGCTGACATTCGACCCAAAAGAACTGCGCGCAGCAAGGGTGTACATCATCGCCGTTCCCACGCCAGTCAATCAGCACAAATGGCCGGACCTGACGCCGCTGATCGGCGCCTCGAAAATCGTGGCCGCCGTGCTCAAGCGCGGCGATGTCGTGATCTTCGAATCGACCGTCTACCCGGGCGCAACCGAAGAGGTTTGCGTGCCGGTATTGGAGAAGCATTCGCGCCTCAAGTTTCGTAAGGACTTCGAGGTCGGCTACAGCCCCGAGCGTATCAATCCCGGTGACCGCACGCGGCGCCTGCCGGACATCGTCAAGGTCACTTCCGGATCGAGTCCGGAGGCGGCGGAGTTCGTCGATGCGCTGTACCGCGAAATCGTTCCCGCGGGTACGCACCTGGCGCCCAGTATTCGCGTCGCCGAGGCGGCGAAGGCCATCGAGAACACCCAGCGAGACGTCAATATTGCGCTGGTCAATGAGTTTGCGCAGCTGTTTTCACGCTTAGGCATAGACACCGAAGCTGTGCTTCGCGCCGCCGGAACGAAATGGAATTTCCTGAAGTTCTGGCCAGGTCTGGTCGGCGGCCATTGCATTGGAGTCGACCCCTATTACCTGGTGCACAAAGCGCAAGAGGTTGGCTTTCATCCGGAGTTGATCCTTGCAGCCCGGCGCATCAACGAGGGTATGAGTGCGCACGTGACCGGTGAGGTGCTGAAGCTGATGGCGCAGCGGCGGATCAACATCGTTGGATCGCGAATCCTGATCCTCGGGCTGACCTTCAAAGAGAACTGCGGTGATTTGCGCAACACCCGCGTCGTCGAAATTGTCCACGCCTTAGAGAGCTACCACGCGATCGTCGATGTTCACGATCCGTGGGCAAATGGCAATGAAGCGCGCCATGAATACGGCATCGAGTTAAGCGACGTGAAACCGGGCGCTTACGATCTGGTTCTCTTGACTGTGGCGCACCGCGAATTCGTCGCGCTTGGGGAGGCTGGAATTCGCCTTATGTTGAAGCCCGGAGGCATCGTTTTCGACGTCAAGTATGCGCTGCCGGCGGCCGTGACGGACGGTCGATTGTGAGGGTGTTGGTCACCGGCGCGGCTGGATTTATCGGCTATCACGTGTGCGAAGCGTTGTTGGCGCGTGGCGATCAGGTCGTCGGCATTGACAATTTGAATGACTACTACGATGTGCGGCTCAAACAGGCGCGCCTCGCGCGGCTGCGAGCGCATCCTGATTTTCTGGCAGCCATTGGCGATCTTGGCGATCGCGCATTTGTCGAAGAGCAGTTTCGCAAGCATCGGCCGCAACGGGTGGTCAATCTTGCTGCTCAGGCCGGTGTTCGCTACGCCGCAGAAAATCCCCATGTGTACGTGCAAACCAATATCGTTGGATTTCTGCACATCATCGAGGGCTGTCGCCACTACGGCGTCGAGCACCTGGTGTATGCATCGTCCAGCTCGGTTTACGGCGCAAACACCGCCATGCCGTTCTCCGAGCATCAATCGACGGAACACCCGCTGACCTTGTACGCGGCCACAAAAAAAGCCAATGAGATGATGGCGCACAGTTACGCCAATCTGTATGGCTTGCCGTGCACCGGCCTGCGCTTTTTTACGGTGTACGGTCCCTGGGGGCGCCCGGACATGGCGCTGTTCTTGTTCACCCGCGCGATCCTGGCCGGGGAACCGGTGAAGCTGTTCAACGGTGGTCGCCATCGCCGCAGCTTCACTTATATCGATGACATCGTAGCCGGTGTGGTGCGGACGCTCGATGCTGTACCTGCAGGCGCCGCGACATGGAGCGGCTCGCAGCCGGATCCGGCGACCAGCGCGGCGCCGTATCGCATCTTCAATATCGGCAGCACCGACTGTGTCGATCTGTCGCGTTACATCGAACTGATCGAACGTTGCCTGGGTCGTCAAGCGCGGCGTGAGATGCTGCCCTTGCAGCCGGGCGATATTCCGGACAGTCATGCCGACTGCGCCGATCTGGCTGTTGAACGTGGCTACGAGCCGCGCGTGACAGTGGAGCAGGGCGTGCCGCTGTTTGTCGAGTGGTATCGCGGCTACTATCGGTGCTGAGACGTCGGCGCCGCGAGGCGCCGCTATTGCACTGTCCGGCGAACACTGATCGGCGTCAGTCGTTCAGCTCTTCCCAGCGCTACCATTCTTCTTCGTCAGGCAGTCATTGCACATCGCTACTATCGAATCTCGCCAATTTGCGACTGTGATGCCTCGCCAAAGACAAGAGACAAAGGTCCGTTACTTTGGTGGCTTCGAGCAAATCACGGTCGACGTTGAGCGTCGTACGCGCGGCGAGATCTTGACATCAGTGTGCATCAATGTACCGCAGCATCTGTCCGAGCTTTACGACCCTGGCTAGATGATATATCTTTATGGTGTATATCAACTGGACTCCGCGATGGAAACAGCTCGAGTTTTCTGGTCAGGCCGTTCCCAGGCCATTCGCTTACCCAAAGAGTTTCGCGTCGACAGCGACTCGGTGCGCATTCGTCGCCACGGAGCCAGCATCGTGTTGGAGCCAATCGCCCGAGACTGGGACTGGCTCGATGCGTTGTCCGGAGAATTGGATCAGGACTTCAAGACCGCGGCCCTTGCCCAGCCGTCCCCACAAGAGCGTCAAGACTTCTTTTGATGCGCTACCTGCTCGATACCAACGCAGTCATCGCGCTGCTCAACGACCCAGGAGGGCTCGTAGCTTTGCGCTTACGTCAACTTCAGCCGGCAGACGTTGGCCTCTCGGTCATCGTCATGCACGAACTCTACTTCGGCGCGTTCAAAAGCCAACGGCGTGAGCGCAATCTCGCCATCGTCGATGGCCTGCGCCTGGAAGCGATTCCTTTCGATCAGGAAGATGCGCGTCACGCGGGCGAGATCAGGGCAGAGTTGGCTGCCCTCGGCACACCGATTGGTGCCTATGACGTACTGATTGCCGGGCAGGCACGTTCCAGGTCCCTGACGCTGGTCACGCATAACGTTGGTGAATTCCAGCGCGTCACTCAACTTGCCATCGAAGATTGGAATGCACTGTAGCGTCATCATCAGGTTGTAAGAGCGCGTGCATCGTGATCCATCGCACGAACCGCAATGGCGCGACCATCGAAGCTGCATCCCAGTCCGGCAATTCAAAGTGTCTGGTCGCTATCTCTCGGTCGCGCCATGACGCGACGCTGTGGTGGCTCCCGGCAAAGTGCGAAACACGCGGTGCAAGCAGCAAAGGATTCTATGGCCATCCCAAAACGTAGCGATGTCTAACCCAACCGAAAACCTGGGCGTCGAGAGCGAGTTCTTCGGCCATCGGCACGTGACACAAATCGATAGCCGGATGCGCACCCTGGCGACCGACTTACGCGAAGCGTGGGCGTACCGCGATCTCCTGGTCATGCTCATCCAGCGCGACATCACCGTGCGCTACAAGCAAAGCGTGGTTGGCATCGCCTGGGCGGTGATCCAGCCGCTGACGATGATGCTGATCTTCACCGTCATCTTCGGTGGTTTTGCCAAGTTGCCGTCCGACGGCGTGCCCTATCCGCTTTTCGCGATGGCTGCACTCATGCCGTGGCTGTACTTCTCGCGCGCGCTCACAGGCAGCGGCGATAGTCTGGTCGGTTCAGCGCATCTGGTCAGCAAGGTCTATTTCCCACGCATCATTTTGCCGATCGGCAAAGCCGTCTCCAGCCTCGTCGATTTTGCGATCACCTTAGTGCTTGCGGCAGTACTGCTCGCCTGGTACGGCATCAATCCAGGCTGGAAGGTGCTGACATTGCCGCTGTTCGTACTGATGGCGATGTTCACCGCGCTTGCGATCGGGTTCTGGCTGACGGCGCTGAATGTGCGCTACCGCGATGTCGGGCTGGTGACGCCCTTCATCATTCAGATCTGGATGTATATCTCGCCGATCGCCTATTCCATGTCGATTGTGCCGGAGGCCTGGCGCTGGCTGTATGCGCTGAATCCGATCGTCGGTATCGTCGAGGGATTCCGCTGGGCACTGTTTGGTCGGGCGCTGCCCGAACTCGAACCGATGTTGATTTCTTACGCGGTCGTAGCGTTGCTGTTTATCACGGGCCTGCGCTACTTCCGACGCGTCGAACAAACCATGGTCGACGTGGTATGAGCGATCTGGCGATTCGCATCGAGAATCTAGGCAAACGCTACGTCTTGGGCGAAACCCACGAACAGACATTGAGCGCGCAGTTCGGCCGATGGCTGAAGGCACCATTCCGGCCTCGAACCGAGGCGCGTATCGCTCCAAGCGAGTTTTGGGCGCTCACGAATATCTCGCTGGATATTGCGAAAGGCGAGGCTCTGGGGATTGTCGGCGGCAACGGAGCGGGAAAATCGACATTGCTCAAGATCCTGTCGCGCATCACGCCGCCGACCAAGGGGCGAGCGCAAGTACACGGTCGATTGTCGAGCCTGCTCGAAGTCGGAACCGGTTTCCATCCGGAGCTGACGGGGCGCGAGAACGTCTTTCTGAACGGTACGATCCTCGGCATGCGCAAGGCCGAGGTCGCGCGCAAGTTCGACGAAATCGTCGCGTTTTCCGGCGTCGAGAAGTTCATCGACACGCCGGTCAAACGGTATTCCTCCGGCATGTATGTGCGGCTCGCGTTCGCGGTCGCAGCGCACCTTGAGCCGGACGTGTTGATCATCGACGAGGTGCTCGCCGTCGGCGATGCTGAGTTTCAGAAACGCTGCCTGGGCAAAATGAGCGACGTCGCGCAGCAAGGTCGAACTGTGATTTTCGTCAGCCATAACATGGCGGCCGTGCAAAAGCTCTGCTCGCGGGCTGTGTGGATGGACCATGGCGAGGTCCGGACTTCAGGCAATCCGGCCGATGTCATCGGTGCATATCTGGAGTCCACCGCGCATCCGGCCGAATCCGGCGCTGTGAAACCTGGCTACGCGTATTGGCGCGCGGCGGTTCCGACGCGCACCGAGGTCACAGCAGTGCGCTATCTCGACGCGCAACACAGGCCGATCGGTCAATCCGCCACGGGGGACTCGCTCGCAGTTGAGATCGAATACACGGCGGCGCAGCCGTACCGCAGTTTTTCGGTTGTGCTGCAAGTGGCAACACTCGATGGTGTTCCGTTGATACTGACCTCGACAACGCCCGATCGCGATTTGGCCTTTGCCGCGGACGCGGGACGACATCGTATTCGTTGCGTATTCAATACGATTCCTCTGGCGGCCGGCGAGTACCTGTTGGGCGTCGGGTTGGCGATTCCGAACGTAGAGTATGTCTGGCGCGAAGACGGGCTTTGCAGATTGCACGTCGCCCTGCGTGATGTGTTCGGATCAGGTTTGCCTCCCACGTCGGCACGCTACTTGATAGCCACCAGCCACGATTGGCATGCGCCGACGCCAATGCAGTGATCGCCTTGACGCGAAGCCGAAACGCGCTAACGCGCAAGTTCGGGCCAGGACAGCTTGGCGCCGAGGGATCGAGCGGCGGCGGCAACATGCTATTTGCGCAAAATGTCGGCCTGCGATGGCCGCTGTAACCTGTCGTCACTGCGGGAGCGATCAGCTCGAACGCGTCGACGCTGGCTGGTTGCAAGACGCGACCTTACTTCGCTGCATGCGATGCGATCTGACGCAGCGCCTGCCGATTCCGGACGACGCTGCGCTCGCCGCCCTTTATGCGGAGACACCGTCCGAGGCGATGGCCTATGTTTTTGCCGATCACCCAGCGTGGACGACCGCGCTCGACGTGATGCGTTCGCGCTTGGGCGGCGGCTCGATCCAGGTGCTCGATATTGGCTGTCACACTGGCGAGTTTCTGGCGGCCCTTCCGGCGGGTTGGCGGCGCTTTGGCATCGAAAGCGCTTCGGCGCCGATCGCGATTGCACAAGCCAAGGGTACGAACATCATTGCCGACCGATTGCAAACGGTGAGCACCGAATGGTTCGGTCGATTCGATGCCGTGACCGCGTTCGACGTGCTCGAACATTTGCCAGATCCGGCGTTGGCGATTGCCAGTGCGGCGCGCCTGTTGAAACCCGGCGGCCTGTTCTTGCTAAGCACCGCCGACATCGATTGTTGGACGTTTCGCGCTCTGCGCGGGGCGCATTGGTATTGGCAGACTCCGCAGCACATCAGCGCCGTTTCGCGGCGGTTCCTGGCACAAGTGGCCGAGGAGCAGGGATTGGTGGTTTCGCAGATCCACGCGATCGCACACCGCAGCGCCTCGGCCGCGGTGCGTTTGCGCGAATCGCTGCAAGTTTCGTATTGGTTTTGCCGCTTGCGTGGTGGCGCCTGGCGCGCACCGCAGCGTTTGCTGCATTGGGTTCCGGCGCTGCAAACGATGCGCCACTCGCAAATGCCACCTTGGGCGATGACGCTCAAAGATCACTGCATCGCCGTGATGGAATCGGGCGCACGATGAGAGAAGTCTTACGCTCGCTGTTAAATGCACTTGGACTGGACATCCGCCTGACGCGTAACTTGCGCGCTGCTGCGCTTGCAGCGCGCAAAGACCAGGAGTTCCACGCCTGGTCGCTGTTGCAACACCGCCGGTTTGTCAGCGTGCTCGACATCGGCGCCAATGAGGGCCAGTTCGCTACCCTCGCGCGTCGTTTATGGCCGCAAGCGCAGATCCACTCCTTTGAACCATTGCCTAAGGTCCACGCGGTTTTGCAACAAACGCTCAACGGCCTCGGGAATGCGCACGCGCACGCGCTGGCCTTGAGCCATCGCGCCGGGAAAACGGTGATGCACGCGAGCGCGTTTTCGCCGAGCTCGTCGCTCTTGCCGATGGCCGATTTACACCGCAGCGAATGGCCACAATCGGTCGAGCAAACGGCGGTCGAAGTCACGATGGCACGGCTCGACGACTGGGCCCGTGCTCAGCAGATTGCCGCGGGCCCACAGCTGATCAAGATCGATGTGCAAGGTCATGAGAAAGCGGTGATTGACGGTGGCCAGCAAACGCTGCGCTGCGCCGATGTGGTGGCGCTGGAAGTGTCGTTCTACGTGTTGTACGAAAAACAACCGCTGTTTGCCGAAATCTTCCGTGCGATGAGCGAGCTCGGTTTCGTTTATCGCGGAAACATAGAGCAGTTCCGCAGTAAGGATGGGCGTCGTGTCCTATATGCAGATGCAGTATTCGAAAACCTGGAGCGTGTGAGTGCGGACGAGCGATAAGAAATTGTTGGTCACGGGTTCGGCCGGATTGATCGGCTCGGAAGCTGTCCACCATTTCTCCAGGCTTGGTTGGGATATTCGCGGTATCGACAACAACATGCGCGCAGATTTTTTCGGTGCAGATGGCGATACCCGTTGGAATCTGGAGCGGTTGTGTCGTCGTTGGCCCGCGTACCGTCATTTCGATCTCGATATCCGCGATCGCCACGCCGTGCTGGCGTTCTTGGACGAACACCCGGCGGATCTGATCGTCCACGCTGCTGCGCAACCCTCGCACGATCTCGCGGCAAAGCGACCGTTCGACGATTTCGATGTCAACGCCGTTGGCACGTTGAATCTGTTGGAGGCCACCCGCCGGTCGTGCCCGGAAGCGACGTTTTGTTATCTGAGCACCAACAAAGTGTACGGCGATGCGCCGAATGAGCTGCCGCTGATCGAGCTGCCGACGCGCTGGGACTACGCACGCGCCGAAGACCAGCACGGCATTGGCGAAACGATGCGCGTCGACCAGTCCAAACACAGCCTGTTCGGCGCCAGCAAACTTGCGGCAGATGTGATGGTCCAGGAGTTCGGTCGCTACTTCGGCATGAAGACTGTTTGCTTACGCGGCGGGTGTTTGACCGGTTCGGCCCACAGCGGTGCTGAGCTGCACGGTTTTCTGGCCTATCTGGCGCGCTGCGTCGTTGAGGGGCGTCCATATCGTGTGTTTGGATATCTGGGAAAACAGGTGCGCGACAACATTGATGCCAGCGACGTTTGCGCATTCATCGAAGCGTTCCATGCGGCGCCGCGAGTTGGCGAGGTGTACAACATCGGCGGCGGTCGCGGTAACAGCATTTCAATGCTCGAAGCCATTGCCAAGCTCGAGGCGATCGCCGAGCGCAAGTTGTCCTGGACCTACATTGATGAGCCACGTTCGGGCGATCACATTTGCTACATCTCGGATTTGCGCAAGCTGCAAGCGCACTATCCCGAATGGTGCGTCGCAGTGAATCTGGACGACATCCTGAGCAGCATCGTGCGGGTTTTGATCGAGGAACGCCGTGCGGCCTGAGGCATTGCCCAACGTCATCGACGAATCTGCCGAGTTCGCGGCAATGCGGACGCTACCGAATACCTTGCTGGTGACCTGCACGCCGCCGGGCCAGAACGGCGTCGGTGCCATCATTCTCGACGATCTGATTCGTTTGTTTCCAAGCGATCGACTGACGGTCGCCGTGGTCGACAATTCGGCGACAGCGGCGACGGACGTCCGTCACGGGATTCGCGTCGAGCACTTCGGCCGGCGCTATCGCCTGTCGGGCGGCGCCAGGTTCGGCCGAGTGGGTCGGGCGCTCGCGACGCCGATTGTTTCGAGTCTCCAGAGGGCGGCAACCAGCGCAAATCTTGTCGCTTTACGATCACTCCTGGCACAGGGGCAATTCGATCGCATTTGGTTGGTACTCAGCAGTCCTTGGATCATCGATCTTGCCGCAGAGTTGATGGATGAAGGTGTTCCAGTGGTCGCATTGGTGTGGGACGACGTTGAGCACAATCTCAACTATTTCGGCGCCAGCTCCGGTACCCGGCGTCGGCTTCGGGCTGGATTCGACGCCGTGATGAAGCGCGCGCACCGGATCGCGGTGATCGGCGAATCGATGCGCGACGAATACCGAGCACGCTATGGCCGAGATAGTGTCATCGTTCGCCACGGGTTGGCCCCTGCGTTGCCGATTTCGTACGCCGGCAGTGGCGATCTGGTGCGGATTGGTTTTGCTGGCAGCGTGACGGCGCGCAGCGCATTCGACCTGCTGCTTTCGACGCTCGATGACATGCATTGGCGAGTTGCCGCGCGTGACATCGAACTCTGCGTGATGGGCGGCCGATTCGATCTTTGGTCGCGCGTGCCACGGCGAATTCTCTGCCTGGGCTGGCGCGACGTAGCGGACACCGTGGCAGAGCTGTCGCGCTGCACCTTCAACTACTTACCGCAACCCTTCGAGAGCGACTGGACAAACTTCGCATCGCTTTCGTTTCCATCGAAGACCACAACGTATCTGGCGGCTGGCGCACCGCTGCTGATTCACGCGCCGCCACATGCGTCGCTGCCGCGGTTCGTTGCGGATCATCCAATTGCGCACACGGTTGATCGTTTGGACGCGACGTTGCTGCGCGGTGCAATCGAAGATTTGGCAACCGATGCGAATCTCAGGGCGCGATTGTGCGAAGCCGGGCGCATCGCGCTTGAGCAGGTTTTTTCTCCCGATACCTTCCGGCGTTCGTTTCTGGAGTTTATCGACGCCTGATGTGTGGCATTTCCGGGCAGCTTTGGTTCGGCGGCCGCGTGGCCGATCGCGAACTTGCGTCCGCCATGAACGCCAGACTCGAGCACCGCGGTCCGGATGGCGGTGCAATCCATGTGTCTGGACCGATAGCGCTCGGTCACCGTCGCTTGGCGATCATCGATCCCAAATCGGGGCAGCAGCCGCTGTACAACGAAGATCGCAAGGTGGTCGCCATTGTCAATGGCGAGATCTACAACTACCGTGAGTTGCGTCGGCAACTGACCGATCTGGGCCACAGATTTGAGACTGCCGGCGACTGCGAAACGATCGTGCATGGCTATGAGCAGTGGGGCGCGGCAGTCGTTGAGCGATTGCGCGGCATGTTCGCCTTCGCCCTGTGGGACGAGCGTGCGAATCGGCTGCTGCTGGCGCGAGATCGCTTAGGGATCAAGCCGCTGTGTTACACGGTCAACAATCAGCGCCTGTTGTTTGCGTCGGAACTGCAGGCGTTGACCGTTGCGACGGATTTCGACCGCACCGTTGATCTTGATGCGCTGGATGCCTATCTGCATCTGCAATACATTCCTGCGCCAAAGACGATTTACGCGAACACCCGTAAGCTCGAGCCGGGTCATCTGCTGGAGGCTGACGCGAGCGGACGGATATCGCCGGTGCGCCGCTGGTGGACGTTGCGCTGGCAACCAGACCGGCACCGATCCGACGCCGAGTGGGCCGAAGCCACCGATGCTGCATTGAAAGATGCGGTGCGTTCACACCTGGTGGCAGACGTCTCTTTCGGCGCTTTTTTGTCCGGCGGTGTTGATTCAAGTACGGTCGTGGCGTACGCGGCAGAAGCGCTGGCTACGCCTTTGACGACATTCACGATCGGCTTCGACGTTCCATCGTTGGACGAACGCGCCGAGGCACGGCGCTTTGCCGAGGTCGCTCAGACTCGTCATCAGGAACAGCTGGTTGGCGTCGACGCCCTGGCGCTATTGCCGTCCATCGCACGACATTATGGCGAACCGTTCGCCGACAGCTCAGCGGTGTGCACCTGGCGCGTCTGCGAGCAAGCGCGGCGCGAAATGCCTATGGTGCTTTCTGGCGACGGCGGCGACGAAGTGTTTGCCGGTTACGACTATTTCCCGAAGCTCGTAGAAACCTATCCGGAACGCGCCGGACTGCTTGCGGTGAAGCGACGGATCGGTAATCTGCTGCGCGCGGTGGGCGCCATCACAGCCGCCCCTACATTGAGCGATGCCTGGTACGGGCGTTCTCCATTTTTCGGCGATCCGGCGCGGCGTCTGTTGTGGCGCACGGAGCATCGCACGCGCACCGAGGCAACACGTGTGTGGAACGCCACGCAGTTCTCATCGAATGTTGGGCTCGATACCCTGGCGCGCGCCCAGGATGTCGATCTCAAGACCTATTTGCCGAACAACAATCTGGCGAAGGTCGATATCGCCAGCATGGCCAACGGGCTAGAGGTGCGAGTCCCGCTGCTTGATCATTTGCTCGTCGAGACCATCGCGTCAATGCCTGCGTCGCAACGTCTGCGCAAGACCGAGAACGGCTGGTGCACAAAGTTCGCGCTGAAGACTGCCGCGAACCGCTTCTACCCATGGGATTGGCTCAACACCAACAAACGCGGATTCTCGGTTCCCGTCGGTCACTGGATGAGCGCTATGGGCGGCGAGTTGCGGTCGCGATTGAGCGATTCTCGTGGCCCGGTGCATCAGTTGTTCGAGCCCAATGTGGTGAATCAGTTACTCAATGAGCATGCCGCTGGACAAGATCATGGTCATCGTCTCTGGAGCCTGCTGGTGCTCGACGAATGGCATCGTCAGTTTGGAAGTGGTTCGCAAGCATGAGGATTGCCCACGTGCACGCCTCCGATTTGGGCGGTGGCGCGGAGCGCAGTGTTGTTTCGCTGCACCATGCGCTACGGGCGTTGGGCCATACCTCAACGGTATTTGTCGGCGAGCGGCGCACTGACGAAAAGGGCGTGGTCGAGATCCCCTACGTGCGTGGTGTGCCGGGACTACGTCGACTGGCGCGAAGCCTCGAGCGGTGGGGTGGCTGGCAGGATATTTACAACCCAAGTTTTCGCGGCCTGGCAGCGCAGTTGGGTGAATACGATGTCATCCACTTCCATTCGTTGTGGGGGTCGCAGGGTTACGCCGATCTGGCGGCGCTGCCAGCGATGACCGCGCGCGTACCGGGCGTACTCACGCTGCGGGACGAGTGGATGCTCACCGGACATTGCGCCTATTCGTTTCAGTGCCGGCGCTGGCAAATCGGATGCGGCCGATGTCCGGACCTGTCGATACCACCGGCCGTGAGGCGAGATGGAACCGCGTTCAACTGGCGCCGGAAGAAGCGCTTGATCGGGCGGTCGCGCGTGCACGTGGTAGCCATTTCCGACCATATGAAGCGCTTGGCCGAAGCCAGCCCAATACTCTCGCAGCATCCAATCTCGCGTATCTACAACGGCATCAATGTCGATTGCTTTCGGCCGCTGGGTGATCCGCAGCGTAACCGCGAGCGGTCGGTGCTCGGTTACAGCGAATCCGACTTCGTCGTCATCATTGCCGGGCAGACAGTCGAAGGCATTCGTCAGCGCATTGCCAGCCATCATGCGATCGCCGCACTCGATGCGTTCGCATCGTCCTGTGCGTCGTTGCGCGTTCTGGTCGTCGGCCATTCGGCTGAGCGGGTTGCGGCGGCAATTGCGGCCCCATGCCAACGCCTGCCGTTCCAAGACGACCCGGCGACCATGGCGCGATTGTTCGCGGCGGCGGATGTTTGTCTGGTGACGAGCGAAGTCGAAGCCTTCGGTCGAATCGGTGCTGAAGCGCAAGCCTGCGGCACGCCAGTGGTAGCGTTGGCCGTCGGCGGAATTCCTGAAGTCGTTGTCGACGGCGTCGGCGGATTCGCCGTGCCACCATCCAGCCCCAGTGGCTTGACAGAAGCTCTGCTGAAATTGACCGACGCAGATTTGCGGCGTCGGCTCGCGGCCGATGGGCGTGCGCACGTCGAGAAGAATTTCGATCAGCGGCAGGTTGCCGTTGCCTATCTCAGTTTGTACCAACGGGTTGCAGAGCGTGACACGCAGCATTGACGTCGTAATTCCGGCGTTCAACGCCGAGCGCTATCTCGAACGCGCGATCGAGTCGGTGCTGGCACTTGGCCGCGATGCCTTGCGGGTGCTGATCGTCGACGACGGATCCTCCGATCAGACGTCAAGAATCGCACAGCGCTTTGCGGACCGCTGGCCAGCACAATGTCGACTGCTTCGCTGCAGCGAGAATCGTGGTGTCAGCGCCGCCAGGAACATTGGAATCCAGGCGGCTACGGCCCAGTTCATTGCATTTCTCGACGCCGACGACGTGTATTTGCCGAACCGCTTTGCCAGCTTCGATGCGCTTGATGATGAGGCATTGCAGCGCATCGACGGCATCTACCAAAGTGCGCGCATTGTGCCGGAGGGTGAAAGAGACCTGGATGGTGGCACGGGCGACGGAACGACGTTCGGTATCGTGCGCCCGTTGTTCGGTCCAGCGCTGCTGGCGGAGTTGCTGACGGGCTATTGCTGGGCCACCAGCGCGATTGTGATACGGCGTTCCGTGTTCGCACAATGCGGTGTTTTCGACCCCGCCAGGAAGATCGCCGAGGATTGCCATTTGTGGTTTCGCCTGGCCACCTTCGCAGCGCTTCGCGCCGGAGCGATGGACGAGCCAGTGAGCGTGTATTGGCGACACGCTGAAAACACCTTTGTGCCGCGCATTGAGCACCGTTTGCCGATGCTGGATGCGATGCTGGATGCATGGCGATATGCGGCAACGAACCGGGCACCGGTGGCGATGCTCCGCACTTACGCCGAAGCTGTGCCGCGTTATGCGCTACGCAGTGTGATTGCCGCCCGCGAAGCGAATGCGCCAGTTGTCGCAAGACAGTTACTGATGCGGTTGGCCAGATCCAGGCCGCGTACCGCGATCGGCGCGGAGTTTCTCAGGCAAGCCTGGGCTTTGGCGCGCGCCGCGTGAGGGCAAATCCCGTCGCGAACAGTGACGCCAAGTCATCGTGAAAACGATTGCCCGTTGGGTCATTCGGACGATCGTATATGGTTATCTGTACCGCAAGAGGTGGACGATGCCCACTGCGGAAAAGTGGGCGGAGCGATTCAAGTCCTGGCCGGCATTTTTTGCGCAGTGGCCTTTCCTTAAACGCGCCCAGGTACATGGCGGTGCGCTTATGGAGCTTGGGTTGGTCGATGTCATTGAGCGCAACCTTCTGGTCACCGGTCATTGGGAAACGCATATTGAGAAGGCGCTTGAGAAATTGCTTCGCCCCGGCGATTGTTTCGTCGATGTCGGAAGCAATATCGGGCACTTCAGTTTATTGGCATCGCGCTTGGTGGGCGCTTCGGGTTGCGTGCTTGCCATCGAGCCCTGTTGGCAGAGTCTCGCAAAACTGGCGCGGCACCTTTCGCTGAACGCGGTTGAGAACGTGTACCTATTGGCTTGCGCAAGCGGGGCAGCTGTTGGCGACGGTGGTATTGCCTTCCTGACAGGCAACAATGCTGGCGCGGCGACGATGCGTGACACCGCCGTCGGCCAGGGGCGCCAACGGGTATTGATCGAACCGTTAGACGACTGCTTAGAGGGCCATGGAATTCGGCCGAACTTGGTCAAGATCGATGTCGAAGGGTTCGAGCTTAAAGCGCTTCGTGGTTTGCAACGCTGCCTCGCGCGCGACCGGCCCATCGTGCTGCTGGAACTGACACCTGGGTTCTTGCAGCAAGCTGGCGATAATGCCCAGCAGTTGTTGCGGTTCATGGCGGGACACGGCTATCGCTGCGAGTCGCTCCTTGATGAGCGCCGCATTGAACCCGGCGAATCGGGATTAGAGCAGCTGGGTCAGATCGACGTGGTTTTTCTGCCGGCTCATTGATGGCATTCGATACTCTGCGCGATTGGCTGGAAGTCGGAAGGCTCGAAAAGGCGCTTGCAGCTCTCGGGCGTCTCAGTCGCCCGCGCATTGCCTTTGTCAAACAGGACTGCAATGAGGATCTCTACTGCTGCGCGCCGGAATGCAACGTGGCAACGATGTTGCAAAGCACACTGTTGCGCTCCGGGCCGATCAGTTTGTTTGCCGAATTTGGCGCGAAATTCCTGATCGTGGCGACTGACGCCGCACCCGAGTGCTCGATCTGGCGTGAAAAAAGTGATGCCCTGAACTGGGCTCCAGCGGATTGGTTCTTGTCCTTCCAGAAGCACGTGCCCGGCCGGGACCACGGACAGTCGGCGTTCGCGCGCGCGGTGGACGATGTCGACTGGTCGCAATTCGACCTCGTCATCAGCGTGGACGTGGCGGTACCTGCGCGCGTCACAAAACGGTTCCCGCAAGTCGTTTGGGCGTACTACGTGCGCGAGCTGAAAGCGCCCAGTTACGCGCGTTCGATGGCTGCGCCGATCATTGGCCAGGATCTCTACCTGAGCCAGAACTTCACGCCGCGACGCTCGGCGCATGCGCCGCACGTGATCGACTTTCCTTACCACTTCCAACGCTGCGGCGTGTTCCACAGAATCCACGCGCTGCCATGGACAGCCGAGCGCCGCGGTGTGTTCGTCGAGTACCACACGGCACGCGAAATGCGCGACGAAGAGCTGCGTGCGCTGGAACACTTCGGCCCGGTGTTTGCGAGGCGCGTTTGTGACGACGTTCTCGACGGTTCTGAGCGAATTCCGCATCGAAGCATGGTCGACCCCGACTTTAAGGCGCTGTCTGCCGCGAAATACCATGTCAAATGGGGCGGCCGGAGCACCTTCGGAACCGCGAAAGTTGAGGCGATCGCAGCCGGCTGCGTCGCGTTGACTGATCCGGCGCTGGATGCAACGTCCTTCCTGCATCGCCGCCATTCCCTCGCGCGCGGATTCAGCGAATTGATCCAACGCCTCGACGCATTCGAATCCGCGCCCTCGATACTGGAACGCGAGCGCGAACGGCAACGTCGCCTTGTCGACTATCTTTGTTTTGCCCGACCGGCGATGGATCTGATCGGCGCCTGGCAACGCATTCGTACGACCCGCCGGCCCACCATCCATTGAGGAGCGCCCACGCGTGAACCCAAAACACTTGCTGCCTGCGTCACTTCGCGAAGTGCTGCGGCCGTCCTATCAGCGCGCGGTGCGGACCTGGCGGGAGAGTCGCTGGTCGCCGACGCCGCGCGAATGGCTGGCCGGGCGCGCCAGCGCGTGGGCAAACACGTCGCCCGAAGCGCTGCTGGAGCAGGCCGGGACCGAGTTTGGCATCACCCAGGTGCCGTTCGAGATTTTGGGTCTGTTGGCGAAGCTGCGAGTGCTGCAGCCAAAGACCATCGTCGAGGTCGGAACACACAAGGGTGGCAATTCGTTCTTGTTCTGCCATGCACTCAGTAGCGCTGAACGGATCGTGGGCGTCGATCTGTGCGTGCAGAATGCAGCGAAGCTGATCCACTACGCACGGCCGCAGCAGCGCTATTTCGCTCTGCACGGCGATTCGCAAACTACTCAGATGAAGGCGCGCGTCGAGCAGCGTTTGGCGGGCCGTGTTGTCGATTTTCTGTTTATCGATGGCGATCACAGTTACGCGGGCGTCAAGGCCGATTTCGAACTGTATGCGCCCCTGGTTCGCCGCGGTGGGATCATCGCGCTGCACGACATCGTTGCCGATCACCGCACGCGTTTTGGGCGCGACACTGGCTGCTACGCGGGTGAGGTGTATCAATACTGGGCGGAGTTGAAAGCACGTTATCGCAACGAGGAGTTGGTGCGCGACCCGGAGCAGGATGGTTTTGGCATCGGGGTCGTGTATGTCGACTAAGTTGGTGGCTGTTATCACGACGATCCAGGCGCCGACGCCTGCCGTTCGCCAGTTGGTCGAGCGATTGGTGCCGCTGGAAGCGCTGCTGATCGCCATCGGCGATCGCAAAGGGCCGGCGGCGTTCGCTCTGGACGGTACGGAGTTCTTCGATCTGGCGCGACAGCTGGCCTCGCCATTCGATCTCGCGCGGCGCGGGCCCGTCGGACACTACACGCGCAAGAACGTCGGCTACCTCGAAGCGATCGCTCGCGGCGCACAATGCATCTACGAGACCGACGACGATAACGCACCTCTGCCAGTCTGGTGCGCGCGCGACGCTGCGGTGCCGGCGTACGACGTCGAAGCGCGTGGCTGGGTCAACGCATACCGTTGTTTTACGAGCGAGCGCATCTGGCCCAGAGGCTTGCCATTGGGCGAGATCGTGCCGTCGATGGCAGGCCCCGTGACGCTGGCAGCGCAACCTGTGATATCGCGAGCAGCGATCCAGCAAGGCTTGGCCAACGGTTCACCCGATGTGGACGCGGTCTGGCGATTGACCATCGATGCGCCGATCGTCTTCGACGACGCGCCGAGCGTGCGCCTGCCGCCGGGCGCGTGGTGTCCGTTCAACAGCCAAAGCACCTGGTGGTGGCCGGAAGCATTTCCGCTGCTGTACCTGCCCAGTTTCTGCTCGTTTCGAATGACCGATATCTGGCGCAGTTTCGTTGCGCAGCGCTGTGTGTGGGCGCTGGGGCAGGGCGTTGTCTTCCACACTGCTGAAGTGGTCCAGGATCGCAACGAGCACGACCTGATGCGGGATTTCAACGATGAGATTCCGGGTTACCAGGGCAACCAACGTATCCGGCAAGTGTTGGAGACCCTCGACCTGCCGGCTGGTGGGGAAAACGTCGGTGCCAATCTGCAGCACTGTTATCGCGCTCTGGTGGCTGCCGGCTTTTTCTCGAACGAGGAGTTGCAACTCGTTGATACCTGGCTTGCCGATCTCGATCGGGCGCATCGGCGGGAGGCATCCGTTTGAGTCAACGCCCGCTCGTTTCGATCATCGTCCCCAGCTACAACCAAGGGCGTTTCATCCGGCGCACGCTGGAGTCGATTTTCAAGCAGGACTATCGGCCGATCGAGGTGTTGGTCATCGATGGCGCGTCGACTGACGAGACGGTGGCGATCCTTAAAGAGTATTCGCGCTACCCCGAACTGCATTGGGTGTCCGAGCCGGATCGTGGCGTTGTCGATGCCGTGAATAAAGGCCTCGCGCGAGCGACCGGTCAGATCGGCGCAATTCAAAGCTCTGACGACTTCTATCTGCCGGGCGCGATAATGGCAGCCGTCGCGGCGCTCTTAGCCGATCCACGATTAGCGTTTGTGTTCGGCGACATCAAAACCATCGATGCGGACGGCAAGGAACTTCACCGCACCCATCTCGGGCCGTTTTCGCCACTGGCTGTATTTGCTTTGGATGTGTGGATTCCGCAACCGTCAACGTTTTTCAGATTGGATATTGCCAAAGAAATGGGCGGCTGGCGCGAAAGCGTCCCATATGCTGCAGACACTGATCTGTGGCTGCGTATGGCGCTCAAACACCCGGCGCAGAAGATCGATGTTCTGATGGCCGAACGCTCCATTCACGAAGCTCAACGCGACAAACAAGGGAAGCGCATCGCTTACGACTATGGCCAGTGCATTGACACCTTGCCTGGTTTGTCGGACGCCCCGGCGGGCGTTCGTCGTGCAGCGCAGGCGAGCAAATATTTGGTCCAACTGCGTTACGACCCGAACGTGGGCGAATGGACACGTGTCGGTCGTTACTGGCGGGCTGCCTTCGCGTGGCCACGTTTATTTTGGCGGCACTCGCCCTACCAGTATTTTCCTTATGGGCCTTACTGTCGCGCGCTGCCCGGCCGCATGGCGCGGGCATTAGGTTTGCGCTGATGTGTGCCATCTTCGGAAGCGTCGGCCGCCGCGATCACTGCGGTTTGCGTGAGGCGGCGTTGACACTTCGCCATCGTGGGCCAGACGGCTTTGGCGAATACGCGTCCCCCGACCTGCTCGCCTACCTTGCGCATTGCCGCTTGTCGATCATCGACCTGAGCGAGGCTGGGCACCAGCCAATGAGCAACGAAGACGGTACGATCCTTCTGAGCTACAACGGCGAGATCTACAACTTCCAGGAACTGCGCTCGCAATTGCTTGCAGCAGGTCATCGCTTTCGCTCACACACCGATTCGGAGGTCGTCGTTCACGGCTACGAGCAGTGGGGCGAAGATGTCGTCAAACGACTGCGCGGAATATTCGCATTTGCGATCTGGGATGGTCCGCGCCGCCGTCTGTTCCTGGCGCGCGACCACCTCGGCGTGAAGCCGTTGTACTACCGATTGCGCGGTGTCGAGCTGACCTTCGCATCCGAGCCCAAGGCAATCCTGCATTCGATGCCGGAGGCGCCGGCGCTCAACGTGAGTTCGTGCCTTCAATACCTGAGGTTGGGTTACACGCACGGCGTACGCACGGTGTACGACGGCATCTCACGGTTGCCACCGGGAAGCACCCTCAGTTTTGATGCTGCAACCGGCGTGGTCGAGCGACACATCTATTGGCGTCCGAGCGCGGAACCGTCTGCAATATCGGAAACTGACGCCGCCGAGGCGCTCCGGGCATTGCTCAGTCAATCGGTGCGCGAACAAATGGTCAGCGACGTCAAGCTCGGTGTGTTCCTGAGCGGCGGTATCGACTCATCGTTAGTGGCGGCGTTCGCCGCAGATGCGCGGCCCGACATCGACAGCTACTTTGTCGACGTGCTCGGCTGGGATGGCAGCGAGCGTGGCGATGCCGCGGCCGCTGCTCAGCATTTGCATACGCGGCACCACGTGCGCGAGATCGATGGTGGCGATCTTCGCCTGTCCAATCGCGAAAGGGCGGCGCGCATTTTCGATACCTTCGATGAGCCGATGTCCGACGCGGCCATCATCCCAAACTGGCACCTCGCAGCGTTGATGCGCCGCGATGTTGGCGTGGCGCTTTCGGGCGATGGTGGCGATGAGTTGTTTGGCGGATATGCCTGGTATCGTCAAGCGCGTGCAACGCCGCGGCGTCGCCTCGCGTGGCGCATCGAAACCGTGCGCCGGCGCTTGGGGTTCGGGCGCGAATGGCCTGCAGGCTGCGCCAACCAGCACGAGTACTACCATCTGCTGCAATGCCCGTCGTTTACGCGCAGCGAGCTTGCCCAGCTTTTTCCGACGTGGCACGCAGACGTCGCGCTGCTTGGAAGCGGGATCGATCCTGCGACGAGCGATGCAACTGAACACGATCAGCGCTATTGGCAAGACCTGGATTTCAGGACGTTTCTCGTCGACAACAATCTGGCGCGAATGGATCGCGCTTCGATGGCACACGGTTTGGAGGTGCGCGTTCCGTTGCTCGATCATCGCATTGCAGAACTGTCGCTGGCGCTGCCCGCAACGCTGATCGATGCCGAACGCTCCGGGGGCAAACCACTGCTGCGGCGACTTGCCGCCGATCGGCTGCCGCGAACGCTGGTCGAGAAGCGCAAGCAGGGATTCTCATTTCCAATCAGTCGTTTGATCTCGATGCAGGAGATGGTTCAGTCGATTGGCGCTGGCGTTCTGCTGCGCGCTGGCGTACTCGATCGCGCCGGCTGGCAGAACTGGCTGTCCGGAGCAGCAGGTAGCCATCGACAACTGCAGCTCTGGCAGTTGTTCGTGTTCGATATCTGGGCGACGCGTTGGATGCCCGGCGTGGCGCGCACCGGATGAGCGCCAGTCGCTGGCTGCGCGACTTGCCGGGCGTCGTGCTTCGCGACATGCCACGCTATCGGACCGCTCTGGCGCATTCCGGGAAGGGATTTGATAGCGATCACCGAGGATGGATCAGCTTGAGCAATCGGGCCGAGTTGCTGCGGCGCGCGTCCTCGGGTCCAGGTTACGAATGCGATTGGGCCTGGGGGAGCGAGCTGCGCGCTGCCGCCGTGATCCCGCCATTGGCGCGGCGTCTGTTCGCAGCCGCGTTTGAAGAATGGCCAATCGCTTTTGCCGATACACCGCAGGCCTCGGGTGAACCACAGTTGTCGTTCGTGTTCGCACACAACGGATCCGATCGGCTTGCGCAGCTTCGGCAGACGATTCGTGCGGTATTTGCACAGGACATTCCCTGCGAAGTCATCGTCGTCGATCAAAGCGAAACGCCGCTGGTCGCAGAAATGCCCGCTGGCGTCCGTTATCGCCATCTCGCCAAAGATGGCGTCGCACCAGGATGGTACAAATCCTGGGCCTACAATGTTGGCGCGCGGCTCGCAATTGCGCCGATCCTGGTGTTCCACGATGGCGATACCTTGCCGCCGAAGCGTTATGCCGAGTGCGTTGTCGATGCGATTCGGAACCGCGGCTACCTGGCGGCCTCGCTGCAACGCTTTATGTTCTACCTCAACCCGGCTGACTCGCGGACAGTTCAATCGAGCGACAAATTCGCGGATATGAGACCGACATCGATATTCCAGAACTGGAAGGGCGGGACGATTGCTGTCGAACGAAGTGCATTCTTCGCTGCCGGCGGATACGATGAATCGTTCGTCGATTGGGGCGGCGAGGACGACGAGTTTTTCGATCGTTTGGCAGACATGGGCCACTGCCGTTCGGGGTTCATTCCCTTCGTGCACCTATGGCATGCGCCGCAGGCGACCTCGCGCCTTCGAGGCAGCGGCAACATCCGGCGCCTGCAAGAGCTCTTGGCGCTTGACCGGCCATCGCGCCGTGCGCAACTCGTACGACGGGATTGCGGCCGAATCGATGGGCCCTCATCGATTCGTTCGCAGCCCAATCAGGGACTCGAATCGTGATCGCGCAGCTCAAGGCCTTGTTGCCCAACAGTGCGAAAGCGACCCTGCGCCGATGGCAGCGCATCGTGAGGAACTACGGTTCGGCGCGAAGCTGCAACGTGTGCGGGCATGCCCTGGGAATGTTCACAACGCACGGCGTGCCGCCGGAGCCGGATTTTCTGTGTCCCGTGTGCTATTCGAAACCGCCCCACCGACTTGCTCAGCACTGGTTCGCCAGCCATTGGCACCTGTTTCGACCGGGCGTGATTGTGCATATTGCGCCGGAACCGGAATTGAGTCGTCGTCTGGAACGTACAGCATTGCGTGCTTCGATGCTCTATCGCAAGGGCAGTATCCAAGGGAGCGGAGAGCAGTATCTGAACTTGCTGAGCTTGCCCTTCGACGATGCCAGCGTCGATCTCCTCTACTGCTGCCACGTCCTCAACAGCATGCAGGATGATCGAGGCGCAATGCGCGAGGTTCGCCGTGTACTGAAGCCTACGGGAACGGCTCTGCTGCAAGTGCCCGCGTTCTATCAAGGCGCAACCACGCTAGAGACGAATAGCGACGCCGAGCGCTCGGCTGTTTTCAACGATGTGGGCATTGCGCGTTGCTACACCGAGGCCGATTACGGCAGGCGGCTGGTTGAGGCCGGTTTCGATTTCGTCGTGTATAGAGCTACCGACTTGCCGCACAAGCTGGTTGAGGCGCATGCGCTGCATCGCGAGATTCTTCATGTTTGCCGTCGCGCGCCATGACCTGCATTGTCAGCCTGACGTTCGACGACGGTCTCGATGTTCACCTGGACGTTGTCATGCCGATGCTCGAAGAGCACGGTTTCCTCGGGACATTTTACGTGAGCATCGGTTCGGAATCCTTCAACCAACGTTGGAGCGATTGGACTGCGGCGGCGAGGCGCGGACACGAACTGGGCAATCACACCATTTTTCATCCTGGCGTTTCGTCGAAGTCCTGGGTGACTTCCGGCATTGCGCTCGAAAATTACGACCTGGATCGCATGCGGGTCGAATTGCGCACTGCCAATCGTATTTTGCACAACATCGACGGTCGCGAGCACCGGAGTTTTGCATTTCCGTGCAGCAATCCTTGGCTTGGGCGGCGCGGACCGATCTGGCGCATCGCCGGTCGTTTGCCGCAGGGGCCGCGCTGGCAGAATTGGGTCAGCCGTCTTGGCATTGATGTCGCGAGCGGCCTGGTGGACTACACGACGATCGTTCGCGATGAGTTTCCGGCGGCGCGTTGTGGCGGCATTGACGCTGCAGTATTGCCAGCGCGACCTGCTGATTGGCATCGGATTCCTGCGCTTGAAGGCGACGGACGCAGCGCAGACGATGTGATGTCGGATTTGGAAATTGCGGCGGCTCGCAACGCGTTCGCGCCACTGGTGTTCCACGGAATTGGCGGAGGCCATCGGCTATCGATGGCACGCGACGATTTCGGCAGATTGTTGGCGTTCCTGGCCAACGATCCGCGCTTCACGGTTTTGCCGCTGGTGACGGCGGCTGAGAGGGCGCGATGATCGAGCCAGGCCTGGTCAGTGTGATTATTCCGGTCCGAAACCGTGCGCCGATGCTGCAAGAAGCCGTCGCCAGCGTACTGGCGCAGACTTACCGCCGTTTCGAGATCCTCATTTGCGACGACGGATCCGATGACGACACGCCACAACTCGGTCGGGCATTGGCTGACCAGTACCCGGGTCTGGTTCACTATCGTTGGGCGGAAAACTGTGGCGCCGGCCCAGCCCGCGAGCGCGGTCGTCAGGAAGCGCGCGGCGAATATGTGCAGTATCTCGACAGCGATGACAGTTTGTGGCCACGCAAGTTCGAAGTGCAGATCGCCGCGCTCGCGAAAAACACCAGCGCGCACATTGCCTACGGCTGGATCCGGCTTTGTCGAGAGGGTGAGGTCCCAGCTTCGACGCCCCACAAGTGGTCCGGTCGCGAGGCGACCGCGCTGTTCCCGGGGCTGTTGATCGATCGCTGGTGGAACACCAACGCGCCGTTGTGGCGACGAAGCTTGACCGACGCGATCGGTCCATGGAGCAATCTCCGTTACTCGCAAGATTGGGAATACGACGCTCGCGCTGGGGCGCTGAACGCAAGACTCGCCTACTGCGCGGAGTTCGTCACCGATCAACGGCATCATGCTGCGGATCGGCAGACGGGCACCGGCCGCTGGCTTGCGCCCGCAGACAGGGTGCGTTTTTTCGATCGCTTGCATCGTTGTGCAGTGGCTGCCGGCGTTTCCCGTGAAGACCCGGCGATGCGGCATTTTTCGCGGTGGGTGTTTCGCCACGCCAGAGAATGCGCACAACTGGCCGATCAACAGGCCGCAACCGAGTTATTGGCCATTGCCGAACGGGCCGGTGCGTGTCGCGACGTGCGCATCTTTCGTTGGCTCGCAGGGGCACTGGGTTGGTCTCGCGTCGCGCATTGGAGCGAATTCGCTCGCAGACTGCGGGGACGCGCCGCGGGTCGCGATACGCAACGACAGTCGTGGATGTCGCCGCCATGACCGGCCCCAAGATTTCGGTCGTCATGAGCGCGTACAACGATGCCCGGCACGTGAACCTGGCGCTCGACAGCCTGCTCGTGAGCCAGGATGCTGAGATCGAGTGTATCGTCGTCGACGACGGATCGACAGATGAGACGCCAAATTTACTGCAACGGCGCGCAGCCACCGATTCGCGCCTGCGCATCGTGCGTCAGTCCAATGCCGGTTTGACGCAGGCGCTGATTGCGGGATGTGCACTGGCGCGTGGCGACTACATCGCTCGTCAGGATGCCGATGATCTGTCGTTGCCGGGCCGCTTGCAGTTGCAGGCGAGCATGCTCGATGCTAATCGCGACCTCAGCTTCGTTTCGAGTTGGGCCGAAGTCATAGGCCCCAACGACGAACCCCTTCTGCTGCACAAGCGACCAGCCGGTGCAACCGCGGCGACGCAGCTTCTGGTCCACGGACGTTGCGGCCCGCCGGGGCATGGCAGCGTGATGATGCGGCGCAGCGCTTACGAGCGTGTGGGCGGATACCGCGCGAAGTTTTACTATGCGCAGGACTCGGACCTCTGGCTGCGCCTGGCGGAGGTGGGCCAACTCGACTACGTGCAAAAGGCGTTGTATCGCTATCGGATCGCAACCGAGTCCATCAGCGGGCGATTGCATCAATACAAACTGCCGTATGCGCGCCTGATCGACGAGATCCATGCCGCGCGCCTGCGCGGAGACGACGCCGAGTCCGTCTACGAACGCGCGGAACTGCCGCCGCGATCGATCCAACCAGCATCGACGAGCGCTGCGACAACCTCGTACTTCATTGGACGTTGCCTGCTGTCGCGTCGCGATCCGCGCGCGCGGCAGTATCTGCGCAACGCATTGCGCGCCGAGCCGTGGAAACCGCGGCATTGGATTTCGGTCGCGCTCGCCGAGTTCGGCGCGCCATTCTTCTCGCCATACGGGAAGCCGCTCGCCTGAGAATTCTGTTCGCCGCAGATGTCACGCCGAATCCGGACTCAGGTGCGGCGGGAACCGAATGGCAGACGATCCTCGCGCTGCGTGAGCTCGGGCACGAGGTCGAGACGATTTGGGCGGAGGACTTGGGCCGGCGGATCCAGCATGGCAATCTGCATTATTTGCTGGAGCTGCCGCGACGTTACCGCACGGTCATTGCGCAGCGCTGCGAAAGGCGTCAGTTCAACGTGCTGCATGTGAATCAGGGACATTGTTACCTTGCCGCGATCGACCACCAGCGACGGCAGCGCAGTGGGATTTTCGTTTGTCGCAGCCACGGTCTGGACGACCATATGGAGCAGGTTCTCGCGCCGTGGCGACAACGTCTGAGTGTGGCAGCGGCATCGTCGGGCAAGCGCGCGCTCAGCGCGCTGCTGTGGCGAGCGCTGGCGCGGCACGATCGGCTCGCCTATCGCCATGCCGATGGCGTGCTCGTGAGCGCCAGCCACGATGCCGAGTACCTGACCAACACCATGCGCGTGGCGCCCGAACGCGTTGCGGCGGTCGCGCAGGCTCCTGCAGCTGCATTTGTCGAGAACGTTGCCCCGACCATGAATGCGACACGCGCGCGCAAGCTGTTGCATGTTGGCGGTTTCGCGTACTGGAAAGGTGTCCATGCGGTGGCAGAAGCGGCGAACGCCATATTGCCCGCGGCGCCGGACGCGACACTGACCTGGGTATGCCGCGAGGAAGAGCACGCAAAGGTTCATGCGCTCCTGGCGCCAGCGGTGCGTTCGCAAGTCACATTGCGTTCGTGGGTGCCGCAGGCGGAATTGCGCGAAATCTATGACGCCCACGGGATTTTCCTGGCGCCGTCATTGTTCGAAGGATTTGGCAAGGTGTTCCTGGAAGCAATGGCGCGTGGCCTGATCGTCATCGGCACGCCAACCGGAGGCATGCGTGACATCATTCGCCCTGAGCGCGATGGGTACATTGTGCCGTTTCACGACCCAGCGGCACTTGTGGCGGCCGTAACGCGCGTTTGGAATCGGCCCGACACTGCGCAAGCGATGTCCGAGGCCGCTGCCAGCCGCGCACGCGAATACTCCTGGCGGCGCACCGCGCTCGAAGTTGCTACCTTTTATCAGAGGCTCATAGATCGTCGTGGCCTTGCCAACCATGTTGGTTAGGCGCCTGTACGCGACGCTCGAATGGTGGCGCATCGCCAGGTGTCGTCTGCGCACCCATCTATGGCGTTTGCGAGGTGGGAGCGAGATTCACGGCAAGTGTCTGATCGATGGCGGCGTGAGAATCGAGCGGCCGTGGTTGGTCAGGCTTGGGCCGCGGTGTGTACTGCAGCGCGATGTGTGGTTAAACACGACCGGAGACCATGCGCGGATTGAGATTGGCGCTTTTGGCTTTGTCGGACGCGGTGTCCAGTTCGAAGTCAGTAACGCAATCGTCATTGGTCGGGGCGTTCTCATCGCGCCCGGCGTGTATCTGACCGATCACAATCACAGCACCGCGCCCGGCCCGCCGATGTTCGAGCAGGCTTGCACCGCGGCACCCATTGCCATTGGCGACGATGTGTGGATCGGGGCAAACGCGGTGGTGCTGCCGGGCGTCACCATTGGTGCCGGTGCAGTGGTGGCGGCGGGTGCCGTCGTGCATCGCGATGTGCCGCCAAGGGCGATCGTCGGCGGCGTGCCGGCGCGAATCATCCGATTTCGAGAGGACGCATGAATCACAACAAGTTGCGAGCGGTTTGTTGGCTCAATCGCTTCGGCGTGCTGCCGAGGGTCCGACGCGCATTTGCGCGAACGCCGCCCGGCACCTTGGTCGATCGTGAGTTGTTTGGTCTGACGCAAGTGCTCGATATCGGCCGCAGCGATGCTCAACAGCTGCTGTTCGTCGAAGGCGAGCGCTTCATCGAGGAGCGCCATTTGCTGCGCCGGCTGTTGCGCCCCGGCATGACGGTCGTCGATGTCGGCGCCAACATCGGTTACTACCTGCTATTGGCCAAACAGATCTGCGGTGCTGATGCGCGCGTCATCTGCATTGAGCCATCGCAAGAGAATCTGCCGGAACTGAAGGAGACCATTGAGCGCAATCGTATGCGCGACGTCATCGTACACGAAGTGGCGCTCGGCGATCGCGATGGCGAGATCGGATTGCGCTCCGGGATCAACAGCGGCGTCGTCGAAGGCGGCGGCGAGTACCGGGTTCCTGTGCGGCGCTTGGATGAACTGATCGAAGAGCGAGTGGATTTCATCAAGATCGATGTGGAAGGTTTCGAGGGGCAGGTGCTGCTTGGCGCCGTCGAGTTGCTGAAACGCTGGCGCCCGCTGTTGTTCCTGGAATTGCATCCCTTGGGGACCGGCCGCTTTGGACACAGTTGTCGCGCGATTTTGGATCGTCTGCGTGAGATCTACTCAACGATCGAGCTGTATCACAAACACCCCACCCAGGGACCGCTCGACAAGGTACTGCTGCGGTACGGGTTGAGGGCCCCGGTTGTGCCGGTCATGGATGCTGATGACTATGTAGCCCGGCATGATGCGAGCGCTGCGTTCCACACCTACTGGGCCGTCTGCCGGCCATGACCTCGCTGCCGCTCACTGTCGCTATTCCCACGTTCGGCCGCGATTCGGTGCTGACCGACACGATCACCGCTTTGCTGGAGCAGCATCCGCCAGCGGCGGAGATCCTGATCGTCGACCAGACACCCGTGCATGATGCCGAGACCGAGCAACGCCTGACGCAGTGGCATGCGCAAAGTGCGATCCATTGGATTCGCAAAGAGCGACCATCACAACCGGCTGCACTGAATGTCGCGCTCGCGCAGGCCACGCAGCCTTTCGTGCTGATGCTCGACGACGATATTCGCATCGATCCTGGCTTTCTTGCGGCGCATCTCGAAGGATTCATCGCCGCCGATGTCTGGATGGTGGTAGGACAGGTATTGCAGCCTGGAGAGGAACCGCTGGTCGGCCCTGTGCCGCGCGATCAGGGGCCGTTGGCCGATCTGCAGTTTCCGTTTCGCAGCGCCGAACCGGCTTGGATCAGCAATGGCATGAGCGGCAACATGACCGTACGCCGCGAACGGATCCTGGCGTTGGGTGCGTTCGATGAGAACTTTACGCCGCCGGTGTCATATCGCTTCGATACCGATTTGTGCAAACGCTTGACGCGCGCCGGGGGACGCATTCGCTTCCAGCCAAAAGCGCGCATCTACCACTTGCGCGCACAGCGCGGCGGCACACGATCGGTGGGCAGCCACTTGAACTCCGCTTCGCCAGTGCACGGCGTGGGCGACTACTACTTCGCGCTGCGCCAGGGGCTGTCGTGGTCGATGCTGCGTTACCTGCTGCGCCGCCCGATTCGCGAAGTTTGTACGCGCTATCACTTGAGACGGCCCTGGTGGATTCCGGTCAAGCTGATCGGCGAATTGCGTGCGATGGTCATGGCGCTGACACTGCTGGCGCGTGGGCCGGCGTATCCGGATCGGTTGCGATGACACGTGGCACGATTCTGGTGACGGGCGCCGCAGGCTATTTGGGCTCGCACACGGTGCTGGCCTTGTGGGAGAGCGGCTTCGAGGTTGTTGGGATCGATGACTATTCGAACTCCGAGCGCTCGGTTGTGTCGCGCATCGAAGCGCTGGGCCAGCGAGCGCTGACGATGATCGAGGGTAATGTGCGCGATGCCGATTGTCTTGCCGCAACTTTTGGTCGGTTCAACATCGTCGGCGCGGTCCATTTTGCGGCGCGCAAGTCGATCGAGGAGTCGTTTGCCGAGTCACTTTCGTATTACGATGTCAACGTCGCTGGCACGTTGACGGTTCTGCAGCAGTGCCAGCGAGCCGGCGTCAACGCATTCGTGTTCAGCAGTTCTGCGACGGTGTATGACGCCACGCAGCCATCGCCAGTCGACGAAAACAGTCGCTTGCTTGGGGCAAGCCCTTACGGCCGCAGCAAGCTCATCGGCGAACGCATGCTGCGCGATGCTGCTCAGGCGAGTGGATTGCGTTACGCGATATTGCGTTACTTCAATCCCGTTGGTGCCCATCCAAGCGGTTCGATTGGCGAGAACCCTCGAGGCAAGCCCGGCAATTTGATGCCCGTCGTGTGCCGGGTCGCTGCCAGTCGGCAATCGCAATTGTCGGTCTTCGGTAACGACTATTCGACGATGGACGGCACTGGCGTCCGCGATTTTGTGCACGTGCAAGACGTGGCCGAAGCGCACGTGCACGCCTTGGAAGCTTTGCTGCAGGATCGTGAGACGCTGTGTCTGAACATTGGCACCGGCAGCGGCACGAGCGTACTGACATTGATCGATGCCTTCGAACGGGCCAATGGCGTGCGCGTACCGCATGTTATTGCACCGCGCCGCCATGGTGATGTCGCGGCGATGGTGGCCAATGTGGGCGAAGCTGCGCGCAGCATCGGCTGGCGCGCAACACGCAATCTGGACGCAATGTGCCGCGACGCCTGGCGCTTCGCGCAAACCCTTGGGTGTTGAACTATCGCGCTGACATCGATGGCTTGCGCGCCATTGCAGTCCTACTGGTGGTTGTTTATCACGCAAGCCCGACCTGGCTAAGCGGTGGCTTCATCGGCGTCGATGTGTTCTTCGTGATCAGCGGATTTCTGATTACGCGCTTGTTGTTCGAAGAGGAGCAGGTTAGCGGGCAGATTTCGCTTGCTGCATTTTATGCGCGCCGGATTCGACGTCTGTTACCTGCGCTGTTGCTGATGCTCGCCAGCGTGATGCTTCTGGGCCTGATGGTGCTGTCGCCGGCGATCGGCGAAGTGCAAGGGTTGGCGCAATCGACGCTGGCGACTCTGGCACTGGTGTCGAACCACTACTTTGCGCGAAGCACTGGCTACTTCGACGAACCGGCAGAACAGCAGGTGCTCTTGCACACCTGGTCATTGTCTGTCGAAGAGCAGTTTTACTTGATATGGCCGGTGCTGCTGTTGTTGCTTCTGCGCGCCGCGCGGCAATGGCATTGGTCTGGACGGAGCGTCGTCTTGTGGACGCTGGCGCTCCTGTGTTCTTCGTCACTTCTGGCTTCGCTGTGGCTGACCCGCGCCAGCCCAGTTTCGCGTTTTTTGCATTGCCGACCAGGGCATGGGAATTTGCGGTGGGCGGTCTGGCGTCGATCGCTTTGATCGGCTGCCGGGAGCGACCCCGACTGGGGGCGCTCTGCGGAAGCGCTGGCGTCGTCGGGATCTTCGTTGGCGCGATGTGGATCGACGATGGCATGGCGTTTCCGGGGGCGCTCGCATTGTGGCCGGTGGCCGCGACGACTCTGGTGCTGGTGGGTGGCGCTCTGGCGCCAAACGCCGTAACCACCCGTGGGCTGCGACTGAAGCTGCTGGTGGCGATTGGGCTCATTTCGTACGGCTGGTATCTATGGCATTGGCCGTTGTTGACGTTGGCGCGCATTCATCTGCTTGGCGAGTTGGACCAACTCGGCGCTATCGCGATTTGTCTGCTGGCTCTGCTGATTGCGGCGCTGAGTTATCGCTATGTTGAAAAACCGTTCCGCCAACCGGCCGATATCCGACCGACTCTGCAGCGCGGCGCGATGGCCGGGATCGCAGTGGCACTGATGGCAACCAGCGCCGGCGCCTGGGCAAAATGGTGGTGGCCGCAGAGCGAATCGAATTCGTCGCTGCGGGCGGCCTTGATCGGCACGCAGAAGGTCGTGGTGCCCTGCGGCCAGGAGCGACCCTACAAAGCCCTTAACGATCGCACGTTGTGCACCTTCGGCGACGCCGAAGCGGCAATCGTACTCTGGGGAGATTCGCACGCGGCGCATTTCCTGCCCGCTCTGCAGCATGTACACTCAAAGAGTATTCGCGTGCGATATATGCCCGCATGCCCACCGATTCCAGACTATTTGCCGAGTCTCGTTGGCATCGATCCGCAGATGGGCTGCGAGCATTTCAATCGTGACGTACTGGACGAAATCCGTGCTACGCGCCCTGCGACGGTTGTGCTCAGCGCACGCTGGCGCGCCTACATTTCGAATGCCGCCGCACGGGATGCAGCGAGCAAAGGTCTTCAGTATCTGTCGCAGGAGCTCGCAAAAGTGGGCGTGCAAGTTCTGGTGATGTTGCCACCACCCGAGGTGCCGCATTCCGCGCCGGCCTGCCTGGCGCGTCGAGACATCGTCGATTGCAGCGTCGAAAGTGCGATCGCGATGCTACAACGCGAAGCGGCGGTCGCGTTGCTTCGCGAGTCATTTGCTGGGGCCGAATTGATCGACCCATTTCCTACGTTGTGCCCAGGGCAGTCGTGTTCGCCAATACTCGATGGCGTGGCGCTATACACCGACGCTCATCATTTGAGCGTCGCGGGATCGCAACGAATCGGCGGATTGATTGCCGATGCCTTGCGCTAGCCAGTCTTCCATTCGCATGGGAAGTGTTCCGCGGCTTCAACGCGAATGCTGCAGGGCGCCTGGTCGCCATTCGCTGCCATGACTTCATCCAAGATGTCGGCGCCGCCGTCAGCTTCGGCGGGCGCATTGCTCGCGCGATGCAGGCATGCCAGCCTGCGCCCTCGGGCTTCTCCCGGGCCCAAGTCCACCGGAGACATATTCCAATGACACCGGGACCTCAGGCTGGTCGAACAGTGCAATGTCGCATCTACTGATCGACGCGCTATCGGTGAACAACTTCTCTGGGCGGCATGTGCTGGCCGGCCATATGCGCCAGATGCGCCTGGCACTACCCGACTGGCGCTTCACGATGCTGGTGCAGCGCAGCCAGTCACAGTTGGCGCACGAGTGCGGCGTCATGCCGATGGAAGCGCCCGTGGGTGCTGGGGCGATGGCGCGTGTCCGGTTCACGCTTCGCCATTTGCCGCGCTGGACACGCGAAATCGGTGCCGACTTTTTGTTTACGCCGGCTGGCATGTTAACGGCAGGGTGTCCTCTCCCTCAGGTTGTGCTGGCGCAAAACCCCTGGCCGCTCATGGGTCTGGCGCGTGGCACCGAGCGCCTGCGGACCTACTTGCAAACACGTGCCTTTGCGGCCGCGCAGCGTCAGGCGCGTGTCATGGTTTACAACTCACGCTACATGCAAGCGCTTTACATGGATAAGCTCGGTCAACGCAATGGATCGAGCGTGATCGCGTATCAGGGGATCGATGAGCGCTACTTCGAGCAACCCGCCCCAATCGCACTGTCCGCGCGACGCGATCTGGTATTGGTTTCGGTGATGGCCGCACACAAGGCGGTGGAGGATGCGGTCGCGGCCTTTGCGCGGGCGAAACTCGGCAGCGAAACGCGATTGCGCCTGATGGGTCCCTGGCCGGAACACGCCTATCGTCAGCGAGTTGAGCGCGCAGTGGCAGCGCACGGACTGTTAGATCGCGTCGTCATCGAAGGCGAAGTCGGGCAGGCGCAGCTCTTGTCGGCGTATCGCGAGGCGCGAGCCTTCGTCTTGCTCAGTCGCTGCGAGTCCTTCGGTATTCCTGCCATCGAAGCACAGAGCCAGGGGACACCGACCATAGTTGCCTCAGGTACCGCGGCACCGGAAGTCGCTGGCGGTGGTGGCATGATCGTACCCGCAGGCGATACCTTTGCTGCCGCGCAGGCCATGACCACGTTGATGAGCGACGATACGTCGTGGCATCGCTACTCCAGCGCGGCACTGGACAACGCTTGTCGTTTTCGATTCTCACGGTGCTCCGGGCCGTTGATAGACGCACTACGTGATTTATCGGGGTGAGTCGGCTGCACAAATGGTGGTTGGCGCATATCGCAAGGCCAGATCCGGCGCAGACCTTCCTGCCCGCGATCGATGGATTACGCTTCGTGGCGATCGCGCTTGTGGTGTTGTATCACGTGCAAGGCTACGTGTCTTCGCGAGCGGGACTTCCAGTCCACGGTGGCGACGGTTTACATCAATGGTTGGTGCACGGTTCCTTCGGTGTGCCACTGTTCTTTGCGATCAGTGGGTTCATCATTGCCAGCCAGTGGTTCGCTGGGCGCCCGCCTTCCCTGGCTCGCTATCTGCTGCGTCGTATCACGCGCCTTGAGCCGCCGTACATCGTCTCGATGTTGCTGATTTTTGGGCTGAAAGTAGCCGTCCTCGGTGTTGCGTTTTCGGAGCTGATGCCGCACTTGATGATCAGCCTCGTGTATCTGCACGGACCGATTTTCGGCACCCACAGCGAAGTGAACGGCGTTGCCTGGTCGCTGGAGGTCGAATGGCAGTTTTACCTGCTGGCGCCGCTGATCCTGACCGCGGCGTTGCGGCTGCAACCCTCACAGGCGACGTGGGTCTTGGCCGGTCTCGTATTCCTCGGCGGCATCGTGCACGGTCTTGCGGATTCGCTTGCGCCGCGGATTGCCCTGAGTGTGTTGCAATACTTCGGGTTTTTTCTCGCCGGCGTCTGGGTTGCACAGCAGCACACTGCAACGGCTCGAAGCGCCACGGCATTTGATGCAGCCGCACTTACGGCGGCCGTGGCGATTGGTGCTGCATTGCACCTGGGCGGGCTCGCATCGGCCGTGCTGCCGCTGCTCACCGCCGCTTTTCTGGCCTCAAGCCTGCGCTCGAAGTGGTGGTCGGCGTTGCTGTCGTGGTGGCCGATCCACGGCATCGGCGCGATGTGCTACACAATTTACCTCTACCACTTCTTCATTGTCTCGGGCATCGGCCGCGTCTGGCCGCACGACAGCTTCGGCCCATCTTCAATCGATCTGGTGATCTTCGCTGCCTTCACGTTTCCGCTGGTCGTTGTCGTCTGCACCGTGCCTTACGTTCTGATCGAACGCCCGTTCATGGTCTGGCGGCCGGGCGTTACGCGATTACGCGACGCGCTTTCCTGGATGCGTCGATGAAGGTCGCGATGGTGACAACGCATCCGATTCAATACCAGGTGCCGTGGCTGCGAATGTTGGGTGCCTCCCCGGGCATCGATTTGACCGTCTACTTCGCGATGCTGCCGGATAGCGCCGAACAGGGTCGGGAGTTCGGTGTCGCGTTCGACTGGGATGTGCCGTTGCTCGATGGCTATCGCCACGTTGTTTTGCAGAACGTAGCAACGCAACCGTCGCTGACGCAATTTGCCGGCTGCGATACGCCGGAGATCATCGACATCATCCGACGCGAACGATTCGATGCGGTCATCGTCAACGGCTGGGGAACCAGAACCGCACTCCAGGCGCTCTGGGCCTGTCTGCGCACCGGCACGCCCTGCATTTTTCGCGGTGAAGTCAATGGCCTGACACCCCGCGCCTGGTGGAAACGGCTTGGGCATCGATTGTTGCTCGGCCGTTACGCAGCCGTGTTGTGCATCGGCTCAGCCAATCGCCGTTATTGCAAGGAAGCCGGCGTGCGTTCGGATCGGCTTTACGACACGCCGTACTGCGTCGACAACGCGTACTTCGCCAAGGCGGCAGAGCGAGCTTTGGCTGCGCAGGGACGCGATGTACTGCGCGGGCAATTCGGTCTGGCGCCGCAAGTGCCCACTTTTCTCTTTTCGGGGAAACTGGTGGCCAAGAAGCGACCACAGGATTTCATCGAGGCGATTGCCCAACTCCGGTCGAGCGGTGTTGCCCTGCAGGGACTGCTGGTCGGGGCAGGACCGATGATGGATGCCTTGCAACAGCAAGCGAGAGATTTGCCGATTCGCTTTGCGGGCTTTCTCAACCAGAGCCAGATGGCTGCTGCGTATGCGGCCAGCGATGTGCTGGTGCTGCCCTCAGATGCTGGCGAGACCTGGGGACTCGTGGTCAATGAAGCGATGGCGTGCGGATTGGCCGTTGTCGTCAGCGACCGCGTTGGTTGCGCGAGCGATCTGGTAGATGCATCGACGGGTGGGACCTTCGCCTGTGGCGATGTGCCTTGCCTGGCGAGCGTTATGCAGCTTCTGGCGACCGATCCTGATCGACTTGCATCCGCCGGGCGTCGGGCGCTACAACGCGTGCAACCCTACTGTTTCTCTGCGGTGGTCGAGGGCTGCCTTCGCGCGCTCGAGAAAACCGCGCGTCCGGGTCGCATCCGCCACGCGAAATGAGATGAGCGTGCAGTTGCGTTGCAGCGTCGTAGTTTGCGTTTACAACGGCGCATCTCGTTTGCCGATCACGCTAAAGCATCTCGCGGCGCAACAAGGGATGGACAGCGCGCATTGGGAAGTGATCCTGGTCGACAACGCCAGCAACGATGATAGCGGTGCCACGGCGGCCGCCATCTGGCCAGCACTGAGCGCTGTCACTCCGTTGCGAGTGATGGTCGAATCTCGTCCTGGATTGACGCATGCACGGTCTTGTGGCGTAGCAGCAGCTCAAGGTGCGGTGATCGTTTTCGTCGACGACGACAACTGGCTTGCGCCGGATTATTTGCACCTTGCCTGTGCCATTCTCGAGAGTCGCCCGGACGTTGGAATTTGCGGTGGTCGCGTTGATCCCGCATTCGAAGCGCCGCCGCCACCGTGGTTTCATGATCACCAGAACTGGTTTGCCGTCGGCCGCCAGGCGCCGCGCAGCGGCGAGGTCGATTGCATCTGGGGTTGTGGCATGGCTGTCCGTGCGCAACTGGCGCGAGAAATGCTGTTGAGCCAGGATGAAGTCCTGCTCAGCGACCGCATCGGTTCGTCGCTGAGCAGCGGTGGCGATACACAATTGAGTCTTCGTGTGCGTCTGGCGGGCTGGAAGGTATGGTACGCCGAGGAACTCAGGTTGAAGCATTGGATGCCGGCCACTCGAATGCAGTGGCGCTATCTGGTTCGTCTCGTCTATGCCATCGGCCAGGACGAACAGCACCTCAAACGCTATCGACTGGCGCTCCGCCATGGCAGTACGAAGGCCCTGTCGCAAGCACTTCGCAGTTCGCGGCTCCTGTACTTCGTGTGGTCGCTGTTCGCGATTGGCCGGCACCTGCTGCTGCGCCCGACCAGCATTTTCCTATGGCGCGAAGACAATCGCCATTCGATTCCACTGCTGTTCCGAGCCGGCAATCTGGTCGGCTTGTTTCGGCGCACTGCGCCGCCAGCTCAGCATGATGATCGCGAAATCCCGGTTTATGAGGCGCGCACTTTGAGGCTACGAATCGGCCTGGTCTGCACCGCGCCCATCGGCGCACCTGGAAGCATGTCTGCCTATCGCGAGGTGTTAATGGCGGCATTGTCCGAATTTGCGCCGCAGATAGAGGTAGAGACCGTCCAGCTCGGTCTGCCGCCGTCTGCCGGTCGATGGCGACAACGATGGCATACCATGAGCATGCCGTTTGCGCTGTATAGACGATCACCACCCGATATCTGGCACATCCTGGATGGATCTCGCGCTTATGTCGGATTCGGGCTTCGCTCAGCGCCTGTGGTCATCACGGCTCACGATGTGATTCCAGTGCTACAGGCTGCGCGTGCGTTTCCCGGAGCACCACGGGTTGGCCATGCCGCGCGTTGGATGTGGCAAGTTAACGCTGCGGCGATACGTCGCTCAGAGCGGGTTATTTGTGTCAGCCAGTCAACGGCAAACGACTTGCGTCAGTCATTCGGATTAGGCTCGGCCGAATTGCCTGTCATAGGTTTGCCGGTGCGCACGACCTTAATGCAGTTCGCGGGCGATTATCAGACTGCGGCGCGAGACAAGGGACGAATTCTGCACGTCGGTAACAACAGCTTCTATAAATGGCGAGAGCAGGCGCTGAAGGTGTTTGCTCGTTTGCCGGGTCATTGTCGGCTGACCATGATCGGCCCGAGGCCACCTCGCGAACTTGTAACACTCGTTTCCTCATTAGGCGTTGATGGTCGAGTTTCTTTTGTCGAAGAGCCCTCCGATCGTGAGCTCGCTGAGCACTACCTTCGTACCGAGTTGTTGATTTTCCCGTCGCGCTACGAAGGGTTCGGATGGCCGGTTCTCGAAGCGATGAGCTTCGGAGTTCCAGTGGTGGCGAGTAATCGCGGTTCGCTACCGGAAGTGGTTGGCGATGCAGCGGAGACCCTGGATCCTGATGACCTCGATCAATTTGCGGCGGCAGCTTGCAGACTGCTTGAATGTCCCGTCGCCTGGCAACGGGCGTCCGCACGTGCCTGGAAGCGCGCGCAGTGTTTTGCCATTCGCGATTTCGCCTTGGCCATGGCCGGCCAGTACCGGGCTGTGGCCAAACCATCAACGCGAGCGCACTGCACCTAAGCTTGTGCGGTGGTTCAGCATATGATGGCGCTGGGAATGGCGATCCCCGTAACGCCAAGTCGCACGAATGATCCTTTAGCCAGCCGATGAATTCCGGACTTTCTATGGCAGGCGAAGTTGCGCGCATCGATTTTGTGATTCCGTTTCGAGCGCGCACGACAACGACGAATTGGAGGCGAGCTTGCCAGCTGCTCACCGATACGCTGCGTTCCGTCGAGAACTCGTCGGACGCTCGATGGCGTGCGATCGTCGTCTGCCATGACGAGCCAATCGGCATCCCTTCGGACCGGCAAGTTCTTGTCGTTCGCGCGCCATTCGAACCTCCAGGGCCGGATTCGCAGAATCTTGCAACGAAGCGGCGGCTCTTTGTCTGGGAGACGGATAAGGGGCGTAAGCAGTTGGCGGGCGTTGATTTGGTACGTCGTTCTGGGTCAAAGTACTTTATGCTGCTGGATGCCGATGACCTTATTTCCTCGCGGCTGGTCGAATGGTGTCTGGCGCGCGATCATCCTGCGGGTTACTTCATCGACGAGGGCTATCGATTGGATGACACGAATCGCGATCGCCTCTACTTTCGTCGCCGGTTTTTCCAAGAGTGCGGAAGCAGCTCAATACTGCGAACAACGGTGGCGCCGTTCCCGGCGAAGCTTGACTACACGCTGGATCTCAATGACAAGTTCACCCGCCGCTACGTCGTTCACGCCTACATTCCGGAAGCCATGGCGGCGTTGGGGCAGCCGATGGAACGAGTGCCTTTTCCCGCGGCCGTGTATCGATTTCACGATCAGAACATCTTCGCCAACTCAGCCCGAAAAAAAGAATCCTGGCTCAGGCGCCAATTTCGGAATCTGCTCCGTGGCAGGCTACTTGACTGCCGGCTTCGATCTGAGTTCAGCATCCCCGATGCGCGTGGCCAGGGCGAATAACGGTTTCTGGCTGATGGGGCGCTAAGATGGCATTGTGGGGACTGTTGGGGTTGATTGTCGCCAGCGTGTTTGCCACATTCGCGAAATGGCGACTGGCGATACCTGGTGCCATCCTTGTCGTGGCCTTGCAAGATCCGGTCCGTAAGTTGACACCGGGCACACCCGGATGGATGACACTGCTGGTCGTTCCCTTGGTTGTCGCTGGCCTGATGGCAATGTTCGCAACAGTGCCTGACGTCTGGCGCCGGTTCGCGCGCAATAATCCGAAGATCGCCCAAATGCTTGCGCTCCTCGTGTTGTTATCGATTCCATCGATCATCATTTCCCTGACCTTCGGACCTGGGAGCTGGCAGTTCACTTTCTTAGGCGTGTTTTCCTACTCGATCATTTTTCTATCTGTACTACTTGGCTACTTTTATGCGCGAGATATCGAAACAGCGCTCAACCTGTTGGCGACCTATTGCCTGATACATGGGGTCGTACTGATCGGTGCTTTGGTCGAATATTTGGATCTTTGGCCAGGCGCACAGATCATTGGTTCCCATGCACTAGGCTACGAGTGGATTCGTTGGATCCCCGGTTACACCGTGGAGATGATCTCTGGCTTTTACCGAAGCTCCGATGTCATGGGCTGGCACGCCGCCATGGTCTGTATGTTGTCGGTCACACTAGCCATAGCAAAGTCTGGCAAAGCCCGTTTTTTCTGGGTTCTCGTGAGTGCCTGGGCCGTACTTGCTCTGCTGCTTTGCGGCCGCCGTAAAATGGTTTACATGCTGCCGATCTTTATTCTCGTTCTGACCTGGATTTACTTCTCTGCAGGTCGAGCTTCGCGAGTATTGCCTATGATCGGCTTTTTGATCGTGCCGGCGGCATCGGTGTTGGTGACCAGCGATATGTTGGGCGAGAACACGGCGAACATCCGCTACTACACGTCGGCGAATGAGGGCGATAGCACCCTTGATCGCCTCCAGTCGCACGGGTTGGGCGAGATTCTTGAAACCTACCGGCAAATGGGCTTTTTCGGCGCAGGACTTGGTTTCGGTACGCCAGGCTCGCATCACATTAACGCCAATCGGCCCAGGGTGTGGCAAGAAAGCGGTCCCGGTCGCGTGATGGCGGAACTCGGAGTGCCGGGTTTCTTGTGCTTTCTCGCCACTTTGGCGGCCATCGGGGTTGTGATGTGGCGAGTGACCCGAACCTGGTTGATTGCTCGTACCCGTGAGGGCGTTCTTTGCGCATGCCTGATGTCGGTCGCCGTGGCCAATCTCGGTAGCCTGACGATTTCCGGCCAGATTCTGGCGGACGTGTTTGTCGTTGTGTTTCTCGGATTTCTGGTCGGCCTGGTGCTGAGTTTTGGTCGGCGCGATCTTGTGGAGCTGGTTTTGCAGCGAAACCAGGGGCGCTCTTTGCCAGCCTTCGCCGAATGAGCCTCGACATCGAAGGCAATCGCGGCGCCCGCCCATATCGGTCCCGAGAATACGTTGCACGTGTGCTCTGGGCCCTCGCTTATCCGTTGTTCCGCTGGTCCCCTCGGGTGCTGTTCGGCTGGCGAGCGTTTTTGCTGCGCAGATTCGGTGCGCGGGTTGGGCGGCAGGTTCACGTCTATCCGCGGGCTGCGATTGAGCTGCCTTGGATGTTGGACATCGGCGAATTCAGCAGCGTTGCCGACGGTGTGCGCATCTATAACCTCGGGCTGGTTCGTATCGGTGCGCGCAGCACGATTTCCTTCGGCGCCCACGTCTGCGCTGGAACACACGACTACGAAAGTGCGGCCTTTCCGTTGCAAAGACTACCGATCGATATCGGTCACGATGTCTGGATTTGTGCCGACGCGTTCCTGGCGCCAGGCGTAACGATTGGCGATGGTGCCGTCGTCGCCGCACGCGCAGTGGTGGTCGATGTGGTCCCCGCGTGGACCGTTGTGGCCGGACATCCGGCCCGAGTGGTCAAGCAGCGAGCCATCTTGCCTTGACGAACCACGGGCTCGTCTGCCGGGTGTTCGCCGTGCGCGACAATGCGAAGGCGTCTTGCCTGTGATATCGATTGTCGTGCTGACATTGAATGAGGCGGAAAATCTGCCGCGATGCCTGGCGAGTGTGTCGTTCTCTGACGATGTGCTTGTGCTCGACTCTGGTAGCAGCGATGCGACTGTCGAAATTGCTCGTAAGTTCGGCGCTCGAGTCGCCACGCGGAGCTTCGATTCTTTTGCCCAACAGCGCAACGCGGCCATGGCGATGGAGTTACGGCATCCTTGGGTGCTGCATCTGGATGCCGATGAGGTGGTCACACCGGCTTTGGCGCACGAGTTGATTGAAATTGCGAGTGCGCAGGAGTCCAGCCCGGTTGCCTTTCGAGTCGCATCGCGACTGATGTTTCGCGGCGCGTGGCTGAAGCACGCCGGCATGTTTCCAGCGTATCAGGTTCGTTTCGGGCGTCAAACTGTGTTGCGCTTCATCGATGTCGGTCACGGCCAGCGCGAAGCTGAAAACATCGGATCGATCGGCACCCTGAATTACCCTCTGGTGCACTACAATTTCTCGCGCGGGATCGGCGATTGGTTCGAGCGGCATCTGCGGTACGCGAAGCTCGAAGCGCAGCGCGCTGCATTGCGGGAAACGCCAAGTCTGGCGGGGTTGTTGGGGCCGGATCCGGTGGCGCGGCGGCGTTCGCTGAAACGACTCGCTGATCGACTGCCGGCGAGGCCGCTGTTGCGCTTTCTTTACTGCTATCTGCTTCGGCGCGGATTTCTCGATGGTCGCGCCGGGTTCCACTACGCATGCATGATGGCCATCTACCAGTATTTCATCGACCAACATGTCATCGAGCAAGCGCTCAAAAAGGACGCAAATGACAGTATCTAAAAAGGTGGCGCTGTTGACCGGCGTCACCGGCCAGGACGGCGCGTACTTATCGGAGTTGCTGCTGAGCAAGGGTTACATCGTGCACGGCATCAAGCGTCGTGCCTCATTGTTCAACACCCATCGTATCGATCACATCTATCAAGATCCGCACACCGATGATCGCAACTTCATCTTGCATTACGGCGATCTGACCGATTCGACCAATTTGATTCGCATCATCCAATTGGTGCAACCGGACGAGATCTACAACCTTGGTGCGCAGAGCCATGTGGCGGTATCGTTTGAGAGCCCGGAATACACGGCCAACTGCGATGCGCTCGGCACGTTGCGGCTTCTGGAGGCCATTCGCATTCTGGGGCTGGAGGGAAAGACGCGAATCTACCAGGCATCCACATCGGAAATGTTCGGCAAAGTGGCAGAGGTGCCGCAACGCGAGACAACGCCGTTTTATCCGCGCTCGCCCTATGGCGCTGCCAAGGTCTACGCGTACTGGATTACGGTCAATTATCGCGAGTCGTATGGCTTGTATGCCTGCAACGGCATCCTCTTCAACCATGAGTCGCCATGGCGCGGCGAGACGTTCGTGACGCGCAAGATCACGCGCGCATTGGCCCGTATCAGTCTTGGGTTGCAAGACCGGCTGTACTTGGGAAATCTCGAGGCCCTGCGCGACTGGGGGCACGCGCGCGACTACGTCCAGGCAATGTGGCTCATGCTGCAGCAGCCGCAGGCCGAGGACTACGTAATCGCAACAGGCGAGCAGCATTCTGTGCGCGAGTTCGTCGAATTGGCGTGCCGGGAACTCGGCATCGTGATTGAGTGGCAGGGGAGTGGCGACCAGGAGATCGGCGTGGTGGCGCAATCGACCGAGCGGTCACGCGTACGGCAGGGGCAGGCGATTGTCGCCGTAGACCCTCGTTACCGCCGGCCCGCGGAGGTCGACACCTTGCTCGGCGACGCGAGCAAAGCGCGGCGGCAACTCGGCTGGCAGCCGCAAACGAGTTTCGAATCGTTGGTGGCAGAAATGATCCGGGAAGACGTTCGTTCCGCCGAGCGTGACGAAGTCGTCCGCAAGGCCGGATATCGCGCCTTCGATCATCACGAGTAGCCGCAATGGATGGTCGCTTTCGAAAAGTATTCGTCGCCGGACACAAAGGTCTCGTCGGCAGTGCGATCGTGCGTCGCCTTGAGCGCGATGGCATCGAGCCTTTGGTTGTAGATCGCCATGCGCTCGATCTTCGGGATCAGCGCGCAGTGGACCAGTGGTTTGCGAAGGCGCGGCCCGATGCGGTCATACTCGCGGCCGCGAAAGTCGGCGGCATCCACGCCAACAACACCCGTCCGGTTGAGTTTCTGCTCGATAACCTACGAATTCAAAACGCCGTGATTCCCGCCGCTCACGCGCATGGCGTGCGCAAACTGGTGTTTCTTGGATCGTCGTGCATTTATCCCAAGTTGGCGCCTCAGCCGATCCAGGAAAGTGCTCTGCTCACCGGCCCACTCGAGCCTACTAACGACGCATACGCGCTCGCCAAAATCGCCGGCATCCGCCTCTGCCAGGCGTATCGCCAGCAGCATGCATTCGAAGCCATCTCGTTGATGCCGACCAATTTGTACGGGCCCAACGACAATTTCCATCCCATCGACTCGCATGTCTTGCCGGGTCTGATTCGCCGGTTCCACGAAGCGCAGAACGCGGGCGCTGAGCGGATCGTGATCTGGGGCAGTGGCACGCCGCGTCGCGAGTTTCTGCATGTCGATGATCTGGCTGATGCCTGCATTTTCTTGCTGGCGAACTACGATTCGGGCGAGGTCATCAACGTCGGCGTTGGGAAGGACATTTCGATACTCGAGCTGGCCCAGTTGATCGCCAAGATCGTGGGCTTTCGGGGCACAATCGAGCACGATTTGAGCAAGCCAGACGGCACACCTCGCAAACTGCTGGACGTGGGCAAATTGTCGGCGCTGGGATGGACCGCGCGAATCGGCCTGGAAGAAGGCATCGCCGAAACCTACCGCTGGTTTTGCGCACACGTAGGATCGGTGCGATGAAGGTGCTGGTCGTCGGTGGCGCTGGTTACATCGGTGCGCATATGGTTCGCTGGCTGGTCGACCATGCGATTACGGTCGAGGTTCTGGACAACCTGAGCACCGGGCATCGAGCAGCGATCCCGGATGGCATTCATCTGCATCAGGTGGATTTGCGGGAGCGTCAGGCGACAGAGAGCGCATTGCAGGCGATTCGGCCCGATGTCGTTTTTCACTTCGCTGCGAAAGCTCTCGTCGGCGAGTCCGTCAGTCGACCGATTGAGTACTACGAAAACAACTTTGTCGGTACTTTGAACCTTCTGCTGGCCATGCGCGCAGCCGCTTGCCGCCGCATTGTATTTTCATCGACCTGCGCTGTTTACGGTATCCCGAAAACCGAGAACCTCGACGAGCAACATCCGCGCGAGCCCATTAACCCCTATGGCGCGAGTAAGTTAGCTTGTGAGGATCTGCTGAGGGATTGCGCTGCGGCCGGCGACGTGTCGGCGGTCGCTCTGCGTTACTTCAACGCCGCTGGCGCGCATCCCAGCGGTACGATTGGCGAGGCGCACGAGCCGGAAACGCACCTGATACCCAACGCAATCCGTGCCGCATTGGGTCAGCTACCAACGTTGGCGATCCATGGCACGGACTATCCAACGCCCGACGGCACTTGCATTCGCGACTACATCCACGTTGAAGATCTGGCTTCGGCACATGCGCTTGCCATGCGCTGGCTTGAGAAAAACGAAGGCTGGCAGGCCATCAACCTGGGTACAGAACTTGGCAGCAGTGTTTTCCAGGTGCTTGCGCTGGTCGAAGAACTCAGTGGCAAAGTGGTGCCTTGTCAGAGGACGGTTCGCCGGCCAGGTGATCCGCCGCGACTGGTCGCCAGTGCGGTGCTGGCGCGCAAGTGTTTAGGGTGGCGCCCACGCCACGATTTGCGATCGATCCTCGAGTCCGCGTGGCGTTGGCACCGGTCGCCTCGATATTGAGTCGCTTAAGAGAACAGTTTCTTGTTTCGTTCAAATCCGGAACCGAAACATCTGGGCCCATGCGACAAGCTTTTTCGAATCAACCTGTGTATCCACTGAGATTGTTGCAATGTGCGCATTTTTGGAATACGGCCGATATTTCGCTTGAATCTACCGGTTATTGACCCCCAGAATACGCGGAGCCGACATCTTTTCGCGGGTCGTAAAGGGGATTCATGTCGACGCTCTATCTAGTGTCGCTGGCGGGTGTGGTCTCGTTCATCACGACGGCGCTGTTAGTTCGCACCGCTCCAGTCATCGGCCTGTTGGATCATCCCATTGCCGATCGAAAATCCCATGACGCGCCGACGCCAGTGGTGGGCGGGCTAGGGATTTTAGCTGGCCTGATTGTATTCCCGGCATTCGCCGGTGTGCTGGACAACGCGCAGTGGTTTTGGCTGCTCAGCGCTGCCGTGCTATTGGCGGCCATTGGTGTGGCAGATGATCGCTATGACCTCCGATGGTATTGGCGCATAGCGGCCCAGGTGTTGGCCGCGTTGCTCATCGCGATTCCAGGGCAGACATCGATTCAAAGCTTGGGCGCGAGTACCTATTTGTCGCTTGAATTAGGTAGTTGGGCGTTGCCGTTCACAATATTCGCGGTGGTCGGCGTGATCAACGCGACGAACATGATTGATGGCATGGATGGCTTGGCTGGGACCATGGCTTTGGTCTCGCTGCTTGCGATGGCGCTGATCGCATCCGAACCTCAGCTGAGCCAGTTTTTGTGGGCGACCGTGGCGATGCTTCTTGCGTTCCTGGCCTTCAATCTCAGGCGACCGGGATTGCCCAGGGCTGCATGCTTTTTGGGCAATAGCGGTAGTGCCATCGTTGGTTTGGTTCTGGCCTGGTCGGCAATTCGGTTGACGGCAAGCGGAGACCCCAGCCCGTCCATCGCGCCCTGGCTTGTTGCGCTGCCAATCCTCGATTGTCTGATTCAGATCGCACGCCGGCTGCTGAACCGTCGTTCGCCTTTTTCGGCGGATTCTGGTCATTTACACCATTTGTTGACCAATCACGGATGGAGCGTGGGCGCGACGGTGGCTGTTCTGGTCGGGATGCACGTGGCGTTCGTGTGCGTTGGTATTGGGTTCGCCTACGCTGGCTCAGACGCGTTGTATCCGATTTCTGGGTTCATTTCGCTATTGCCGTTGTTGGGACTTGGGTACTGGGCGCTGAATCGACATCCGATGGCTGATGATGCAATCAACCTGACGTTGGCCTCGGACCTCACGAGCCGCCGATAGCGAGTTTAATTTGTAACAACACGCAACAGTTGGCGTTATTCAGCGTTCAATTCAGTGGAGCGCTAACGTCGGAATTTCGGCATGTTGTTGACCCTTGCTGTGCGCAAGGCTAACCTTGGCTTAGGTTTGTATGAGGGGATTCGGATCATGGTTCGTTTGATCGCAGGATTGTTAGGTGCGACGGCTTGTGTGTTGTCTTCGTCGGCCGGCGCCCAGATCACAATTCAAGATGGCGCCGCACGGGTCCGGTATGGCGATCTGTCGGATGCGGCTTACCTGACTGCTGGCGTGCCGCAAACGGTGCTGAGCAAGGGTTTGATTCCGCATCTTGCCGGCAGTCAGTTTTCGTATCGGGTAGCGGGTGATACACGCGAGTTTTCGGTGGTCACGGACTCGCCAGATCAGCCAACGATTACCCCTCCTGGTCCGACCAACACGGCGTTGATTGAGTACGCGAGTACTGAGTCTGCGCTTCGAAATCTGTTCAACGTCGACATCCAGGACACCGTTGTCGAATCCGGCGCAACGATCACTTACACGCGGGTGGCAACATTCGAGAACGTCTCCGGGGTCTCGCAAACGCTCACGGTGATGGGCTACGCCGACGACGTGCTGAACTCCGGATTCAACAATGTCAGTGCGACGTTGCTGGTCCCCAGCAATTCTATCCAGCTGACCAAGGCCAGCTCTACGCTCAATTTCACCGGTGTTGGTGCAACCGCATTTGAGGTCACGGCGTTCCCCGATCTGATCGATAGTCTGGAGGATGCTGGGATCACCAGTTTCCTCGACGGTGGATTGCCGTTTTTGCCAACCACCGCGCCGCCAACAAACCCCGGCGACTGGACCGGCGGTTTCGAGTGGCCCGCCCAGGTCGTAGCGATTGGCGGCACGGCTTCTTACACGATGATTTTTCAGCTAACGGCTGCACCCTTCGGTCCAGGCAGCGATGGCAGCCACATCGTCAATACCGCAGGAACCATCGTCAATGCGTATGCACCGCTGGATTCCGATCTCACCGCAGGCACGGATCGGCTGTTTGTTCCCGATGTCAGCGCGTTGACGCTGCCGGTGGCAGCGTGCACAGGCTGCGAGCGCACGCTGTCGAATGGCGATCTGCTGATGATCTATCAGCCACAGGGCGCGTCTATCGATACGACGAACACGCTCAATTACGGCAATGTCACAGACTTGGGTGGTGCTGGCCGCTACGAGTTTGTTTACGTCGCCAACGTGATCGATTTCGCGGTCGGGCCAGATGAAATCGAGTTTTTCCCGTTCGATGGCACCTCTTCACCTGGGCCTGGAAATGGGTTCTCGAATCCTGTTTGCACTGGTCTGCGCTACGACTACACGACGACGGCCAATGCGCCCGCGATGGTCGTGCGCGTGCCGCAGTATTCGTTCTTGCGCGTCGAGCCGGGCGCAAGTGTTGTCGCACAAGATTGGAACTGGGACGGTTCGAGCGCTGCCAGTTTGGGCGGTGTATTGGCGGTGGATGTCGGCGGTCAAACGCAGTCCACCGGCATTATTGAGCTGGGCGGTGCGATGAGCGCCGACGGTGCGGGATTCCGCGGTGGCAATGATCAGACCACAGGTGCGACGTCATTCACGGCCGACTTTGTGAGCGGCAGCAATGCGCACGGCGAAAAAGGCGAGAGCGTTGTTGGAACCTTTGCGGCCTACGATGCGTTAGGTGGGCGTTTTGCGCGTGGCGCTCCGGCCAACGGTGGTGGCGGCGCAAACGGAGTCAACTCGTCGGGTGGGGGCGGTGCGAATGCCGGCGACCCGGCAGCCTGGACCAATGGTCATGGCGTCCTGGATCCGGCTTTTGCTCTGAATGCGTGGTTGTTAGACCCGGAAACCCGCGTTGGCCCAGGGCCTTTCACGGTTGCACCGGATAATAGTGGTGGCGGCCGCGGCGGTTACACCTGGTCGAATGCGAATCAGGATGCTTTGGTCGTCCCGCCTGGCGATCCATCGTGGGTGGGCGACAATCGCCGAGTGGTCGGCGGTCTCGGCGGGCGGCCGTTGAGTGGCGTCGTGGCAGGCGATGCGTATCGGCGGGTGTACTTTGGCGGCGGTGGTGGCGCAGGCGAGGTGAACAATTTGAATCCGCGCCGAGGCGGTGATGGCGGTGGCTTCGTCTTTGTGCTTGCGCGCCGAATCGAGGCCTTTGGCCCAGTCAACCCCCGCATCAGTGCGAACGGAGCGAACGGACAAGGATCGACGGCGGCGCCTTTGGACGGCAATGGTGGCGGTGGCGGTGGTGGTTCGGTGGTTGTGACCACCTCCGAGAATCATCCGTTGCCGGCGACGCTGGAGATTCAAGCCAATGGCGGCGCAGGCGGTTCCCATGGCGTTGTGAACCCCAATGGTGAGGGCGAGGGCGGTGGCGGTGGCGGTGGCGCAGGCGTGGTTTTGGTATCGCATTCGAGTGCGATCGAATCGGTGGCGGGCGGCTTGCGCGGCGTGACGCTTTCAACATCACTCACAGAGTTCCCGGCAAACGGTGGTACGAGTGGAGCCGCGGGTGAGGAAGGCGCGGCACCCGATCGCGACGGCCCGGCGTCGCCGTTGGTCTGCCTGACTGGCCCCGATTTTACAACCCCTGTGACAAACGCTTATTTCGAAGCGGAGCGATTGGACCGCAGCAAGATGCGAGTGCGTTTTGATTCTGCGTCGGAAGTGGCACACGCGGGCTTTTTCGTACTAGGCAGCCGCCGCGAACGATTGAGCGGGTTCATTGCTGCGAGCGGCAGAAGCGGCGCCGAAGCCAAAGCCTACGAAGTGGTGATCGACGATTTGGGTATCACGGAACTGTATCTGGCCGACATCGACGTACGTGGCAAGGAGACGATCCGCGGCCCCTTCGAAGTTGGCAAGCGTTTTGGTGCGGCGCCTACGGTGGTGCGCTACAACTGGAGCGAGGCACAGCAGCAACTGTCCAGCTATCGAGCTGCCACTCGCGGTATGGCCAGCGGAATCGCGAAAATCGGAGTGCGCGAGCGCGGCATGGTGCGCGTAACGCATGAACAACTCATCGCCGCTGGCATCGATCTGAGCGGCACGCCCGGCAGTCAGATCGCAGTCCGCACCGACACAGGGCCGGTACCGCGCCGTGTGCGAGGTGCAGCGCTGTTTGGCGTTGGCTCGTCGATCGAGTTTTTTGGCGACGCTAAAGCAACCTTGTGGAGCCAAGATCGCTTTTACCTGATTGAGGCCGATGCCAGCAGCGCAGTCGAGATGGGGTTGGTAACACGTGCAGTCAGTTCTGGCTCGACTTCGAACTACACCGCGGAACTGACCTACGCTCCGCAGAATGCTTACAACGAAGTATCGCCAATCGGCGATCCCTGGTATGCGGATCGATTGGTTTCGCAGGGCGGTCTGGCCAGCAAGACAATCAGTTTAAGTGGCCCGGCATCCATTGGGAATGCCGAACTCGACGTACTTGTCTGGGGCGGTATCGACTGGCCAAGCCGTGGCGACGATCATTCGATTCGCGTGCGACTCAATGGTCAACTGGTTGCGTCCGAACGGTTCGACGGTTTAGCCAGCAAACGTATTCGAGTGCCGGTGACGTTGAGCGGCACGAACCACCAGATCGTGATTGAGGCGCCGGGCGATACCGGCCAACCGGCAGATATCATCCATATCGAATCTGCAACCTTGCGCTACACGGCCGCAGCGAGTGGTAACGGCAGTACGTTCTTCGGGCAGGCGCTGCAAGGTACGCGCAGTGACACGATTTTCCAGGATCGTACAGGTGACGGAATGGACGCTCCGATTGCGGGCGTGATCACCGTCAATAACGTCTCTGGTGCGGATTTGCGTGCGTACCGCATTGTCGGCGGCAGTGCAACTGAGTATCAGGTGAGCGGCAGCCCAGTGGCCGTGTATGCCGAAGGGTTTTCGGATGCCGCAGAACTATGGGTTGGGCCAGCGGCACAATTGCGTGCTCCGCAATCCATCAGCGTTGCACCCGCTGCAACCAGTTTGTTCGGCGCATCTGCCGATTGGCTGGCGATCACGCATGGCATGTTCAGCAATGCGCTGAACGACCTGGCAAGCCGTCGTCAGAGCCAGGGACTCAGTACGAAGATTGTCAATGTTGAAGCGATTTACACACGCTACAGCGCGGGCAACCCGAGTCCTGTGGCCATTCAGCGCTACATCAAAGACGCACGAGCTCAACTGGGTACGGATTACGTCGTGCTGGTCGGTGCCGACACGACGGATGCGCCCGGGTACGAAAACTCCGGATCGATCAGTTTTGTGCCCACGCCGTACGCCACGACCAGTATCTTTGTCCGCTACGCGCCTGCCGATCCGCTGATGGGCGATATCAACGGCGATGGCATGGCCGAAGTGGCGGTGGGACGACTGCCGGTACGCACACTCGCCGAGGTACAAGAAGCGGTTCGCAAGATATTGGCGTACGAAAATCAACCAGCAGCAAACCAAATGACGTTGGCAGCAGGTCCTGAAGACACCAGCGCGGTTTACCAAAACACGTTCGCGGAATCGAGCGAAGCGCTGGCAGCTGGATTGCCAAACGCCTGGACCATCAGTCGGGTTTATCAAGACGTTCTGGGATTGAACCCCGCCCGTCAAGCGCTGGTCGACGCATTCAATGCGGGCCGTAGTGTTGTGTCTTACGTTGGTCACTCAGGCCCAAGTCAATGGACCTTTGATCCGATGTTCGATATCAGCCAGGTACAAGGCACCAGTAGCGATCCGAACCGGCCTAACCTGGCAAGCAGCGTAAACCAGCCGATCGTGCTGCAGTTCGCCTGCTGGACAACGTACTTCGTGTCGCCGACAGCCAATACCATGGCGCAGGCGCTCATGTTGACGCCAAACAGGGGCGCCAGTGCGATCGTAGGTGCAACCGTGCTGCTGGATCAGGCTTCGCACGACGCCATGATGGTGGCTGTATCTGACCGTTTGGTAGCGGGCGCGCGAATTGGCGACGTGGTCAATGCTGCCAAAGCGGAATTGAAAGCCCGTCCAGGCGGCGCTGGACCCGAGATTCTATTGGGCCAGGTCATCCTGGGCGATCCAGCACAGCCGATTCGCTGACCGAATACGCTCAACCATTGCTCACCGACGCCCGGCATCGCCGGGCGTCGGCGTTTTGGGGCATAGTTCGGCCTTCGATGGCGCCGAATTTGCGATGGGAACAATGCTCGACCGCTTGAAGCGAGCCTATGCGCGCAGAAACAACGCAGCTTTTTGGCGATGGAAGCTGGCGCAATGGACTGGTTCTCCGACCGCGGCTGTCTCGAATCCGTTGGCCGCTTACCCACTGATCGTGCGCACCCGAACGACGGACTGGTCTGTTTACCAGCAGATCTTCGAAGAGGTTGAGTATCAATGCCTACCTGGTGACTTGAGTCCAGTCGTGATCGTCGACCTTGGCGCCAATGTTGGGTACTCCTCTGCCTATTTCCTGACCAGGTACCCGGCCTGTTCCGTGATTGCCGTTGAGCCGGATGCGGACAATTTCGCCGCAATGGAACGGAACCTTCGCGCCTATGGTGCGCGGGTTCAAACGCTTCTGGCGGCGGCCTGGTCGTCGCCAGGGCGTCTGGCGTTGCGCACAGACGCATTCCGGGGTGGCGGCGCCTGGGCTCGACAAGTTCAGGCGGACAACGATGGAAAAATCGAAGCGATCGATATTGACGCGCTGATGCAGCGCTATCGGTTGCCGAAGATCTCAATACTGAAAATGGACATCGAAGGCGCCGAGGTTGAGGTCTTCAAAGGGTCGTTGGACTGGCTCGATCGCGTTGACGTGCTAGTGGCAGAACTGCACGACGACAGTAGCTTCGGACCCGCAAGTCCGACGGTCATCCCGGAGATGCACCGGCGTGGGTTTCGGTCCTGGACTCACGGCGAGTTGATCGTATTTCGTCGCCCCAAGGTCAGCGATAGCCGTTAGTGGTCATTGGCGATGCTGTTGAGCAGAACCCACATCGCCGGGCGGACTGAAGCGAAGTTACGCTGATCTTGGCAGGCAAACGACGAGTTCAGCCTCGGCGCACAGTCTTCAGCCTTGATAGACTCGCAGGCTTTGCACTGAGCCAATCCCTATGGAAACCAGCCCACTCGCCGCCAAACTTGTTGACCTGCGCCAGCGTGTTGAAGCGCTCAGGGGGTTTCTTTGACTTCGAGAACAAAAAGGACCGCCTTGACGAAGTCAGCCGGGAACTTGAAGACCCGTTGATTTGGAACAACCCGGAGAAGGCCCAGGAGTTGGGTCGCGAGCGCGCCCGCTTAGAGTCGACGGTCCGTGAGCTCACTGAGTTGCTGCAAGGCGCGACAGATGGTCAAGAATTGCTGCAAATGATCATTGCCGAAGACGATGCTGTTTCATTCAGGCAGCTCGAAGCCGATGCGCTCAGCCTGGAGGTGCGGATCGCGCGCATCGAGTTTCAACGCATGTTTGGCAATCCAATGGATCCAAATCCGGCCTATGTCGACATTCAGGCTGGCGCTGGCGGTACCGAAGCGCAAGATTGGGCCGAAATGCTGCTGCGCATGTACCTGCGTTGGTGCGAGCGCAAAGGGTTCAAGACCGAACTCCTGGAAGTGAGCGCTGGCGACGTGGCTGGGATCAAGAGCGCGAGCCTGCGTGTCGAAGGCGACTATGCGTTCGGCTGGCTGCGCACCGAGATCGGCGTGCATCGACTGGTGCGCATTTCGCCATTTGATTCCAACAAGCGGCGCCACACGTCGTTCGCGTCGGTGTTCGTGGCGCCCGAAGTCGACGACAACATCGAGATCGATATCAATCCGGCGGATCTGAAAACCGACGTGTATCGATCCAGCGGCGCAGGCGGGCAGCACGTCAACAAGACCGAGTCCGCCGTGCGCATCACGCATGTGCCGAGCGGCGTAGTGGTGGCCTGTCAGACCGAGCGCAGCCAGCACAACAACCGCGACCGAGCGATGAAGATGCTCAAAGCCAAGCTCTACGAGATCGAAGTTCAGAAGCGTAACGCCGAGAAGGACCGACTCGAAGCGACCAAATCGGACATCGGCTGGGGCCACCAGATTCGCTCGTATGTGCTTGACGATGCACGGATCAAAGACCTGCGTACCGGCGTCGAGCGTCGCGATACGCAGACGGTGCTTGACGGCGATCTCGACGACTACGTTGAAGCAAGCTTGAAGCAGGGGCTCTGATGCCGCTCGCTGTTCTATCCGGCGACGCAGGTCTTTTCGTTTGGGGGTTCCGTTGAATCGAGAGCGAGGGCACGAGGGCACGAGGGCACGAGGGCACGCGCTTGGTTCGAGGTGTCTGGCGTCCTTCCCGAATAGAACTTCGTCTTGGTTTGTTCGTCAGCCACCGAGGCGTTCATTGACTCATACCGTCGATGAGTGTCCGCGTCGCATTTCCCTCAATGACCTCGAACGAAGCACGTACCCTCGTGCCCTCGTGCTCTCGTGCCCTCGCTCTTCACGCCAATTTGTTCTGATGTCAACGGCTGAAGCCGCGTCTGGCGTCTCGGTGCGAGGCTTGTTGCAATTCCCTTCGTCACTCCTCCACCCGCCACCGACCACCGACCAAAGCGTCGCGCCATGGCGCGACCTAAAGACGATATGACCGACGACAACCACATCATTGCTGAGCGCCGCGCCAAGCTCGCTCGTTTGCGCGAGGCCGGCGTTGCCTTTCCGAACGACTTTTCGCCGACCGAGCTTGCAGCCGTACTGCAATCCGAATACGCGGACAAAGAGCGCTGGGATTCGGCGGCGTTAGACGCATTGGATCGCTCGGTCATGATTGCAGGCCGGCTGATGGCTAAGCGCGTGATGGGCAAAGCCGCATTCGCAACACTCAAGGATCGCTCGGGCCAGACGATTCAGGTGTTCTTGCAGCAGGCCACGCTGGGCGATACTTACGAGGCGTTCAAGGGTTACGACATCGGCGACATCGTCGGGGCGGGTGGACCGCTGATGCGCACCAAGACCGGCGAGCTGAGTGTGCGTGCAGCGACGCTGCGACTACTGACGAAATCGCTGAGGCCCTTGCCCGACAAGTGGCACGGACTTGCCGACACCGAAGTGCGGTATCGCCAGCGTTATGTGGACTTGATCGTCAACGACGAAGTGCGCCAGACCTTCGTGATGCGCTCGCACATTGTGCGTTTCATCCGCCAGTTTCTGGAGCGCCCGGAATACGGATTTCTGGAAGTCGAGACGCCGATGATGCACCACATCCCCGGCGGCGCTACGGCGCGCCCGTTCGTCACGCATCACAATGCGCTGGATTTGCAGTTGTACCTGCGGGTCGCGCCTGAGCTGCATTTGAAGCGACTGGTCGTCGGCGGCCTTGAGCGGGTCTACGAAATCAACCGCAATTTTCGCAACGAGGGCGTCAGCACGCGGCACAATCCTGAGTTCACGATGCTCGAGTTCTATTGGGCGTATGCGACATTCGTCGATCTGATGGACCTGACAGAGCGACTGTTGCGCGAGCTCGTATCCGAGGTTTGTGGCAGTGAACGAATCGACTATCAAGGGCAATCGATCGATTTCGGAGTACCGTTCGCAAGATTATCGATGACCGACGCGGTGTGCCAGCAAAACCCGCAAATCGCACGGGCCGACTGTCGCAACGCTGACGCGCTCCGCATGCACTGTCAGCAATTGAAGATTCACGTGAAAGCCGATTGGGGCTGGGGTCGATTGTTGCAGGAGATTTTTGAGGCGACTGTTGAAAGCACGCTGACGCAGCCTACCTTCATCACACACTATCCAGCAGAAACCTCGCCGCTGTCTCGTCGCAACGACGTTGATAACGAAGTGACCGATCGGTTTGAGTTGTTTATCGTCTCTCGCGAGTTGGCGAATGGCTTTTCGGAACTGAACGATCCGGAGGATCAGGCAGAGCGATTCATTGCGCAGGTGCAGGCCAAAGATTCTGGCGACGCAGAGGCGATGCACTACGACGCCGACTACATACGCGCGTTGGAGTACGGCATGCCGCCGACTGCGGGCGAGGGGATCGGTATCGACCGTCTTGCGATGCTGCTGACCAATACAGCATCGATCCGCGACGTCCTGTTTTTCCCTTACCTGCGGCCCGAATAGGCCTGATCGCATCTGGCCTGCGCGTTAGCCCTGCGCGCGATGTGCTCCAACCGCCGCAGAATCTCCCGTATCGGGTCGCCACAGCTTCTCGCCTAATGGGTGTCCGCAGAATCGCGCGTCCGCAGAATCGCGCGCGGTGCAAGCGCCGTATATCGTCGCAGCCAGGCCTGCTGCCAGTTGAAGACGGTCAGCAACAGCGCGGGCAAAAATACCAACGTAACGATGGTCGAGTACACGAGACCGAAGAGCACCACGGAACCGAGGCCGCGATAAAGCTCGGTGCCGGCGCCCGGAATCAGCACCAGCGGGGCCAGACCACAAACGGTTGTCAGCGTAGACATCAAGATCGGTCGCAGGCGCGAGGCAACCGCACCGTGCACCGCATCTGCCGCGCTTTCAGCGCCCTCGGCCAGGCGTTGGTAGGTCTCGTCGACGATCAGGATCGGATTGTTGACGACTGTGCCAAGCAACACCAGAAATCCGAGCAGTGTGATCATGTCGAGAGGTTGCGAGATTGCGGCCAAACCGATCAGCGGCAGCGCACCGCCGACAGCGTTCAGCAGCTGCAGCCCAAGAATGCCGCCTGCAACGCCGAGTGGTACGGTGGCCATGACCAACAGCGGCCGTCCCCAATGGCGGAAGACCGCCACGAGCAGCAGATAGCACAACAACACGGCCAACGCGAAGTTTCCAGCGACCGCAGCTCGAGTGGCTTCCAACTGATCGCTGGCTCCGGAGAAAGCCATGGAAACGCCTTGCGGGATCTCGCCAGCGCGGCGCATCGCCTCGACCAGCTCGCTGCGCACACGTTCGACGCCAGCTTGTAGCGCTACGCTGCGCGGCGGCACGATGCTGATCGTCACGGTACGCTGGCCATCGATCCGCCGCACGTTTTCGGTGTCAGCCGTTTCCACCAGATCGGCCAGAGCGCCGATCGGCAGCACGTTCCCGTTCGGCGTCGCCAGCGGCAGATCGCGCAGGCGTTCGAGTTGCTGGGCGGCGTCGGTGTTGCCATAGAGGAAGATGTCGACTTTGTCGTCGCCGACGATCAATTCGTCGACAAACGCACCGTCGCTGAGGGCGGCCACCGAGTAGCCGAAGCTTCCGGCGTCGAAGCCAACCTCGGCCAGGCGCTCCCAGCGCGGGTGCAGTTCCACCAGGGGTTGATTCAGGTTCAGCGTGGCCGGTTCAGAGGCGACACGCGCACCCTCGAACATGCTCTCTGCGCGGCGCAGCACACGCGCGCCGACCTCGAACAGTTGCTGCAGATCGGTTCCAGCGATATCGAGGTTGATGCTCCGCGAACCGCCGTCGTTACTGGAGATGATCGAGCCGCGCGCGGAGAACGCGCGCATGCCGGGGAAGGCACGAAAACGCGCATCGAGGGCATCCATCAGCGCATCGATGTGTGCGGGATCCTTGGGTTCGCCGATCATGCGCAAGCCACCGGGGCTGACGCTCAAATTGTAGTAGGCAAGTGCCGGCATATCGGTCTCGCCGCGTGCGAAGCGCTCCGGCGGATCCTGCAAGTGCGGTTTCAGGTCATCCATGATTTGCCACGCGATGGCCGTCATTTCGGTCAGGTTGTATCCCGGCGGCGCGATCATCCGCGAGAACGTCTTCGGCTCCTCGCCCTCCGGCAAATACTCCGCCGACGGCGTCAGAAACAGCACCACCGCAGCCGTCGTCAAAACGGTACCGAGCAACACGCCTGTGCGCCGGGACGCAGTGCAATGCAATGTCGCCAGCGACGCACCGACGCGCGCAAACCACGCTGCACCCGGCGCTTTGGACTGCTCAGAGATTCCCAGGCCACGATGTCCTACCATCGTCGGGACAACGTACAACGCGACCGCCATGGACGCCAAAATCGACGCCGAAATCGCAATCGCGATGTCCGAATAGAGTTGTCCGGCTTCCTCCACGATGAAAAGAATCGGCGCGAACACGAGCATCGTGGTCATGGTCGACGCCAACACCGCCGCCCAGACGCGACGCACGCCGGCAACCGCGGCTGGAAAGCGCGCCAGACCTCGGCGCCGCGCCTGATCGATACTCTCAAGCACCACAATCGTATTGTCGACAGTCATGCCGATCGCAAAAGCAACGCCAGCGAGCGAAATCACATTCAAGGTGCGCCCGGCGAGCAACAAGCCGACGAATGCCGCTACCGTGCAGATCGGGATGGCAATGACGCCGGTGAGCGTGGCCCGGCCCGAGCGCAAGAACAGATACATCATCAGCGTCGCGAGGACCGCGCCCAGCGCCAGATTGCTCCAGACGTTGGCAACCGAATCTTCAACATAGCGCACGTCATCGGAACTGACGATCACCTCCAATCCCAGCGCTGCCAACTGATCGCGATTGACCGCGTCGATCGCAGGGAGCAACGCGCGCTTGGTGGCGATGACATTCGACCCTGGCGTGCGTTGAATCGATAGCGACAGTGCAGGCTGCCCATTGTAGAAACTCACCTCGCGCCGTTCGTAGTGATCCAGGCGGACCTGCGCCACATCGGACAGGCGCACCAGCGTGCCGCCGCGTTCGGCCACGATCAGCGAGCGGATGTCGTCAAGATCGTCGAACCGCCCCACGGTGCGTAGCAAGTAACGACGCTTGCCGCTGTCCAGATCGCCGCCGGAACTGTCGCGATTGCGCGCACGCAAAGCATCACGCAGTTGCGTCAAGCGCAAGCCGCGCTCGGCGAGCAGCGTGGGATCGACCTCGATACGCACTTGCCGTTCAGGGCCACCGCCGACGTTGACGCGGGCCACGCCCGCGACACGCTCCAGGCGCGGCCGCACGTAGCGTTCCAGATGGTCGCGCAACATGTCGAGATCCAACTCGATGGGGCTGTCGGCGCGCGGAGCGACACGCAAGTGCATAAACGCGTTGTCGGAGAATGAACTGGCCGACAGGCTCGGCTCGTCGACGTTCTCCGGATAACCCGAAACCTGGCTCAATGCGTTACTGGTTTGAATGAGCGCCTGGTTGATATCAACGCCAAAAGGAAATTCAAGTCGGATCGTGGCCCGACCAGTGCTTGCGCCGGACACCATGCGCTTCAGGTTCGGCAAGGTGCGCAAGAACTGCTCTTGCTCCAGCAGGATCTCCTGCTCGACATCCTGCGGCGTAGCGCCTGGCCAATGGGTATCGACACTGATCGTGCGCACGTCCAAGTCGGGGATCATCTGCACCGGCACGCGCAATGCGGCGCTGGTGCCGAGCAGCATCAGGATGAGCACGGCCACGGAGATCAGTGCGCCCTGGCGCAGCAATGTCTCGAAGTTCATGGCGTCGGCTCGACGATCACCGCATCCCCGTCGCGCAGCTGCTCATTACCGCGAATCACAACGCGCTCAGCTCCGCTCAAGCCCGATTCGATCGCCACGCGCTGACCCTGGCCTTCCCGGATGCGCACGCTGCGCAAGCGAGCAATCGAGAGATCGCCCTGAGTCTCAACAACGAACAGGCTGTAGCCACCGTCTGGCTGACGGAGCAGAGCATCGCGCGGGACCGCCAACGCCGCGGCCGTAGCCGGCAGCGAAATTTCGGCACGCGCCGAAGTGCCCGGAATCAACAGCGCGTCTTTGTTGTCGACCGCCAGGCGCAGCAAGAACGTACGCGCATTCGCTTCGCTGACCGGCACCTTGGCGACCACCCGCGCCGGCAATTCAACGCCCGGCATCGCATCGGGGAGCACCGTCGCACTAAACGCGCCGAGTAAATCGGCATGTCGCTCCTGCGGTACGCGCACGTCGAGCCATACCGAATCAAGCGCCACCAGGCGCAACAGGGCATTTCCTCGCGACGCCCACTGCCCAACCTCGGTCATGCGCTCGGCGATCACGCCAGCAAACGGTGCCGGCAACGTGTGCCGATCGAGTAGCGCCATTTGCTCCGCCTGCGCGGCGCGCGCCGAGGCAAGCGCCGCCAGTGCGAGCTGCTCGGCTGCGCGAAGCGTGTCCACTTGACTGGTCGGAATGAACTTGCGTTCGGCCAGCGTTTCGCCCTCGCGCAATCGCCGGCTCGCCTCGCTGGCTGCGGCGGCGGTCTCGGCCGTCGCCGCCGCCGCACGGGCGAGCGTCTGGCGTGCGACGGTTGTGTCCAGTTTCAGCAGCGTTTGCCCAGCCCTCACCCGATCTCCCGTGTCGACATCGATCGAGGCCACCAGCCCGTCGACGCGCGGCGACAGCTCCGCTGCACGTTCCGCGGTCAGCGTGCCGGTCAACGAGAAGCGTTCGCCGAAGCTCGCCGTTTCCGGCGTGGCAACACTCACTCGTGCGACCGGGTTGGCAGGCGATGATGAGGCGACGCCGGCCAAAATCAAAGCGGCAAACAAACGCATGCATAGAGGCTCGTCAGCGGTTTGCCCGACGATACACAAGGCGGATACGGACGCGGTGAAGAACGTATGCCTGGCGAGGCTTCGCCTCAGACTGCCGAGCATTGTGGGCTTCGCCAGACACCGTACTTGCCACAACCCCCATCGAGCGCTGCGCGCATTTCCGGCCCGGCGGCACAGCCGCCGATCGTTCGGCTCGGCACACGCCTTGCGGCGTGTCAGCGCCAATCCTCACCCCCCTTTGTACTCAAGGGGGTTTCAACAGGCAAAGCCGCTCCGACGAAAACTCGATTCAAATGGCAAGATCCCGCTCAGTCAGGGACTTTAGCTTACGATGGTCCGACTTCGTCGACCACAGGAAGTCCGGGCACGTCGTCGCGCCCGGACTGAAGTTACCGAACGAAAATCTGATGTGCGCGGTGAATTGCTGCGCGTCGTGCGATCTTGTAGCTCTCGTCGTACACGCTGCGCCAATCGTCATAGCCGCCTGAGTTGTAGACAGCAGTTGAGATCAGACCACCCGGCAGGGCGCGAACAGCAGAACTGGTGCCGGACCAGCCGCCAGTGTGCGAGTACACCGTGCCGAGTTGCCAATCGCTGCGCCACCAGCCATGGCTTTCGGTTTTGCCCTGCTCCATCAACGCATAGTCTTCCGCACTCAACAGGCTGGTCCCGTCCGCCATCCGATGCAGGAATCTGGCCATTTCGACGCTCGACATGATCCAGGCGCCGGAGGCGCAGGTGTGATTCTGATCCGGCGGCAGGGTGCCGCTGCTGTCGGTATCGCTGGCATACCAAAGCGTGTAGTTGCCGCTGACACTGGCGGTCTTCAATTCGGCCATGTTGCATGATCCAGTGATGCCGATCGGAGCGAACAACTCGTCTTTGACGTAACGGCGATAAACATTGTTGGTGACAGTCTGGATATAGCTGTCGTAGTCGGCGTTGTTGTACTGCGACGCGAACGACTCCACAGACTGCATTTGCGCGGCTTCGGCCACGTATGCCAAAGTAATCTGGAAAATCCCAACCATGTTCGAGTAGTCGCGCGTGCCGACGCTCGGTGGCGGTTCCGGCGAGAGATCGCTGCCGCAAATCAGATCACCATGGATCAATCGGTCTTTGATCGTATCGCCGCTGCACGAGGAATGCCGGAACCCGCCCCGATGTTGCAGGATGTGGCGCAACGTCACAGGTCCACTGCCATTTTCGCCGAGCGCATACCGGCTATGCACCTGATTGCGCCAACGGAGCGGTAGGAAGTTCACCAGCGGCAGGTCGAGGTTGACGCCTTTGGCGTCTGCCGCGTGGATGGCAGCTACCGTGGTGATCAGTTTGCTCACGCTGCCCCAGGGCGTTTCCGTGTTGACCGTAAAGGCCCTTTCGCCGCCCGGATCACAGGCGGTGCGCGCGAGGCCCTGGGTGACGCTGGCGATCATTTCGCCATCGGCATCGGTCAATGTGGCGGCCCAGCCCTTGTCGTTCGCAAGACTCATGCGGATCGCCACTTCTTCCGCGTAGCGCTCAAGATCGATCGCCGAGCTGGCGCCCGTGGTGATGGCAGGGTTGACCGGCACCTGGTTGCACGGCAGGGCAAACGCAGAGCTGGTCGCCGATGCCATCGCCAGCGCCAGCAATCTGGCGCGAAGGTTATGGATGGTTTTCATAGTGTACGAAGTCCTTCTGTGGAGGCCGGCGCCGGGCGCGGCGCCGGCGCAGATGCATCACTCGAAACGAATCCAGCGCAAGGTCGTCACGTTGCTGGTGCAGAAGTTCTCGCCGGCAAGATCGACTTCAATGCCGGTGGTCTGCGCGAGCAGCGCCATCGACAGCACTTGTTTGCCGACTTCGGTGGTCGCGTTTAAGCGCAAGGACCAGGTGTTATCGGTTGCACACGCTGGTTTGGCGTTGCTGTTATGGCCGCTCAGTTTGATGACCACATCGCCGCCGTAGGCGGGGCCAGTGGCGACCTGGGTGATGGTCTGAGCCGTATAAAAATGCGTGGCGTGAGCTGCGCTCGACAGAAGTGCAAGGCCGGCGATCAAAAGGGTGCGTTTCATATGTTGAGTCCTCTATGGGTTTCCTGATGGCGAAAGTGCGATCAAGTGCTGACAGGAACGCTGCGCGAAACCCAAAACGACAGCCGCTGGCGGGATAAAATTTTTTCGCGACAGTTGTCGCTGCGGCAGGCGTATTGCGTAGTCTCCATCAGCCGCCGCGGGCGTTCGAAGCGAAGGCGCGCAACGGGTGATCGCTGCCCTCAATGCGGTTGGCCATGCTGCCCTTGATCGGTTTTGCAGCTGCGCGCGTATGGCAATCGATTTCCGTGCATTCTGAACCGACTGGTCACGTCGCATCGCGGGCTTGTCTTGCGCGCGATGTGGCCGTCGAAACTGCGCACGAAATCTGGACAAACCCGTCAGCCGTTTACGGCAAATGTCGAGTGCGGCGTTGTCAGCGCACAACGCGCATCCCGCGCAGATTGGCAGACGTTCTGATTCGAATCACTGACGAATTTCCAGGCATCCGACATTGGGTGCATGGATGATTTTCAGAAAACTCGATGGTAAAGCGTTGCTCAGCCCGGCAGCGTTGCAGGGCTGCATCTCATGATCGGGCGCCTAATAGACGTCCGCTACCGTGTTGTGCACGTTGAACTTGCCGGTCGGTGTTACGATCTCGGGGCCCTTGATGACCTTCTTCAGGCGCAGCGTGCGATCGTCGATGATGACGATCGCGCTTTCTTCTTTGGCGCCGCTCCACACCGAAAACCAGACTTCATCGCCGGCTTTGTTGAACTCCGGTTGCACCACGCGTTTCGGACCTGGACCAAGTTTCGCCCACTCCGCGATCGGCAGCACCTTGAAGCCTCTCGCGAGATTCTGGGTATCGAACACGGCCACCGTCTGACTAATCTTCGGATCGGGATTGAGTGGTGTGTCGACATATAAGTGCCGGGACGTCGGATGGGTTTTCACGAACAACGAACCACCACCCTGGCCCTTGAGCACTTCGACGACCTTCCAGGCATGCGCGGCATGTTTCTCTGGATCGGTGCCGATCAGCGTGATCTTCTCGTTGCCCAGGGCGCTCGTGACCCACACCGGTCCGAAGCTTGGATGTTCGAAGTTCGCGCCGCGCCCTGGATGCGGGATTTTGTCTGCATCGACGAGGCTGACCATCTTGCGCTCCTTGGAATCGACCACCGCGATCTTGTTCGACTGATTGGCGGCGGTGAGGAAGTAGCGATGCGTGGAATCCCAGCCGCCATCGTGCAAAAAGCGCGCTGCATTGAGCGTGGTGACCTGCAAGTTCTGGATGTCGGCGTAGTTGACGAGCAAAATGCGGCCGGTCTCTTTGACATTGACGATGAACTCCGGGTGTTCGTGGCTCGCGACGATCGCCGCCACGCGCGGCTCGGGATGGTATTCCTGGGTATCGACCGTCGTACCGCGGGTCGACACGATGGTCATCGGCTCCAGCGTCGCACCGTCCATGATCACGTACTGAGGCGGCCAATAGCTGCCGGCAATCGCGTATTTGTCCTCGTAGCCTTTGTACTTGCTGGTTTCGACCGAACGCGCTTCCAGTCCAACCTTGATTTCAGCGACGATCTGCGGCGGGTTCATCCACAGATCAATCAGATCGATCTTGGCATCGCGGCCGATCGTGAACACGTAGCGCCCGGAGTGCGACATCCGCGAGATATGCACGGCGTAGCCGGTGGGCAAGATCGCGACGATATCCTTGCGATCGCCATCGATCAGCGCCACCTTGCCTGCATCGCGCAAGGTCACCGAAAAGAAGTTGGCAATGTTGCGATCGTGCATCGGCGCTTTAGGGCGATCCGCGACCGGCACCATGACCTTCCAGGTGGCCCGCATTTCCGGCATGCCGAATTCCGGCGGATTGGGCGGATCGTGCTGCAGGAAGCGCGCCATCATGTTGACTTCTTCTTTGGTCAACTCGCCGGAGGTGCCCCAGTTCGGCATACCGGCAGGCGAGCCGAAATTGATCAGTGCTTCGAGATACGCGGTACCCTTGGCACGCGTCAAATCGGGCGTCAGCGGCTTGCCAGTGGCGCCCTTGCGCAGCACGCCATGGCAGCCGGCGCAGCGCTCAAAGAAAATCTGCGTGGAGCGCTCGAACTCGGCTTTCGACAGCGCAGGAGCGTCGGGGTTTTGCACCATCTCGACGCCTTCGGTGGGAATCGCAGATGGCGTGCCCTGGTACTTCATCACGCCCTCCTGGGTGCCCGGGTGGCGCTCGCCTTGTGCCAGATCCTTGGAGACGCCCGTGCGCTCGCGCGCCGTCGCCACATCGTTGGCCGACACGACCTTAGGCGTATTGCCCCAACTGTGCGTCACATAGGTCATGATCGCGGCGATGTCGGCATCGGTGATGTGGCTTTGCCCAGGCATCACCGCATCGAATTTCTGTCCGTTGACCTCGATCGGGCCTTGTTTGCCGGCCAGCACGATGTCGATCGCGCGCTCGGTGTCGGCGTTCAGAAAGTCGGCACCGGCAAGCGGTGGAAACGCACCCGCCAAGCCTGCACCTTCGGGTCCGTGACAGGCAGCGCAATTGGCCAGGTAGGCCGCTTTGCCCACATCCAAGCCTTGTTTAGGAAGGCGTTCTTGAGACAAATCCTCGGCGCTGGCGGCAGCGAAAACGCTGAGCAGCACACTCAACATCGACACGCGCAACATAAGCGCTCTCCAAAGCCACAAGCAGACAGTTGATGCGGTCATCCTCAGCTGTTGAGCCGGGGGAGCGCCTTGACCTGGGTCAAGCGAGTGCGACCGAAAGCAGTCAAAACCCGAGTGCGGTACTGCTGCCGGAGCTCGACGCGCGCGCTTTGAGGAGGGCCGCACTCTCGCGTAGCCTGGAGGGAGTGGTGGAACCCGCCACAGGCATCGCGCAAGCGGCGCCCTCCGCAAAGCAACCAGCTTCGCCTGCAACGCGCACGGAGCCGCTGGATCGAAAGGCATCGGGGTGCCGGTAAAAGGCCCGAAGGGCCGCAATGCAATCGCCCAGAGCGCAAGCCCTGGACAATGGTCGGCACACGTGAGCCCTGAAAGGACGATACGAAGGCATGTTTCGCCCTTTCAGGGCTCAAATCGAATGACACGCGAACCCAGGGCTTGCGCCCTGGGCTACTACATTTCGCCCCTTTGGGGTTGGCGACGGGCGCGCGCTACGCGCGCAGCGGATTTCGCGTCTTGGGCGGCGCGAATTTGGCGAAGTCGCGATCTGAGGCCCAAATCTCGTTGACCTGATTCTCAATGCAAATGGCCGCGATGCGAGCGTCGTGTACACGCCCGCCGGACAAATTGGCCTTGGCCAGCAGCGTTCGCAAGATCGGCCAGTGGTCGCTCCGGGTGCAACACGGAAACACTCGGCGACTCCAGCCACGCGTCCATCTGTTGCGACGCTTGCTTCAGCGTACTCGCCGGCTTGAACAGCTTGGCGTTAGTGGCAATCGCCAGGAACTCGGAGATGCACGCCACGGGTATGCCCCAATAATATGCGGCGCGCTACTCGTCGTCCTGCGCCCGAAATGCGCGCATGAACTCAAGATCGAGCGTCAGGTCGGGGATGGCTTCGATGGGCACGGCGCCTTCTGCGCGGACGTAGGTCGATGGGCCGAATGCGCTGCCGGTGCGCTGGAGGATGGTGATCACGCCGGCAAGTACGTCGACAAACCAAAGCTCGCGCACGCCGGCCTGTTCATAACGCGCGCGTTTTTCGACTTGGTCGAAGCCTGCGGTGCGTGGACTGAGCACCTCGATGACCACGTCTGGCGCGCCGCGGACACCCTTGGTGTCGATCTTGGTTGGGTCGCATACGATCAACAAATCCGGTTCGAAGACGGTATCGATCACGTCATCCGCCTCGTCGCTGCGCGGCAGGCGCACGCCAACCGGTGCCACGCGTGCCTGACAGCGCTGGCCGAGCAGTGCGTTGCCCAACTGGCGAGCCAACTCAAACACCACCGACTGGTGCGCCCAATTTGGGGCGGCCATGGCATGGGCGCGGCCGTCGAGCAGCTCCCAACGCTCGCCCTCCGGCCAGCTGGCATAGTGCTGGAAGGTGAATTCGCCGGTTTGAACGGCAAGTTGCGGCATCGGCATTTGAGGAACTCCCTAGATGCGACCATCTTACCGCCGGCCAGCATCGTGGTCACGTGTTTGCCGACATCCGATTCGATCCGAATCGGCGGACGGTTTTTCACGACACTCGTCCACGCAGCGTTTGACCTGCATCAAGCAAGCGCGATCGGCGCGTTGCGGTTCGCCGAGTCACTTGACCGGGATCAATCTGGTGCACGTCCTGCTCCGTCGAGAATGGGTCGTCGGAATTCGTGAGATTGCCCATGCCAAGGAGCCATTTGGCGCTCGCTGTTGCCTTGCTGATGGTCTTCCTGTCGGCACGCTCTGCGGCCGCAGGCGAAACCGCTGCGGCGCGTTGGCTGGATGGCATTGTTGTGGTCGCCAGCCGCCGTCCACAGCCGACTGCAGAAGCCATCGGCAGTTTCTCGGTGATCGATCGACGTGCCATCGATCACCTGCAAGCGCAGGACATTCGCGACCTGGTGCGTTACGAACCGGGCGTGCATGTGACTGCCGATGCCACGCGCTTTGGTCTCGATGGTTTCAACATTCGTGGCGTGCAGGGCAATCGCGTGGCGGTGCGCATGGATGGCGTGCCGCTGCCGGATGGATTTTTGGTGGGCAGCTTTTCGAACGTCGGGCGCGACCAGCTCGATCCCGAGCTGATCGAAACAGTTGAGATACTGCGCGGCCCGGCTTCGGCTCTATACGGCTCCGACGCACTGGGCGGCATCGTCAGCATCGTGACACGCGATCCTGCGGACCTCACGACAGGCGAGGGCACGGGCGGTCGTATGCGTTGGTCCATCGCCAGTCGCGACGCCAGCCAACGTGCCAGCGTCGCAGCCGCGCTGCAGGGCGAAAGACATGGCGTGTTGCTGGGACACTCCGAGCGCCGCGGACATGAACTCGGCAATCGACCGCTGGCCGCACCGAGCAGCAACCCCGCGACCAGCGATCGCAGCGCGAGCATCGGCAAATGGACGATCGACGGCGAATCGGCGCAGCTCAAGCTCTCGCTCGAACGCTTCGCCGCGAACGTCGATACCGACGTGCGAACGCTGGTGAATGGCCCGGGGCAGTTCGCGACCACGGAACGCCTGCTGGCCGACGACGCCGAACATCGCGAGCGGGCTTCCGCTCAATGGACGCAGAGCGATCTCGGGCCGTTGGACGAGGTGCGCGTGCAAGCTCTCTGGCAGGGCTCGAAGGTGCAACAAGACACGCTGCAGCTGCGCCGTGCGGCGCCTCCGGCGGTGCGCTTCCCCAGTCTGCGCGAGCGTAGCTTCGACCTCCAGCAATGGCAGCAGGGGATCGAAGCCATCGCGCGGAAGCAAACACAGTGGGGTGGGCAGACGCAACATTGGGTATTTGGCGCGGAGCTGTTTCACACGCGCATCAAAGAACAGCGCGATGGGCGCGAGACCAATCTGAGCACTGGCATCGCGACCAACGTGATCCTCGGCGAGCGCCTGCCGGTGCGCGATTTTCCGAACTCGCGTTTGCGCAGTTTTGGCGCATTCACTGCCGCCGAGTTCTCGTTGGGTCAGTCGAACTGGGTGCTGTTGCCGGGTTTGCGATTCGATCGATTTGCCGTCGATCCAACCGCCGATGCGCTGTTCGTTGAGGACAATCCTGGCCGCAGTGTGGTGACCAGCAAGGACTCGCGACTGACGCCGAAACTGGGTTTGCGCTACGACATTTCCGAGCGACAGAGCGCCTACGTCATGCTCGCCGAAGGTTTTCGCGCACCGCCGTTTTCCGACGTCAACATCGCGCTGGTATTGCCGAACTTCAACTACGTGGTGTTGCCCAATGCGGATCTCAAGCCGGAACGCTCCCGGGGCCTGGAAATCGGCTGGTCGGGCAACGGCGAATATCTTGATTGGCGCGTGGCGGCGTTTCACAACCGCTACGATAATTTGATCGAAAGTCGAGTCAACCTGGGCGTCGACGCCAGCGGCACCACCGTGTTTCAGTCGGTCAATCGCACCCGCGCACGCATCTATGGGCTGGAAGCCGGCGCACGACTTGCGTTTGCTCGCTGGGATACACGTTTGGAACCGTATGCGCTGCGCTTGTCCCTGGCCCATGCGCGCGGCGACGATCGATCGCGTCGCCTGCCATTGAACACCGTCCAGCCGGATCGCTTGTTCGTGGAATTGCAGCGCGCCGCGCAGTCTGGTTGGCCTGAGATCGCCTTGAGCGCAACTGCCGTGCGAGCGGTAACGCGCATCGACCGCAGCAGCGCCGACTTGTACGCGCCGCCCGGGCATGTTCTCTGGGATCTGCGTCTGGGCAAGACCTTTGCCGAGCGCTGGCGCGTCGATCTGGCGATCTACAACCTGGGCGACAAACGCTACTGGGATTACGCAAGCCTGCGCGGGGTCACCCGGCAGAATGTGCCCGATCCCAGCTATTTCACGGGCCCGGGTCGGAGCGCGGCACTGACCGTTGGATGGGTCTGGTGAGCGTCGCGTACCGAATTGGACCGCGATCGTATTTTCGGACTTCCCTGGCTGGACTACTGCCGCTGCGACCGCTGGTGCGCCAGAACCGTCGGTGCGTACGCCCGGTCTTCGATTTGAATATGCGCGGTTAACCAATTCTTCAAGAAAGCATGCACATCAGCCGCCACGCCAGCCTCGCCGCTGGCCACGCGCTGGCCGAAACTTTCCAGCGTGCGACGAAAATGCTCGTGTTCGTCGTGGTGTTCGTTGAGTTGGATGTAGCGGCTGGCACGCAACAGGCTCTCTTCGTAGATGAAGTGCACCGCGACGTAAGTGCTAAGTGATTTCATGACCTGGGCCAAGGCGACTTGACCAGCGCCACGCTCCACCGCCGCATCCAAGGTGTTGATGCTGTCGATCAACATGCGATGCTGGCGGTCGATGGTGGGTATGCCCACGCTCAGTGATTCGTTCCATTCGATGGCGCTCATGTCGCTCCCTTAGAGTCCTTGATGAAGCTGGATCTTGTCATTTGAGTCAAATTTTCGTCGGTGCGGCTTTGGCTGTTGAAGCCCCCTTGAGTACAAGGGGGCGATTGAGCGCGCAGCGCTCAATGGGGGTTTTGGCAAGTACGGTGTCTGGCGAAGCCAACAATGCTCGGCGGTCTGAGGCGAAGCCTCGCTGGATTTGCGTCAGCCACCTCGGTCAACGCGGCGCCTAGCATCGCCGGAACTCCGTCGCCACGCATTGACGATGATCAATCGTCGGAGAGTTTTGCTCCGACTCGAACGCCAACAGAAAGCGGTCTGCAGCGTGGCCGTGCATCCATCTCAGCGCATGCGCCAACGACGGGGATACAGCGTCTGCGCTTGTAGGATCGCCTCGACTGCGATAAAGGTCTTCAGGCGATCGACTTCGGAGCTCACGCCCATCCCCACCAGCGCATCCAACCGAGCGGATGGTGCGCGCGTGCTATGCCTGCCATCAGCAGGTAAACCGAGATGGCGGCCAGGTAACTGAAAAGACGTTGGCGCCAAACGCTGGCGCGTTTCAGCGCCAGCGAGCCGAGCACGATGTAAAACACGAGCAGCCCCAGTTTGACCGTCAACCAGTCGTGCGCAATCGGGTACATGT
>JALHMH010000011.1 GCA_022844165.1 Lysobacterales bacterium
CATGGAGAGCGAGTCCGGACATGTGCCGGACTCGCGACTTGAGAAACGCACAGGAAGTGCGTTTCTCAACAACGTGTTAGGGGAGCTTGTGGGGCGCCGCGTACAACGCGGCGCCCCGTGGGTGATCGTACTCGCATACGATTGACTGCGATTCGATCCAGTGGGCGCAGTCTCTGCCTCGCCCTATTCGACGGGCTCCAGCTATGCTCCGCCGTTCTTCCGGGCGGAGAAGTTCAATGCGCTGTTTGTGTTTCGCTCTGACGTTGTTGCTGACGGGCTGCGCTTCGGTGCAGACGAAAGACACGCGAACGATTGCAGAGCGTTATACGACCCGGCCTTCTCCCGCAGACAACATCGATTCACTTGCCACCTGGCATGGTCCCGAAGGCCAATACTGGCTGTTCGCTTCCGCCAAAGACGCCGACAATCTTGCAATGTTCGATGCGGCAACAGGCAAGCCGCTGCGCCGCGTCGGCGCGCCGGGTAACGGCGTTGGCCAACTCGATCGACCCAATGGCATCACTGTCATCGACGATCTGTTGTTTGTCGTGGAGCGCGACAATCGTCGAATACAAGTTTTCCGACTTCCAGAGTTGCGCTCGGAGCTGATATTCGGCGCGGAAAATCTCCAAGTTCCTTACGGACTTTGGGCGCATCGCATCGGTCGTGAGATTGAAGTGCTGGTCAGCGACAGTTATCAAGAGGCGGATGGTAGTCCGCCGCCGCTGCCATTGCTCGCCGAGCGGATCAAGCGCTACCGGTTGAAGACAGCGCTGGGACAGTGGAACGCTCAGTACGACGGCGCGTTTGGTGCGACAGACAGCGATGGCGCATTGCGTTGGGTCGAGTCGATTCTGGGCGACCCGATCCACAATCGACTACTGATCGCGGAAGAATTCCTCAAGCCTGGAAGCACCATCAAGATCTACGATATGGCGGGCGACTACACGGGACAGTCGCTGGCGCTCGAGCACTTCGAGGGGCAGGCTGAGGGTATCGCCATGTGGGCCTGCGACGATGGCAGTGGTGTGATCGTCGCCACCGATCAACGCGATGACGGCAATCGCTTCCAGGTGTTCGACCGCCAGACACTGACGCATCTGGGCGCGTTCGCCGGTCGCGGCACAAGCAACACGGATGGCATACACATCGATCAACGCAGCAGCGATGCGTTTCCTGGCGGCGCATTCTTCGCCGTGCACGATGACCAGGCAGTGTCGGCTTTCGATTGGCGCGACATTAATCGCGAGCTGGGACTGGCCGGTTGCGATTAGACCAACGAACGCTTGAGTGTGCTTGCCACATTCTCGCGTTTCGCAGCCGCATTGCAAGTGTCTGTGCGTCGGCGCTGTCGCGGCTCGGATGCGTTCGAACGTTCAAACGTCTGGGCGGTGAGAGTGCCTGCTGAAATAAACCGCGTGATCGCGTGCTGCGGTCTGTTGACGGCATACCTTGTCAGACAGCGATCGGAGCTTTGATCGCAGGGTGCGGGTCGTAACCTTCGAAGCGAATGTCGTCGAAGCGGAATGCGGTGATGTCGCGGATTGCTGGATTCAATCTTAGTTGCGGCAACGGTCGGGGATCGCGCGTGAGTTGCAAACGGGCTTGATCCAGGTGGTTCAAATATAGGTGCGCGTCGCCGAAAGTGTGCACAAACTCTCCTGGCAGCAACTCGCACACTTGCGCGACCATAGCCGTAAGCAAAGCATAAGAGGCGATGTTGAAAGGCACGCCAAGAAACACATCCGCGCTGCGCTGGTACAGTTGGCAGGACAGTTGCCCGTTGGCAACATAAAACTGGAACAGTGCATGGCAAGGTGCCAGCGCCATGGACGGAATGTCGGCAGGATTCCAGGCACTGACGATCAGGCGACGTGAGTCTGGGTTTCGACGGATGTCGGCAATCACCTGGCTCAGTTGATCGATGCTGCCGCCCGGCGCCTGCCAGGAGCGCCATTGCCGGCCGTATACCGGCCCAAGTTCGCCGTCGCGATCGGCCCATTCATCCCAGATCGTGACGCCGTTGTCGCGCAGGTATTTGACATTGGTGTCGCCCGCGATAAACCACAACAACTCGTGCACGATCGAACGTGTATGAAGTTTTTTCGTGGTGACCAGCGGGAAGCCATCGCGCAAATCGCAGCGCAGCTGGTAGCCGAAAACCGATCGCGTACCGACCCCCGTGCGATCAGCCCGTTCGACGCCGTTCTCGAGCACATGGCGAAGCAAGTCGTGATAGACCTTCACGCCTTCAACTCCCGTCGGCGGTACGCCATGATCAGCAGTACGACGCCGAACAGCACCATCGGCAGCGACAGTACCTGACCCATCGTCAACCAGCCCCATGCCAGATATCCAAGATGCGCATCCGGCTGGCGCACCAGTTCCAGTCCGATCCGTCCTACGCCATAAGCGATCAGGAACACACCTGAGATGGCCATGCGCGGTCTGGGATTCTTCGAGAACCACCAGAGCAGGATAAACATCACCACGCCCTCCCAGAACGCCTGATACAACTGCGAGGGATGACGCGCCTGGTCGATGAGCAATCCCTGAGCGAGCTGGGCGCGAATCTCATCGACGGACAGGCTGGTCGGCAGAGCATTCGGAAAGATCATGCCCCATGCGTGTGTGGTCTTGGCACCCCAGAGTTCACCGCCGACAAAGTTCCCAATACGGCCGAGCCCGAGCCCGATCGGCACGATCGGCGCAATGAAATCATAAATCGCAAATACCGGGCGTTTGGATTTGCGTGCGTACCAGCCCATGGCGATCAGTACACCCAGTAAACCGCCATGAAAACTCATGCCGCCTTCCCACACACGGAAAATTGAAATCGGATCCGCGAGAAATGCGTCGAAATGATAAAACAGTGTCGAACCGAGTCGGCCACCAACGATCGCACCGACCATGCCGTAAAAAATGATGTCCTCAACCTCGGAGCGCATGAATCCGCGCCACGCGTCCTGCGTTCGCCATCGCGCCAGCCAGAACGCCGAAAACGCTGCCGCGATGTACATCAGCCCGTACCAATGGATCGCAATGGGCCCAAGTTGCAACGCAACCGGGTCAATGTTGTGGACGTAGGGCATGGGCGAGTGGGTGGTGACTGGAGAGGATCTCGCGGCGATTGCGGGTTGCGGCAACCCGCAATCGTTTTTCCAACGAACGCGCTACTTCTTTTTCGCCGGTTTCTCAGGTTTGGCGTCGTCCAGCAAGAACGTCAAACGCAACGTGACGCGGTAGCTGACGACTTTGCCCTTTTCAACCACGACTTTTTGTTCGGACACCCATGCGCCCTGGATGTTCTTGACCGTCTCGGAGGCGCGGGAAATGCCCTGATGGATGGCGTCCTCGAAGCCCTTGTTCGAAGACGATGATATTTCGATGATTTTGGCGACGCTCATGGATACTCTCCTGTAGGGTGCCGGCAAGCGCCGGCGGGTGCTTCAACGGTTGCCGCAATACTGCTCGCGAATCTTGAGCGCTTGTGGCATCCATTCGTTGAGTTGACGAATGCGCGTGTCGTGGCTGGGGTGCGTCGATGCGAACTCGGGTGGCGCACCCTTGCTGGCCGCTGCCATACGCTCCCACAAACGTGGTGCTTCCGTGGGATCAAAGCATGCCGCTGCCGCAAACATGAGTCCGAGGCGATCGGCCTCGGACTCGTGATCGCGCGAAAACGGCAACAGCACACCATACTTGCTGCCAGCGCCGAGTGCAGCCATGACGTTGCGTTGCGTGCCAGGATCCATGTCGGACATGGCCATTCCCGCGGCCATTGATCCCATTTGAACGAGCTTTTGGTAGGCCATGCGCTCGGCGCCGTGACGCGCGATGGCGTGTGCAATTTCATGGCCCATAACGGCGGCCAGACCATCTTCGTTCGCCGTAATCGGCAAGATGCCGGTGTACACGGCAATTTTGCCGCCGGGCATCGCGAATGCATTCGCTTGAGGGGATTCGATGACATTCACATCCCACTCGAAACCCGGATCGGCTTTCGGGTCGAGTTTTCGGACAGCTTCGATGAGGCGAATGGCGATGCCGCGTACCTGTTGTGCCAAGGGCCCCTGGCGGACCACGCGTTCGGTCTGCAATACCTCTTGGTACGCTTGATAACCGAGCGACATTTCTTGATCGCGCGTAATGTCGACCAGTTGCGTGCGCCCGGTCAGTGGTACCTCAGATTGATTGGCGAAGTAGTAATAGAGGAAGTAGCCCCCGAACAGGAGGATCGGCAACCAGCGAATGCCGCCCGTGCGGCGTCGTTGTCCGAGCATCGTCAGTCTTCCTTCTTCGTTTCCGTGCCGGCCGGGGCACCAAGGATCTGGTTGATTTCGATGAAAAATCCATCGGGATCAAACACCGCACTGAACATCACGGGAATAACACCTTTGCCGCCCGGGCCTGGGTACTCAATGCGCGTAGGCTCGGTATGCACCGCAACGCCGGGCACAGCTTTGACGTTCTCCCAACGCTGATCCAGGTCCTTTGCATTGATGACCACAATACTGTCGCCGGCCATGGGACGCTTGTTTTCTGGCGGGGCCGGATCAGGGTCGTCGAGGCGCTGCATCAGGCCGAGCGCACCGATGAACGTATCGTTTGCGCGCATCAGCACCAGGCGCGTGGTATGAGGCTTGACGCTGCCGTCGGCTTGTTTGCCGCCCCCGAGGCGCTCGTCATAAACCACGGTCAATCCAAGGGCGTCGCGATATAGCGGCAAAGATTTCTCGATGTCGCGCACAAGCAATGTTGTCCGGCGTACGTCGACGGGCGACCGCTCAGCTTCGGGTACGGGTTCCGCGATGCTGGCCGACGCCAGAGCACATCCCGCCATCCAGACCCCTATTCGCCGCATGATCGATCCTCGAGAAAGTTGCCGCCACAGCGAGACGATATGCCTTCTGGGCGCAAATGGTAAGCCACAGAGTTGCCGCTCTCTCTCGCGGCGCGTCGATAGGTTGCCTGCCATGCGCCTTGCGCGGATCGAGGAAAAACTCGCGTCGCGACAACGGTTCCGTCGGTGCCAACGGGCGCTGGCATGGCACCGAGCGCAAGATCCGCCCGTATCCTTGGTCAACGCGCCCAGATCCAGCAGTTCTTTGTCTGGCGAGCGCTTGGCTAGAGTCCTTGACGGAGCCGGATCTTTTCATTTGAGTCAAATTTTCGTCGGTGCGGCTTTGGCCGTTGAAGCCCCCTTGAGTACAAGGGGGCGATTGAGCGCGCAGCGCTCAATGGGGGTTTTGGCAAGTACGGTGTCTGGCGAAGCCAACAATGCTCGGCGGTCTGAGGCGAAGCCAGCCCGGGTTGACCAACCTGCTGCTGGCGTATTACCGGGCGGTGTCGCTTCGCAGTGCCGGATGTTGACGCAGCACAGCGAGCGCGAATTCAAAGAATGACCTGACCTTCGCGGGCGCGCGGCGGCCTTCGCGCGACACCAGATGCACCGGCACCGGTGGTGGCAGGCAATCGTTGAGCAGCGTGACCAGCGCACGACGCCCGACTTCGGCGACCTGATATGACATCACGCGCGTGATGCCAGCGCCGGCCAGTGCCAATGCGATGGCTGCCTGGTTGGTGCTGACCGTGATATGGGGTCGCACATGTAGCGTGTACACATCATCGGCACCGACAAATCGCCAATGGGGCGTTCGCGCGTCGGCGGCAGAGAAGATGATCTGGTGTTCGGCCAGATCAACCGGCTGCAACGGCTGCGGCACTCGCTCAAGATACGCTGGTGCCGCACACAACACGCGCCGCACCTGACCTAACAGTTGCGCAACCAGCGTTGAGTCGGGCAGTTCTCCGGTCATCAACGCGACATCGATGCGCTCTTCGAACAGGTGCAGCGGACGATCGTGCAATCGCAGGTCAATGCTGACCTCAGGAAAACGGCGCGCGTATTCAGCGACAACGGGCGCCAGTACAAAGTGGCCCATCATCGTCGGCGCGCCGATCGTCAGATGTCCGCGCGGCTGAGCGTGTTCACCGGCCGCGGCGTCTTCGGCACTATCGATGTCGTTCAGAATGCGGCGGCAATCGTCGACATAACGCTGACCGGCATCGGTCAGCGTCACGCCGCGCGTGGTACGGAATAGCAGTACGCAACCGAGCCGCCGCTCCAGCGCCGCAATCGCACGCGTCGCTGCAGCCGGAGAAAGCCCCAAACGTCGGGCGGCGCTGGCGAAGCCACCATCGTCGGCAGCCGCGATCAATACTTCGATTTGCCGGAGTCGATCCATGGGCTGTGGTCGTGGCCGAGAGGATCGGATCAGGACCGGAAGGGTCGCGAACTTCTGTCATGCATGACCGCCGGCCGTCGGTGACCATTTGATGTCTGTGGACCGGACAGTCTCATGCCAAGTGTGCTTCGGAATCACTCAGCTCGACCTTCATGTTGTCTGGCTCGATCACCACTGAGCCCTGCTGCCCTGTCCAATGGCCCTTTGGTTCGACAAATTTCTCAGCATGCTGCGACGTACGGACATTCTTGCGCATCTTCTTTGGTCCATGCCCTTTAACTCTCCCTTGGTGGATCTTCCTTGAAATACTCGAGACTCGTTGGTTTTTACTGCGCGGTCCTGGCTGGCCCGTCATTCGCGGACTCGAGTCTTGAGGACGTGAGCTTCATCAGTCGCGGCACAACAATCTCGGGCTCGATCGCCTGGCCGATCAACAAACCCGCCGCCGCCGTCGTGTTTATCCACGGATCCGGCGCACAGTCGCGCAATCTCGAACTGTCCCGACGCTTCGCCGAGCGCGGCATCGCGACCTTGGTTTATGACAAGCGCGGTGTCGGAAAGTCCGGTGGCCTTTATGAAGGCGACCAGAGCGTCAGCGGTACGAATATTGAAACGTTGGCGGACGATGCGGCGGCAGCATTGGATGCGCTGGCAAGCAACGTTGCGCTTGAGGGTGCGCCGGTCGGATTTGCCGGGATTTCGCAGGCCGGCTGGATTGCGCCGCTGGCCGCGACGAAGACCCGCCACGCCAGGTTCCTGTTGCTCTGGAGTGCGCCGGTCTGCAAAGTCAGCGAGGAAGACATCTACAGCAAGTACACAGCCGACAAGGACGGTCCGGATCGCCCGCCTTACGCTACCGCGCTGGCCGCGCTCACGGAGCCCTATCTTTGGCCGAAGTTCCTGGGCCGCGACACCGATCCGGCCGACGATTTAGCCCAGCTTACAATTCCAGGCTTCTGGATCTTCGGCGCTCACGACGGCAGCATCCCCATCGACCTTTCGCTGCGTCGACTGGATGCACTGCGCGCGGCTGGCCATCCCTATGAATGGATGTTGTTTGCCGAGCAAGGTCACAACAACATGACTGCAACCTTCGACGCAGCGATCCGTTGGGTCCAGGGGCTGGGGAATTCGTCGCTGGCTCAGACGCAGTAGCGGAGCTCGAAGGACTCCGAGCACGGAACCCGACGCACACGGTTCGGCGGTGTTTCCGCCAGCTTTTTCGATAGCGTGCCGCTTGTCTCGCCAATACCGACTTCGATGCGCTCTTTTGCCACCACGTGTTTTATCGTTTTCGCCAGCGGTTGCGCACATGCGCCGCAATCTGCATCGCCGCCTGTCAACAGCACCAAGGCGGGTTGGCGGATCGTCGCGAAGACCGCGCAGCACGGATCCTTCTTTGCGCGATCGGAATTTACGCGGCAAGAGTTGCAAACCTTCGGAGGCTCCTCGTAGCCCCATTGCGCCGTTCCATTGGTTTCCCGATCTGAGGCCCTTATCATCGGGCGCGTGATCCCGCGATTGATGATCGATATCGGCTGGCGCGACCTTGCGTATGCGCATGGTGCCTGCTGTCGTGCCATCGATGCCAAGAAGGTGACCGAAGATTTGGAACGTCGACTGTCCGCAGACGGGCTGGCGGTGGTCTGCTTGTCGGTCCGTAGCGGTTTCGACGCCATACTGCAGGCGTTGGCACTCGAGCCTGGCAGCCAGGTGGCGATGACTTCGATCACAATCCCGCATATGGTGGAGCTCGTCGAGCGTCACGGGCTCCGGGTGGTGCCCGTTGCGATCGACTGCGCGTCACTCAGCGTGACGCCAGAGTCGCTGGAGCGTGCCATCACGCCAGCCACCCGGCTGATTGTGGTTGCTCATTTGCTTGGCAGCAGGATTCCGATGGCACCGATCGTGGCCATCGCCACGCGTTATGGAATACCGATCGTTGAAGATGCCGCGCAAGCGTATCAAGGCGATGCGTTTTACGGCGATGCGTCCAGTGCCGCGACCATGTTCAGCTTCGGACCAATCAAGACGGCAACCGCGCTCGGTGGTGCTGTCATGTACTTTCGCGATGCCAATCTGGCGGCCCGCGTGCGTCAGGTGCTGCGCGTGTATCGGCCCCTGTCTCGCGGATGGTACCTGCGCCGCGCGCTGCGGTTTTCGATGGCAAAGCTCTTGTCGATTCGCGCGGTCTTTGCGCTGCTGGTGGGCGGCTGCCGCCTGCTCGGCATTAGCTACGACAGGATGTTGCGCGAGTGGGTGCGTGGCTTTCGCGGCGCGGATCTGCTGGCGTCGATCCGGCGGGCGCCGCCTGCACCGCTGCTGGCCACCTTGGCTCGGCGGCTGTCGCAGGATCAAATCCCGGTCGTGCGCATGCGCGCATCGCGGGGTGAGCATCTGGCGCGCTGTCTGGCGTCCGTCGATCGGCCTGGGCGCCAAGCGCACGCGCATACTCATTGGGTGTTTCCGATCCTGGTCGATGACCCCGAGGCGCAAGCGCAGGTGCTCGCGAACCAGGGTTTTGACGCAACGCCCGCCGCTTCGACGCTTGCCGAGCTTCAGCGCTCCGGCGATGACCAACTACGCTGCCGGATGGTGCCGCTGAGGGGTTGGCTGTACCTGCCGCAACCCGGATCAATGACCGCGCCGGAACGGCAGCGGTTGGCATTGGCGCTAACGATGAGCAACGCTCAGCGGGAATCGTAACGGAGGAACCAACCGAATATGCAATGGACCTATGCAAGCCTGATCCTGATGACGTTGTGCTCCGCCCGGAAAGGCCTGGCATCCATGCGCGTCGGTGTCCTGCTGTTGACGTCAGCAACTCTGCTCAGCGCCGCGTGCTCGCGCCCTTCCGACGTCGCCGGCAGCGGGCAAGCCAGCTCGGTGGTACAACAGATCCACAGTGCTGCTGCGAAAGCTGCGGATCTCGCAGATCCCGCCAGTTTTGCCGCGGCCCGTCGCGGCTTTGTCGCGGCGCCGGAAGGTCAGATCAGGGACGCCGACGACAAGCTGATCTGGGATTTCGACGCCTTCGATTTTGTCGCCGGTGATGCACCGCCCACCGTACATCCCAGCCTGTGGCGCCAGGCCCGGCTCAACAACCAGGTGGGCCTGTTTCAGGTCAGCGAGCGCATCTGGCAGGTGCGCGGCTTCGACCTTGCCAACATGACGCTGATTGAGGGCGACACTGGCCTGATTGTCGTCGATGCGCTGACCGCACGCGAGACTGCGGCTGCTGCGCTCCGCTTCGCCCGGCTGCATCTGGGTGATCGACCCGTGACAGCGCTGATCTACACCCATAGTCACGCCGATCATTTCGGCGGCGCGCTCGGCGTGTTGAGTGCCGAGGAGGCCAGTGCTCGCCAGGTTCCGGTGGTGGCGCCGGCCGGATTCCTGGATGAGGCGACCAGCGAAAACGTGCTGATGGGCACGGCGATGGTGCGCCGCGCCGCCTACATGTACGGCAGTCGTTTACCGCGATCCCCCGTGGGCCTCGTCGATACCGGCCTTGGCAAGGCGGTGGCTTTTGGCCGCGTCGGCCTCTTGCCGCCGACCGATGTGATCGAGGCCAGCCGAGAGGAGCGTGTGATCGATGGCGTGCGATTCATTTTCTACAATGTGCCGGGCGCCGAGGCACCATCCGAGTTCACCTTCGCACTGCCCGAGCTGAAGGCCTACTGCGGCGCCGAGCTGATGGGCCACACGCTGCACAACCTCTACACCCTGCGCGGCGCCAAGGTGCGCGACGCCTTGAAGTGGGCACGCTACCTCGACGAGGCGCTGGCCCACGTCGCCGGGGCCGAGGTGGTGTTCAATCAGCATCACTGGCCAGTCTGGGGCGCGGCTGATATCCGCGATTTCATCGAGAAACAGCGCGACACCTACAAGTTCATCCACGACCAGACAGTTCGGCGCATGAATGCCGGCCAGAACTCGGCCGAGATCGCGGAAACGCTGACGCTGCCGGATGCGCTTCAGGAGCACCTCAATGTGCGCGGCTATTACGGTACCGTGCGCCACAACGTGAGGGCGGTCTACCAGTTCTATCTGGGCTGGTTCGACGCCCATCCGGCCAATCTCGACGCGCATCCGCCGGTTGAGGTCGGGCATCGTTACGTCGAGGCGCTGGGCGGAGCGGATGCGGTCGTCGCCAAGGCGCGTCTGGCATTCGAAGCAGGCGACTACCGCTGGGCCAGCGAGTTGCTGAAGCACGCCGTGTACGCCGACGCCGGGAACATCGCGGCACGTGAACTGCTGGCGCAGAGCTTCGAGCAGCTCGGTTATGCCAGCGAGTCCAGCACATGGCGTAACTTCTACCTCACAGGTGCGTTCGAGCTGCGTCAGGGCACTCCAGAGACCGGGATGGATCGGGCAGCCATGATCGATTTGCTCGAGCATACGCCCGGCGAGCGCTTCCTCGAGGCGATGGCCGCTTCGCTGGATGCCGAGACCGCGGGCGATCTCGCCCTGACCATCAATCTTGTGTTTGCCGATCAGGACGAGAGCTACGTTCTGCGCCTCGCCAACGGCGTGCTGCACCACTGGCGGCGTGCGCCCGATCTGGAAGCGGACGCCACCTTGACGGTCAGCAAGGCCTTCTTTCTGGGCATGGTGACCGGCGGCGTCGGCGCGGCTGACCTGCTGATGTCCGACGAGGTGGATATCGACGGCAGCAGGATCGACCTCGGCCGCTTCCTGCGCCTGATTGACAAGCCCGCCGGAACCTTTCCGATCGTGACCCGATGAGGAGCGCGCAGGCTACGCTCCACGCAAATCAAGGTCTGCGTCGGATCGTGGGGTCGCCAAATAGCGTAGTGCCGAGAATCACATCCACGGCGCCGGCATCGTTCACCGCGAGGTTGCGTTTTGCCCGCAGCAATGCGCCGCCCAAAGTCGCGCCCGGCGTGTTCCAGGCGTCGATCAGTCTCCAGCTCAGGAAAGCATCATGCTCCGATTCGGTGAGGCTCGACGCACCGATCACGCCAACCGCAGCACCCGGCCCAAGCAGCCAGGCGTGGCCGAGCGTATCGGCGGTCGGTTCTGCCAGATAGCTATTCCAACATCCCCATTGCCATACGATCGTTGGACGTACGGCATCGCTCAGCGCACCGGCAAAAAGTTCGGCTGGCGAGATCAATCCCGGTGCCGGGAAAGTCCAGGTGTTGCTGCTGGAGTGCCCGAGGTAGTGGATCAGGTCAGCGCCGGAACGCGCTGCTGCCAGTAAACTCTGGCGCACCTGCGCCGCCGGCTGGCTGTCCAGGTACGCCGTCTCGACGGGTCTCGCCATTTGGCCGCGCAAGACATTGCTCAGCGCCGTGAACGAAGCTCCATTGGCGTCCGCAGCGTCTGCAATAAACAACGAAGGAGAGCTGACAGCCCCGCCGATGGCTTCGTAGGCGTCGATTTTCTGCAAGACCCTCTGCAGCTCGGCAACGGTTCTGACCGGCAAACGACCAATGGCCACGTCCGGAATCCGGTCTTGATCGATGTCCGCAAACAAACCGTCCGTCGGTGCGTGATTGACCACCGGATGCACGGCTACGTAATGAGAGGGTACGAAACTCATGGAACCCAAGCCAAGGCGGTCGTGGTAGTCGTATGTGTCTGCACCAACCAGCAACACCGATTGCGTAGCGTTCGCAGTGGCCGCCGACGCGATCAGGCGATCGATCGCGTCCGGATCAAAATTGCCGCCCGAGTGTTGTGCAAAGGCGGCATCAGTCGTCACCACCTGGACGCTGAGTCCCTGCGCGCGTCGGCGGGCGGCGAGTGGTTCGATCGCCTCAACAAACATCGGATGCGCAACAATCAGCAATTGCGCGGGCCCAACGATCTGGGCTGGCATCTCGGAGGCCGAAACGGTGAGGGCAACAAGCCCCGTTGCATCGGCGACATGAATCTCGCGCCCCAGCGTCAGCGGCTCGGCCCAGGCAATACCGGTCGCGGTTTGCGTCACGCCGGCCAAGGCTTCAACGCTGCCATTTGCCTCGCGGCGATAGACGCTCACAGCCGCACCCTGCACGCCATCCACCCTGGCGACCTGGCACAAACTCTGTTGAGCAACGGCGGCGCACGCGTCTGGAGCTGCCTCGACGCTAAAGCTGGTGGCGAACAGCGTGTCGGCCAAAGGCAGTGGCGCGTAATCGCCCGGTACCGGCGTGAAGTGCGCCGCGCCTGAAGTCACCGCAATACTGCCCTGATACCGCAAGGCGACCTTCTCAACGTATACGATATCGACGCCATAGGCCTGCGCCGGCAGCGTTAACGACACGGTGTTGGCTCCTGGAACGAGTAAAGACGCCGGAATTTTGGTTTCAAACCCTGCAACTTCGACGCCATCGAAGCGTACAGTGGTGACGTCCGTGCCGTTGACGGCAACGCGAACCAGATGATCGGGCTCGGCGCCTTCATGATCGATGCCGCCCAGCAACATTCCAGACACGTACACATCTCCAGTGTAGGACGCGTCCAGCGTCAAGGCGTACGAGCGCGTCAACGGTGCGGAGCTGAAGGAAACCAGCCGCTCGAAGTGCCATGGGTCGGGCAACGGCGACGACAGGCTGTAAAGCAAATTCTGATCGAGTACTGATTGGCGTTCGACATTCATTGTGGGCATGCCGGTCGTTGCTGCAGCCGCGACCCGCTGCCCGATCCGCGCCGGTGAAACAGCACCACGGCGCAGTTGATAGACCCGGTCCTTCGAATACAAGCTGGTCGGCGCATCGACGATGAACTCAATGCTATCGCCGGGTCCGAACACGTCATCGGAACTAAACAGCTTGATCGGGACAGATACATCGCGGTCATAGACGCCGATGCCAGCGAGCGACGTTCCCTGCCAGGAAGCCTCCGGGAGGTCTTCGAACCGCAGACGTGCAACGCCTGAGCGCTGGGCGCGAAGATCGAATGATTCTGGATTTACGTTGGCGCCGCGACCCGCATTGCGCGCCGCCACAACCTGAGCGCCAATTTCGGCCCAGGGTATCGTCCGCGTCTCTGGATCCCGGCCCAAGGAGGCGCCCACGTCATAGGGGCCGTGCAGCATCGATTTGCCATCGATATCGACCACTCGAATCATGAATCGGTCCGCGGATGATTTGCCTTCCAGGCGAATCGACCTGGAGACGAAATGGTCTTCCGGGGCTGCCGTAATTCCGCCCGGCGTGCGCACCCAGCGCGAGCTTTGGGCTGGCAAATCGAGCAACTCGTAATAGGCCACGCCCACCTGCACTGCTGTGCGCAACTGTACGATCAGGCGATCGCCATCGCGAATGGAGTTGACACTGGCCAGTGTGGCAGGCGTAGGCACCGGCGTTCCGCCAGCGGTGACCGCCAACTCACAGAGTGGCCCCCAGGCATAGGTTGCCCGAGTCTGAGTTGTATTCGCTGTTTCGTCCACATAGGTCGCAGCAGTGCCGTTCGAAGCGGGCGTTCCGGTGACTGGGATGCGACCAATTGCGGTGGGAGTAATCGCTACTCGGTAGGTCATTGTCACTGTTGCGCCTGCTGCCACGATTCCCGGGTTCCAGGTCACAGGTCCTGAACCGCCGATGGCCGGTTGCGAGACCACACTGCCGGCCGAGACCACAGCCGTTGCCGCCAATAGGACCGGTGCGCCGGGAACTTGCGAGCGCACCAGATTGCTTGCCGAAAACGTGATCGGATAGGCCGTGGGATTGACCATCTCAATCACTACATCGTAGTTGCCGGTCTGGCCCACCGCCGGTGGATTGGGGCTGCCATCGGCGGCGTGGAACACACGCTGCGTCAAGAAGGGCTTTGCAGGTGCTGTACCTCTCGCCGTCGCGGGAACCGTGGGTGTCGGCAAGTACACGCGCCAGGCGTTTGCCCACGAGGCGCCTGCAGCGGGCACGGTTGGGTTGACGCCGTCGGCGAAACCATTCGGATTGAAGAATCCCACTTGCAACTCATTGGTCGCGCCGGTGGATCGCGGAGAAATCTCAGTGGTGTAGATGCCAGGGCGGACAACAGCCACATCCGAATGCCAAAGCTGATTGGTATCGTTGGCACTCCAGCCGCCATCGCCGGAAAGATCTGCGCCGGTAAATGCCTGGCTGAGCGTGTCGGATGACAGCGTAATGCGCGTCAATGCGCCGATCGTGGCTGCGTCCGAATCATGGTCTCTGACTCGGACCTGGCAGTGCCCGGTGACATACGGATGAGCCACGTAGAGGCTTGACGCTCCGTAATGCTGAACGCTCAAGTGCGCATCCGCATACACTCGCAGCTGTGCGCTGACACCCGCAACCGTAGCGCGCGCCCGCAAACCGTAACCACTGACGTTCGATCCTACCGCCAAAGCGTCGACTCTGACCTCCCAATGGCCGTTGGCTGGAGCGGCTACCGTACTGAAAGGAAACCACGTGGCATGCGATGCAGCCGGCACCACTTGAGTGCCGTTGATCGTCTGCACCGTTGTTCCTGCCGGGTTCAGCAGTAGATAGTTGGTCGATCCAGTCGCCGATCGTTGCTGGTCGTAGTGGGGCAACACTGTGTTGCTGCCCTCTCCGGCGCCGGCCTGGTTAACGTCAGGATCAAAAATCTCTACGATCAGATTGGTTGTTGAGGGTGGCACTTCGATGAAGTAACTGTAGTGCGTATTGCCACCTGTGCCTGATGAGAGCCAGTCTCCAGACGCAGGCGAGTTCGATTGAGAATGCACGATAAAAAGTCCGGTGGTCGGTTGACCTGGCCCGGGCGTATCGCCAGGAGACACCACGGGCCAGCCATCCGGGTAGGCCGGACGGCAGAACACCAAGAGCGCGAACGCAGCCACGAACGTGCTTTGCCGGATCATGCAATTCATCCATCAGCCCTCATTAGACCCCCGGATTTTAGGTGAGTGGTGCGATGAAATTACGACAGGTGCTCAAGCTTTACGATTAACCATTACCGAGTGAGTTGGCCTTTGCGCCAGGCGACCACAACCAGCGCTGCGGCAATGCCGGTCAGCGAGATGCCGAGTGCAGGAGCGAGAAACAAGAATGGAATGCCGATGACGGCAAAACCGATGGCAAACGTGCTGGCATCAAACGGATGCTGCTCGGTAGGTGCGATCAGCGCGTCCAGGCTCAGGCGCCCAGGGCCGCCGAACACAAGCGGGATCAACATCAGCGAAAACAACAGTGGCAGCTTGAAATTGCCATATCCCTTATCGCTGATGGCATAGCCCTTGAGTAAGTCTGACGCCATCGTGATCATATCGGGCCAATGCACAGCCGCTGTCGCAACGAAGGTCAGCACCAGCAGCGAAAATGCGGAAAGACGCGTCCCGAGGCCGACGACCAGAAGTCCAGCGGCAATCAGCTCCGTCCAGGTCGCCATGGTCCACGAAAAACCCGCGGGCACGTGGTTGAACGGGAACGGGAAATCGCCTTGCACGCTCGCAAACCAGTTTTCGCCGCGGAGCTTTTCCAGGCCGGATTCGAAATACTCGTAGGCCATGATCAGTCGCAGTAACAATGGCGACAGCGTAGCGTGCAGCGCGTCGAAACGAGGGCGCCAGGCGGTGTAACGAAGATCTATGTTCATGATCGGGCATGGTGGTTGCGGGTGTCTTCCAGACCGTCGCCAGCGCAACTGTCTTTCGCGCATTGGTTAGAATAATGGTCAGCCAAGAAGGGATGCCTTATGCGTCTGCTGATCGATCTGGGTAATTCACGCCTGAAGTGGGCTTTGGCCGATGCAAGCCTGGTGGTGCATACGCCGTTGGCGCACTCCGAAACTGGATTGGCGGACCTGGGGCCGATGCTCGCGGCCGCAAGCGGCGCCGAATCGGTTTGGATCGCGTCGACCGCGCACTCGCTGACCGCGCCGCTGTGCGCGGCAATCGAGCGCGCGGGTCTGCCGGCGCCGTCGGTATTCAACTCGCCAAAAGAGGCGCTCGGTATTCGTAGCGCATACGACCAGCCGGAAACCTTGGGTCGCGACCGATTCCTCGGCATGGTGGGTGCGAGCCGTCTCGTCGACGGCCCGTTTTTGCTGGCTGATGCCGGCACGGCACTGACTGTGGATGTCGTCGATGCCGACGGACAGCATCTGGGCGGATTGATTGTCCCGGGTCCCGTGCTCATGCGCGAAGCACTACATCGCGGCACGGCAGGCGTGCGCGCTGGTGCTGCCGTGCGGCTGCACGAGTTGGCGCGCAATACTGACGATGCGGTGTGGAGCGGCGGTTGCCTGGCGTGCGTGGCGCTGATCGAGCACGCACACCGTCAGGCGACGCTCGGTATCGGCGAACATGTGGATTTGATCCTGACCGGTGGCGCGATGCCAGCGTTGGTTGGGCATATCGATACGCCACATCGTTCGGTCGATGATGTGGTCTTGCGTGGGCTCGACGATTGGTCGCGTTCGCGGTGACATCGATCAACTCATCAACCGATGTGCTGGTTCGGGCGCCGAGTGTGGCCACGCGTGCCTTTGCTCTCTTGTGGGGTTTGGTCTGCCACTCGCCAATGGCAATTGCGGCTTTGCCGGCGGGTGTGCAGCTCGATGCCAATGTCGAGCGTGGGCGCATGCTGATCGGCAAGGTCGAGAACGGCGCGCGGGTGTCGGTGAATCGGCGCGACGTGCGTGTCGATACACAGGGGCGATTCGTTTTCGGCATCGGACGCGATGACTCGCGCCTCGCGATTTGTGTGCGCCTTTCGACCGAGACATCGGCGCGCTGCGGTGGCGTCGATGTGCCAGGTCGAGATTACCGAATCGAGCGGGTCGATGGTCTCCCGCCATCGACGGTCAGCCCGGACCCAGCCGAACAAGCGCGGATTGCCGCCGAAGCTGCGTTGGTCGCGAAGGCGCGCGAGCGCAACGATGCGCGTAGCGATTTTGCGCATGCCTTCGTCATGCCTGCGAAAGGTCGGATCAGCGGCGTATACGGCAGTCAGCGAATTCTCAACGGCGCACCACGTGCGCCGCATATGGGCCTGGACATTGCTGCGCCAACGGGTACACCGATTGTGGCGCCCGCTCCCGGCGTTGTCACGCTGGTTCATGAGGACATGCTGTTGCCAGGGAAAACTGTGATTCTCGATCATGGCCATGGCATCAGCTCGGTCTTCATCCACATGAGCCGTATCGACGTGAAACTCGGTGATCGCGTCGAATCCGGCGGCGCAATCGGCGCCATCGGTTCGACCGGCCGTTCCAGCGGACCGCACCTGCATTGGGGGCTCAACTGGTTCGACATCAAACTCGATCCGGCCAAAGTGGTCGAATCGCTGTTGTGAGCGCTGCTAGTCTTCGCGGAATCCTCCAACGGATCTTTTCGATGCGTTCCACTTACGCCTTGGCCGGCCTGCTCGCGGCCTCTTCTGCACTTGCCGAAACCGAGTTCTCGTATGCGCATGTCGATGAAATCGATGGTGAGTTTTCGAAGGCATTTATTGCCAACTGGACGAAGCCCTGGCGCAAGATTGGCCCATTCGACGTCGAATGGGAAGTCATGTTTGGTGGCATTGCCGAGCGCGAAGTCGTCCGGCATCGCGGTGCGCTCGACCGCGTGTTTTTCCTGGCCGGTGGCATCCGCCAGAACTACAGAGGTTTCTTTCTGAGCAGCGCAGTGGCCGTGATCGACGACCAGAATGCCTTTTTGACCACGACGCATCAGTTCGTCTCTGGTGTGGGCTACGTGCATGGGCACTTTGTCATCGCGCTTCGGCACATCTCCAATGCAAATACCGGCGGCGAGAACCAGGGCGAGAACCTGCTCAGTGTCGGGTATCGCTGGTAGGAATTTTCTGACACGCACATGCGTGTTTTCCTGACAAGAACTTGCGCGTTGCGCCGATGTTCCCGCGCGGGCGGTCTCCGTAGTGTTCACCTCACCGGCGCATGGTGCGCCGGCACAAACCTAAGGAGAACACATCATGCGTATGCTCAAATCCCTGCTGCTGGCCCTCGCACTGTCAATGCCGATGTTCGGCTTCGCTGCCGAGCCGGTGAACATCAACACGGCATCGGCCGCGGCGATCGCTGAGGCGCTGAACGGCGTCGGCGATGCGAAGGCCAAAGCGATTGTCGAACATCGCGAGAAGAACGGTCCGTTCAAGAGCGCCGACGAACTGGTTAACGTCAAGGGTATCGGCCTCAAGACCGTCGAGAAGAACCGCGAGTTGATTCGCGTTGCGTCAGCGCCAGCGAAAGGCTGAAGCACAGGCGGCTCAGCCCGGGGCAATCGCGGCGTACAGATTGTCTCGGGCTTGCTTTTCGAAGCGGTCCCGAAACGGCTCGGTGCGATAGATCGATGCTCTGTTCAGAAATGACCTCAGCACCGAGCGCCGCTTCTGGCGGTACACGACGGTTGGGACGAACGCATATTCGCGGCGAATCTGCGCGTCGTATTCTGCAAAGCGCTGTGGTGAGGCCCCGAGGATCGAAAGGTCGATATCGACCAGCAGTTGAGGGTCTGGACCAGGCGGCATGGCTGTATGGACTGTCGCCAGGATCAACGCTTCAATGGTGTCGAGTTGCTCAGACGGCGCGCCAACCTCACCGAGCGCGGCCCGGGCCCAACTCGCGCTCAGCACCTCGTTGTCCGAACGGCTCGGTTGGTAAATCGCGTCGTGGAACCACAATGCCACTTCAACCGCGCCGGGATCGCTGGCCAGCGCTGCGTATTCGTCGAACAGAGCGAGGCACTCAGCCAGATGCTGTTGCGTGTGGTAGTGCCGCTCGGGGCGCGCATAAGCTCCCAATAGCTCGTCACGCAGAACCACGCCATCGCCCGGCAGAGCGAGTGCGCGCCATGCGCGTTGCCATGAGCGTGACCAGAGCGGATGATCGAAGTTCACTCCATCAGCATCTGTTTCTGCAGATCGGAAAGGACCGGTTCTGGATCTGGTGCCCGATTCTCAAGTGAAAGCGCGGAGGTGTCGATCTTCGCGGGCCCGGCTTTAGGCGTCTTGTCGATCGGTCCGGTATCGGTCGCCAGGCTGATGCCGCTAAGATCAAAATGGCGCGGTTCTGGTTTCGCGAGATCGCCGATGGTCGCGCCCGGCGCCGCCAGGCTCAGCGCCGAAGTGTCGATCTGCCGCTCAACGCGCGCTGGCGGCTCAATGATCTGCGCGCCGACGGGCGCCAGGGTCAGCGTGTCGGTTGTTGCCACCGGTCCGGGCGCAGCTGCCGGGGTAGGGGCGCTGGTCACGGAAACGGGGGGCGAAGGTGCAACCACGTCTGCTGTTTCGCCCATCACGGCCACCATAATGCCGGCGCCACGCAAGACCTCTTGATAACGCGCGGCGGCTTCTCTGCCCAGGCCCGTCTTGATCACTGTCTTCGGGGTATCGAGCATGTGATCGATACGCGTTGCATCGGTGCGGAACAACTTTGCCAGATTGTCGCGCACGGCTGTTCGATCGAATCCGCTCAGGATCTTGCCGCGAAAGATGATCTGAAAAGTCGGCTCGCTCATGGGTTCCGCTCGGTATGCCTGTTCCGTGAGCAGTATCCCGCACCGCCGCGCCAGCGTGAAGTGCGCAGGGCGTTCTTCCGCACGTATAGTGCTGTCCATTGTCGATGAGCTGAGGCTGACGATGGATTTTCGACGCATGCAAGATGTCGATCTGCGAGACCGGCGCGTGTTGATCCGTGAGGATCTCAACGTGCCGATCAAAAACGGCGCGATCAGCAGCGATACACGGCTCGAAGCGGCGTGGCCTACGATCGCCGCGGCCGCAGCGGCAGGTGCGCGCGTGATGGTGGCCTCGCATCTGGGCCGCCCGAAAGAGGGTGCCTTCGACGCCAGCGCGTCGCTTGCGCCGGTTGCGGCGTGGCTCAGCGCCAGGGCCGGTCGCGAAATTCGTCTGGTACGCGACTGGTTAGGCGGCGTGGAGGTCGCGTCCGGCGAGATTGTGCTGCTGGAGAATGTGCGCTTCAATGTCGGCGAAGAAAACGATGACCCCGCGCTGGCACAGACGATGGCAGCACTGTGCGACGTATTCGTCATGGACGCATTCGGTACGGCGCATCGGGCGCAGGCTTCAACCCATGGTGTCATTCGATACGCCAGGACGGCGTGTGCCGGGCCTTTGCTCGCTGCCGAACTCGATGCCCTGTCCCGCGCATTGTTGTCGCCAGCGCGGCCGCTGTTAGCCATCGTCGCTGGTTCCAAAGTGTCGACCAAATTGGAGTTGTTGGGCAATCTTGTGGAGCGCGTCGATCAGCTCATTGTCGGCGGCGGTATTGCGAACACCTTCATCGCTGCAGCAGGTTATGCGGTTGGCAAGTCATTGCATGAGCCCAACCTGCTCGATCAGGCCAGAACCATCGTCGCCAAGGCCACTGCGCGAGGCGCATCGATTCCGCTGCCATTGGATGTGGTTGCTGCCGGGGCATTTGCTGCCGATGCCGCGCACCGCGTATGCGCTATCGATGCGCTAGAAAGCGACGAGATGATATTGGACATTGGTCCTGCCACGGCCGCGCACTACGCATCGTTGGTGCATGGCGCGGGGACCGTGGTGTGGAATGGACCGGTGGGTGTATTCGAAATGGACGCGTTTGGAGCGGGGACCAAAGCATTGGCAGAAGCGATCGCTGCGTCGAGCGCATTTTCAATCGCCGGCGGCGGGGATACGCTCGCGGCCATCGAAAAGTACGGTGTGGGAGATCGCATCGGCTACATTTCCACTGGCGGTGGTGCATTTCTGGAATTCCTGGAGGGCAAAGAACTGCCCGCCGTGGCGGCGCTCAAGGCGGTGGCGAGTCCGGGCTAGCCCCGCGGCCGCAACCGCAAGGTGTGCCGGGTCGGGCCTGCGAGCAACGGCGAAGCCCTGCCTGTTGACCAGTCCTCATGCCCTGCGCCATAAAACGGCGAAAGTGGATGACCGCTCTGGCCGCCGGGCATATGAAAAATCGCCTGATCTTCGCGGCCCGGCGACACTACAAGGCGCTGGCTTGCGCCGAAGGCCGGGCCCTGCACACGCGGCATGTATTGGTCGCCGGGTAAGGTCTGGCTCGGCATATCGAGTAGCCAGGCAAGGCCGGGGAGGGCACCACTCAGCGGATGCCGAATCTGCGTTGCATTCTGATCGCCCCAGGTCGCCTGGCCTCGCGCTTCTCGAATGCGCTGGTCCAGTTCCACATCGTGCGCTGCAGTACGCAACAGCTCACCCCAAGATGCAAAGTTCCGGGCCAACAAATGCCGGGGTTGTTCCTCAAGCGCTTGTTCGACGGCGCTCTCCAGATGCGGCAGGCTCGGCCAGGACCACTGTTTGTCCAGGGCTCTGAGTGGTGCTTCGAACTGCGCCAGGAACAGCTTGTGTACACGCAACCGGAAGGCGCGAACAACCCGATAGGCGCGGCTTGTTGGATTTGCCCTTCCATCCCAGTCATTAAGTGCTTGCCGCAGGTTGGCAAAGTCGTCTGGGTTGTTGTTTAGAACCGACAGCAGACGCACTCTCCAGTGATTGAGGAACAACGCACGATCGTCCAGTTGAATCGCCAACAGATCGCTCTCCGCAAACAGGCTCTTCGCCATCAGGCCATCGCGGATCTGTGCGGCTCTGGCGCCAATCGTATAGCCGCCATCGCCGATGGCGACCAATGCCTCGCCGTCAACGACGCGCGCATTGGCCGACCAAAGACGCGAGAACGCCGGGGAGGTCAGGCTCGGCGCTGTCTCCAGGAAGGTGTGTGGATCGCTGTCGCGTTTCGGCAGGCGTCCTGCCGGTGTCCAGGCTATCGTCCCGAAACGATCGGCGATCAGCGCGTTTTGCACCGGCATGCCCGCTGCGTTGAAAGTCCGAATTGCGGATTCCACATCGCGCGCATTCTCGATATCGATCAAGTGCATATTGACCGCCTCTGGCGAATGCGCCGTCCAGCGAAGTGCCAGTGGCGATCCGTCGCTGGCGATTTCAGTCACTGGCCCGTTTCGCGTCACGCGAATATCTATCGTCACCGGGTCCTCACCGCGAACCAGAATGGTCTCGCGGAACAACTGGGCATCGCCAAGGACGACGGGCACGAAATCGAGCCAATCGCCATAACTATTGGTGAATCCCCAGGCGACATCGCCATTGCTGCCAACGACGACGGCAGGCGTGCCAGGCAAGGTCACGCCGACGACGCGGCGGCCGTCGATATGCAATTGGGCGCGAAACCAGATGTTCGGAACCCGCAAGCCCAGGTGCATATCGTTGGCCAGCAGCGCGCCACCATGGGTTGTGAGTGCGCCGACGACGGCGAAGTTGTTGCTGCCGATGCCCTCGCTGGCTGGCATCGCATCGCCCGGAGGCAGCCGGACTTCCGTCGAGGACAGATCGAGATCCGAAGGCGAGGGCAGTGCAGCTGCCGGCAACCTGTCGCCCCGGATCGGCGCATCCCACCGCGATCCGGGTTGTGTCAGCCACGCAAAAACCGCTGGCGGCAGTGCATGCTGCATTCGCTCAAGCTTCAGTTCGCGGCTGTTGCTGGCATCCTGCAAATTGAAGAACATCGCCATTGCTGCCAAAAGTGAGTCTTCGATACGCCACGGCTCTGGGGATTGGCGAAGCAGGGCATAAGCGAATGGCCGCGCGCTGAGCGCCTCAAGGCCGGCATTCACGCCATCGACGTAACGTTGCAAGGTGCCACGATGTTGATCCGTCAGTGCCGCCAGATAATCACTGCTGCGCGCTCGAAAGCGATGTGCTCGGGCGCTTTTGTCGATTTCGAGTGCAGCATTGCCGAACAGCGCAGCCAGCTCGCCCGCAGCGCGCCGGCGCAACAAGTCCATTTCAAAGTAGCGCTCCTGAGCGTGCACATATCCCAGCGCATAACTGGCATCGTCTCGCGATGCGGCGTGGATCGAAACCGTGCCTTGCGCATCGCGCTCAATCCGCACTTCGCTGTCGACACTCGCAAGAACGTCTCCATCCAGCGCTGGCAGGCTGGCGTGCAGCAGCAACCAGGCGCCGAGTATTGTGACGATCGCCGCAATCACCAAAATGGCGACGGCGCGCTTCAGCCAGCGCATCATTTGCCGTCGTCGCTGATGTAGCGCGGCCCGTCTCCTGCAGTCTTCTCATACACACCACCGCCGACCTTCTTGTACTGCGTGAACCCGCGGCTTGCGAAGTGGTTTTCCTTCAACAAGTGGGCGTTTCCACCGACCACCGAGACTTTCGAGATGACTCGGACAACCGGGCTTGCGCACACGGGACAGGCGCTCAACTCCGCGTCGCTGATTTTCGCCAGCACCTCGAATCCGGATTCGCAATGCGAGCAGCTTTGCGCGATGTTGCTGGCACGATATTCGTATATGGGCATCGGCGGTCGGGTTCTGACGGGTTCATACAGTGTACCGGTTGACCCAATCGAATGCGCTCCGGACACGGGCAAATTGAGGCTCAACAGGGCGCTCCGAAGCTGATCAGAGGTTCCCCCGGCGCCGTTCGCCTATAACAAGATTGCACGAGCAGCCGACGGCGAAGCCACGGCATGGGCCTCGCCATCAGTGTGAACTACTCGCGATAACGTAGCGCCAGCCGCCATTGACGTCCAGGGGTCGCAAAGCCGCTCGCCAGTTGGTATTCCTCGTCGGCGGCATTCGTCAAACCGGTCTCCAGAGACCAGTGCGAATCGAACGCATAGCTGGCGCGAAGATCAAGCGTCGCAAAGCCATCCAGCGGGCCATCGAAATCGAAACGTTCGTTGGCATAACCGAGGCTGGCACCAACGCTGAAGTCACTGTCGATCAGGTAGTCGATGCTCGCGTTGAGCTTCCGTTTTGCGCGGCGCAGAAGCTGCGTATTACGCGACAGGTCAACCGGATTCTGCAAAGTGGCGTTGATGTTCCAGCGCCACGTGTCGCCGCCGGAGGCGTTCAGTTCCAACCCCTTGATGCGTGCCCGGCGAACGTTGATCGCCTGGCTGCGTACGCCGGCGAAGGCAATCAAATCGTCGATGTTGTTTGTGAACGCCCGTGCTCGCCAGTGCCACGCGACCAGATCGCCGTCGGCGCCAATCTCAAGCATTCGCGACCGTTCCGGTGCGAGAGTCGGATTGCCGGCAAAAAAACCGCCGAAGCCCGGCGAAAACAACTCATTGAAATGCGGTGCGCGAAAACCCTCGCCGACGCTCAGCAATGTTCGCCAACTTTCGCCGGTCTGCCATGACCACGCAAGCTGACCACTGGTTTCGCCGCCGAAACCAGAAATGCGATCGTAACGCGCGGCGGCCTCCAGACGGTGCGCTCCGAATTCGCCCTGCCATTGACCAAAGGCGCCTCGCTGCCAGCGCCGGCGGTCGAAAACTGCGTCGCCAAGGAGATCGGCGTTGAGGCCGCGCTCGCGGTTGAGAGCAACGCCGAATTGCCAGCGCTGCGATTCGCTGGTCTGTACTTGATGCAACCAGTCGAAGGTCTCGCGATCGGTGCTGAATACCGAAAAGAACGCCGGCGTTGTCAGGTCGTCGCGCGCGGAGGCGAACGCCAAACGCTGGCTGTAGCTATCGCTGGCAAAAAACTCGGCGCTCAGTTGCGCTTGTCGCTGTTCGATCTGCGATCGGCCTTGATCAAACTCGACGTCACCATCGCTGCCAGTCACGAGGCCAGAGAACAACAGGCGATCGCCCGGCGCGAAACGCCCCTGCGCAGCGACGGAGCTGCGGCGCAAGCCGTCGTCATCGGGGTCGAAACTGAAATTGTCCGGCGTGCTGGCATTGTAACCTTCGACGTTGCGCCGCTCGGCACTGACGCTAAGGCCATTGGCCGCATCGCCGAAGCCAAGGCTCACGGCGCCGCCGGTTTCGCCATCGGCTGCGGCGGTCAATGAGGCACGTGCGCCAGCGTCGCGGCGCGTAAAAAACTGGATCACGCCGCCGATCGCGTCTGAGCCATAGATCGCGGCACGCGGACCGCGCACCAGTTCGATGCGATCGATCAACTCGACGGGCAGTTGTTCGAAAGCGTATGCCCCGGTTGTCGCGCTGGCGACCCGCACGCCATCGATCAGTACCAGCGCATGATTCGAATTGCTGCCGCGCAAGAACACACTGGTCGACGCACCGGGCCCGCCGGTGCGGGCCACATCCACGCCGGGCAATTGTCGGAGCACATCCATCACATCGTGCGCCTGCAGTCGATCCAGGTCATCACGCGTCACCACATCGACGCTGGCGAGCACGCGATCGACCGACTCCGGCCAGCGCGAAGCGCTGCTGATCACCGGCGGTTGTTCGCTGGCAGCGAAGGAAAGTTGAATAGCCAAAGCAAGAGAGAACATCGATAAGCTCCATGGTTGATTCACACACCCGTGAATCAGGACCGACATGGAGCGGCCGCGCGATGTGCGCAGTTGTGTCGAATACGCCAGGCTGCCCACCGCAGCATGTCGGTCCCGATCGTCCTTAAGGCCGGTCTCCGGGCTTGCAGGCTGCGCTGATGCGCGATCGATTCGCCTTCCCGCGACATTCGCAGTGGACTATGAATCGACTTTGGCTTGCTTACCGTTGCGGGGGCAGCGTCCGTTTTCCACGGACTTCCCGTTTCACTCACCTGGGTGAGCACCTTAAGGTGCGTGGACAATACGCGAATTCGCAGGGCCGAAAGCCGCATGCTTCACGCGATAGGCGCGCAATGTGTGTCAAAGGGCTGGTTCAGAAGGGAAATTTCTTGGCAATCGACGGCATTCCGACTTGTTCGCATCCGTTCAGATATGCACAATGTGCGCTATAGAGTGATGGAGTGGCCCGGATGATCGATCCGGATGGCTATAGACCCAATGTAGGCATCGTGCTGATGCACGACGATGGCCGGGTTTTTTGGGCGCGCCGCGTGCGGCGCGACGGCTGGCAGTTTCCGCAAGGCGGAATGAACAGCGATGAGACGCCAGAAGAGGCGATGTATCGCGAACTGCACGAAGAAACGGGGCTGCTGCCAGACCATGTCCAGGTGCTCAGCGCTACGCCGGGCTGGTTGCGGTATCGGTTGCCACGCCATTGCGTGCGCACGAATGTACGGCCCGTCTGTATCGGTCAAAAGCAAGTGTGGTTTTTGTTGCGCTTGACCGCAGACGAGGCCAACGTGCGGTTGGATTTGTGCGAACACCCTGAATTCGACCTGTGGCGCTGGGTTGAGTTTTGGTATCCCTTGCAGCATGTGGTGAGTTTCAAGCGAGGTGTTTACGAGCGCGCACTGAAACACCTCGCGCCTGCCGCAAAGCGTATTGTCGATGTGGAAGTATCGACGTCTGATTCGGTGCCGTAATCTTGCCTGGTATCGGCAAAATCAATTGCGCTGCCGCGACAGCGACTTTGGTAGTTCGATCTCCACCGTCACGGGCAAGTGGTCTGAGAGCTGCAAGCTCGGCGCCTCGTAACTGATCGGCCGTATCTCAGGCGATAACAGGATGTGGTCGATCGAGCGCTCGGGATGCCATGCCGGGTAAGTGTTGAGTGCTTTCGGGCCAGGCAACGCCAGATTGTTGCGTTCTAGAAAGCGCTTGAAACCGGCATTCTGCGGTTGGCAATTGAAGTCGCCCATCAAGACACTGTGGCGATACGGCTGCAACAGTTCGGAGAGAAAATCGAACTGCCGACCGCGGGTTTGATTGCCCAATGATAGATGCGAAATCACCACGGCCAGCGCGTCTTTGCCTTCGCCGTAAACGGCTAACAGCGCGCCACGCCCAGCAATGGGCCCTGGCAACGCATGATCCTCAACCAGCGCGGGTTGCCATCGGCTCAACAGACAATTGCTCGATTCGGCGATTCGCCCGATTCGTCGGTTGCGTTGCTGCCACCAGTACGGGAACGCGGAGTGATCGGCCAGGTACGCGGCCTGATTCAAGAAGCCGGATCGCAAGCTGCCGCCATCAACTTCTTGCAAGGCGGCGATATCGACGTCGCGCAGCAGCCGCGCCAACGCCGACAAGTTTTTGTGTTTTCCGGTGTCTGGGAGAACATGGCGCCAACTGCGCGTCAAATACTCGCGGAATCCTTGTTGAGAATTGCCCGCATGGATGTTGAAGCAAAAAAGGCGCGCCGTGTTTGGGCGCGCCTTTTCGCCTACCGCTTTTGGCGATACCGTCATGTGCCTTTGGCAGCGCGCTCTTTGGCGACCAGGAAATCGATCAAGGGCCCGACATTGGCATGCCCGCCGGCGCTCGAAACGTCGAAGCGATATTTGCCGTTGACGATCACCGACGGCGTGCCTGTGACACCCCAGCGGGGGACCATCTGTTGCGAGCGGGTGATTTTGCTGTTCACGGCAAAACTCTGGGCCGCACTCAGAAAGGCCTCTTTGGTCACACCAAACTGCGTGTACCACTGAGCCACGGTATCCATCGACTGGAACGGGGTCTTGTCCTTATGGATGGCTTTGAACAACGGCTCATGCGACTTTTCGAGGATGCCCAGAACTTCGGCTGCATAAAACGCCCGGGCGAAGGCTTCGGCGCCACCATTCCATGCCGCGGGAAATCCGGAATAAGCGACATCGTTGGCTTTCGTGGCCTTCCACTTTTCGAGATACGGCTCCAAGTCGTAGCAGTGGTGGCAGGTGTACATGAAAACCTCCAGCACCTCGATCTTATTGCCGGAACTGGTCGGTTGCGCAGGCTCGATCGCGAAATAGTGTTTGCCCAATTCGAAGTTTGGGGCGGCAGCGGGAGCAGCAGCCGGTTGAGCAACGGCGATCGGGGCCACGAGCGCGAACAGCGCAGCAAGCAAAAAACGCATCGTCAACATCTCCTTGTGGTTTGCACAACAGGCGCGCACTCAGCGCGCGATTCCTGTGATCGCCAATGTGTCATGGTGTCCATGAAGACAGGCCCAACAAGCGCCGAAACGACTCAAGGCTGCGCCGGGCTGAGTCCTTGAATATAGGACGCAAGCGCTTCGATTTCTTGATCGGTCAGGCCCTTCGAAACCTGCGCCATGATGTTGGCATGCGCGTCATCCGCGTCGCCGTAGATCGTGCCGTCGCGGAATCGGCGCAACATGTCAGCCGTGTACTGGGCGTGCTGATTGGCGATCGACGGATACATGGCGCCAGGATTGCCGAGGCCGGCCATGCCGTGGCACGCGGCGCACGCCGGCAACTCTGCCCGCCCGCCGCGATACAGGCTCTCACCTTTCGCGGCAAAGGCTTCATCCGCCAATTGCGGTTTGATGGGCTGATTGGCGAAGTATGCGCCTAGATCGGCCATGTCTTGATCGTTCAGCGCGACGACGAACGCTGTCATCACGGCATTGTCCCGCTGGCCGCTCTTGAACAGCGCCAGGTGGCGTGCTGTATAGCGCTCGTGCTGGCCGGCCAGATTCGGATATTGAGGATCGATCGCGTTGCCATCGACACCATGACACGCTGCGCAAACCGCAGCCTTGGTAGCGCCTGCCTCGGCGTCTCCGGTCACCGCCTGCCCATTGGCAACCGTCGCCGACGTCATCCACAGCGCACCGAGCGCCAGCCAAACTTGTGCCTTCATGCGTAACAGCCTCGACCCGAAACGAAGAAAATGGTTCTCGCCCTCAAAGCGTACAACCAAAGCCCGCGATTCTACACACTCCCATTTGATGTTCCAGGTAAGCGGGGGCCAATCTGGACTTCGCCGACGCCTCTGTTAACGGCACGAATGATGCAGTTCGATGGGGCGATAATCAGGTGCCCGCCATCCAACAATCGTCGCCTGCGGCGGTCGTTTCCGGCCCCCGATGGTCGATTCCGGGTCATTCGAAGCCGTCGATCAGCAGCGTATCGCTGGTTTCCACGGCGCCAATGTCGACACCAAACTCTTGCTCGCGCGGTGCGCCGCGCTGGTCGACGAAAGGCGGATTGCCGTACAGCGGCGCGAGCACAACCTGGCTGCCCGCATTGCGCAGCGGGCTGTTGGCCGCCGGCAAAAAGTTCGGCGTGCTGCCGCCGTTGTTCGCCAACGCTGCCAGCACCGGGTTGGTGTTGTTCAAGTTGCCGTTGCCGGCGGACAAGCTGCCGTCCAGGCTCAGGCTGGTGGCCGCCGACAGCGTGCCCTGATTCCTGATCTGGCCCTGCGGCGAGGTGTTCGCGACGACCGAATTGATCAGCACCAAATTCGCCCCGGTGCGATTGTCGATCGCGAAGTTAGCAGCGCCAGGCGTGACGTTGTTGTTGCCGGCAATGGTGGTGTTGTACAGCCTCAGCGAGGCGTTGGCGCCTTGATTCACGATCGTGCCGGGTGTGCCGACGATGGTGATTCCATTGCTGGCAATGGTCGTGTTGACCACTTCCATGCTGCCGGAATTGAGAATCGCCGGGCCCAGGGCGCTGCTGTTGTTGGTGATCGCGCTCTGGCGCAGACGCATGACGCCGCCAGCTTGATTGATGATGCCTCCGCCTGCGTTACTGCGCACATGCATGTCGACGGCGACCAGCGTGCCGGCGTTGATCAGCCCGCCGGCCTGGCCCTGCGCAATTGCGAGACCAGATAGTGATGCCGTCACGCCGCTCGCAACCTCAAGCACCGGCACCGTTCCAGAGATTCGCCGCAGTTCCAGGCGGTCGGGGCCAGGGCCGCCAATATGTAAGTCGCTGATGAGCCTGAGCGTGCTCAGCAGCGACACCTGACCCGACAGGCCGGGCGCAAAGCTGATCGTGCTGTTGGGCGCCAGCTCCGCCTGGCTAAGCGCCTGACGCAAGCTGCCGGTGCCGGCATCGTTCAAGTTTTCGACCACCAGATTTCGCGGCGGAAAAAACGGGAATCGCGTGCAGGCGTCCATACTGAGCGTGTAATTGGTGCTGGCCGAGTTCGGGTTGACCTCGTGCACAACCACGTCCATCGCAGTGTTCGCACGTAGCGTAACCGACATGTTGACTGGAGCGTCTTCGAGGGCCGACGAGCCTGGGTCGGCCAGAAAATTGCTCTGCAAGTTACTCGGATCGAAACTGCTGTACGCGACCATGAAGTGCGTCTCATTGTCTACGCGCAGTTGAAGGGTTACGCATTGATCGAAGTCGCGTTGCGAGGAAATCCGGTAGCGGTGAAAGCGTCGTACGCCCGGTAGAGGATTGATCTCTGGCACTGTGCCGGGGTTCGCGCAGGTCGACGCCGGCGGTTGGCGATCCAGACGCTGGTTCATGGTGCCGGCGCTGATCTGAATGTCCTGCACATTGGCGGGCAGGGCGCCGGTCGCCACATTGCCCGTAAAGCGCAGCGCACACGCAGGGCAGGTCAACGGCCAATCGCGCGTTTGCGCCTGCCCATTGATGCTGGTGCTGCAGCTGAGTGTGGCTTGCAGATTGGTCTGCGCTGATGTGCAACTCAAGGGAATACTCTGCGTGCCGCTGGTGCTGGAGATGCTTAAGTTCACGTCGCTCACGCTGCCGAAAGCGGCCGCACCGGTTCCGGTAATTGCGCAGTTCTGCACACTGCCGGTGGTGCCTGGCAAAAAGCCCAACGGGCGAACCAACAGCGCGTCGTTGCGTATGGAGCCCACCTGCGAGCGCACGCCCGATTGGAACAGCAATTCGGGAAATCTGCCAACCGGATCGGGGACGAATTCCAGCGACGGCGTTTGTGCCGAAGCTGGCGCTGAAGTGAGCAAAGCAAGCCACAAGATGCTCGCTGCAAACAGAATGAAGCTGCGCATAGTGCCGTTCCAGAAGTTCGAATACCTCGTCTATCGACGAAACGGGACCAGAACTGCCAGATCTATGCAGGCGCCGGCGCGCGTCACCAGTGCGGCGCCGTGGCCAGCGAAAACGAGCGTGGCGATTTCTGCACAAGAGGTTGATTCAGTCGCTGAGCACGGCCCGGACCTGCGCGGTAAATCGCTGGCAGCGCCGGGATTGCGCTGCACCATTGCGATATCCGCAGACGCAGCGCCGGCTCAGATACTCGCGGCGCGATGGCCGATCGATGGCGAACCGGTGCGCGTAGCGAATCTCAGTCGATCCGGCCCAGCGCTCTTGCCAATCGCTCGCTGCCCTGGATAAGCGAATAGCGCGCTTCTTCCGCAACCTCGAACGACGGCGCAAGTTCTGCGAGTTGCTTCAAGTCCGTCTCAAGGCGCTCGACCAATGGCAAAGCCTGTTCCAAGATTTCAGCGGACCTAGGCGTGCCGAGCCTGACGATGCCTAACTCGGCGTTGCCGTCGCGCAGGGCCGCCAGCGACCGGCTCAGCACGGCGATATCGCGTGCCGACCGATCAAGCAATGTGTAGGTCTCTAAGCCCGCGTGGGGCAGCATCGCGGCGGCCGCGCCCAGGCGCTCCGCCCAGACCAACAGCCGCGTAATGATGTAGAGCTGTTTTCCGTCCAGATTCGCTTCGACCGCGTCGCGCGCCAGGTCGTCGATCAGCATCTCAAGCGGCTTTGTCTGGGATGGGATCTGCCGGCTGGCATCTAGTGCCCGCGTGCGAGCTTTGGCGGCTTGCCCGAAGTCCGCGATTGCCGGTTCCAAGGCCGCGATTTCACGACGAAGTTCCCTGAGCGCCGCTGCGGGCAGACACGAGCTGCCCTGGCTTTCGAGCGCCACTTGCAATGCACCCACGCTGCGTCCGATCGCCGCACTGTCGGCGGCTTGCGCCAGTGCGCCGATGCTCGCGTACGCAGCATTCTGCACAGCGCCGCAGACTCGTCTGTCCGAGGCGCCTTCCGATGGGGCCTTTTCGGTCAAGGCAGGGTTGGACAACGCGATACCGGCCAGAACCAAACAGGCTAGGAAAGAGGCGCGAGTGAAAGCTTTTTTCATGAAAATGCTCCGGCGTAGAGGGCAAAGCGGAGAATGCGGCGGCGAGACGAAAACGACCACTGTGCCGTTGCCCGGTGTGGGGGGATGGTTCGCCGTCCTATCGTGCTGTGGCGACACCGATTGCGCTCCTCGGCCGGTGCGAGGGTGGTCTTGCCACACTGGCGAGGGCCCAGCAGCGCGACCACCGGTGCGCGTGATAAGGCGATGTCCAAGTTCTGCTGCGCTCGCGGTCGTTTTAGCATGAATAATCCAGGAAATTACGCAACTCAGTTGCGTAATTACATGGTTGCATGGCGGTCAAGCCAAATGCGCTGGGCGGTTCGTCTGTCTGAGACACTCAAGGCTCGCAGCTTCTGCCGGGAGCTTGTCAGTGGTATGCGAGTCAGTTCCCTCTCTGGTTCATTCCGTTGCGCTGGAACGTGTGGTGCCGGTGCCCTTCTCGGTGCATGGTTCACCCGACTTGCGCACCCGCCGCCTGCGGGCGATGCTGGTGGGATGGCGACTCCGCAATCGCTCACGCAAATGTTGAACGCCTGGCGCAACGGCGATGCACAGGCGTCGCAGCACTTTGCGCCGCAAATTTATGCCGAGTTGCGTGCGTTGGCGGCTCGGCAGGTGCGCAAGGCCGGCGCGCGGTCAGAGACGTTGCAGCCGACGGCCTTGGTCAACGAAGCGTGGCTCAAGCTCGGAGAGGGCCACGGACCGATCACGGACCGCGCGCATTTTTTCGCCTTGGCGGCGCTGACGATGCGCGGCATCCTGGTCGATCGCGCGCGAGCGTCGATGCGTGTGAAACATGGCGGCGACCGGCAGCGCGCAGCGCTCGACGAGGCCGAGCTGCCGGCGGACGACGAAGAGCTGCTGCTGTTGGACAACGCGCTGGACCAGCTGGCTGCTGTCGATCCGCGTTCGGCGCAGGTGATCGAGTTGCATTATTTCGGTGGCCTTGAACGCGATGCAATTGCCGAGCTGTTATCGCTGTCGGTACGCAGCGTTGATCGTTCGCTGAAGTTCGGCCGCGCGTGGCTGGCGCGCGCACTGGCGTAGGGTGCTCCTGAGGACCACGCAGATCGTTCCCCAGGAAGCGGCGTCTGCCGATTCGGATCATCCCTAAGGATCACTGAGTCGCCCGCTACTCGGGGAATCAATCGATTGATGCATTCCCTGACAGCGGATGAAAGCTGTCGTCCATCGGAAACTCAGCGCGGCTCGGCATTTGCGCGATCGCCATGCGATTCGGCGCTTTCGGGGTGGAATCGTCAAATGCGGCGTTGGCCGCGATCTGCGCGGTCTTGTGCCCAATCCGGCATAGCTGAGTGATGTCGTAGAAGGAGGTGTACTTCGTCCAACGGGCGTTGCCCGTCTTTGCTGTCGAGGCGATGCCTTTGCGTCCTGGGCCTGGGCCCGGAAACAGCGGTACCCATAGTGCCTCCGTGGCGCTCGAGTCGATGCACACAAAGTACAGCTGACGTGGCCAGGGAATCTGATCGTCGCCGGTGTACTGTGCGCCGTTTTTGGCCAGCGCCAATGGGTCCAGGCGCAGAACCAGCCCAGGAGCGTGAACATGCGGCATGATGTTTCCTGAGACGGCCAGTGTGGCCCGGTGCTGGAGCGTAGCAGGTCTGGCGAGGCTTCGCCCCGGACTGCTGAGCATGTTTGGCCTGGTTCGCATCCGCCGCGCGCCCGGCGTGGCATGTCATGAACAATGGCCGACCACAACGTCAACTGACGTTACTAAATACGGTTTTGATCTCGAATCGATCTGCGGTGATAGCTTCCGCGACCCCTGGGATTTTGTGAGATTCTCATGTCCGAATCGGTTGTCATGCGCTTTCACTACACCGTTGCCGAAGTCGGTCAGGATGTGATCGAAGATTCGCGAAATGCTGAACCGCTCTCGGTTTTAGTTGGTGCCGGCTCGATTCTCCCTGGGCTTGATCGTGCGCTGGTCGGCAAGAGCGTCGGCGATCATGTCAGTGTCGTTCTGCCAGCGGCCGAAGCTTACGGAGAGCACAACCCGGCGCTCGTTCAGCGAATCAGCAAGAAGCATGTGCCTGCCGCGGCGCACAAGCCCGGGGCGACGGCAACGCTGCAAACGCAGGGCGGCCCGCGAGTCGTGACCGTGCTCAAAGTTGGCCTGTCCGTGCTGGATGTTGACTTTAATCACCCGCTCGTGGGCAAGGACTTGAGCTTCGAAATCGATGTCCTTGAGACGCGCCCGGCGACCGCGGAGGAGGTTCTCCACGGTCATGCGCACGGCGAGGGTGGCGTAAATCACTAACGAGGCTTCGCCTCAGTCCGCCGAGCATTGTTGGCTTCGCAGGACTCCGTACTTGCCACAACCCCATTGAGCGCTGCGCGAATTTCCGGCCCGGCGGCACAGCCGCCGGTCGTTCGGCCCGGTACACGCCTAACGAGGCTTCGGCTCAGACCACAGAGCTGATGTTACCTGCGCTCAATCGAAATCCGGCGTTCGGCGCTTGAGCCGTGATCGTCAACGACGCGCAACAGGAACTCGCCGTCGCGTCTCGGCGTCCACGGTAGCGATTCGCCAGGCGCTGTTGTGCCTAAGAAGTTGCCGCCGTCGAACCAAAACAAGCGCTGCGCTGTTGCGTCTGCGTCGGCACGCAGCGTCAGCGCGTCGGATCCGAGTGTGACGCGATACGTGGTAGCGCGAAGCGGTGACGTGATCGTCGGCGCGCGGCTGGCCATCGTGCAGTCGGCGCCGGATGGTGGCAGTCGTTTTGGCAGTCCGGCCAGCTGATACACGCGGCGCAATTCGCTCGGCCAAAACTCGAAGATCTCGTAGCGTTTGGCGAGGCCGGCATCGCATGTGACATTGTTCTCCGCGTCGAAACCGACTTGGCGGTGCACCGTCGAAATGCGAATCGGTGATACGCCGGGAATGAACCAGGTACTGCTGCGCTGTGGGCAGTGGACATTCGGCAACTCGCCAGAGGCGCTACACACTTCGATTCGCGTTACGTTCAACGGCCAGCGCCTTGGCGGTTCGCTTAAATCGACCCCCGAGGCCGAGAGCGAATCGACGATCGAGAAAAACAACGGTGCTGCCGCTTCGACCCCGATCAGTGCAGGATTGCTCTTGCCGTCGAAATGGCCGAGCCACACGATCAGTACGTAGGGGCCTGCGATGCCAGCCGTCCAGGCATCGCGGAAACCCCAACTTGTGCCCGTTTTCCAGGCGACGCCGCGGTGAGTCGCATGATCTGGTCGCGGCGCGTTCGCCAGAATGTCGCGCACAATGAACGCCGCTTCGGCGCTCACCAATTGCCTGCCTGCGGAGGCTGGCCCGATACCGAAGTTCAATGCACGCAGCTTGCCATCGGCTGAGAGTAGAGCGTAAAGGCGCGCCAATTCCTCCATCGTAACCTCGCCGCCGCCGAGGGCGAGAGCGAGGCCGTAATGCTGGGCACTTGCCAATTGCGAAATGTCCGATTGCCTCAGGAACTCGTAAAAATCCGGCGCGCGCAACTGACCGGCTACCGCAACCGCCGGTACGTTTCGCGAACGCGTCAGCGCATCGCGTGCGGTGATCGGCCCAAGAAAGGTGCCATCGAAGTTCTCCGGCGAGAACGGCCCGAATGCGCTCGGCACGTCGCGCAGAATCGATGCCGGGTGCAGTACGCCCTGGTCGATCGCGAGCGCATAGATGAACGGTTTCAGGGTCGATCCGGGCGAGCGTTTTGCTCCAGTGCCGTTGACCTGGCCGGCAATCGCAGCGTTGAAGAAGTCGGCTGATCCGACGAGCGCACGTACGCCCATGTCGCGCGTGTCCAGCAGCATCGCTGCGGCATTGTTCAGCCCGCGTGCCTTTGCCCGCGTCAGCGTGTCCGCGATGCGTTCTTCGATCCGGGCCTGCAGAGTCAAATCCAGCGACGTCGTGATGGATGTCGATACGTCGCCGCGGCGCACGCGGTCGGCCAACGCGCGTTCGACGAAGTGCGGGGCGGCGAACGGCAATTGCCTGACGCTACGCATTGGCAGCGGCAGCGCCATTAGCGCGGCATCGTCTGAGCCGCTGCGATAGTTGATCGCAAACCGCGCGAAAAGACGTCCGCGCGCAGCTGCAAGGTCTGCATTGATCGCTGCATCGGCTGTTTTGCCGCGACGCGAGGGCGCCTGCGGCAGTACAGCCAGCGTCAGAATTTGCGGCAAGTTCAAACGACTCGGTCGCTGGTCGAAGTAAATCAGGCTGGCAGCGCCCACGCCTTCGATATTGCCGCCGTATGGCGCCAGATTGAGGTAGGCCTCGAGAATCTCGTCTTTGCTGTAGCGCCATTCGAGCCACAGCGCTGCGGCGATTTGTTGGAGCTTTCCAGGCACGCTGCGTGTGTCGAGTCGCTCCAGAAGTCGCGCAAGCTGCATCGTCAGGGTCGAAGCACCAAGCCGCGGTCCGCCGCCATAGGTGCTGATGGCTGCGCGTACCAGGCTCACGGGGTTGACGCCGGGGTGCCAGCGAAACCATGCGTCTTCATGCAACAGTACGGCGTCCACCAGTCGCGGATCGATCTCTTCGAGTGGCGTCCACACCCGATAGCGCTCATCGCTCGCTAACGTCAGGCGCAGCAACTCGCCGTTGCTGTCGTAAACGGCCACCGAGCTGGGGGCATGACGCTTCAGAGGCGGCGCATCGACCGGAATCAGCGCCAGGAATACGGTGAGCAGAGCCAAAGCGGCAGCGACGCGAAAGCACCTCATCGACCGAGAACATGTCTTCATTTGCGTAGGATCGAGTATCTCCACGTCGGATGCGCAAGCATGACGCGAGTGCCTTGGGCTTTCCCGCCTTTGGCCCGAACATGCCACGATGTGTCCTGCCGCCGTCGTCAGGTTTGCCTGACATCGCCATACCTGCGCCCTTAATCTTGGCGCATGATCGATGCTGTCGGCGGGAGGAATCGGATGGAAACGCACACGCACTGGTCATTGTTGCAGCGGCTTATTGGGCGCTGGACCTGGTCGCCGCCGCAGTGGCTGCACTGGCTCTGGTTGCGCAAATGGCAAGTGCTCGCGACGTTGGCGCTCGTTGCGGCAACGAGCTATGGCATTTACCGCTGGGTCACGCGCCCGATCCCGGTGCCGCCGGAAGCCATCTCGGTGACGCTGAACGCACCATCGAAGACCGACTATTCGCGCTCGCCGAAAGAGGTTTCGCGGCTCTCGATCGACTTCGGTGGGTCGGCAGCGCCGATAGAGTTGCTTGAAAAGGCCGCTCGCGGGGTGCAATTGGAGCCTGCGCTCGCCGGCGAATGGACTTGGGTGAATGACCGTTCGCTGCAGTTTCTGCCGAGCGATGACTGGCCAGTGGGTCAGGCGCTCGAAGTGAAGCTCGATGAGGCGCAAGCGATTGCGCCCGGCGTGATTCTGGCGCCGTATGAGTTGACGTTCACCACAACCCCGTTTTCAGCGAGCATCGCCAGCGCCGAGTTCTATCAAGACCCACAAGATTCCGGGCTAAAGAAGGCGGTGTTCGGTCTGGAGTTCTCGCATCCGGTCGATGCGCAGCGCTTGGAGGCGAGCGTGCGCGCCACGATGCAAGACGGTGCCGGACGCGCCGCGCCCAATCCGCAGCTTCAAGTAATCGTCGGTCCGGACAAACTCAAAGCCTGGGTGCATACGCAATCGCTTACGTTGCAGCCCAACGGTGGTGTCGTCGATCTGCTGGTTGAGCCCAACGTGGTCAGCAGCCTTGGTGGCGATCCGATCGGTAGCGATTTGCAGTCGCGCGTATCGCTGCCCGATTTGTATAGCGTTGTGGTCGAGAGCGTTGAACCGACCCTGGTCGACAACGAGCGCTTTGAGCCGGATCAAGTGCTGATCCTGGCGTTCAATCAAACCTTGAAAAATACGGATGTCGTGAGCGCCACCAAGGCCTGGTTGTTGCCGATGTACAACCCCAATGTGCCACGCGAACGACAATCGCCGCCCTATCGGTTCTCCCCGAACGAAATCGACGCTGAAGTGCTGAAAGCTTCGGTGCCCATCGATCTGAAGCCCGACCCCAGCGAACGTGAGTTCATTGAGGTCCATAGCTTTCGCTACCAGGCGCCGCCCAATCGACTCGTTTACGTACGCATCGAAAAGGGGTTGAAGTCCTTTGGCGGATTCTTGATGGGTCAAAACCATGCGCAAGTGCTGACGGTCCCTGAGTTCCCGCGTCTGCTCAGTTTTGTCGGCGAAGGTTCGTTGCTCTCGCTGCGCGGCGAGCGGCGGGTGACGGTGATTTCGCGCAACCTGGACGCATTGCGTTTGGAGGTCGGCCGCGTTGTGCCCGATCAATTGCACCATCTGGTGCAATTCAACGACGGCACCTATCAGCAACCTGGGCTGTGGAATATCGGCGAAGACAGTCTCGTCGAACGTGAAGAAAAACGGCTGAAGCTGCCGAATCTTGACCCGGCAAAGAACCACTATGAAGGCGTCGACTTGTCGCCGTTTTTTTCGCCGACGCGCCACGGCGTGTTTCTGCTCAGCCTGCGCACCATGAGCGATGACGACGCTTCGCTATCGCCTGCGGAGACCATCGCCGCGGATGCCGGAGAGGTGATGGACTCAAGGCTCGTCGTTTTGACCGATCTGGGTGTGATTGCCAAACGTTCGTTGGACGGTGGTCGCGACGTATTCGTGCAGAGTCTGAGCAGCGGACAGCCGGTGCGCGGCGCGCGCGTGCGTGCCATCGCGCGCAATGGCGAGACGCTGGTGAGTTCAGAGACCGATGCAGGCGGGCGCGCGTCATTGCCGACGCTTGACGGCTACCGGCGCGAGAAGGAGCCGAAGCTGTTGACGGTCCAGTTGGGCGAGGATCTTTCGTTCTTGCCGTTGGGCGACTACGCGCGCGCGCTGGATACCTCGCGCTTCGAGGTGGGCGGCGAAATCAACACACTCGATCCCGGCAAGCTGAGCGCGTTCCTGTTCTCCGATCGCGGTTTGTATCGGCCGGGAGATACGATCAACCTGGGTCTGATCGTGCGCGCCGCCGATTGGCGCACAGCGCTTGAGGGTCTTCCCTTGGAGCTGGACTTGAACGACCCTCGCGGCACGCTCGTAAAGCGTGTGCCGATCCAGCTCGACGGCAGCGGCTTCAATGAGTTTTCGCATGCGCCCCGTGCAGGTGCGCCCAGTGGCACATACACCGCGGCACTTTACCTGACGCGCGTGAATCAACAACGCATCAATATCGGCAATGTGACGATGCAGGTACGCGAGTTCCAGCCCGACACGCTGCGGGTGCGCGCCACGCTGTCCGCGGCGCGGAGCGAGGGATGGGTAAAGCCAGACGGCTTAAGCGCGACGGTAGAAGTGCAGAATTTGTTCGGCACGCCCGCGCAACAGCGACGCGTCGAAGGGTCTTTGGTGCTGCGGCCTGCGTATCCGAGCTTTGCCCGCTGGACCGGCTGGAACTTTTACGATCCCAATCGTGCCAGCGACGGCTTCGACGAACCGCTCACCGAGCAAACGACTAATGCCGATGGCGTCGCGTTGTTCGACTTGAATCTCAATCGTTATGCCAATGCAACCTACCAGTTGAGTTTCCTGACGCGTGCCTTCGAACCTGGCAGCGGTCGCAATGTTGCCGCCCAGGCGGGAACGTTGGTGTCGGACAATGAGTTTCTGGTCGGATTGCGCAGCGTCGACGACTTGAATTACGTCAAACGCGGTAGCAAACGCAACATCGAATGGGTGACGATCGGCCAGGATGTGGCACCGAAACCCGTCGACGACTTGCGCGCAGTACTCGTGGAGCGGCGGTATGTCTCGGTCCTGACCCGCGAAAATTCGGGCTTGTATCGTTATGTGTCTCAGGAGCGCCGTCACACGGTGGCCGACATCGCGCTCAAACCCAGTGGCAGCGTCCAGAACTACGCGCTCAAGACCGATCAGCCCGGTGTGTTCATCGTCGAAATTCGCAACGGCGATGCTGTGCTCAACAGTGTGCAATATCAGGTCGCGGGCGATGCCAATGTGTCGCGCTCGTTGGAACGCAACGCCGAATTGCAGATGACGCTGTCGAACAACGACTTTGCCGTTGGCGAAGAGATCGAAATCTCGTTGCGCGCACCGTACACGGGCAGCGGCTTGATCACGATCGAACGCGAACGCGTTTATGCGCACGTGTGGTTCAAGGCCGATACCACCAGCAGTGTGCAGCGGATCCGCGTGCCGGCAGATCTCGAAGGAAATGCCTACGTGAGCGTGCAGTTCTTGCGCGATCCGATGTCCAGTGAGGTATTCATGAGCCCGCTCAGTTATGCCATCGCACCATTTTCGGTAGACCGCGGTGCGCGCACCCAAGCGCTCACGTTGAAGGCCCCGACGGTGGCAAAGCCCGGAGTTCAAATGGAATTGAACGTCAGCACTGGTGGCGCAACCAGAGTCGTCGCGTTTGCGGTCGACGAGGGCATTCTGCAGGTTGCGCGTTACCGGCTCGCCGATCCGCTCGATCATTTTTTCAAGAAAAAAATGCACGATGTGGCAACCGATCAGATCCTCGATTTGTTGCTTCCGGAGTTTTCGCGATTGGTTTCAGCGTCGGCGCCCGGCGGGGATGGCGAAGGCGCCATGGGTAAACACTTAAATCCGTTCAAGCGCAAGAGCGAAAAGCCGGCGGTGTGGTGGTCGGGCATCACCAGCGTGAGTGGTTCCCACACCTTCAAGTTCGCGATGCCGGATCATTTCAACGGCGAGCTGCGGATCATGGCGGTGGCGGTATCGAACGAACGAGTGGGAATCGCGCAGACAAAGGCCAAGGTGCGCGGCGACTTTGTCTTGACGCCGACCGTGCCCACGCACGTGGCGCCGGGCGATGAGTTCGAGTTACCGGTTGGAATCGCCCACACCATCGAAGGTGGCGACACACCACTGCCTGTCGCTTTGAGCGTGAAACTCGGCGACGGTCTAAGCCAGGTTGGAGAATCGCCTGCGCCGATCACGATCGCGCCGGGCAGCGAGGGTACAGCACGGGTGCGGGTGAAAGCTGGCGATCGTCTTGGCGCAGTCGCGGTCACCTTGGTTGCCAGCAGTGGGAAGTTTCGCGCACAGCGTGCGATCGAACTGTCCGTGCGACCGGCGATCGTTGAGCGTAGCGACTTGCAGTTGATGCGCGCCGACCGACGCCGCGAAATCAAAAACCTGCGGGTTATGTTCGAGCAGCGCGCGCGCCGTGAGGTGTCCGCCAGTACTTCCCCGCTGGTCGCCATGGATGGCGTGACTGCGTACTTGCGCGACTACCCGCATCTTTGTACCGAACAACTGGTGAGCCAGGCATTCCCGGCTCTGGTTGCGCGTTCGCGGCCGGAGTTTGCGCGGGCAGTCGAGGGTTACGATCCGGAGGGTTTGATCGCCGTGTTGCGCTCGCGCCAGAACGGCGAAGGTGGGTTAGGTCTTTGGGTTGCCACCCCTGATTCCGATGTGTTCGCAACGCCCTACGCGGCGCTGTACCTCGTTGAGGCCCGCGAGCGCGGACAGGTCGTGCCCGAGGACCTGGTGCGTTCGCTCAATCGTTATCTTGAGTCGATGGCCAGGAATGAGGCATTGAGTACCCTCGCAGCGCTGCGTGCGCGGGCCCTCGCCGCGTACGTGCTGATTCGCCAGGGCGATGCACGCCATGCGCCGCTACTGGGTACCATTCGTGAGCAACTCGATCGCGATCATCCGAAAGTCTGGCAGCGCGATATCGCTGCGATGTTGATTGCATCGAGTTATGCCTTGCTGAAACAGGACAAGGCGGCGCGTGATTTGGCCAAGCCGCTGCTGACGATGCTCGGCGCGAGCCCAGACTGGGGTCTTGCGGGTTATGTCGACTACTACGATGCCGGTATCGCTTCGGCGTGGGCCGTGTATCTGGCGTTCAAACACTTCCCAGAAGAGTCCCAACGGGTATCGATCAAGGCGTTGGAAGCGCTGATGGTGCCGTTGCAGAACAATCGCTACAACACGCTATCCAGTGCGCTGATCACGCTGGCGCTTGATGCTTATAGCGAAGCGGTGGCGGATCAAGGCCTGCCCGTGCTCAAAGCGAGCAGCGACGGCAAGGCGTGGCGTGTGTTCGGGGCGGCGCAGGGCCAATTGATGCGCGGCGCGTTTTCCGGTTCCGACACGCTGCTGAGCGTCGAACCGCCGCGCGATGTGCCCGCATGGGCCGTGCTCACGCAAAACGGATTCGATAAGGCCATTCCGGCGGCCACACAAACCCTTGGCATCGAAGTGCTGCGCGAGTATCTCGACGATGCGGGTCAACCGATCGCGCAAGCATCGCTTGGGCAGGAAATCACGGTACGCCTGCGACTGCGCTCATTGGGCGCCACGCAATACACCAGTATCGCGGTTATTGATTTGCTTCCGGGTGCATTCGAACCCATCACACAGTTGCCGCCGCCAGACGACAGCAGCGACCCAGGCGCCGATGTTCCTGCCGGAACGGTGCGCTTACCGGCCAGTACAATGAACACGCAGCACATTGAACCACGCGAAGACCGGATTGTGCTTTACACACACGCAGCCTCGCAGGTGACAACGTTTCTGTACAAGATCAAGCCCAGTAACCCTGGCCGCTTTGTGATCCCGCCGCCATATGCAGAATCGATGTACGACCGCGGCGTCTACGCGCAAGGCGCGGCGGCTGGCGCTCTTGAGGTGAAATAGCGGGGGCGGCGCGCTTCTCGGCAACCTGCCTATCCAGACGGAACTCCTCTGCCGCGGCGCCAACTGCCGAACAAGGCGTGCGGACCGGAGGTCCGCGTGCTCCGGCCGCGCAGGATCCTGGCGCGCAACTAACCGTGGGAGGAAGCGCGTACTAACTTTAGCTGCCACCCGATCAGGTGATCCACCGCATGGAACAGCGGTGACGCGTGTTGGACCTGGAACCCGGCCGACACCGCCGCAGCCTTCGCATTCTCGAATCCGTTGTCATCGAGAGCGTGTTCAACCAGGTCGTTCAAACGCGCGAGCGCCGCTTCCATCTCTTCCCGCGCACGGGCGACTTCGTTGCCGAGTTGCGCGGGCGTGAGTTCCTGCCGCAGCTTCAGTAGCTTTTGTGCGGCGTCGATGGCCACGGCCAAGGTTCTGACCGCGTCTGGGGCAAGCATCGCACGCTCGGCGTAAGCCGCCTTGAGTTCACGTATCGCGCCGATCATGTCGTCGGCTGCGGCTTGCACCGTTGCGGGGGTCGTCTGCGGCCGCAAGGTAAGCAAGTGATCGAGTTTGTCGTAGAGCTTGACGCGCCGCAGTACCAGTTTCGCGTCCAGCATTTCGATGGCAGCGTTCTGCAAGAGCACAGATTGACGATGATGAAGGATGAACTGGGCCCGGCCATCCGGGGCCAGCACACGGTGAGCTTCGGCGAGGCTGGCGGCGATATCGCCGTATTCCAACGCAAAGTGCCCGGTGATTGCGTTGAACGTTCCCGCATCGAACGGCAAGCGTTCGTTGGCAATGCCGCCGCGAAAGACGATGGCGGGATAGGCGGCCAAACCGCGAACAAAGCGCCGCGGTTCGATCATCGCCAGATCAGTGGCATCGATGGCCCATTGCACGTTCAGCGATTGCGCCTGCATTGCCGCGATCAGCGGTACAACGCCGTTGCCGGTTCCGACATCGAGAATGCGCGATCCATCTGCCAGCGGCGCAAAGAACGTCTCCCATGCCGCGCGGACTTCCTGATCGTACAAGCCATCGGCGCCGACAGGTCCGGTCGCCAGTGCGCCACCGCGATAAAACGCTTCCCAATGTTTCAAGAGTTCATCCTCCAAAGCGACCTAAAGTGAGCCGGTTCAGCAGAAGCTGGCCCGGTCAAAAAAAATGGCGAGCCCGAAGGCCCGCCATTCTTCACCATCACACAACAACTTTGGATCAGAACTTCACGTCGAAATTCGCGAAGACGAAGCGACCCAGCTGATCATAGCCACCCGGTGCATTGGCATTCAGCGCATTGTCGACGCCCACCAACGGCGGTTCCTTGTCGAAAATGTTGTTCACGCCCAACGTGATGTTGGTGTTGCCAAACAACGTTGCCGTCGCCGACAGATCGAAGTACGTATACGAGCCAATTCCGCCAGCAGACGTCGGCCGGAACGGGTTTGGCAAGGCCGTCGTGAGCGGGACGAACGGAGCACCGCCATTGCTGAACAACAGCCGGTCCGTGAAGAGGATCGTTCCGTCACTGTCCTTGTATTCGAGCGGACCAAAGTAACGCACGCGCAGATTAAACGAATAGAAATCGCGGAAATAGTTGAGGCTGGTGATCGCGCGAATTTCCTGCAGTGCTCCGCAATCTGGGTTGATCAAACCCTCGCAGGTGAATTCAACCGCGCCCGGGACCGGCGCCTGGAAGTACTCAAGCACGTAGTTACCCAAGAACTGAGCGGAGAAGCGTCCACCAAGAGCATCGAAACCGTAACTGACATTCACGTCGATGCCGCGTGTCTCCAATTCGCCGAAGTTGTCGGTTACGTTGTCGACGAAGCCACGGGTACCAACCCAAATGTCGCCTGATGCTGGGTTTCGATTGATGCGATTGCACAAGAACGGAGCGCCCGTCAATGCACAGCCGCGCAGGATCGATGGCGAGCCAATCGGCGTTACCGTGTCCTCAATGCGAATGTCATAGTAGTCCACCGAAATGGCCAAATCGTCAATCGGTTCGACTACGAATCCCAATGTGTAGGTATCGGCCTCTTCCGGTCGCAAAGTGGGATCGCCGCCGGCCAATTGGTTGTTTTGCCCGGCGGGGCTGGCTGGAACGAAGCCATATTGAGCACTCGTTACGCCTGTTCGCGCACACTGTTCGCGTGTGAACACGGGCGTGGCGCCTGCGCAAGGATCGGCGCCGGCAAACAAGCCGATCGTCGGCGGACCGAAAAGGTTATTGATGCCGGGTGCGCGAATCGCGCGGTTGAATCCACCGCGAATTCTGAACATGCCAGCATCAGCACCGAATCCCACTTTGAAAGTGTTCGCGTTACCGGAGGTTTCATAGTCGGACAAGCGATAGCCCAAATCCAGGCCAAAGGAACTGAACAACCCGTCGCCGGAGTAAATGGGAAGCTGAGCTTCTGAGAATAGTTCGTTGACTTCGGTCAGGCCGTTGACGGCCGGTGCAGCGGCGCCAGCGCCAGCGAAATTGCCAGCCGTGCTGTCGTTGTCTGCGATAAACGAGAAGCGCTCGCGACGCGACTCGACACCTGCGACCAGCGAGATGGTGTCTTCGGCGCTCGGGAAGTTGTAGCCGGTATCGCCCGTCAAGAAGGCGTTGAATACCTGCATTTCGGTCGACGTCTTGTTGAAGCTGGTACCTGCCAATGCATTGGCAGCAGCGGCCGTGACCCGGCCTGGCTGCCACACATTGTAAGGAATACAACCCGCGAACGAGCCGTCGGGGCAACCCAGCAGCGCATCGGAAATACGCGAACTCAGGAAGTCATTTTGTCCCTGCAGATCGTTGGCCGTGCGTGCGAACAAGAATGATGCGTCATACGACCAATTTTCATTCAAATCGCCGGTAAAGCCAGCAACCACGCGGAATGTTGAGTCTTCCGTGGTGGTGCGACGTGGGCCACCTTCGACGTTACGACGACCGACATAAACGGTGAGCGGAGCGCCACCGGTCGGCGTGAGATTCAAATCGCGGCAAAGGGTGCCAAGCAGCGGGTTGTTGCACGCCAGAGTCAATTCCTGCGCGAAGAAGGTGCCTGACTCAGCGATTTGCACGCTGTCGTTGCGGTTAACAAACATCAGTTCCGCATAGGGACGGAAATAATCGTTGGCATCGTAGTTGATCGACAAGCCCGCCGTGTATCGCTCATCCGGACGCTGATAGAAGTTTGGCGGTGCGTAGTTGTACGCGGGACCAAAACCCGCTCGCCACGTGCCGTTGGTGTTCAGGTTGGCTTGTTGCAAACCTGGGCGACCAGGAACGATGATCAAAAAGTTGCCGAACGCATTGGTGCCCGAGCCGCCGCAAGCGGTTCCGGCGGCGTTGAGCGCGCAAGAAGCGTAGTCGCGTTGGCCATGGAACAACGGATCATTTTCGCGGTAGGTCAACCAAGCTGCTGCGTGGCCGTTGCCATCGCCAAACGTGCCGCCCCAGGCCAGATCAATGTTGCGCGACGCGCCATCGAAGCCGGAGCTGCCGTCTTCGAAGGTAAAGCCACGAGCCGTCTGCAGGCCCTGCATGTACGAATTATCGTTGTCGTGCTGATATGCGGAATAACCACCGCTGAAGGAAAAACCTTCGAATTCGGTGTCGAGAATGAAGTTCACGACGCCGGCGACGGCGTCCGAGCCGTAAACGGCCGATGCACCACCGGTCAGGATATCGACCTGACGGATCATCGCTGCCGGGATGATGCTGATGTCGCGCAGTTCGCCTGCCGGGCCCGGTGGCAAACGACGGCCGTTGACCAGGGTCAACGTACGCTGTGCGCCAAGGTTACGCAAGCTGACAGTTGCATAGCCTGTCGACGGGTTATTCGTCTGCGAATCGAAGGCTGGCGTCAATTGCGGGTATTGATTCACGAGATCGTCGACGCGGGTCGCGCCGGTCAGATCAAATTGCTCTTGACCGATTTCGGTCACGGGCGACGAAGCCGTCACGGTCTGGCTGCGAATACGCGAGCCAGTGACGACGATATCGTCGAGTTGTTTGGCCTCTTCGCCCTCGGACTGAGCGAAGGCAAGCTGCGGGCCGGCAGCAAGCACGGCGCCGCCGACAAACAGAGACAGCCGTATCGCAGTCGACAACTGATTGAAACGGGTCATTATGGATTCCTTCTGCAGAAACTGATTGATGTAGACCGAGAACGCTCCAATAGAGTGCACTCGTCCCGCGACTTACCGTCCGGCGCGCCGGAGTCTAACGCAATCTTTACACGCCGGCCAAGTTAACGTCACCTTAGCATGCTAAAGATTCCCGTCAGTGGGCTGCCCCTGACGGACGGGCCAATGTCACGACGGGTGAAACTCGGCCAACGCCATATGCAGCTGCTGCACCATCTCGCGCTCGGCGATCGATAGCAACGGGTTCCAGACATCGAAAATCAACACCACGCGCAGCTCATCGCTATCGTTGCGCGCTTCGTGTTCGATCGAATCGTCGAATATCAAGACCTCTCCGACTTGCCATTGGCGGCGTTCGAAACCGACGCGGTAGCTGCAGTTGGGTGGAACGATCAGTGGAAGATGCACCACCAGCCGGGCGTTGGTTTCGCCATGGTGCGGTGGGATGTGCGTCTGAGGCGCCAGGGCCGAGAACATCGCATTGGGGCAAATGCCATCGAGTCTCGCCAGGTCGATTTCACCCAACGCTGCGGTGGTGATCGGGCAGCGTTGCTGATGTTGTGCCTGCGCCTGCCCATCGCGCCAAAGGAAATAACTGCTCCAGCGTTTCGAGTGGTTCAACTCGTGCCACTGGTTGACCGGCGTGCCAGGCGCATAGGCGACATACGGTTGAAAATCGGTATCGTCAAGGCGATAGGCGTCTTCGAACTCGCGGCGAATCTCCGCCGTTCTGGCCTCGATGGCCCGCGCCCAGGGAAACTGTTCGCGGTCAAAGAACGGTATGGCGGGCAAACGTGGGACCAGCAGTCGATTGGGCAGCGACGGATAGGGCTTGGTCTGGCCGGCCAGAACCGCACCCGCCTCTCGCCATCGCTCGGCTTCGAACGCCGACAAACGCTGTTGCGGTCTGGCCAGAGCGGTGGCCAGATGTGCGGCCAGTTCTTCGCCATACGTCGTGCATTTGCCGCGCGCTTGCAGGAGCTGCTCGCGAAGCACGGGCGGCCAGCGTGGTTCCGGTGGTGCCGCTTGCAGCGCATTTCGATAATGTTGCGCTGCGGCACGTGCGCCGAACCTGGATTCCACATGGGCTGCCTTGGCCAGCAATCCTCCCAGGTGGTATGGGTCCAGTGTCAACAAGGCTTCGATCGTTTGCGCCTCGCCCTCGATATCCCCGATGGCCTTGAGTACCACCGCAACACTCATTAACACCATCGGATCGTCTGGCGCCAATAAATGGCTCTGCTGCAACAGCCTCAGCGCGGTCTGCGCGTCGCCACGGCGGTACGCGCAGACGCCGATGCCATGCAGTGCCTTAGGGTTCTTGGGGTCGAGTTGCCGCATCTGCACCCAAATGCGCTCGGCATCTTGCCATCGTCCTTGCGACGTGGCCTGCTGTGCGGCCTGCTCCATCGCCTGCATTGACAAACTCATCACGGCTGCTCCAAATCAGATACCTCAGAAGATAGCCGCAATCCAAGCTGCCTGTGACAAGGAGCGAGGTCCGGGAAACGGCGCGCGGTCAGTGCTTTCGCACCAGGTGTGCCTATGCCTATGATTGTAAGTCGTTATGGCGGACCTCCGGCTTCATGAATCGTCGTCGTTTTCTGGAGAACACGTTTCAAGCGGGTTTGGCCGCTTCTCTGGGCACCGCGCTCGGATGTGGCAGCAGGCGCGCACAAACCAAGCGCAATTTCTTGCGCCCCGTGCTGGACGCCACAACAGGCCTTCCGCTGCTGCACTTGCCACCGGATTTTCGTTATTTCTCGTTCGGTTGGGCCGATGAGGCGTTGGATGGCGGCGGCGTCATTCCCGGGGCGGCCGATGGAATGGGTATTGTTGCCGCGAACGGTCAACGCCTGACGTTGATCCGGAACCACGAGATCACCCATGCGCGAGGCGCCTTTGCCTCAACAGTGCGTGCATACGACGAGCGATGCGGCGGTGGCTGTGTGCGACTGGTTCTGGATTTGAACGAGGAGAAGGTGCTTCGCAAAGAAGCGGCTCTGACTGGCACACTCATTAATTGTGCCGGTGGCATCACGTCGAACCACAGCTGGCTGAGCTGCGAGGAAATCGTCATTGCGCAGGACGTGCGCAGCGATGACGCGCGCATGGCGCGGGAGATGGGTCTGCAAGAGTCGCACGGTTGGGTGTTTGAGGTACCGAGCGAAGGGCCGTCAAGCGCCGAACCTATCCGTGGTATGGGCATTTTTCGCCATGAAGCAACGACCGAGGACGCCGCTGGCAACGTCTACCTGACCGAAGATCGCGATTCGGCATGTGGATTCTATCGATTTACGCCAGAAACCCGGGGGCGCTATCGGTCTGGTCGACTGGAAATGCTCGAAGCGGTCGGCGCGCGGGATCTGCGCGGCGCAATCGCAAACGGCACTCGCTTTGATGTCCGCTGGGTGCCGATTGACGATCCGGAACGTGCGCACTGGGCCGATCGCGACCAAGGCGGTGTGGTGATGCAGGGCATTGCGGCGGGCGGCACAAAGTTCTTACGCCTCGAAGGCTGTTTGACAACCAGCGAAGGCATCTGGTTCACATCGACCAGTGGTGGCAGCACGGGCGGCGGTCAAGTGTGGCGTTTCGATCCGAGGGACCAAACGCTGACCCTGGAACATGATGTGGCCGATCGCGATGTGCTTGACTACCCGGACAACATCGCGACCGGACTGGGCAATGGACTGGTATTGTGCGAGGACAGCAAGCGCCGTGCGCACCAGAAGTTGATGTGGTTATCGCGCAGCGGTTCGTTGATCACCATCGCCGAGAACCACGCTGTTATAGACGGTCGCGACCTCGGTTCCGCCGAATGGGCCGGCGCGTGCGTTTCGCCCGACGGCAAATGGCTGATTGCCAATCTGTACACGCCTGGCTATAGCGTCGCGATCACCGGCCCCTGGGAGGCGCTTCTCTAGAGTCCTTGACGGAGCCGGATCTTGTCAATTGAGTCTGTTTCTTCGGAGCGGCTTTGGCTTTGGCAGCCCCCTTAAATGAGGGGGGCGATTGAGCGCGCAGCGCTCGATGGGGGTTGTGGCAAGTACGCTGTCTGGCGAAGCCAACAATGCTCGGCGGTCTGAGGCGAAGCCTCGCTAGCGATTGCGGGTTGCAACCCGCAGTCACGCCTAAGCCACTGCGCGCAGCGGCAACACGAAACGCTCGCGTATCGATCGGGCAATTCCGCTGCTATCGAGCCCTAATTGACTGAGGAGCTTTGCCGGGTCGCCATGCTCGACAAAAATGTCTGGCAAGCCGAGTTGCAGTGTTGCAACGGCCAGGCCAGCCTGGGCGATCGCTTCAAGGCACGCACTGCCAGCCCCACCCATGATGGCACCCTCTTCGAGGGTGACGACGGCGTCATGGCTGCGGGCCAAATCCAGAACCAAGTCGACGTCGAGTGGTTTGACGAAGCGCATGTTGGCCACCGTGGCGTCGAGATCGTCTGCAGCCGCCAGCGCTGGCGCAAGCAGGGAGCCGAAGACCAAGAGTGCAATACGGCGACCGGCGCCTGCTGCCGTGCGCCTCCGGAGTTCGCCTTTGCCCCAGGGCAGGGTCTGAAGCGAGCTTGCCACCTGGGCGCCAGGACCGCTGCCGCGTGGGTAGCGCACCGCCGCCGGACCGTTATGCAAAAAAGCGGTCGATAGCAAGGCGCGGCATTCTGCTTCGTCGGCAGGCGTCAGCACGGCGACATTGGGGACGCAACGAAGATAGGGTATATCGAACGCGCCGCAATGCGTGGGGCCATCGGCGCCGACGATGCCGGCCCGATCGAGCGCGAAAGTGACCGGCAGGTTTTGCAAGGCAACATCGTGTATCAGCTGATCGTAGGCGCGTTGCAAAAAAGTGGAATAAATGGCGACGACCGGTTTGAGTCCTTCGCAGGCCAATCCAGCGGCGAATGTAACGGCATGTTGCTCGGCAATGCCGACATCGAAATAGCGCTTGGGAAAGCGCTGTTCGAACTCGACCATGCCAGAGCCTTCGCGCATGGCCGGGGTGATGCCGACGAGTCGTTCGTCAGCGGCCGCCATGTCGCACAGCCACTGGCCGAAGATCTGCGTGTATGTTTGTTTGCTGGCTTTGGCCGGTCGGATGCCTTCGCTTGGATTGAACTTGCCAGGGCCGTGGTAGAGCACCGGGTCCGCTTCGGCCAGTTTGTAACCTTGACCCTTCTTGGTGACCACGTGCAAAAACTGCGGCCCATCGCCTTCGCGAACGCGCGCACGGATGTTCTGCAAGGTCGGGATCAGCGAATCCAGATCGTGGCCATCGATCGGGCCAATATAGTTGAACCCGAACTCCTCAAAAATCGTCGCAGGAACGACCATGCCTTTTGCATGTTCCTCCAATCGCCGCGCGAACTCGTAAAGCGGGGGCGCAATCGACAGCGCTTTGGCGATGCCTTTCTTGGTGTGGGCATAAAACTGGCCACTCATCAGGCGCGCGAGATAACGATTCAACGCTCCGACCGGCGGCGAAATCGACATATCGTTGTCGTTCAACACCACGATCAGCGGCAATTCGCTGTCTGGCCCGACGTTGTTCATCGCCTCAAAGGCCATGCCCGCCGTCATTGCGCCATCGCCAATGACTGCGACGACCTGCCGACGCAGATCGCCCGTGATTGCGCTTGCGGCGGCCATGCCCAGGCCCGCCGAAATCGATGTGCTTGAGTGTGCCGTGCCGAAGGCATCGTATTGGCTCTCTTCACGTCGCGGAAAGCCGGAGATGCCACCGAGCTGGCGCAGGCTCGACATCTGTGCTCGGCGCCCGGTCAAGATCTTGTGCGGGTAACTTTGGTGCCCAACATCCCAAATCAGACGATCGTGGGGCGTGTCGAACACATAGTGCAGCGCAATGGTCAGCTCGACCGTGCCCAGGTTCGATGACAAATGCCCGCCCGTTTGCGACACCGAGTCGAGCACGAACTGACGAAGTTCATCCGCCAGGGTGTGGAGTTGTTCGCGCGCCAGACGGCGCAATATGGAGGGATCGTCAATCGTGGGCAGAATGTCGGACATCGAACGGCTCAGATTTTTTGTAGTGGAACCGTAGCACCGTTGCCATAGACGAGGAAAGGGCGCTACAAAGACGGTCTCAGGCGCCGTTGGAAATCGATGTCCGGCAAGCTGTTTGGCGTCAGGCCAGCAAACTCACATCCGCTGTCTGAAGGAAGCTTTCGGCCACACGTTTGAGCAGCGCCTGTCGATTGGCGCGTACCGAGGGATCCTCTGCCATCACCATGACACCATCGAAGAAGGCGTTGATCGGCGACTGCAATTGCGCCAATTGGGTCAAGCCTTCGACATACTCGCCACGGGCGAAAGCCGGTTCGGCGATTGCGAGAGCCTGCATCAGGCTGGCGTGGAGCGAGTGTTCGGCCTGGTGTTGATAAAGGGCAGGGGTGGCCGCCAGCGGTAGTGTGCCACCAGCCTCTTCCGACTTGCGCAAAATGTTGCGAATGCGTTTGTTTGCAGCCACCAGATTCTCGCAGGCTGGCAGCGCTTTGAAGGCCAGCACGGCTTTGAGGCGTCGATCAAAATCGACCAGGTCATGTGGGCGGCGCGCTGCGACGGCGTCGAACACGTCCTGCGTGACACCCGCCTCAGTGTAGTAGGCGCGTGTGCGTTCCAGGATGAACTCGTATAGCTCGTCGACCGCTGGCGCGCTCAGACGATCGGCAAGTTTTCCCAACAGGCCATGATCGAAGCTCTGGTTCGCGACTTTGGTCAAATAGTCCTTCAAGCTCTGCGCTGGCACGCCGATGATGGCTTTTTCGAGCATCGTCGGCAGGTCGATTCGTATTCCAGATTCGATCAGCGTACGGGCCAAACCGAGGGCCGCCCGGCGCAGCGCGAAAGGGTCTTTGTTGCCCGTGGGTTTGATACCAACGGCAAAAATACTGGCCAGTGTGTCGAGGCGTTCGGCAAGGGCCAGCACTTGCCCAAGCGCTGAAGACGCGATCGGCGACGCCGATTGCCTCGGAGCGTACGCTTCGTCAAGGGCGATCGCCAGCGATTCGCTGTGCCCCTGCGCCAGCGCGTAGGCCCGTCCCATTTGCCCTTGAAGTTCCGGGAATTCGCCGACCATGCGGCTCATCAGGTCGGCCTTGGCGAGCATGGCGGCCGCAGCAGCGTCATCGGGGTCGATGCCAGCCGCTGGCGCTATGGCGCGCGCCAGGGCAGCAACGCGCACGGCCTTGTCGTACACGCTGCCAAGTTTCTGCTGATAGGTGACCGTTTTCAGTGCATCCAGGTGCTCGGCGAGTGGCTGTTTCAGATCCTGGTCGAAGAAAAACGCTGCGTCTGCAAGCCGCGGTCTGACGACCCGTTCGTAACCCTTGCGGATCTCGTCAGGGTCTTTGCTGGCGATATTCGCTACGCCGACGAAGCTGGGTAGTAGCCTGCCGTGATCACCGACCACGGGGAAAAACCGCTGGTGGGTTTCGATCGTCGTGACGATCACCGCTTCCGGCAGCCGCATGAACTCGACCGGCAACGTGCAACCGATCGCGCACGGCCACTCTGTCAGATTGCTGACTTCATCGATCAGGTCGTCAGGCAGGCGCGGTTCGCCGCCGAGCGAGCGGGCAGCGAGTATCACTTCGTTGCGCACGCGATCGCGGCGCACCGCGGGGTCCACGATCACGTGCACCGCGAACAGGGCATCGATGTAAACACCCGGCGAGGGGATGGACAGCTCCCCCGGGCTATGGAATCGATGCCCGCGTGTGCGCCGTCCACTGTGCATGCCATAAACCTGTGCTGGAACAACCGCATCGCCGAGTAAGGCAATCAGGCCGTGCACCGGGCGCAGGAAGGCGTCGTCGCGATCCGCCCAGCGCATGGGTTTTCCAAGCGGTAGCGACTTCAGGCTGTCTTCGATGATCGACGGCAGCGCATCCAGAGTCAGTGCGCCCGGCTTTACCTGACGGTGCACCCACCAGGCGCCCTTGTCGGTTTCGAGTTTCTGCAAGCCATCAATGGCGACGCCGCAGGACTGTGCGAAGCCGAGCAGAGCTTTTCCAGGAGTTCCGTCGATCGTCGATCCGGCGACCGCCGGGCCGCGCTTTTCCAGAGTTTGTTCCGGCTGCTGCAATGCTACGCCGTCGATGCAGACTGCGATGCGCCGCGGCGTATACAACGATCGCCCGGCGCCATGGGCGATAGCGCTCTTTTTCAGGCGCGATGTCAGATTGGCGAGCAGACCATCGGCGAGTTCGCGGACCGCCTTGGCCGGCAGTTCTTCACACAAAAGTTCAACTAACAAGTCGGCGTGGGCAGTCATTCGTCGTCCATCACAGCGGTAAAGAATGGGTTGTGCACGGCGATGCCGAAATAGGATTGGCCGTGGTTCAAATCTTCAGAGTAGATCACTTTGCAACTGCCGCGCTCGGCGGCGGCAACGATGAGACTGTCCCACCACGACAACTGATAACGTGCTCTGGCATCGAGTGCTCGCCGGATCATCGCGAAATCCGGCGTCACCAGCTGGCAATCTCGATAGCGTTCCAGGTAGTCGCGAATTTCCCCGGTTGAGAATGGAAGGCGCCGCTTCGACAGCGCGGCGACGGTTTCGATCAGGACTTGAGGCGATAGCACCAGGCAATTGGCAGCGATCAGGTCTGCGATCAGACCGAAAGCGACGGGCTGTTTGTGGAGTGCATCAATGTCCAGTGCGTAAACCAGAACGTTAGTGTCAACGAAGCACGGGCCGGTCATACAAGGACTCGCGGTCAAATTTTTCGCCGCCTGCCGAGCGCGCCAGTTTGCGCACAACGCGCCGGAATTCTTCGGCGCGCGCCTGAGCCGAAGAATCCGCCTCACGCGCCAGCTTGTGCAGATGCTCGCGGAGCATTTGTGTCACTGTTGTGTTGCGCTCGGCGGCAAGTTTGCGAACCCGGTGCAAGACATCTTCATTCACCGAAAGCGTCAGGTTCTTCATGACCCAAAAACTTAATAAGTTTCAGCAATGATAGGCTTTTTCCGAGGACGATCAACAATTGAGCGGACTGAACGATCGCGTCAATTGTCTCTGGCGCTTGTGCTCGGCGCTGATTTCTCCTGAGTTTCCGCAACACCGCCGACATACGCCTCCGCCACACCCTTGGCGATCGTGCGCACGCGAAGGATGAAACGTTGACGCTCGGTCACCGAAATGGCGCGTCGGGCGTCGAGCAAGTTAAAGCAATGGCTGGCTTTGCACACCTGATCGTAGGCAGGAAGTGGCAGTCCAATGGCAGTCAAACGTTGTGCTTCGGATTCGTGATGGTCGAAAGCATGGAATAGCTCCGCCACGTTGGCTTCTTCGAAGTTGTAGCGGCTCTGTTCGACTTCGTTTTGATGGAACACGTCCCGGTAGGTGACCGTACCGAACGGACCTGTCGTCCACACCAGATCGTAGACGTTTTCAACGTTTTGCAAGTACATCGCCAAACGTTCCAGTCCATAGGTGATTTCTCCGGTGACCGGCTTGCATTCAATGCCGCCGGCCTGCTGGAAGTAAGTGAACTGTGTCACCTCCATGCCATTGAGCCACACTTCCCAGCCCAGGCCCCATGCGCCCAGCGTCGGCGACTCCCAATTGTCTTCCACGAGGCGCAAGTCGTGCGTGAGCGGATCGATGCCGAGCGCTTTCAGCGAGCCAAAGTACAAATCGAGGATGTTCTTAGGGCTTGGCTTCAGAACGACCTGGTATTGATAGTAGTGCTGAAGGCGGTTCGGGTTTTCGCCGTACCGCCCGTCTGTTGGTCGTCGCGATGGCTGGACGTAAGCCGCATGCCAGGGTTTGGGACCGAGGCAGCGCAAAAAAGTGGCTGGGTGGAAGGTGCCGGCGCCCACCTCCGTGTCCAGTGGCTGGATGAGTACGCAGCCTTGGTCCGCCCAGTATTGGTTAAGGCGTTGGATGACATCTTGAAAGCTCGGCGCAGGCATGGTTCGAACGTTGAACGAAGATTCCCCATTCTCGCACGCCGGGCTACAAGCGCGTTGCAACGAATGCACCGACATCCTTCAGAACGGCCTCGTCCGCTGCACGGACACCAGGGTTTGCGGCGCTCGCTTCGAAGTACGCAGCGATTGTGATAACGCGACCTTGATGCCAGATCACGGCAATGTCGTTGATCTTGTCGTGCATCACATCAGCGAGACCGGTGCCGGTTTTATCGCCTGCGACGATGTTCTCGGGCAAGCCGGCGCGCAATCGGCGCAGGCCGGTTTGGGTTTCGATCATCCAGCGCCGGAGGGTTTCTTGTGCCGTCGCGGATACCCCATCGGCACTGAACAGGTGCGCCAATAGCCCAGCCATGGCACGCGGGGTCGTTGTGTCGCGGACTTCACCGGGTGGAACCAGGTTCATCTCCGTTTCGTAACGGTCCAAGCGCGTCTTTGAATCGCCCATCTCGCGACAGAACTCGTTGAACGCGGCGGGGCCGCCCAGTTGGCGCAACAGCAAATTGGCGGCGAGGTTGTCGCTGGTTTTTTGTGCCGCTTCTGCCAGTTCGACGACGCGCATCGATTGGCCCAGGTACGGCTCGGTGCTCGGCATGTGCATGATCCGATCCGACTCGCGAATGGCGAGTCTTTTATTCAAGGAGATTTTTCCCTGATCGGCCCGGTGCAGCACCATTGCCGCCAACGCCAGCTTAAAGGTCGAACACAGTCCAAAACGTTCGTCCGCGCGATGGCCGGTGGACGTTTCGCCGTCATCGAGAAAGACGCCTAATCGACCACCCGAATGACGTTCTATGGCTGCGAGTTCGTTCTCCCTTGCATAGGCCAGCAGCGGCACAGTCAGGGCGGCACCGAGCAGGCCGCGACGCGATAAGTTCATAGGTCCCCCAGTTGTGGAGACACCACGCTACGGTGAGCTTCGGCCGAATCTGTGGCGCTGGCGAGGCACAAATCAGACAAGCTTGAATGCAATCGGCGCTTCCACCGGGAACCTGGGCACGCTAAATTGCAGGCATGACGCAAATCCTGATCGCCGACGACCACCCGCTGTTTCGCCAGGCTTTGGCGATGAGCGTGCGTGCGGTGATCGATGCTGATGTGTCCGAAGCCGCCTCACTGGAGGCCGTGCATCGGAATCTGGGCGAACATCCCGATACCGACCTGTTACTGCTCGACTTGCATATGCCAGGTAGCCATGGGCTGGCGGGACTGGCTTCAGTGCGCTCGCGTCATCCTCAGGTCGCAGTGGCGATGGTGTCGGGAAACGATGATCCGACTGTCATGCGCAAAGCCCTTGCAGCGGGAGCGCAGGCCTTCATCCCCAAAAGCGCCCCGCCCGAGCAGCTGGGCGAGGCGTTACGCGCAGTGTTCGCATGCCAGGTTTGGCTGCCGCCCGGTGTTCGTATGATCGGCAGTGATCCGGAGATCGACAAGCTCGGGCGGCTGACGCCGCAGCAGTTTCGAGTATTGGAGTTGGTCGCCGGCGGTAAACTCAACAAGCAGATCGCCGATGCGCTAGGCATTCAAGAACGGACCGTCAAAGCGCACCTTCAGGCGATCTTTGAGAAACTCGGTGTGCGCAATCGCACTCAGGCCGGCGTCGCCCTGCGCGAACTGGCGCTGGCTGATCCTTCGCGCGGCGATTTCGGATGATCGAGCAGGCGTTCACCGATCTGATCTTGCGTCACAACCGCTCGCCGCTGGGGCGCGCTCGAATCGAATTTCCGAGTTTCACGGCGCGCGGTGCGAACCCGCTCTGCGGCGACGAGCTGACGCTCGATGGTCTGATCATCGATGGCCAACTCGTTGCCCTCGGATACGAGATCGAAGCCAGCGCTTTGACGTTGGCGTCGACCTCGATCATGGTTGAGCTGTCCCAGGGCCATAGCGTCAACGACGTGCGCGTCCTTTGCAGGGCAACGCTTGGCTACCTGGCTGGCGAAAACACCGCGCCGCGATCAGAACTGGAAGCATTCGCCAGCGTCTTAGGTTACCGAAATCGGCTGAAAACCCTGACGCTGCCATGGGCGACCTTACACGGCGCGCTCGAAGGTCGTTTGGAGACCACTACGGAAATCGCCTTGAAAGGAGAATCACTGTGAGCGACTGGACGCGCGCATGCGCTGTCGCTGACCTTCCGTCCGGCCTTTGCAAAGTTGTCGATGTCGAAGGCGTGGCGATGCTGGTCGTCAATGTCGATGGCGGGTTTCACTGCATCGAAGACGTTTGCACGCACGACGGTGGCGAGCTGGCCGGCGGCGCTTTGTGCGGATTTGAAATCGAATGCCCACGCCACGGCGCGCGATTCGATGTGCGCACGGGGGCGGCGCTGTGCCCGCCTGCCTATCAACCCACTGCGGTGTTTCCGATTAAGATCGAAGACGGACAGGTCTGGGTGCGAGACGATCGATGGGATTGAAGCGCGCTTCGAATCACCTGCTGCGCGACGGCTGTACCGCGCTCGGTGGGGTCGCCTTGAAAGTGTGTCGATTCGGATGTGGCTCCCCCGATGTTCGAGGCTGAGTCAGGCGCGTTTGGCCGGCATGCCGGTCGCGACGGCGAACGCCCGGCAGCTTGCCGCCGGGTTGGTGTGGGGTCAGCAAAAGCGAGGTGTTCCGCAACGATCATGGCCGCACAGTTTTCTTTTTTGCGCATGGCTTTCAGCCATGATCGTTGTGACACGCACGCGTCCGAGCGGAGCCGGCGATGCCCGGTGGTCTTGGACGTAGCCTTGCCAGGTCTTGCGCAATGACGACGGACGCCACTGAACATATCGATATGTCGATTGCCCCAGGGGCGACGAGATTGCCGCCGACGACGATAGGCTCGTGGACATTGCTGCGGGAGATCGGTCGCGGCGGAATGGGCTCGGTGTATCTTGCTGAGCGGCACGGCGCGGATTTCGAACAACGCGCAGCGCTGAAGTTGATCCGTCTGGGCTTGGACAGCAAAGAAATCGTGCAGCGTTTCGCCGCTGAACGACGCATCCTGGCAAGATTGGAACATCCGAACATTGCGCGCTTGATCGATGGCGGCGTCGAGGCAGAACGTCCGTTCCTGGCAATGGAGTGGATCGATGGTTTGCCGCTGCTCGACTATGCAGCGCGCGAGGCGCTTGACGTCCGCCGGCGCGTCGCTTTGTTTCTGCGATTGTGCGAGGCGGTGGCGTATGCGCACCGCATGCTCGTTGTGCATCGCGATATCAAGCCTGGCAATGTGCTGATCGATCGCCGTGGCGAGCCGAAGCTGCTCGATTTCGGCATCGCCAAGCTCATGCTTCAGGATAGCGACGACGACACCTCGGCCACCGGTGCGCGCTTCTTCACCCGCGCCTACGCAGCTCCCGAACAAGTTCGCGGTGAGCCGGTGACCACGGCGACCGACATTTATTCGCTGGGCGCCGTACTGTTCGAGTTGTTGTCCGGGCAGTCGCTGCACACGTCGCGGACGACCCGCCAAGACACGCGCGCATTGTTGTCGCATGCGCGCAACGAGGCCGGCGCGGACGGGCCGGCGAATGTCTCGCCGCGCGCATTGTCTGGCGATTTGTCGCTGGTCGTTGCCAAGGCGGTTCGCTTGGAACCGCAGCGTCGTTATCCGACGGTAGAGGCATTCGCCGAAGACCTGCGCGCGTGTCTGGAGGACCGCCCGGTGCGTGCAAGGCCTGACGGTCTTGCCTATCGAACGGCCCGGTACCTGCGTCGGCACTGGCTGGGCGTCAGCGCCAGTGTCGCCGTGCTCCTGGCGATACTGGTGGGTGCCCTGGTGGCGCTGCATCAGGCATCGATCGCGCGCCAGCAGGCACTGCGTGCCGAGGCCGTGAGCGATTTTCTGGCCGGCATTTTTGAAAGCGCAACCCCGGACCAGGCCGGTGGCGAAGAGATCAGCGCCAGAGACTTGCTTGAAGTTGGCGCAACGCGTATCGGCACAAAGCTGCGCGCAGAACCCGCGGTGCGGGCAGAGGTATACGCCACTTTGGGAAGTGCCTACTTTTATCTCGGCGACGCGGCGCGTGCGATCGAGATGTATGAGGCGGGTCGTGCCCTGGTGATGCCGGGAGATGGAGACGGCACACACATCCGTTTGTTGTGGGGTTTGGCGCAGGCCGAGCTGTCAGCCGGGCAGTTGAGTCTGGCGCGGACGCATATCGACCAGGCGCGCTCGCAGGCGAAAGGGAATCCCGCCTGGTTGCTCGATATCGACTTGGTCGATAAGTCGATCCTGGGTGCCGAAGGGCGCATCGAAGCGGCACGGAATTTGGCCACCAGCCTTTACGAGCGGTATCGAGCGACGAGCGTTGATGCTGAGGAAACGCTGTTGGCGCAGAACGATCTGGGCGTGTGGATTTTGGCCACGGGCGAGGTCGAAGAAGCTCGCAGAATCTTTGAGGACGTACTGCAAGCGCGGCGCCGCGTATCGGGACCGTCGCATCCCGAAGTGGCGACAACCTTGTACAACCTGCACCTTGCGCAATTGCGCGCCGGCGATGCCCAATCCGCTGAGGCAACAGCCAATGAGGCGTTGGTCTTGCGGCGCCGTATTTTGCCGCTCGGGCATCGCGACATTGCGCGCAGCCTGGGGGCGCTGGCGGCACTCGCCAATCGGCGCGGCGCGCATGCGCAAGCGCGGCAACTGCGCGTCGAGTCAGTCGACAGTCTGCGCGCTGCCCGTCGGCCCGATCTGTTGCTGCTGGGACAAGAACTCATCAATCTGGCGATCGATGAAATTCAATTGGCGGAACTCGATTCGGCGCGCGCGCATCTGGATGAGGCTTTGTATCGCTTGCGCGGTCTGGGCCCGGGCGATGCTCGCGTGCTCGATGCCGAACGCTATCGCGCGCTCGTGGATATCTATCAGGAGAAGTTCGCCGCCGCAGAGTCGGCGCTAAGGACGATTGTCGCGCGCGAGGCGGCAGCGCCCGCCAGCCCGCAACGCCTGGCGACCTTGCGCTATCTGTCGCGTGCTTTGCGACTGCAAGGACGCGGTCGCGAGGCGTTGGAAGCGATCGCGCCGGCCGCGCAGTGGTTAGCTGCCGAAGGTGTTTTTTCGGCGAACGATCGCGCACGCACGGAAGCCGAACGAGCACAGGCATGGCTGGCGCAGGGCGAAACCGAGCAGGCCAGGTCGCGCCTGGATGCCGCGCGAGCAGCTTATGGCGAGTCGTCTCCGGGCGCTGCGGATGCGGCCCAGCTGATCCTGCTACAGGCCCGAATCGAACGCGCGGCAGGAAACATCAAAGAGGCCAGACAGCTCGCCGCCGATGCCATGCGTCATCTCATCGCCGCGCGCGGCGAGCGCCATCCGGATGTGGCTGAGGCGCGACGGATGCTGGAGTGAGGAAGTCTGATGTGGCGGAACGTTCGGATCATGAGCGGCCGTTAGCGGCTTCACCCTCCGCCCAGCGCATGAACCAGTTCGAGCTGGTCGCCATCCAGGAGGACGTGATGTGGATGCTGGCTCTTCGGGACAATTTCCCGGTTGCACTCGATTGCGACGCGACGTTCGGCCAGGCCTTGCAAGCGGAGCAGGTCCGCCACGGTGCTTTCGGCCGGAAGATCGAGATCGCGCCCGTTCAGTCGAATGCGTATTGGGTTCATCCTTCGGTCCGATTCCGCCCAGAGCGTTTGGCCATATAAAGAAAGTTGTCGGCGATGTGCAGCAAGTCGACGGCTTTGCCATCCGCACTGGGTTGAATGGATGCCACACCGCGGCTGATGGTGACGACTGGCGCGGTGGTCGCGCCAGCGTTGGCGATCCCCAGATCGAAGACGGCTTTGCCAAGTTCATCGGCCTTGGCGCGTGCACCTTCAATGGTTGTTTCGGGCAACAGACAAACGAATTCCTCTCCTCCGTAGCGCGCCAGCAAGTCGGCCGGACGACCCAGGCGCCCGCGCATTTCGCTGGCTACAGTGCGCAAGCAATCGTCGCCGGCCTGGTGCCCATAACAATCGTTGTAGGCTTTGAAGTGATCGAGATCCAGCAGGATCAGCGAGAGCGGCAGCTGGTTGCGCCGGCAACGTAACCACTCGACCTGCAATCGCTCGTCGAACCAGCGCCGGTTGGCGACACCCGTCAGCCCATCGTTGAAGGCCATCGACCGTAACAGGTCCGCCTGACGCTTCAACGCAAGGTGCGTACGCACGCGTGCCAGCACAACCGGAGGGTTGACAGGTTTGGTGATGAAATCGACTGCGCCGACCTCAAGACCGCGCGTTTCGTCTTCCACACCGTCCTTCGCCGTCACGAAAATCACCGGGACATCGCGTGTGGTTGGCTCGCTGCGCAAGCGCGCGCAGACTTCGAATCCATCGAGGCCCGGCATCATGACATCGAGCAACACAATATCCGGCGCCCGTCGCCGACATAGCGCCAGCGCCGACTCGCCGTCCGTCGCCATCGATACTTCGAATTCGGCCTTAAGGATCTGGTGCAGCAACTGAATGTTCGCTGGTTGGTCGTCGACCACCAGAACTCGTGCGCGCTCCGATTTAGCGATGTCGGTCATTGGGCCTGATGTGCGGGTTGCGCGTTCGCTGTTGCAAGGGGCGTTTGGAACATTCGCGGGTGATTACACGGACAAATAGTGAATGCTGCGCGTCGATTAGTAAAGAGCGGTGTGCATCGCCTGCCGCGGGTCGCGCTGCATCATGAAATGCGCAGGTGAGGTATCGATACGAAATGTGCGCGTTGCGACGCTCAGGCAATGCGCCGAAGTTCCCACTCAACGCCGCGACACGCTTCAAGCGCCATTCGAAAGTTCAGTCGCTTGAGCGCATCCTCAACGGTTCGCATGGCGCCGAGCAAAGGCGCCGGGACCTGGTCCATGAGCTCACGGAAAACATCGAGCGCCGCCATGTCGCCGTCGACCAGCGCCAGGACGAGTCGGTCCAGAGTTCTTTCGAATTCGTCCCGATCGAACTCAGCGAGCGGCACGGTCGATTGAGGCAGATCCGCGGGTTGCAATTGGTCTGCGGCTGCCTTCAGAGCCTCCGTCGCATCGCGAAAATCGCTGCGCAATTCGCCGAGCAACCGTTGTATTTCGGTTGCCGGCTTGCGTTTGCTCAGCGCACGTTCCAAGCGCCGGGCTTTCTCTGCCAGGGCTTCAGCACCGAGCGTTGCGGCCACACCCTTGAGGGTGTGCGTTTGGGCAATGGCTTCGGCCGTGCGTTCGGCCATGATGGCGTCGCTCAGTCGCGCCGGCGTTTCCATTTGTTCGCGGCCGAACAAGCGCGCCATTTGGGCATAGAGCGTTCGATTGCCGCCCAGACGGCGCAGCGCTTTTTCGGCATCAAGCACTGGCGTTTCTTCCTGGTCGGCGTTCGTGGTCTCGACAACGGGCGGCGGGGCACCGCGGCCGGCGAGCGCGAGCAGTGTGGCCACCAGGACATTGACATCAATGGGCTTGGCGAGGTGCGCGTTCATTCCAGCCGATCGACTTGAGGCGCGGTCTTCAGCGCTCGAGTTCGCGGTCATCGCAACAACGGGGAGTTCCTGATCGGAAAATCGCTGCCGGATCCGGCGCGTCGCTTCGTGGCCATCCATTTCCGGCATTTGGATATCCATCAACACCGCATCGAAGCTGTGATTTTCAAGCAGCGTGAGGGCGTCTTTAGCGAGCGCAGCCGACGCCACTCGTGCACCCTCGTCGCTCAGAATTTCCGCGACCACGTGGCGGTTTATCGGATGGTCCTCGACCAACAAGATCCGCATGCCGGTCAATCTCGGTACGCCTGGCGCCGGAGCGCTGCCTGAATCCGGATGCGGAACGACTGCGCCCGGCATCGAAAGGGTCAGCGTGAAAACACTGCCCACATGCGGTTCACTTTCGACCGCCAGTTCGCCGCCCATCAACTGCACCAATGCATAGGTGATCGGCAGGCCCAGGCCAGTGCCGCCATAGCGTCGCGTCGTCGAGCCCTCGCCCTGGTAAAAGGCCTCGAAGATGCGCGCCTGCTGCTCGCGACTGATGCCAATTCCGCTGTCTTCGACAGCAAAGACCAGTGCTTCGGGCGCAGTGCCCGGCGCGACACGAAGGCGGACCTGACCCTGTTCGGTGAACTTAATCGCGTTACCGATTAAGTTCAGGAGAATCTGGCGCAGCCGCGCTGAGTCGCCGCTCAGGCCATCGCGGGTCGATGGGTCGATATCGAACGTCAGCCTCAGGTGCTTGTCGGAAGCGATCTCCTGAAAGACGTGTTCTAACTCCGACAGCATCGTGCGCAAGCTAAACGGCGCATGTTCGATGGACAGGCGCCCGGTTTCCAGTTTGGCGTAGTCCAGCAAGTCGTCCAGAATTGCCAACAGTGTGCGCGCCGCGCCGTCGATCTTATGCGTGTAGTCGCGCTGCGCTGCGGCTAACGAACTGCGCTCGAGCAGATGCGCCAGCCCGAGAATGGCCGTCATCGGTGTTCGAATTTCGTGACTCATGTTGGCGAGGAATTCCGAGCGCGCCCGATTGACGCGTTCGGCCAGTTGGCGCGCTTCGATCAGCCGCTGCTCGGAACGATCGCGCTCGCTCAAGTCGACCAGCATCATCAGCGTACGGGTGCCAACGCGGGCCAGATGCAGGTCGAATACGGTTTCGCTACTCCTGCGGACTTCGATCGGGTCGACCAGTTCGCTATCGGCCGTGTCCAGCAAGCTCCAACGCTGTTCGATCAATACCCGTGTCGCGCCGCCGGTTCCCAGTGCATCCAGGAGATCGGAAATGTCCTTTGCGCGCGCGGCATCTGCTCCGACATCGATCAACATTCGGGCATTGACCAGCGACAGTTCGCGCCCTTCAAAAACCGCGAGTGGCAGGGGTAGGCGATCGATGAGTGTGCGTAAAAGCGCCTCGTTTGTCGCCAACTCTTCGCTCGCGCGTCGAGTTTGAGTCATGTCGCGGACGATCCAGTATAAAGCTGGGCGCGCCGCGAACTCGATGGTCTGCGCAATCACTTGAACGTCGATGGCTTCGATGCCGCGCCGGTAGCGCGTCGCAAACTCCACCTGACCTGATGCGAGCACGCGCACCAGTTGCCGGATCGTCTCGGCTGGTGAGTACTCCAGATCGCGGATGCGCATGGCCGCCAGCGCGCTGGCGTTCAGATCCAGCATCTGCAATGCGGCACGATTGAACGCCAGCGGCTTTTCAGTATCGAGATCGACGATGATGACGCCGTCAGGCGAAAGGTCGAAGAGCGTTCGATAAAGTCGTTCCGTTGGCGCATGGTGCGAACTTGCTGGCGCGTGCAGCGGATCGCTGAATGACAGTAAGGCGCCCGACAACTCGCCGCCATCGCGCGCGGCGGTGACCACGACGCGCAACAAATCCTCGCCCAGGCGCACGCAAGCGAGGCCTTCGCGTCGGCTGTCGACGCCCGATAGCACACGGTCGACCGAATCGTTCGCCGTCGCGTCCTCCCATTGGATCAGCTGGCGAACGTCGACGCCAAGCAGTGCTCCGGGCGCCAGCCCGATCTGCGTACTGAAGGCCGGATTGGCGAATCGAATTCGGCCGTCCAGATCCACGCCCACGAGGCCTTCTTCATTGCCCTGCAGCATGCGCTGATGAACGCTGCGCAGGCGCTTGAGTTCGGCGCGGCGCAGCGACGAAACGACGCCGACGACAATCGTCATCAGTGCCACAGCGAGCCACATGGCAGCGCCGAAGCTCAAGGATCGTGCGATTGCCGCACGCGTCGATGCGCCGCTGGCCCGAAGTGTGAGTACCAGCGGACGGCTCAGCGTCGGTGTGCTCGGTTCGATGGTGCGTCGCAGGCTCGATGGCGCGCGCACCTGGGCGCCAGCGATAACGACCAGCGGCGTGTCGTCCACCGCCAGCTCGATGCCAATATCGTGTGGTCCAGGTCGCGACAGGTAGTTTTCGTCGACATGCAACACCAGCACGCCGTTGTCGATGCCCATTCCTCGGCGCGCGCGTGAAATGGCGATGCCCGAGCTGCCAAGTTCTCCCGGTACTGCGTGCAGCGACAGCTTAGCTTCGGTATCGGCGTCCGCAAGTGCTGCCCAGACCAGCGGATGATTGCCGAGTTGGGCCAACATCTGCTCGCCTCGGCTGCTGGCCAAAACCCGCCCGTTGCCGTCGAGCACCAGGACCGATCGAATGCCCGGACTCAACCCGGCAATCGTCGTCGTGATCACCAGCGCATCGTTCGGATTGGCGATCAGCGCGCGCTCCAGGCGGTCGAGCAAGCTGTTGATGTGGCTCAACTGCGCTTCGATGGATGCCGCGTGTGCGTCGGCCATGAGCGCCAGCCGTTCGGACTCGCGTTGTGAGATATCGGCCGACTGACGAACGAAGTCGATGGCGAAACCGGCGCCGATCAGCGACAAGCCCGCCACAATTAATGGCCACCCGGACCAATGGCCGGTGCGCAGCCAGTGATTCAGTCGTTGCCATCGGGATCGAGGCTTCGTTTCCATGGGTGGAGTCTAACGGCCTCGTCGATTGAACGTCCGCGCTTGAATGCCGCGCATGCGATCACGGAGTTCAGACTTCGGCACGTGCGCCACGCGCTGGCGCTGATTGCGGCTGGCGCTGTTTTTCGCTGTTTCATCCGACATCATCGCCTTCTCCGGGATAAGATGTCGCGACCTGGAAGGCCTGGAGGTGGCGCGATGCGACGACCGTATTTGGTTCTGTGGGGTTTCGGGTTGTTCCTTGTGGGTTTTGCGGTCCTGGCCAACGAACCTCAGGTGAAGGCGCTCTCGCAGGCGGATGCCGCTGGCGGCATTCGGGAATCGCTCGCGCAAGGCGCCAGTGCGGCTATCGCTCAGTTAGGCCGTCAGGACGGATTCCTGAAGGATCAGGCGGTCAAGATTTTGCTGCCGAAGAATTTGCAAAAGGTGGCTGATGTGGCGCGAAAGGTCGGTGGCGGCAAGTATGTCGATGAACTCGAGATATCGATGAACCGTGCAGCGGAGAAGGCGGTGCCTGCGGCAGCCGATGTGTTCGCCAATGCAGTGCGGCAAATGACTGTTCAAGACGCGCTGAGCATCGTGCGCGGCGCCGACGATGCAGGGACTCAGTACTTTCGACGGGTGACCGAGCAGCAACTGCTCGAAAAATTCCAGCCCATTGTGGCCCAGGCCACATCGGAGACGGGCGTCGCTAAACACGCCAGGCGTCTTACGGAAAAGGCTGGCGGTTTGGGCGGACTGCTGGGCGGCGGCAAGAACACCGACCTCGATGGCTATGTGACTCAAAAGGCCATGGATGGCCTCTTCTACTACATCGCCCAAAAGGAAAAGGACATTCGCAAGAACCCCCTCAGGCAAGGGTCGGAGTTGTTGGGCCGGGTGTTTGGTCGATAGGCTATGGCGAGCGCTGCCAGAGCAATTGCCGTGACGATCGTTCGCGGCAAAGCGGGCTAAACCCGCCGATGCGCGTGGATCGAAAGCAGGATGCCGAAAGCGGCGAGCAGCGACACTGCGGAGGTGCCGCCGTAGGAAATCAGTGGTAGCGGTACGCCCTTGACGGGCATCAATCCGGTGATCATCGCGCTGTTCACCAGTATGTAGATGAAAAAGGTCATTGCGATGGCGCCGCCGAGCAGGCGGCTGAATGTGTCCCGCGCGTTTGCTGCAATCCAGAAACTGCGGGCGATGACGAACAGGTACAGAAGCATCAGCAGCGCCACGCCAAACCAACCGAATTCTTCGCTGAGCACAGCCAGTATAAAATCGGTGTGGCGCTCTGGCAAAAACTCCAGTTGGGATTGTGTGCCATCGGTCCAGCCTTTGCCGGTCAGGCCGCCCGAACCCACGGCGATTTGCGATTGCATGGTTTGCCAGCCGCTGCCGAGCGGATCCGCGTCCGGGTTCAAAAATTGCGTGACGCGGGCCTTTTGGTAGTCCAGCAGGAATGGCCAGGCCGCTGCCGCGCTGCCGATACCGAGCACGGCGATGGTGGCGATCCACCACCACGATATGCCAGCCAAAAAAATGACGAACAAGCCGCTGCCGGCGACCAGCACGGCGGTTCCCAGGTCCGGTTGGCGATAGATCAGGCCAACCGGTACCGCGACCAATATCAAGGCGACCAATACACTCTGCGGCGACGGTGGCAGTACTCGATCATGAAAGTACCAGGCGAGCATCATCGGCAAGCCAAGTTTCAAGAGCTCGGACGGTTGAAAGCGTAGCACGCCCAGATCCAGCCAACGTTGTGCACCCTTGCCCTCGCCGAGGACCAGGACGGCCGCCAGCAAGACGATGCAGAGCGCAAAAAACCAGGGCGTCCAACGACGCCAGGTGCCGGGCGCAATGCGCATCGCGACGAACATCATTCCGAATCCGACACCAAAGCGCAGTGCCTGTTTTACGACCATATCGGCGCTCTGGCCGCCGGCACTCCACACGACGATCAGACTCACGACGGCGAGCAGCGCCAGCGCGCCAACGAGTGGCATATCGAGACGGACTGGCAGCAGCCAGGCAAGACGGTGTCCAAGTTCGCTCCAGTTCGCCGGAAACGTCACGGTGCGTTCTCCAGTTCGAACCAGGCATCAAAAATCTGGCGCGCAACGGGTGCAGCAGCCAATGAGCCCGAGTCACCCTGTTCGATGACGAGAGCAACGACGATGCGCGGCGCTTCGGCAGGCGCATAACCGACAAACAGCGCCTGATTGCGCTGTCCCTCGCGTCTCGGGCCGGTGGTGCCTTCCGCGCCATCGCGCGTTCGGGATACGCGTTGCGCCGTGCCGGTTTTGCCCGCCATTCGATAGTTCACGTCGCGGGCTGCCGCGCGAGCCGTCCCGGTGGGGCCATGCATCACGGCCTCCAGACCCTGTTTGACCGCCAGCAGATGTTCCGGATTTTTCACCAGCGGCGGCCCGACGGGAAGCGGCGGTTTTGGCGCGATCGGAACGTCGAAGCTGGCGCGCTCGGCGTTAACCAGTCGTGGTTGGAAGCGCTGGCCATTGCCGGCAATCGCCGCTGTTGCAGCCGCCAACTGTGGCAGCGTGGCAACGTTGTAACCCTGACCGATACCAGCGATCACAGTTTCGCCCGGATACCAGGGCTGATCCAGTTTCTCGCGCTTCCAGCTGCGCGAGGGCAAGATGCCGCTGGCTTCGCCAACCAGGTCGATGCCGGTGGGTGCGCCGAACCCAAACGTGGACAGGTACGCGTGCATCCGATCGATCCCCAGTTCCAGGGCAAGCTGGTAGTAATAACTGTTCACCGACTGCGCCAGAGACTCGATCAAGTCCACTCGACCGTGGCCGCCGCGTTTCCAGTCGCGAAAGGTGAGCGTTTGGCCTGGGATCTGGAAAACGCCGGTTGAGTAGATCGCATCGCTCGATGTGCGCAGCCCGAGTTCCAACCCGGCCAGCGCGACGAACGGCTTGAGCGTTGAGCCGGGCTCATAACCACCCTGAAGTGCCCGATTGAACAGCGGCCGGCCTGGCGCTTCCAGCAATGCCTGATAGTCGCTGCGGCTGATGCCGTTGACGAACAGGTTCGTGTCGTAGCTTGGTACGCTGACGAAGGCCAGTACATCGCCGTTGCGCGGATCGAGCGCCACCAGCGCCCCCACTTTGCCCACCATGATGTCGGTTGCTGCCTGTTGTAGTCGGCTATCCAGGCTCAAGTACAAGTGCCGACCCGCGCTCGGCGGCGAGCGGTCGAGCTCATCCAGCACCCGTCCCTCTGCATTGGTTTCGACACGCAAGTGCCCAACCTCGCCGTGCAGCGCGCTTTCGTAGTGGCGCTCAATGCCGGTCTTGCCGACATGCGTGGTACCGGCATACCGTTTGGCGTCGAGTCCACTGAGCTCATTGACGTCGATGCGCCCGACATAACCGATGACGTGTGCGAACAGCGGGCCCTGTGGGTAGTGCCGGGTCAGGTAGGGCACAACATCGACGCCGGGAAAACGATAACGTTCGAGCGCAAAGCGTGCCAACTCATCGTCCGACAATCGCAGTTTCAGTGGCAGGCTCTGGAATCTGCGACGTGCGCGTGCCAGTTCCAGGAAGCGCTCGCGCTCTTCAGCATCGAAGGCGATCACCTCGCCTAACGCATCGAGCGTGGCATCCAGATCTGCGACTTGCTCCGGGACCAATTCCAAACGGTATGCCGGTCGGTTGTCGGCCAGGATCACGCCGCGACGGTCGAGGATGAGCCCGCGCGCTGGCGCCAGCGGTTGCAGTTTGACGCGATTTTTGTCGCTGCGAGCGGCAAACTCGGCGTGCCGTAAAACCATCAGTTCGCCGAATCGGGCGAGCACAATCAGGATCGCCACCACGATCAAAGACAGCGACAGCACGGCGCGGCGTTGAAACTGCGCGCTCTCCGCCTCGTTGTCCTTGATCGGCGTTCTCATGGCTTGGCTTTGCGTCGCCTCAACCGCAGGCCATCCAGCAGCAAAAATACCCACGGCCAGGCTAACAATCCGGCAAACGGCGCCAGCCAGAAGACCAGTGGCGGCCAGGGTGCGCCACCCAGCAGGCGCACCCAAAGATCGATGATGCGATCGTTCAACAGCAGCGCAAACACGGATCCGGCTTGCTGCCAGATAGGGAAGAACCGCAAGCGATGGCGAAAGCGCAAGGTCAGAAATGTGAGGATCAGCATCCTGAAGGCGTGTTCGCCCAGTAGCGTGCCAAACAGCAGGTCGGCGCATAAGCCGAGTGCAAAAGCGTGGCCCAGTCCTGCGGCCTCGGGTGCTTCCAGTGCGAAGTAGATCAGCACCAGCGCCAAACCCATCGGTTTGATGACAGCCAGCCAGGGCGGCAAGGGAATCAACGCCAGAAGCAGTGCGGCAATGGCCGCAATCAAGAACAGCGAATAGGTGCCCCGTGCCTTCATCGCTGATCGACCTCGGGCAGCGGTGGGCCGACCGACGGCCTGGGCTTAACTGCCAACAGCTCGCGATTGCTTGCCAGTAGAGACACCGGCCGGGCAATCGCCGTGGCGAACGCGGCATCAACGGGGCGTTCCACGGCGATAACATCGGCCACCGGGTACCCGGCGACGAATCGCCCGCCAACGGCTGTCGTCAGTAGACGATCGCCCACGACGATATCCGCATTGGGCGGCAGGTTCTTGAGTTCCAGGCGTTGCGCATCACCACTGCCATAGGCGATCGCTTTCAAGCCGCTGCGCGACACTTCGACTGGCAGCGCATGGTTCGGATCGGTAATCAAAATGGCGAACGAATATCGAGCGCCGACTTCGCTGAGTTGGCCAACCACGCCGGCCACGTCGATGAGGCCGTCGCCCCGTGCAAGCCCAAGCTCGCGACCGCCATCCAACAACAACCGCTGGCGGAACGGATCGAGGTCGATGTCGATCACCCGCAGCAAGGTGCCGGCCAGGGCATCCTGGCGAGCGCGTTGCACTTTGGCGAGTACGCGCTCGGCTTCCAGGGCGGCCGCACGGCGTTGGTAAATTTCGTTCTGTGCGGTTAGCAGCGCGGCCCGCAGCGTCGCGTTTTCGTTGGCCAGCGATTGTCTTGCGGTGACCGCGAAACGTGCATCAGCCGCCATTTGAGCCGGCAATGCAGTCAGCTCGTACACCGGCGCCAACAGCACCAGCGCCCGTTCGCGCATCGAAACCAGAAAGCCCCGTTGGCGGTCGGTCAGCATCAGCATGATCGCCAATGCCAAAAGGACCACGAGCTTCAGTGTGCCCGGCCGTGCACCAGCGAACAGCGGAGCGGAATCGGTCATGGGACGGAGCGTGCACGGCGCGCGCGCTGCATTGGGCAGCGCGTTGCCGCCGTTCCGATGCGACTTGGAGTCAACAGGTTCGGCTTACGCCCTCCAACTCGCGCCTCGCGCCGTGTCCTCCAGGCCCCACTATCGATATCTGTCATCGACTCCACGCGCTGGGGCCTGCTCAATCGTTGGCAAACAGATCCGGTCCGTGTTCGTCGATCAATTCCAAAGCCCGGCCGCCGCCTCGTGCGACGCAGGTGAGCGGATCGTCGGCGATATGGACGTGCAAACCGGTCACTTCCGAAATCAGCTTGTCGATATCGCGCAACAACGCGCCGCCGCCGGTCAATACGATGCCGCGCTCGGCAACATCCGAGCACAGTTCGGGCGGGGTTTGTTCCAGTGCAATCTTGACTGCGCTGCAGATGCCCGAGAGGGGCTCGTGAAGCGCTTCCAGCATTTCGTTTGAGTTGATGGTGATATTGCGCGGCACACCTTCAGCGAGGTTTCGGCCCGAAACCTCCAGTTCGCGTACTTCCGAAGACGGATAGGCGCAACCCACCTCAATCTTGATTCGCTCGGCAGTTGCCTCGCCAATCAAGGTGCCGTGATTGCGACGCACGTAATTGATGATTGCCTCATCGAAGCGATCGCCGCCAATGCGCACCGAGTTCGAATAGACGATGCCATTCAACGAGATCACTGCCACTTCGGACGTACCGCCGCCAATGTCGATGACCATTGCACCACGCGCCTCGTGGATGGGAATGCCGGCGCCGATCGCAGCAGCCATCGGCTCTTCGATCAGGAACACATCGCGTGCGCCGGCGGCTTCCGCCGAGTCGCGAATGGCACGGCGCTCGACTTGTGTCGAGCCGCAGGGCACGCAGATCAACACCCGCGGACTGGGTCGGAACAGGCGATTCGGGTGAACTTTCTTGATGAAGTGCTGGAGCATCGCTTCGGTCATCGTAAAGTCGGCGATGACGCCATCTTTGAGTGGTCGCACGGTGACGATATTGCCGGGCGTTCGTCCAAGCATGCGCTTGGCCTCGGCGCCGACCGCCGCGACTGAGCGCGGGCCACCCGGGCCACGATCCTGACGGATCGAGACCACCGAAGGCTCGTTCAACACGATGCCCTGGCCGCGCACGTAAACGAGCGTGTTGGCAGTGCCAAGGTCGATCGACAGATCCGTCGAAAACAGACCGCGCAGCGATTTGAATCCAAGCATAAAAGGCATCCTGCAGGCGATCGGGTGGCGCACGCGCCAGGCCAGACCAGAAATCGGACAGCGCTACCGCACGGCACCTGCCGTTTCGGTTGAGAGCAAACACTGCCAAGCGAAGTGATGCACGCTATCCGTGACATAAAACCGCGTCTTTAAGTTCATGGCTGGGTTGCATATCCTCGCCATAGAAAAGCGATGGCTGTGGTTTGCGCCTTGCCCTGAACAAAATCCACCGGCTTTATTTATCTCGTCGAGCGCGCATTACGACGCTAGCGCCAGGAACCGCGCAACATAACAAGCACCTGAACACGCGAACAAGCCAAAATGCGGGCGAAATGCGGGCCTGTTCAGGCGGGTGAAGCGCTTTAGGGCGTGCACGCAACCGCAGTGCGATCACGAGCAAGTCGGCAAACGCAATTTTTGGCCGATTTTTAAGGCGTAACGCGGTGCCTTCAGGCCGTTCAATCGCGCCAGGTCAGCAACGCTGGAACAGCGTGTTCGGCGCGCGATCGCGTTCAACGTATCGCCTCGGCGTACCGTGTACGACACCGCAATCGGACCGGTCGGATTTTTCGCGTCCTGGAGCGCAGCGATGCGCGACATGAATTCCATATCGGCGCAAGGCGCCGCGTTTAACAGCGCTGACGCGGGCACACGAATGGATGTGCCCTTGGGCAGTCGCAGTTCGGGTTTGACGCGTGGGTTCGCGTTGCGCAAAGTACGGAACCAGCCTTCGAGGCGCTCGCCCTGGCCCAGGCAAATCGCCAGTTCCGCCAGCGACATCGAATGCGGCAGCGGATACGCGTCAAGTGTGGGCGTCAGCGTGGGAAACCGCAGTCCGTAGCGCTCGGGATTCGAAAAGAGGTGTGCCGCTGCGAGTACTTTGGGAACGTAGTCGCGGGTTTCCGCAGGCAACGCGAAGTAGATGGCATCGGACCAGAAGCTTTTGCCTGGGTGACGTTTGACGAGGCGGCCGACGCGTCCTTCGCCGCCGTTGTAGGCCGCCAGTGTGAGTTCCAGATTTTGGTTGAGCGTGCGCAACTGCTCCTGGATATAGGCGACGTTCGCTTGCGATACGCGGGCCGGATCGAGGCGCTCGTCGAACTCGGCGCTGCCCCCCAGGCCAAATCGCCGCGCAGTTGCCGGCATGAATTGCAGCGGCCCGGCGGCACCGGCGCTGGAGTAGGCATGCACACGTCCGGCCGATTCCTTCGCGAGGATACCGAACAACAATGCTTCGGGAAGGCCTGCGCGTTCGTAGGCGGGCCACATGTCGGCGCGCAAAAACTGGTAGTTGGTCCAGGACTCGATGAGCTGAGGCCGCATCCACGTCAGCCAATCCTCAAGCGCGGCGCGCACCGGTTCGTTGAGCACGATCAGCTGATCGAGCGGCTTTCCCGCCAGCATCGGCACCGCCGGCGCATTGCCGGTTGGCGCAGGAAGCGTGGGCGTCTCGTCATCCAGGGCCACATCATCCGGGGCATCAAAAAATCCGGCGGCGATGCTCTGCAGGCGCAGCAGAACCGCCATCGCTTGTACGAAACGTCCGGCTTCGCATCCGGCTGCCAGCGCGCACGACACACCCGCCTGTTCGATCTGGGTCAGAGCGGCGTCCATTTTCGCCTGTCCGTCACGTGGGCTGCCTGCCCGAATCAGTTCAAGACCGGCCTGATAGCGTGTCGTGGCCTCGCCAATCACCGCGTATTGCGCGTCGAAAGAGGGTGCCGGCGCGAGATCCTCCTGCGGTTGGTGTGGCAATGGCGGCGCGCTGGCGCAACCAAGGAGCAACAGAGCAACCCAGGCGCTACGCAGCATCGATGATTTTCCAGATGCCGCTGGCGAATGCAACCTGCCGTTCGGCGTCGAAAATTTCGCCCGCAGCAAAAATAATGGAGCGCGTCTTGCGGAGTACCTGAGCTTCGGCATACAGCCAGCGGTTTGCATGCGCTGCCGCCAGGAACTGACAATTGAGCTCGATGGTCGCAAACGTCATTTCGTGGCCCAGCTCATCGCCGATGGCGCGGTACAACGCAAAATCGGCGAAACTGCTGATCACGCCACCATGCACCACACCCTCGGGATTGAGGTGTTTGGCCTCCAGCTGCACCGCGCGCCGCATCCCTTGCGCCAGCTCGATCTCGTAGAACGGGCCGATATGACTCGAGAAACCCCGCTGCTGCGGCGCCAGTTTCAACCTCGGCAACTCTCGCGGGCGCTCTGACATGGTGTGCTCGGGAACCAGACGTCCGCGGAGTCTATCAGCGCAGTTGCGTGGCTTTATGTCGCGCCAGTCAAAACGCGTAGCCAACTCAAAGAACGCTCAGTGGTATGGGGACGAGCGGTTGGCTGAAATCTCAGGGTCTACCAGCCCCGCGCCATCTCGGCCTCGGGTTTGCGCGTCAAACCCACCTGCATCCAGCCCAGGTTCATGCCGATATGGGTGGCGTCAGGGTTGGCCCAGATATAGTTGACCTGTTTGTCGTTGCGCGTATCCATCAGCACCAGTTTGAGGATCGGAACCTTGGTGTTTTGGTAGGTGAGTTGCTCCAGTCGCACCGCGTAACCGGAATCTTCGCCGGTATCGTCGTCGAGGATTTTGAGCAGCCCGCCTTCGTTGTGAATCAACTTGCCGCTGGTGAAGTCCCAGGTCTGCTCATCCGGTTTGGCCTCCGGCCCGCCTTTTTTGACGCCGCCCCACAGTGTGAAATAGCGGACTTTGCGGTTTTTGTGCGGCGGACCAGCCGGGCGCCCGAACACCACGTTGCCGGCGGTATCTCGAGCGACATCCGAGATGTGCAACTCGGTATCCGACAGCATCAGCGTGTCGTTGATGATGATGGTCTTGCCCAGACGAGGCGAGTCGATTCGACACGCGTCTTTGTCCATCTCGCCGATGAAATGATCACCATGCCAGTGCCAGTAGACTTCGCAGCCTTCGGTTGTACGGACTTGTTGTAACGTCATCGACGCGAGGATTTGCGGCTGAAGGTGCGCATCGGTGAACGCTTTTTCATCGACGAACGCATAAATATCGAGTCGTAGCGCGTTGCGCTCCGGGTTTTTGGAGAACGAATAAAGCCGCTGGCGATAGACCTTGCCCGGGTCGCCGTCGAGATACTGTTTAACGAAAAACGTGTGCTGCCCGATCGCTGGTGCCGAGACTGGCGCAAAGACGTGGTGGATGCGTTCGAGCGGATCCGCGACCTTTTCGACTTTGGTCTGCTGCCACACCTGCTCGTGGTTGTCCCATTCGCCGGGGAACCATTGCAGCAGGGTTTGCAGGTGCGCATCGAGTTCACTCGGCTGCGCGCTGGTATCGACCGCGACAGCCGCGCGATCGGTGGCGTTGACGACGATGCAGCCGGGCAAAACCAGCGTTAGTCCTGTCCATAACAGCAAGCTACGCATCCCACCCTCCCCGGTATCATTGTGAACTTAGGCCGCCACGCCCGCCTCATGCGCAGAGCGGTCGGCGTGATACGAAGAGCGCACCATTGGCCCGCTGGCAACATGTTTGAAGCCGAGCGCATCGCCGTGAAGGCGCAACTCGTCGAACTCTGCGGGTGTCCAGTAGCGCACCACCGGATGGTGGTGCGCGGTCGGCTGCAGGTACTGGCCAATGGTGATCATGTCCACATCGTGGGCGCGTAGATCGGCCATCGCGCAGTGCACCTGATCGAGTGTTTCGCCCAGGCCCAGCATGATCCCAGATTTGGTCGGCACTGCGGGATGCTGCGCCTTGAAACGCTGCAAGAGTCTCAACGACCAGTCGTAATCGGCGCCGGGGCGAACTTCCAGATAGCGCTCGCGCACGGTTTCCAGGTTGTGATTGAAGACATCCGGCGCGCAATCCTGGAAAACTTCAAGTGCCCGATCCATGCGCCCCTTGCCGCGAAAATCCGGTACTAAAACTTCGATCACAATTCGCGGGCTGCTGGCGCGCACCGCGCGAATGCAATCGACAAAATGCTGCGCGCCGCCGTCGCGCAAATCGTCACGATCGACCGAGGTGATCACCACATAACGCAATCGCATCTCGGCGATCGTGCGCGCCAGATTGGCTGGCTCATCCGGATCCGGTGGTTTCGGTCGCCCGTGTGCGACATCGCAGAACGCGCAGCGCCGCGTACAGACAGCGCCAAGGATCATGAAAGTTGCGGTGCCGTTGCTGAAACACTCGTGGATATTGGGGCACGAGGCCTCTTCGCACACGGTGACCAGTGCGTTAGCGCGAAGTTTCGCTTTCAGTACGTCAACGGCGTTGCCCGAAGGCAGGCGGACACGAATCCAGCTCGGTTTTCTGAGCGATGGACGGCTTGGGTCGAAGGTGACGGGATTGCGCGCGATCTTGTCTTCGCCGAGTTGTTTTTCGCCCAGCACCAGCGCCGGGATGGCCTTATTCATGCGGCGTCTTGTTCGAGGTCTTGCGGAAGAGTCGAATCGTACACGACTGGCGAGATCTCGTATGCGAAAACGCGGGCGAAGTGCTGCGCGTAACCGGTGGCGACGGTGGAGAGTTCCAGCTTGATGCCCAATCGCCGCAGATCGATGACCTCGAGACCACGATAGCCGCAAGGATTGATCCGCGAGAACGGCTCCAGATCCATGTCGACATTGAGCGCGATGCCGTGGAACGTGGTGCCACGACGAACGCGGATGCCGATGGCCATGACTTTGGCCGCACCGACGTAGATGCCTGGCGCCCCAGCTCGGCGTTCGCCATGGATGCCGTATCCGCCAAGAAGATCGATGCCGACTTGCTCGAGGCGTGTGACCAGCTCGCGTACGCCGATTCCGAGCCGGCGTAGATCGATTAAAGGATAGGCTACGAGTTGGCCGGGGCCGTGGTACGTGACCTGCCCACCGCGGTCGACCGGCAACACCGGGATGTCGCCGGGGAACAGGACATGCTCGGTTTTGCCTGCTTGCCCCAGCGTAAAAATCGGATCGTGCTCGAGTAACAACAGATGATCGGCGGCGTGCTCATCGCGCCTGGCCGCGTAGCGTTGCATTGCGCGCCACAGCGGCTCGTAAGGCTGGCGATCGATGAACCGGGGGTGCAGCGCGATCATCTGAGTGCCCCACCGCTCCTCACTTCGCGCCCGGCGGCGCGTACTTTTCGATCCAATGGTGCACTTCTTCGTACCAGAAGATCGAGTTTTGCGGCTTCAAGATCCAGTGGTTTTCGTTAGGGTAGTAGATCAGGCGCGTGGGTACATCGCGCTTCTTGAGCGTCTGATACAGCTCAAAGCCGTGGTTGACGGGAACGCGATAGTCGAGCTGCCCATGGATGACCAGCGTCGGCGTCTTGAAATTGCCAGCGCCCAAGTGCGGCGATGAGCGCTGGAAAATCGTCGGGTCTTCCCAAAACTCGGGAAAACGGGCATCGCTAAAGCCAAAGTCGCTGCCAATTTGTGTGTACCAGTTGTACACCGCGGCATGCGCGATCAACGCCTTGAACGGGTGTTCGCGACCGAGCAGGATGGAAGCCAGATAGCCGCCATAGCTGCCGCCCCCCGCAACCATCCGGTCTTTGTCGACGAAAGGCTGTGCCGCCAACCACTCGGCGGCTTTGATGGTGTCTTCGTACGGCAGTATGTCCTGGTTTGGGTTGATCGAATCGGTGAAGGCCTGACCAAAACCGCTGGAGCCATGAAAGTTATGCCATGCGGTGACATAACCACGCGCCGCAAACACCTGCGCATTCCAGCGGAACGAAAACGCGTTGGTAATGCCGTTGTGCGGGCCGCCATGGAGAAGGAGAAAGACTGGATAGCGCCTGGATTTGTCGAAGCCCGGTGGGTAGTTGACCCACATTTGGATCGGCACGCCGTTGGCGCCGGTGTAGGTCACCGATTCGTATGTGCCAAATTCGATGGCGTCGAGGGCTTCCTTGTTGCGCGTGCCGAGTATCGTCGATTGACCCGAGCGCATATCCAGACGCACCAAGGTCGGCGGTTCGATGTAGCTTTCTCGCAGCGCAACCAGCGTTTTGCCGTTCGCAGCCAGCGCCAGCGCACCGATATTGCTGCCATCCGTGATGCGTCGCGGTTTGCCCTTGAGCGGTAACTCGTAAGCCCGGACAGTGCCGGCATCGTCGATCGCGCCGAGCAAACCCGCGCTGTCGGCTTTCCAGATCAAGTTATCTGCCGAACGATCCCAGTCGGTGTGCAGAGTCTGGGTGTTCTGCGAGGCCGTATCGTAAATCCGCAGTCGTCGCGTATCCCCATAAAAACCGACAATGGTCTGGCGGACGTAGGCCAGCTTCTTGCCATCGGGACTCCACAGGGGCACGTTATCGCTGCCGACGTTGTCGGTTGTCAAATTGCTCGCGGACCCGTCGGCGCCGAGCAGGAACACGTCCAGATTGATCTTGTTGTGATCAGGGTTACTGTCGGCGACAAAGGCCACCGCACCTGTCTTGCGATTCACATCGAACGATGAGGCATCGGACAAACTGCGCGGCAGTTCCAGTTTGCTCGCCAGCGTCAGTGGTTTAGGCTCGCCACCGCTGAGCGCTATCTCGAACAGGTGCGCCTGGCGATCGTCGATGAACTGATCCCAATACATGACGGGCGTATCGTCCCAGACTTTGGCGGTCATCTTCGATTCGGTGCGTTCCTTGATGCGCGCAGCGGAGTCGGTCCACGAAACGCCGGGCCACACGCGCGTCAGCACCACCATTCGCTGGCTGTCGCCATGCCACTTTGCGACCGACACGCCAGTGGGAATTGACGTCACGCGCCGCGCCTCACCGCCGCTCAGTGGCATCGCGTACACCTGTGGTGATTTGTCGTCATCGCGCTGGGCGATAAAGGACAACCATTTTCCATCCGGGCTGAACGCCGGTGCCGACTCATTCGATGCTGCTTGCGTCAGCAGGCGTTCTTCAGAACCATCGGTCGCGAACCACCAAAGGTCGGCGATACTCTTGTCTTCTTTGATGTCGAAGCGTGTCACCGCTGCGACCGCTGTCTTGCCGTCAGGAGAAATGGCCGGCGGCGCGATACGCTCCAAAGACCACATGGACTTCTCGGTCAGAGCGGTCGCCCAGGTGGGGCCGCCCGCTGCAAGTAGAATGAATGCCAAACGGGTTCGCATCGCGGTTCCTGATTCACTGGGGACAGCAGCCGAAGATAGCCTACCCGGCGGTGTGCGCAAGCCGGCTCAGGCTGCCACAGCGCTGGATTGTCGTAGCGAATCGATGGGGCGAGTCGTTCCGGTCGGCCCCGAATCTGGCAAACAAGCGATGCTGAGGCGCCGCGCCAGGGTCATGTGCTGGCCCCGGCGTGCCCTCGCCCTAGAGTCCTTGACTGAGCGAGATCTTGTCAATTGAGTCAAATTTTCGTCGGAGCGGCTTTGGCTGTTGAAGCCCCCTTGAGTACAAGGGGGGGTGAGGATCGGCGCTGACACGCCGCGAGGCGTGTGCCGAGCCGAACGACCGGCGGCTGTGCCGCCGGGCCGGAAATGCGCGCAGCGCTCAATGGGGGTTTTGGCAAGCACGGTGTCTGGCGAAGCCAACAATGCTCGGCGGTCTGAGGCGAAGCCTCGCCTTAGATGTCGAAGCGGATGCCTTGCGCCAGTGGTAAGGCATCCGAATAGTTGATGGTGTTCGTTTGTCTGCGCATATAGATCTTCCAGGAATCGGAGCCGGATTCGCGTCCGCCGCCTGTCTCCTTCTCGCCGCCGAATGCGCCGCCGATTTCGGCGCCGGACGTGCCGATGTTGACGTTGGCAATGCCGCAATCGGAGCCGCTTGCAGCCAGAAATTTTTCGGCGCGACGCACATCCGTGGTGAAAATCGCACTCGATAATCCCTGCGGGACGCCGTTTTGAATCGCGACGGCTTCCTCCAGCGTATCGAATGGCAGGACGTACAGAATCGGTACAAAGGTCTCGGTCTGCACCACATCGCAGTCTGGTGCGACGCCGCTGATGATCGTCGGCAGCACAAAGTTGCCTGGGCGGTCGAGCACTTTTCCGCCGGTCAGTACTCTGCCGCCTTGCGCAACGGCGCGCTCGACCACGCGCTCGTATGCCGCTACTGCGGCGCGATCGATCAGCGGGCCCATGAGCGTGCCGTTGTCGACCGGGTCACCGATGCGACCTTCGATTTGCCGATAAGCGCTTGCCAGCCGCTGCGTCACCTCATCGACGATAGAGCGATGCACGATCAGACGGCGGGTTGTGGTGCAACGCTGGCCGGCCGTGCCAACCGAACCAAACACAGTGGCCGGAATGGCCAGTTTCAGATCGGCGGTTTCGTCGATGATGAGTGCATTATTTCCGCCCAGTTCCAGAAGCGAGCGGCCCATACGTCGCGCCACGCGTTCGCCGACCAAACGACCGATTTGCGTCGAGCCGGTAAAGCTGATCAGCGGGATGCGGTGATCGTCGACGAAGGCTTGCGCGAGTTCCGTGCCGGAATCGTTGAACAGGAAAAAGATGTCGGGAAAACCGCCCGCGCGCAGAGCCTCGTTGCAAACGCGCATCGAGGCAATTGCCGTCAACGGCGTTTTCGGCGAAGGTTTCCAGATCGTGATATCGCCGCACACGGCGGCGAGAAACGCATTCCAACTCCACACCGCAACCGGGAAGTTGAATGCGCTGATGACGCCGACGATCCCAAGCGGGTGCCATTGCTCGAACATCCGATGTCCGGGTCGTTCTGAGTGCATGCTGTTGCCGTACAGCTGACGCGACAGACCGACAGCAAAGTCGGCGATATCGATCATCTCCTGGACTTCGCCCAGTCCTTCGGCCTTGATCTTGCCCATCTCCAGTGACACCAACGTACCGAGCGCCTCCTTGTGCTTGCGCAGCGCCTCGCCGCACAGGCGGATCGCCTCGCCGCGTCGCGGCGCCGGTGTGGTGCGCCAGGATTCGAAGGCGGCGGTCGCACGGCGCATGATGGTGGCGTAGTCCTGCGCGCTCGAGGCATAAGTGCGGGCGATGGTGTCGCCGGTAGCTGGGTTGATGCTGCTCATTACGCCGGCATCGCGCGTCGCCGACCACTCACCGTCGCCAAGATAGGTGCCTGAATTGTCTGCGCTCAAACCGAGCGCTGCGAGGATCGCTTGCGACATGTATTTCTCCGACAGAAGGAGCCGCGAACACGGCATAGAGTTGGTGCCCCCGACACGAATCGAACGTGCGACCTTCCCCTTAGGAGGGGGACGCTCTATCCAACTGAGCTACGAGGGCGATGAAGGGCCGGGAGTATACCGGCCGCAGCGAGTTCGAGGAGTGCAGTGCCAAGCCGGCTGCAATCTGAACAGTCAGCGCAGATCCGGCGGCATTCAGCCCGGCCTTAGCAAATCGAGCGTACGTTATCAGCACGTGCCAAAAAGGCCGGATCTTCGTTGGGAGAGAATCGATGGCGAAGTGGATTGTTGGTGTATTGGCGCTGGTTTTGGCCGGTCTCAGTCTGCCGGCCCAGGCAGGGCGATGGTCGATCGGCTATAGCGATTACGGTTGGAACGGCGGGTATTCGATCAGCGTCGGCGGGCATGGCAGGGGTTATGGCTCGGGTTGGTACGCGCCATACTGGTACGCGCCGGCCTACAGTCACTGGGATCGATACGGTTATGGCTACCCGCGAGTTGTGTATCGCACGAGTGGTCGCGGTTACTACGGTTATCGGGCGCCGTATCGTTATGACCGCTACTCCTACGCGCCGCGCTACCGCGATTGGCGCCATGATCGATATGATCGATATTGGGATCGTCGGCGCGACCGTCACGATCGTTATTGGAACGATCGTCGTGATCGCTACAGTCGGCAAAACGTCCGAAACGATCGTTACTATCGAGACCATCGTTACGATCGAAACGAGCGTGCCTACGATCGTTCGCGGCGCGACGCCTACTACAACGCGCAGGACGACGCCTGGCGCGGCGCACGGAATCGAGACTACGGTTATTGAGCTGGGCAAGCGTGTGCTGTCGAGCGAGGTCGCAATGCTGGTCGGCCTCCAGGCGGAGCCTGGCTGGCTCGTTGACTTGAAGATGAAAAAATGCCGCTTCGATGATTTCAGATGAGGCGGCAAGTTGTTTTCGGGTTGGCGCCAGCGCCCGGCAAGCGGCGGCGTTATACGTCATTGCGGGCCCGCTTAGGTGCGACTTTATCTCCACGACGGGGCGCTCGGCGTTTCGCGGGTGGCTTGCCGAAGTACTCAAGTTCCAGTTCTTCGAGGGCGAGTTGCATGTACGGTGAAAGACGCTGCAAATGCGGCAGCGTACTTCGGCAGCCGGTGATGCCGAAAGCCAGTTTGCCGTCATAGCTTTGGCACGTGATATTGATCGCCTGGCCGTGCGTGACGAGCGACACGGGATACGCGGCCTCGAGCCGCGCGCCCCGGAAATACAGGGGCTTCTCGGGGCCCGGCACATTGGAAATCGTAATGTTGAACATGGGGCGCGTACGGCCGCCGATGCCTGCCATCAATGACAACATCGTCGGTGCCATCAACAACATGGTGTATTGCATCATTGCTTTTTTCGGCAAACTCGACACATGTTGCTTCGCGCGCCGCGTGGATGCTGTTATCGATTGAATCCGCTCGCGTGGCGCATCGATATCGGTGCCGAGCGTAGAAATAATGAAGGTGATGGCATTGCCGGTTCCTTCGTCGTCTTTGGGGCGCACCGACACGGGGATGCCGGCCGTGAGCGACTGCTCCGGCAATTCGCCAAGTTCGACCAAAAAACGTCGCAGAGCGCCGCCGCAGAGTGCCAGGACCACATCGTTGAGCGTGGCATTTGCCGCCTCCGCCAATTTGCGCAGGCGCGGCAATTCGAACCGTTGTGTGGCGAATCGGCGCTCCTGGTTGATGCGGCCGTTCAGCAACGACATCGGGGACTCGAAAGGAATCGCGAGCGTGTCTTCTTTGTTGCGAAAGGCGCCGACCATCGAGCCGAACGCGCGGGCGATATCTGGCAGTGAGCCGACTTGATCGCGAACCGTCTCGGTGAAGTGTGCAATCACTTCGGCGGGCGTTGGCGGTGGTGCTTTGGGCCGTTTTGCCGGTCTTCCGCCGGAGCTGCCCAGCGCCCAAAATGGCGGCAGTTTTCGCGACGATCGAGTGTCGCTCGACATCGCTTTCTCCAGTAGTTTGATGCCGCTGACGCCATCAATGAGCGAGTGATGCATTTTAACGTACATCGCGAACTGCCCGTCTGCCAGGCCTTCGATGACTTCGCACTCCCAAGGTGGTCTGGACAGATCCAGCGGCTGGCTGTGGAATCGGGCGATCAGTTGGCCCAACTCGCGCTCGCCGCCCGGTCGCGGCAGCGCCGAATGGCGCACGTGATGTTCCAGATCGATGTCGTCTTCGACCTCCCAAACTGGCATCAGGCCCTTGAAACTCGGCATGCGCACTCGAAGATTCCAGGGCGACGCGAACTTTTTGGTACTGCGGAAGTCCTGCATCAGTTTGGCGAAAAAGTCTGCCGGTGCGTCCGTCGGCAGCGAGAAACGCATCAGCCCGCCGACATGCATCGGCGTGTCTCGCGACTCGACCATCAACCAAGATGCGTCCAATGGGTTCAAGGTCTTCATTACTCGCCTCCCGGCGCCAGAGCAACTGCTTTTATGAAGGGCGTAACATCAGCGGTGGCCCGGTCAAGGTCGAACGCCGCGAATCGATTGCGTCACCTCGTTATCGACATTCGTCGCAGACTTTTCGATCCGCACGCGGAACTCCACGCCTTGAGCGCCCAGGCGGACGATATCGCCATCACGCAGCGCCACCGTTCCCAGGACACGTTCTCCATTCAAATACGTGCCATTGCTGCTGAGCAGATCGGATAACGTGTAACGCCGCAAATGGTCTTCATCGACCCATTCAATGACCGCGTGATTGCGCGACACCATTGTGTCGGCGTCGGTATCGAGACGTACGTCGCATTTTGCGTCCCGCCCCAGATAAAGGCTGGCGAAACGCGCGGCAGGATAGACCTCGACCGTTCCGGTCCGGTTGCCGTTCAAATACTCGAGGATGATGCGATCCACAGAACCCCATTGCCCGCTGTGCTGCGTTAGGTGAAGTATGAACTACGCCGCAGCCATCCAGCCATGCTTTTGGGAGCCGACCGCAACGCGCTATCGTGAGCGGATGACGCCGACCGATGCCAACACCGCGCCCAGCGACGAACAATTGATGCTCGCCTACGCATCCGGTGATGTACGCGCGTTTGACGCGCTGTATGCGCGCTTTGCGACGCGCCTGTTGCGTTATCTGACGCGTTTGGTGAAACGGCCGTCGGTTGCCGAGGAGTTATTCCAGGACACCTGGCAACGCGCGATCGACGCGCGCTCGCGATACCGGCCCACGGCACGATTCGCGGCCTGGCTGTTCCGGATCGCGCACCATTTGGCGATCGACCATATTCGCCGCGAACAGCCGCAGTCCGACGATAGTGTGCTGGCGCACTTCCCCGACGGCGGTGCGGCGCCGTTGCAAGCGATCGAAGACGAAGCGCAGCTGACACGGCTGATCGATGCGCTTGAGTCCTTGCCGGCCGAACAGCGTGCCGTGGTGCTGCTGCGCGCCGAAGGCGAGCTCACGCTGGAGGAGATTGCGGAGACGATGAATACCGGCCGTGAGACCATCAAGTCGCGCTTGCGCTATGCGCTGGCCAAATTAAAGGAGGCGCTCAAGTGAACGAGCGCGATGAGAACGTTTTGCTTGACGCAGTCAGGCGAGCCCCGGGGCCTATGCCCGGCGCAGCCATGACGGCTGCCATTCGTGCCCGGGCAGGAGCGGTCGCCAGGCGCCGTTCGCCGCCTGTCTGGTTGAACATCGCGGCGGGCGTGGTTGTATTGGTAGGCGCTGCAAGTTGGCTGCGCGTGGCCGATCGTGTGCCGGAGCCCCTTGCCCCAAGGGCATCAACGCCCGTGACAGCAACCGACGGAGCACTGCCTGATGCTCAAGCGACTGCACCGGAGATGGATGATGTGCCGGCGTTCGAAGCGAGTCGTTCGGCTGCGGCATCGGAACCGCCGATCGAACAACCCCTCGCCGATGCTGGTCCTGGGCAAATCAACAAAGCTGAGGCCCGGTCTGAGTCGCAGCGACCGGTCGTTGCAGTCGACGACCTGGCGTCCGCCAGGCGAGCGCCGGCGGGCGATGCAGATTCGTTGGTCGCTCAGGGATTGAGGTCAGACGCGCCGCGCGAAGCGGCTGCTGGGGCGAAGCTCGAAGCCGTTCCGCCAAGCGTTTCGTCAGCGATTCAGACGCCGGCATTGGAAACAGCTCAGGCGCCGATGTCTGTAGACGCGCCGCCGCTGACAGAGTCCCCTGTGCCCGCAGCGCCCCCAGCACCGCCAGCGCCGCCGGTATCTTTCGCGCCGCGGGAGCCCGTTGGGCGGATGAGTGCTGCGCCGGCAGCGCCAGCCAGCGTATCGCCTTTGCCCAGCATTGCGGCCGAACCCGTTGCCGATTCGATCGCGCCAGCCGCCGCAGTCGCTTCCTCTGTGCCAGCAGGTTCGTCGACCATTGGGCTCGGGTTGGATGAGGCTCAGTCCGTGGTTGCTTTGGAGCGCATGCGGGAAGCCGCGCGCGACCGCACCAAGGCGGCTCACGATCCGCGTTTCGACGCGCTGCGCGAAGCGTTGGCGGCAGAGCAGTCGGCACGCGTCGACGCCCTGATTGCCGAACTTAAGCGAGACGTGCTGCGCGAGTCATGGCCAGCGGACCTGGCGGACCGCTACTGGCCAGAATGAGGCACCTCGGTGCCAACAAGATCGAGTTTTGTCTCGAACACGGATGCTGATCCCGCGAGCTCATAGACGTTACGGTAACCGTAACTGTGCAGCGCCGTAAACGTCGACAAGTTCAGCGATGCCGCAGGCGCCTTCGTTGCGAAAGCGCGAGGGCTATGGAGAAAGTTGTTGTTGCAGTAGATCAACACGCGCGTATCGGGCGATGGGATTGCGGTTGCCAGGCTCTGCGCGGTGAACTCGGTGAATGGCAGGTTGATTGCGCCAGCAACGTGCGTTTGCGCGAAGGCTTCACGGCTGCGGGCATCGAGCAGAATCGTCGATGCTTCTGAAGCCATTTCGCGGAACCGTTGCTCATCGACGCGTCGCTGCACACGGGCCGCCATCGCCAGTGCTACGTCGGCCTGGAACTGGCGGTCGTCGATCAGCGCATTGGCTGGCGGCGCAGCGGTGACGGAGCCCGATAATGCCAATAGCGCAACTGCCAGACGGACCATTGCTTTGCTCCTGAGCTGAACTGGACCGTAGGAGTACTGTCCGAGTGCTGGAGTTCCCGTCAATCGCGAATCTGTATCTGGCGTTCGCCGTCTGCAAATCGTGCCGTTACGACGTCCCCTGCTGCGGTGTGTGCGGCCCGGGTCAATAAAGTACCGTCGGCGCGCGCTAATAACACGAAGCCACGTTCGAGCGTGGCTTGTGGACCGAGCAGGTGCAGTGCGCGCTGGGCCAGATGCGTGCGTTGCCGCAGTTGGACCATGCGGCTACGGGTCGCGATGAGGCGCATGGCGAGTCGATCGTTCTGCGCTTGATGGTTGGCCGACAACACACTCGCGCTGAACGCGAGGCGGGAATACAACTGTCCGGCGCGCATTCGCACATTGCCCAGGTGGCGATCGGGCGACAGCCGCAGAAGGCGTTGATGCAATTTCTGCGTTCGCTCGCGAGCCGTCGCCACGCCGACCATCTCGAGGCGACCCAGGAGAAATTGCAGACTCTGGCGTTGATGAGCGCCATCGCGTTGATGAGCACGCACAAGGCGCGAAAGCTGGTCCAGGCGTTGCGTTCGCGACTCCAGTACGCGCTGCATGCGCCGCTCGATCGCGGAGCGGGCATCGCGCAGTCTGCGAGCAATCGCCTCGCCATCCGGCGCGATGATTTCCGCCGCCGCAGACGGCGTGGGTGCGCGCAGATCAGCAACGAAATCGGCGATCGTGACATCGATCTCATGGCCCACCGCAGAGACCACCGGAATCGGTGCTGCGGCGATTGCCCGCGCCAAAGACTCATTGTTGAATGCCGCAAGATCTTCGGTTGCGCCGCCGCCGCGCGTGAGCAAGATGACATCGTACCTTCCGCCACAGGCGCGGCGCATGGCATCCGTCAACTGCTCCGGCGCCTCGATGCCCTGGACCTGGCAAGGGAACACATCCACGCTGAGCATTGGCCATCGCCGCCGAAAGACGCTGAGTACATCGCCAATCGCTGCCCCGCGCGGGCTGGTGATCAGCGCCAGGCTCAAGGGCATTGCTGGCAACGCCTTTTTCCGTGCCAGATCGGTTAGACCTTCCGCAGCGAGCCTGGCTTTCAGAGCTTCGAATGCCTGATGCGCCAAGCCAGCGCCATCCTCTTCGAGGTGATCTGCAACCAGCTGGTACTCGCCACGCGTTTCGTACAGGGTCACCCGGCCGCGAAGCACCACATTCAGGCCGTCACGTGCCTGAGCGCGGACGTACTGGTTGTTGTTGCGGAACATCGCGCATCGAATCTGCGCTGTTGCGTCCTTGAGAGTGAAGTACCAGTGGCCAGAACTCGCGCGCGTGAAGTTCGAAATCTCGCCCGCGACCCAGACGATGGCCAATGCATCTTCCAGCACCGAGCGCGCCAACAAATTCAGCTGGCTCGGGGTGACGACTTTGCGTTCGCGGATTGGAAAGCGCTGGGTCACGACAAAAACGGCACCAGGAGCGGACTCCAAGTAAACCGGAGCGCGCGAGGGAAATGAAGGGCGAATCGACGACGAACTGGCCCTGTTCATGTTCTTTGCGCGTAACGATGAGAGTGCCTTTGGCACGCGTTGTTCGGTATTGGCCGAACCAGCGTTTTACTCAGGTCTCACAAACTCGGAGTCACTCTTGATGAAAACTAACAATGTGTTGTCGGCCCTTTCGGTGGCTGTACTGATGGCGCTTGTGGCGCCCTGCGCGTTCGCCGGCGATACCTGCGACGATGATCTTCCGCCGCAGAGTGGTGCCCAGGCGCCGGGTACCGACGCATATGCCTGCGGCACCGGCGCACAAGCCACCGGGCTGCGCGCCAATGCCTTCGGCACACGCGCTCGCGCCACTGACGAAGACGCGGTGGCGGTGGGTCAGGACAGCCTGGCATCTGGTTTCCATTCTGCAGCCATCGGCGGACAGGCAGTGGCATCGGGCCGTGGCGGCACGGCTGTCGGCTGGCGCGCGCAGGCCACCGGCGAATTGTCCACGGCGACGGGCAATAGCGCAGTCGCCAGCGGCGCCAACAGCACCGCGAACGGTCGTTCCGCGATGGCCAGCGGCGCCAATAGCAGCGCCATCGGCGCCAACAGCATGGCTTCAGGTGAAAGCAGCACCGCGCTTGGGCAAGGCGCGACCGCGACTGGTGCAAGAAGCACGGCATTAGGCCAGGGTGCGCAAGCCACGAGCGTTAACGCAACCGCGGTCGGTCAGGGCGCCACTGCGTCCGATGAAGATGCTCTGGCCGTCGGCCAGGGCGCGCAGGCCACAGGTTTCCATTCCAGTGCCATCGGTACCCAGAGCGTTGCTTCGGGACGTGGCGCGACTGCAATGGGCTGGCAGGCTCGCGCGAGCGGCGAGCTGTCCACGGCTGTGGGTAATAGCGCGATCGCCAGTGGCGCGAACAGTGCTGCTGTCGGCCGCGCAGCAACGGCGAGCGGCAGCAATAGCACCGCAACCGGAAATAGCAGCACCGCCAGCGGTAGCAATAGTACGGCGACGGGCAACGGTAGTCTGGCCAGCGGTAACAACAGTACGGCAAATGGTCAGGGCGCGCGCGCCACGGCGGCGAATAGTACGGCCACCGGTCAAGGCGCGGGTGCGACCGAAGAAGAGGCTACGGCCACCGGCCAGGGCGCGCAGGCGAGCGGTGTTCAGTCCACGGCCAACGGTGCGATGAGCGTTGCCTCGGGTCGCGGCGCGACAGCGACCGGCCGCCAGGCCCGAGCCACCGGCGTCGCCGCCACGGCAAACGGCACTGGTGCGGTTGCCAGCGGCGAAAACGCCTCCGCCTTGGGAAGCGGCGCTACGGCATCGGCAGCCAACAGCGTTGCGCTCGGCGCCCAGGCGAATGCCAGTGCCGCAAACAGTGTGGCGCTCGGTAACGGTTCCACAGCGACCCGTGCCAATTCGGTATCGGTGGGTTCCGTGGGTGCCGAACGCGTTATTACCAACGTCGCTAACGCCACGCAGCGCACTGATGCCGTCAACTTCGGCCAGTTCCTAGACGGTATCGCCGAGCTTCGTGGTTATGTTGATTTGCGTTTCCGGCAAACCGACGAGCGGATCGACAAGCTTGGTGCAATGAACGCGGCAATGAGCACGATGATCGGCTCGGCCAGCGGTATTCGCACCGACAACCGACTTGCGGTGGGTACTGGCTTTTCTGGCGGCGAAGCGGCGTTGTCGATCGGCTATCAGCGCGCACTGAGCGAACGCGCAACGCTGACCATCGGCGGTGCGTTTACCAATGACGAAAGCCAGGCAGGCGTAGGTTTCGGTTGGGGCTGGTGAGTTTCGTCCAACCGCGAACGACTGTCGTAGGCATACGTTGCGGTCATCGGCGAGCCTTCTTGGCTCGCCGATTCCACCGAAATGCTGGCGAAGGTGAACGGCACTCGGTTTTGCGTCATTCGCGAGTCGGCATTTCAGGCTGGTTCATTGACCAGCAGCCTTGCTACCGATATGCTTCGCGGCTCTCTTGATTTGCCCTTATGGACGAGGTTCTCGATGTACGCCGTCTTTGCGACCGGTGGCAAGCAATACCGAGCTGCGCCCGGTGATGTGTTGAAAGTAGAAAAGCTCAATGCCGCGCAAGGCGATGCGATCGAGCTGGATCAAGTGTTTCTGGTCGCCAATGGCGATCAGATTCGAGTGGGCGCGCCGGTGGTGGACGGTGCGAAGGTAGCTGCTACGGTAAAAGGCCACGGCCGTGCCGACAAAGTGCATATCGTGCACTTCCGTCGTCGCAAACATCACCGCAAGCAGATGGGCCACCGTCAGCATTACACCGAAATCGAGATCACCGGCATCTCCGGCTGATCGCAAGTACAAAGGATTGAAGCGTCATGGCACATAAAAAGGCTGGTGGTTCCACTCGCAACGGCCGCGATTCGAACCCGAAATATCTTGGCGTGAAACTCTACGGCGGCCAGGCCGTGGGAGCAGGCAACATTATCGTTCGTCAGCGCGGCACGCAGTTCCACGCGGGTCCAGGCGTCGGCATGGGCCGCGACCACACGCTGTTTGCGCTCACCGATGGAACGGTGAAGTTCCATGTCGGTGGCGCGAAGAATCGTCGTTTCGTCAGCGTCGTCAACGCCTGAGCAAACGCAGTTCGCTGTCGAAAAAACCCCGCTGCGGCGGGGTTTTTGTTGCCCCAACGGATCACTCATGAAATTCGTCGACGAAGCACGGATACAGGTTCATGCCGGCAACGGCGGGAACGGCATGGTGAGTTTTCGTCGCGAGAAGTTCATTCCGCTCGGCGGCCCGGATGGGGGCGACGGAGGCGCGGGCGGGAGCGTTTGGTTGAGCGCCGATGAGGGTCTGAACACGCTCGTCGACTTCCGACACCAACGACGTTTCCGCGCCGAACGCGGCGAAAATGGTATGAGTCGTCAGTGTTATGGCAAGGGTGGCGCCGACCTGTTGGTTCGGGTCCCGGTTGGCACGATGGTTATGGATGCCAATACCGGCGAGTTGATCGGTGACTTGACCAGACATGGCGAGAAGTTGCTTGTTGCGCAGGGTGGCGAGGGCGGCAAGGGTAACGTGCACTTCAAGAGTTCTGTGAACCGCGCGCCGCGCCGCGCAACGTCCGGAACCCCTGGCGAGGAACGCGAACTGCATCTGGAATTAAAGGTATTGGCCGATGTCGGATTGCTGGGTTTTCCGAACGCGGGCAAATCGACCTTGATCCGCGCGATTTCTGCCGCGACGCCGAAAGTTGCCGATTACCCGTTTACCACTCTGCACCCCAATTTGGGCGTGGTTCGGTTGGGAGTGGACCAGAGCTTCGTTGTTGCCGACATCCCAGGCCTGATCGAGGGCGCTGCAGATGGCGCTGGCCTGGGCACACACTTTTTGAAGCACCTGCAGCGTACGCGTCTGTTGTGGCATATCGTCGACCTTGCGCCGTTCGATGGCAGCGAGTCGCCTGAAAAGCAGATTCGTGCGATTGAGCGGGAACTTAAGCGCTTTGATGCGGCACTGATGGACAAGCCGCGATGGATCGTTTTTAACAAGTCGGATTTGTTCGAATCGCACGAACATGCCATGGCAGCTGCCAAGGCGGTGATGCGTAAGCTGCGGCGCAAAGCTCAGTTCTACCTGGTCTCTGCGGCACAGCGCGACGGACTGGCGCCGCTGTTGAGCGCCAGCATGCAGCAGCTGACACGTCCTCCGTCGGAAGGTTGATGTTGCTGTTCCGGTGTTGCGAGCGAAACCAGAAGCTCGTCGGTCGGAACCGCCTTGGCAACTTATGTGTGACAATGCTTCACACGACGATTGGCAATCGAGGTTATCGTTCGCGCTTCGGAACTCCGGGCTGTCGTATGCGTTCTCTGGGAATTGCGCTTTTGATCTTGCCTGCGATCGCAGGCGCAGTCGACCAAACGGCGAATGTCGACATCACGACTGCAATATTCCCGCCGCAGGTCCGTTATGTCACTGCGGCGCCGGACGGCGGGGCGCATGCGCTCGTGCAACATCGCGACGGAGTGATCTCTTTCGATCGCTACTCGGCGGATGGCAGTCGCCTGACACGAATTTTTGAACCCGAAACGGATGCCTCCGGCGGAGGCTTTTACGAGACGGCTCGACTATTGGCGATCGATGAGGGCGTTGTCGCGCTCGACCGGCGTTGCGCACTCACGCAAGTCGATAGCGATGTTCTGTGGCGATCGCGCGCGCAATCAGGTGTCAACAGCTGCTTCTTGCCGGCGATCGCGCCAGCCGGAGCGCTTTGGTTGTCGAGCGTATCTGCCGATGGTGGTTATCGCATCGACCGATTTGACAGCGCCGGCAGGTTAGCGACAACGGCTCGGGGGCTCGGCGTTTTTCAGGGCGTCAGCAATCCGCTTGCGATCGGCGATGGCGGCGCCTATGTCGGCGGTACGACCAGCAGTTTGGGCGGTGCAGCGGTGTTGGTGAGGTTGGCGAGCGACGGAAGTGTGCGCTTTCGCTGGCAAGCGACCGGGGGCCAGGCTCAGGATTTGCGTTGGCTTCAGGAACGACGCGACGGCGGCGTACTCGCTTTGGGCGCAGCAGGCGACGATCAGGTGGTGGTCCTCAGTATTTCGCCGGATGCTCAACTATTGTCGCTGCGTAGTCTCGGCTTGCTCCGGGCCAGTCAGATTGTTGGGTTCGTTGGCGATGCCGAATCGCGGTATGCCGTAATCGCCAATCGGGCATTAGGCGGCCAATTGTCATTGCAGATGTCTGGTGCCGAATCGCCGTTGGGCTTGCCGAGCGGATTCGAATGCGTTCCGGGTGCTCGCGGTTGCGCGCTTTCAGCCTTGGAGAACGGCGAAGTCGAGTTCTTGATTCGCCAGGTTGAGGGTAGCCAGCCAGCACGATTGTTGCGCGTATCGCGTGTCGGCACAGTACTGGGCGATCGCTCGATCCCGTTCGCTCGGCCGAGTTTTGCGGATCGCGGCAGCAACGGCTGGTGGATCATTGCCGACGGCAACCTCGTGCGTTTGGATATTGAAGGTATGGCCGGCGCCATTCCGATCGAGCCCGCTAACGTCTCATTGCGGTTTTTGGGTGAGTACCAGCGCAATGGGGTTCGCTATCTGGCATTGGCCGATGCCGGCGCTGTGACCATCGCACGCCTGGACGTGGACGGTGGCGTGATTTGGCAAAGGTCTTTTGACGGCGGTGGGTCCCAGGGCCTGCCTTGGTCCGATGCCGCTATGCAATTGTCGGACGGTTTTGCCTGTTTCCGCGATGAGCGACCGAGCGCCTCCGCAATCCCGGTGCGTTGCGTGCGCCATGGCGACGGCGCAACCTTGCTGGAAGTTTTTCCCAACGAGCAGATCGGACCGCAATTTGCGCTATTTGCGAACGGTATCCTGGCGATGCTCGATCGTACGCTCGAAAGCACCGCGCAGGTCCGCCGGTGGCGAATCGCCGATGGGCGTGAGCAATCGCCCGTGGCGCTGCCGCCCTTGCGAATCGCTGAAGGGTTGCGCTTGCGCAGCGATCGCAACCTCGGCACGAGCATGGTGGCCGTCGGTCGCAGTATTCAAGGTAGTGTCGTAGCGGCGTGGTTCGATCATGACGATACTGCCGCGCGCAGCTTTCCACTTACGTTGATGCCGGTCGAATTTGGCGTGGACGGGCAGTACCTGGTGCTCATCGAAGATCGTGTCACCGGTGCCGCGCGCCGGCTGTTCTTGCGCGCGATCGACACTGCCATGGATCGCGAACTACATCACTCGGAAATCGATCCGGCTTACGATGGGACGGGGCGGGTGCTGAAGCTGGTGATTGGCAATGGCAATCGCTTTCTGTCGCTTTCGCGTGCGCCCATCGCGCCTGCGGTTGCAGCGCCGAGCGCTCGCGTCTTGTCGATGACGCCTGACTGGCGATCCATGCTCTGGCAGAACGTGGAGTTGGCACCTGTCCTGACCTACCTTGAGCAGCCTGATCGACTGGTTCTGGCGCGCGCCGAAAACGGTGCCATCGGCTTTTACCTGCGCGACGCGGATGGCGAACCGGCGGGTAGCAGAACGATGCCCTGCGACGCGTCTACCGATTGCTGGAGCAATTTGCATATCGACCGCAGCATCGGCGGCGACATCAGTATTGCCTTCAACCGCTACCAAACCAACGACGGTCGGCAATTACGATCCCTGCGCACAAACGTGGGTGCGAGAAGCGAGATCCGCATGGACCAATCGGGTATCGCCGGCCCCTGGTTCCATCCGGGCACGCCCGGGCAGGGGTTCCTGCTGAACTACATTCCGGAGGCCAATCTGATATTCGCGCCCTGGTTTGCGTATAGCGGCGCGCGTTACGGCGATCAGGCGCAGCTGGCCTGGTACTACTTGCAGGGGACAGTCGCCGCCGATTCCAGTCGCGCCGAACTGGACATCGTGCGCAATACCAATGGCCAATTCGCCACACCACCAACCACACAACCCGAGATCGTTGGTCGAGCTGAGCTGTATTTTCACGACTGCGACAACGCAACGCTGAGCTATCGTTTCGAGGCTGGCGTTGAATCGGGTCGCATCGGCAGTATGCCCTGGCAGCGATTGGGCGCTCGATTGTTTCCCTGTTTGCGTTTCGACGGCAGTACCCAATCGCCGGGATCTGAGGCCCCAGACGTTCGCGGATTCAGTCGGCGGCAATCGGGGGCGTGGTTCGAGCCTGTCACGTCTGGGCAGGGACTGATGTTCGAAGTGCAGCCGCCGCGCGATGACGATCCGGGGTTCGTATTTGGTGCCTGGTTCACCTACGATGTCGCCCGCAACGATGCGCAGGCGCAAGACTGGTTCACGCTGCAGGCACCCATCGGCGAGGTCACAGGTGGGCGTATCGAGTTGCCCATCTTACGTGTCATCGGCGGCGAGCTCGACCGCATCGCCACGCGCAATGTGTTCCGTGTCGGATCTGCAACGCTGACCTTCAACGGCTGCGATCGCGCCGTGTTTCAGTTCCAGTTCGAAACCAGCGAGTTGGCCGCCGAGCACAGCGGTCGCAGCGGCATCCAGCAATTGCAGCGGGCTGGCGGTTGCGGGCCTTAGGGCTCAAGCCTTCCAGCGATAACCAACGCCATGCAGCGTATCGATCGCATCGAAACTGGTATCGATCGCGACAAATTTCTTACGAATGCGTTTGATATGGCTGGTGATGGTCGCTTCGTCGACCACCACCTGAGCGGCGCTCATCAGCTGATCGCGGTTCTTGATATGGCCAGGGTAACGGGCGAGCGCGTGCACGATCCAGAATTCGGTCACGGTCAATGGAATTTCCTGATCGTTCCAGGTGACGCGCATGCGATCACCCTCCAGTTTCAACGGGCCGTGTTCCAACAATTGGTCTTTTCCCGCTGGCAGGCTCAGTGCCTCGACTCGTCTGAACAGCGAAACGATGCGCGCCAGCAAATGCTGAAGGCTGATGTCTTTGGTGAGGTAATCGTCGGCGCCGAGACGCAGACCGGAAATGATGTCGAAGTCCGAATCGCGCGCTGTCAAGAAAATGATCGGCAAGGTTGTCGATCGTTGCCGAAGTTCGCGGCATAGCTCGAAGCCGCCCTCGGGCTCGTCGCCGAGGCCGATATCGATCAGGACCAGGTCGGGAATACGCAGCGCAAAAGCCGCTGAGGCCTGAGGACGCGTTGAATACGCGGTGACCTCATACCCGTAGCGTTTAAGCGCATCGGTATAATTGGCGCGAATCGCTGGTTCATCTTCGACAATCGCAATTTGGCGAGCCATGAGCACACTCATGTTGGTCACGAAGCCGCGAACGGTAGGCGCACCGGTCTGCTCTGGCAAGTACTTCGGTCGGCGTTGCCTGATTTTCGCCACGCTTTGGAAGAAAACCGCCGAGATTTTTGTCGTTTGCCGGGCACTCAGCCCGGATCGGAAGGCTTACGCTATCTTCCGCGAACCTTTTGCCAAGATCTGCGGTCTTGGTGCAACCGATCTTGAGAGAAGGGCGCTACATGCGAACATGGCTGGTCACTGGCGGCGCGGGGTTCATCGGCGCCAATTTCGTTCTGCAACAGGTCGGTGAGGGCGTTGCGCGCATCATCAATCTCGATGCGCTCACCTACGCGGGCAACCGCGAATCGTTGCGCTCACTGCATGGATCGGAGCTGCATCGCTTCGAACAGGGCGACATCGGCGACCGCGATCGCGTCGCGGCGTTGCTGCTCGAGCACCAACCGGATGCGGTGATCAATTTTGCAGCGGAATCGCATGTCGATCGATCGATCGATGGCCCGGCGGCGTTTGTGCAAACCAACGTGGTCGGCACGCTGAGTTTGCTTGAGTGCGCGCTGGCGTATTGGCGTACGCTGGATGAGGCCAGGAAAGGCGCGTTCCGTTTTCTGCACGTGTCGACCGACGAGGTGTACGGTTCGCTGGGTGATAGCGGAAAGTTCCGCGAAGACACGCCGTATGCACCGAATTCGCCTTATTCGGCGAGCAAAGCGGCCTCCGATCATCTGGTGCGCGCATTCCATCACACCTATGGCCTGCCGGTGCTGACGACCAACTGCTCGAACAACTACGGGCCCTACCAATTCCCGGAGAAGCTCATTCCGTTGATGATCCAGAAAGCGCTGGTCGGTGAGCCGTTGCCGGTCTACGGCGATGGGAAAAACGTGCGCGATTGGCTGTACGTGACCGACCACTGCCGCGCCATCGCCGCGGTGCTGGCGCGCGGGCGCGTCGGCGAGGTGTACAACGTCGGTGGCGACGCCGAACGGCAGAACATCGAGGTGGTGCACCGAATTTGCGATGGGTTGGACGCGCGCTTGCCGCGCGCCACACCGCGCCGCGATTTGATCACGTACGTCAAGGACCGCCCCGGTCATGATCGCCGTTACGCAATCGATGCCAGCAAGATTCAAAATGAACTCGGTTGGAAACCGACGCAGACGTTTGAGAGTGGGATCGAAGCCACGATCGACTGGTACCTGTCCAATAGCGACTGGACGGCGAACATCCGCGACGGCAGCTATCGCGGCGAGCGCCTGGGAGTCGCGGTATGACGACACGACGCGGCATTATTTTGGCCGGCGGCGCCGGCACGCGCCTGCATCCGCTGACCATCGCGGTGAGCAAGCAGCTGCTCCCGGTGTACGACAAGCCGATGATCTACTACCCGTTGAGCGTGCTGATGCTTGCTGGGATTCGCGACATCCTGGTCATCAACACACCGCACGAACAAGCCTTGTTTCAGCGCCTGCTGGGCGACGGATCTCAATGGGGTCTCAACATCGAATATGCCGTGCAGCCCGAGCCCAATGGTCTGGCGCAGGCCTTTTTGATCGGCCGCGAGTTCATCGGCGGCAAACCCTCATGCCTGATTTTGGGCGACAACATCTTCTACGGTGGCGGCATGCGCGAGATGTTGACGCGCAGCGATGCCCGCACACTGGGCGCCACGGTGTTCGGCTATTGGGTCAAGGATCCGGAGCGTTACGGCGTGGCCGAATTCGCTGCCGACGGGCGCGTGATCTCCATCGAAGAGAAACCCAAACAGCCGAAGTCGAACTTTGCGGTAACCGGTTTGTACTTCTACGATGGCAATGCCAGCGACTATTCGGCGGCGCTCAAACCGTCCCCGCGAGGCGAGTTGGAGATTACCGATTTGAACCGTGTGTACTTGCAGCGCGGCCAACTGAATGTCGAACGCCTCGGCCGCGGACACGCGTGGCTCGACACCGGCACGCACGAGTCGCTGATCCAGGCCGGCAACTTCATCCAGACCATCGAAGAGCGCCAGGGTTTAAAGATCGCGTGCCCGGAAGAGATCGCCTTCGAAAACGGCTGGATCGATGGCGAGCAACTCGAGGCGCTGGCGCTGCCGTTGTTGAAGAGCGGGTATGGGGAATACTTGCGCGGACTGGTGCCGAAGCTGTGAGTTCCGATACTGTGCGTGTACAGCCGACCAGTCTCGCAGACGTCAAACTCATTGAACCCCGCGTCTTCGGCGATGCGCGTGGTTTTTTCTTCGAGGCCTTCAATCAGACGGTTTACGCGGCCAGAGGTTTGCCCACTTCCTTCGTGCAGACCAACGTCTCGCGCTCGGCGCGAGGCGTGTTGCGTGGTTTGCACTATCAATGGCCGCAACCGCAGGGCAAGCTCGTGGGTGTGCTCGAAGGTGCAGTGATCGATGTTGCGGTGGACATTCGCCGTGGTTCGCCCACCTTCGGCCAGAGCGTGGCGGTCGAGCTGTCGGCCGACAATCATCACATGCTGTGGATCCCCGAAGGTTACGCACACGGCTTTGCCGTGATCAGCGAGTTCGCCACCTTCGTGTATCAATGCACGACGTTGTATGAAGCCAAATGGGATCGTGCCATTCGTTGGGACGATCCCACATTCGACATTGCCTGGCCGTTTGTGCCGGAATCGCTGTCTAACAAGGATGCGAACGCACCATTCCTGGCCGACATCTCGGCGGACAACCTGCCAACGTACGTCGCGCCATGATTCTGCTGACGGGCAGCAACGGCCAAGTCGGATTCGAGCTGGCGAGACGATTGCCCACACTTGGTCCGGTGCTGTGCGCGGCGCGTGCCGGTGCCGATATCGCGCTCGATTTGGCCGATCTGAATACCATCGAGCCGGTATTGGATCGGGCTCGGCCGCAAGTCATCGTCAACGCCGCAGCGTACACGGCGGTGGATGCCGCCGAGGACAACGTCGAGATGGCAGACCGTGTCAATCATCGCGCTGTCGCCAGCATTGGCGCCTGGGCAGCACGTAATCACGCGCTGGTTGTTCATTACTCGACCGACTACGTGTTCGCGGGCGATGGCACGTCGCCGTATTGCGAAGACCAACCGATCGCTCCGCAAAGCGTCTACGGGCGCAGCAAAGCCGACGGCGAAATCGCGCTGCGCGCGAGCGGCGCTGCGCACTTGATCTTGCGTACCGCGTGGGTGTACGCGCCGCGTGGCAAGAACTTTTTGCTGACGATGTTGCGCGTGGCTGCCGAGCGCGAGCGCTTGCGTGTGGTCGACGATCAAATCGGTTGCCCAACGAGTGCGACGACCCTGGCTGACATGACCTATCGAATGCTGGCATCACCGGCGTTGCGCGACAAGCTGGGCACCTATCACGTTGTGAGTACTGGCAGCACCAGCTGGTGCGGGTTCGCCCGCGCGATCATTCAGCGCGCACAGCAACGCGGGATGCTCAGTCGCGAGACGCCCGTCGATGCGATTACCACCGGCGAGTATCCGGCCAAGGCCAGACGCCCGGCCTATTCAGTGCTCTCGACGGCGAAACTGACGCGTGTATTCGGCATCGTTCCGCCGTCGTGGCAGACGGGTTTGGATGCGACGATGCAGCAGCTTCAGGCAAGTTGCTGCGGCGAGCGCTGACTTCTGTCACTGGTCGCGCCCGTGCCGCTGCCCAAGAGTGAAGACATTCTCTAAGCGAGCGCTCAATGACCGAAATTTCCTGGCAGCGCGTCGATCCGGACGCACCCAAACTCTGGCGCGAGAGTGCCTGGTATGGCCTGTTCTGGCTGCCGATCGCAGTTGGGCTGGTGTCGAGTGCATTCGTATCGTGGTGGGCGGCCATCATCGTCGGCGCGGCCACTGCGGTGCTGCTGCATTTGCTCATCGCACATTTCTCAGTGCGACGATTCGAGCGCTTTGCATTCGCCCTGGCCGACGATGGCTTGCTGATTCGCAAAGGCGTGTTGTGGCGCAGTGAGCGCTACGTGCCGCGCATTCGTATCCAGCATGTGGATGTCGTTGAAGGTCCAATCGCACGCCGCCACGGTCTTTCGGTGTTGTCGTTGCATACGGCTGGCGCACATCTGGAGTCCGCCGATATCTCGGGTCTGCGCGCGGCCGATGCCTTTGCGTTGCGCGATCGTTTGCTGCGGCGCGATGGGTTGCCCCAGTGACTGACAACGCACTGCCGTTGGGCGACGGCCGGCCGCTTCACTGGGCGTCGCCGTTGTACGAATTGGTGTTCCACCTCGCCAATATGATCCCAACGATGCTCGGTCTGGGATTGGCCGCCAGCAGCGAGCGTTTTGCGATATGGGGCGTGGCCGGCATGATCGTGATGGGCGTGGCGACCATCATTTACAGTGTGTTTGCCGCTCGGCGCATCCGCTACTGGATCACCGACGAGGACCTGGTGATCCGCAGCGGCATCATTGGTCGTACCGTGCGTCGCATTCCCTGGGCTCGCGTGGAGAACGTGCAGCAAAAACGCAATGTGCTGCATCGATTGACCGGCGTCGCCGAGGTCGTCGTCGAAGCCGGCGGCGGCATGAATGCTGAGGCCAAACTGCGCGTGCTGAGCCTCGCCGCCGCCGCCGAATTCGAACAAGCGGTGCGTGAGCACAAACAGGGGACCGCAGCGCCGATATCGCAGGCCGAAACCGCTGCGCTGCTAACACTTGACAGCCCAGAGTTGGTGCGCGCCGGGTTGATCTCGAATCAGGGCTGGCTTGCAGTCGGCGCAATGTTCGCGCTGGTCTATCAATTCGACGACTACTTTCCTGTTGGGCAGTGGATGAAGGACGCAGGCTCAGCGACGGTGAGCGCCGTCGGCCTCGACCATGGCGTGGTGTTCTGGATTTCGTTGTTGATCGTGCTCGCGTTGGTTGGATTTGCGCTGATGCGCGTGTTGTCGATCACCTGGTGGCTGGTGCGCTTTCACGGTTTCTCGTTGCATCTGGTCGACGAGAAGCTGAGCACCGAGCATGGCCTGTTCACCAAGCGGCGCGGAGCGTCGCATCGCCAGCGCGTGCAGCGCCTGCTGGTGCTCGATGGCTGGTTGTACCGACTATTCAAGCGCCAGGCGATCCAGGTTGGCGTCGCCGGTCAGCGCGAAGCCTTGAACGAGACCGATTCGCTGCGTTGGCTGGCGCCAGTGGTGCGCGCCGAACGGCGCAGCGAATTGCTCAACGTGGCGCTGCCGATTCTCGACGAACGCTCGCTCGACTGGCGACCGTTGCACAATAGCGCTGGTTGGCGTGTGTGGTTCAGTCACGCCATTTTCGTGCCACTGCTACTGTTGCTGCTGGTTGTTTCGCCATCACTGGTTGCGGTGCTGGTCGTTGCCGCGCTGGTGCTGATCACACTCGACGCGTTTGCCTATGCGCGCTTTGCGGGTTATGCGATCGACGATCGCATCGTCGCCTTTCGCGAGGGCTTTCTCGATCGGCAAACCTGGTTTGTCCCCATTGACCGCATTGAGTGGGTCGCGCTGATCACCTCGCCGATGGATCGCGCCAACGGCACCGCGTCGGTTTCGATCGAACTGCGCACGCGAGGGCCCGGCGGGCGAGCGCAGATACCGATGTTGGCGTTGGCGGATGCGGAAGCGTTGGCGTCGCGGTTGCGGCAACAGTTGGCGTTGTTAGCCGACTAACGACCATTTGAAGGGGCCGCAGCGTCGACACACGGGTCGCGCTCAGGCGCGACCCGAATCCCATGTTTGCGTCGTCCGGGTCTACAACACTTCCGACGCAAAATCTGCCAACCGCGAGCGCTCGCCGCGGCGCAGGGTGATGTGCGCGCTATGCGGCCAATGCTGGAAGCGGTCGACGGCAAAGGTCAGGCCTGAGGTGGTTTCGGTCAGGTAGGGCGTGTCGATCTGTTCGACGTTGCCCAGGCACACCATTTTGGTACCAGGGCCAGCGCGCGTCAGCAGCGTCTTCATCTGCTTGGGCGTCAGATTTTGCGCTTCGTCGATGATCACGTAACGTTGCAGGAAAGTACGCCCGCGCATAAAGCTCATGCTGCGCACTTTGACCCGCGAGTTGAGCAAATCGTTGGTCGCCTGGCGAGCCCAGTTGCTGGAATCCTGCGGGCTGGCGAGCACTTCCAGATTGTCCGCAAGCGCGCCCATCCACGGGGTCATTTTTTCCTCTTCCGTGCCCGGCAGGAAACCAATGTCTTCGCCCACTGGCACGGTGGCGCGGGTGACGATGATTTCCTTATAGCGCTGCTGATCCATGGTTTGCGCCAAACCAGCCGCCAGCGCCAGCAGCGTCTTGCCGGTGCCGGCCGTGCCGAGCAAGGTCACAAAATCGACCTCCGGATCCATCAGCACATTCAACGCGAAATTTTGTTCGCGATTGCGTGCGCTGATGCCCCAGACCCGGTGCGGATTGCTCTGGTAGTCATCGACGATCTGCAGTTTGGCTTTGCCGCCGGCGATGTCGAGCACACGCAACGCGACTTGGTTGTCGTCGCTGAAATGCATGAACTGGTTCGGATGCCAACGTTCGTCGCGCTTCATCTTGACGCGGTAGAACGTCCGCCCGCGTTCGCTCCAGGATTCGAGTTCCGGGTGTTTGCTCCAGAAATCGGCTTTCAGCGTTTCCACGCCCGTGTACAGCAGCGCCAAATCGTCCAGCGCGCGATCGTTCTCGTAGTCTTCGGCCTGAATGTTATGGATCTTGGCTTTGATCCGAAGGTTGATGTCCTTCGTGACCAGAACCACCGGTGTGCGGCCTTTCTCCTCTCGCAGTTGCAGAACCGACATCAGGATCTGATTGTCGGGAATCACCGACCCGAAGTTCTGCGCGCTGGGTTTGTTCGCCTCCGTCTGGAAGTAGAGGAGGCCCCGCGGTCGGTGTCGGCCCAGGTCCATACCTTCGGGATTCTTGAGCGGTATGCCTTTGGCCAGGTGCCCGTTGCCGTGCGACTCGATCAGTTCGTTCAAAAAACGGCTGACCTGCCGCACATTGCGCGAGACCTCGCTCACCCCCTTTTTGGCGTTATCCAGTTCCTCAAGCACCATCATCGGCAAGTAAACGTCGTGTTCCTCGAAACGGAACAGCGCCGTAGGGTCGTGCATCAGCACGTTGGTATCGAGGACGTAGGTGCGCTTTTTTTGGCTCATCGGGCTTCTGGAAATGGTGAGTGAGGACGCGCCGAACGGCGCGTCAACCCTTGACGGGTTCGAGGATCGCGTCGAGGTTCAACGAGTCGCAAAACTCGAGAAAGTCTTCGCGCAGGCTGGAGATATGTGCTGAGGCAGGAATGCCGATAGCGATCTGCGCGGAGAACATCTCGGCACCGGTCGTCGAGGCGCGATAGCGTGACGACGAGAGAGACTCCACCAGAATTCCGCGACGTGCGAAGAATTCGCCCAGCTGATACAAGATGCCGGGTCGATCGGCGGCAATCGCTTCAACCGTGTATGGCAGGTGGTTGCCCGCGAGTTCGCGTGAGCCAGTGCGACGGATCGTCAGCGCAATTTGTTCATCGCGCTGCATCTTGCCGAGCGCGTTTTCGCATTTGGCGATTGCGTCCCACGAGCCCGATGCGAGCAGTAGCACGCTGACTTCCTGGCCGAGCATCGAGACGCGTGCTTCCAGCAAATTGCAGCCGGCGTCAACAACGCGCTTACCAATGACGGTCAGCAGCGACACCGAATTGGGCGCCAACGCGGAAACGAGCAGATGATTGTCGGGGACGGCGGGGCGAGTTGTGTCGGTCACTGTGTGGGATTGTGATCTACGGGAAGCGCCATCTGCCTTTAAATCGGCCGAAGGCGAGCCGCTCAGAATACTTGTCACCCTTCAAAGGCCGCAAGTAACATCGTTCGACTTTTTATCGCGGGTAACGGGGACCGGCAAAGACCGATCGCGTCCCGTCCGCCAACCAACTCATAGGAATGAACGTGCAAATCACCGGTAGCATTCCGGCGCTTGTGACGCCGTTTCAACATAATGGTGCGCTCGATTTGGTGGCTTTCGATGCGTTACTTGAGTGGCAGCTTGCGTCTGGATCAAGTGCCATCGTGGTCGCTGGCTCGACCGGCGAGTCTGGTGCGCTGGAGCCATTGGAGTTGACGGCGCTGGTTGCCGCCGCCGTGCGGCGATTGCAGGGGCGCATACCGGTCATTGTTGGCGTCGGCGCGGCTGCAACGTCGAAAGCACTGTCGTTGCTTCGCCTCGCCCACGAAGCCGGTGCCGACGCTGCCTTGGCGGTCACGCCATACTATTGCCGGCCGACACAGGCCGGGCTCATTGCGCACTTCGAGGCCCTGGCAGCTGGGCCGCTGCCGGTCATTTTGTACAACGTTCCGGCGCGCACCGGCGTCGATCTGCTACCCGCTTCGGTGTCCATGCTGGCCCGACATCCACGGATTGTCGGCGTGAAAGAGGCTGTCGCTGAACGCAGCCGGTGGCGAGCATTAATCGACCTGCAATCCGAGGACTTTTGTGTGGTGAGTGGCGATGATGCCACCGCGCTCGATGCGATCCGCGATGGGGCCCGTGGTCTGATTTCGGTCGCAGCGAACGCGGTTCCGGCCGCCTTCGCTGAACTGATTGCCGCCGCACGCGCCGGGCGTTGGGAAAAAGCAAACGCAATCGACGCTATGCTCGCGCCCTTAATCGCTGCGCTGGAAGCGGCGCCGAACCCGATCGCGATCAAGGCAGCTTTAGCGCACCTGAGTCGTATCGAGGACGTTCTTCGGCTGCCACTGCAGCCATTGGATGCGACGTTGCGTCCTGGGCTGCACGCGGCGCTGGCCGACGTTCAGGGTCAATGGGCGGCATAAACGAATCAGGACGAGGAGAGGTCGGTGCTAAAACGCCAAGGTTTAACGCTCGCAGTGCTGCTGATAGCCACGACTGGATGCAATTGGGTCAATCGCCCGATCGTTTATGAGACGGCTCGCGAAACGCCGCCGCTGGAAGTTCCAAACAACCTGATTGCTCCCTCCCCGAATCCGGCTGCTCAGATACCGCCGGCTGGCGACGCCACTGAAGCTGCGTACGATGCAACGCCACCGCCGTTGAGCGGCGGCGTGAGTGCGCCTGCCAACACCGGTCCAACAGAGCTTCGCATTGAAGATACAAGTGCCAGTGCCTGGCGTCGTGTGGGTGCAGCGTTGGATGACAGCAATTGTTGTGAGATTGTCGGTCGTGACGAAGCGGCGATGACGTACGACCTTGAAGTCGCAAACGCCGGCAACCGACCCGGGTTCTTTCGCCGCGTCTTTGGTGGCAAGGGGGCGAGGACCGCGATGACCGTGCGCATCAAGGCGGTGGGCGAGGTGTCGGAGGTCTTGGTAGTCGATGCGTCGGGCGAAGTTCGCAAAGATGCATTGGCGAGCCGGGTTCTGAGTGCAATCGACGCATCGCTGGAATAGTCGCCGCCGAGCCTTCAACGCTCAAGATATTTGAGCTTCTCGGTCACTTTTTCCCAGGCTTTTGCATCGGCCGGCGCGTCTTTTCGGGTCGCGATGACCGGCCACTGCGCAGCCAGTTCGCGATTCAGCGCAATGAACGATTCCTGCCCTGCAGGCACATCGTCTTCCGGATAAATGGCGTTGACCGGGCACTCGGGTTCGCACAAAGTGCAATCGATGCACTCGTCCGGATCAATGACCAGAAAGTTCGGCCCCTCATGGAAGCAGTCGACCGGACAAACCTCGACGCAATCGGTGAACTTGCATTTGATGCAGCTTTCTGTGACGACAAAGGGCATACCGATGGTGTGCTGAGAAGAAAATGGGGAAACGAACTTCACGAGGCTCGGTCCAGTGCGCAAGTACGCTGGCCGATGTGGTGCCCGTAGATCTCAGGATGGCGCTCCCTACGAGAATCGAACTCGTGTTTTAGCCTTGAGAGGGCCACGTCCTGACCGCTAGACGAAGGGAGCAACAAATCTGAAGCCAACGACAGGCGGCGGATACTAACGTTCGGCCGAACGTGGGACAATAAGCTGCGCTCAAAAGTCAGCGGAGATTTAGGCGGGCGCGCTCAGAGCCGATCCAAGCCGCTCTTCTACACGGAAACCATGGATGTCTAACACGGATGTTTCGACGGCGCATGCGCCGCGGATTTTGACTCGCGCAGAGCATGAGGTGTCGCGCAAGAACATCAGTCCAGCCGCATTGCGCGTGCTTTATGGGCTTAAGGAAGCCGGCTTTCAGGCGCACCTGGTCGGCGGTGGTGTTCGCGATCTGCTGCTCGGCGGCGAACCTAAAGATTTCGATGTGGCCACAAACGCAACGCCAGCCGAATTGCGAACGGTCTTTCGCCAGTGTCGGCTGATCGGCAGGCGTTTCGTGATTGCACATGTTCGCTATGGCGACGAGATTATCGAAGTGACCACTTTTCGCGGCAAGGGCGATGCGCTCGATATCGACCGTGAGGTCGAGGCGGACGGTCGGATTTTGCGCGACAACGTCTTTGGCTCGATGGAAGAGGACGCCTTGCGTCGCGACTTCACGATCAACGCGCTGTACTACAACATCGACGATTTTTCGGTCGTCGACTACGTTGGTGGCCTGGATGATCTGAATGCCCGTCAGTTGCGGCTCATCGGCGATCCCGAGACACGTTATCGGGAAGATCCGGTGAGGATGCTGCGTGCCGCACGTTTTGCGGGGAAGTTGGGGTTCGCTATTGCGCCGGAGACCGAAGCACCGATTGAGCGTCTGGCGAACCTGCTCGATGGAATTCCACCGGCGCGCTTGTTCGACGATTTGTTGAAGCTATTCCTTTTTGGCCACGCCGAGCGTAGTTTCGATCAGCTGTTGCGATTGAAGTTGTTTGAGCACTTGTTTCCGCAGGTCGAGTTGAGTGAGGCAAATCTGGCGTTGATTCGTGCCGCGTTGCGCAGCACCGATGAGCGCGTTGGTCTGGGCAAGCCGGTAACGCCAGCGTTTGTGTTCGCAGCGATCCTGTGGAGCGTTTACCGCCAGCGTCTCGGTACCGAGACCGACGATAGCGCCATTGATGCCGCGGCTGACAACGTCTTTTTGCGCGCCAGCCGACGCGTTGCGATACCCAGGCGATTCTCCGTTGTTGCCCGCGATATCTGGTGGATGCAGCAACGCATGATCGTGAAAAGCGCCGCGCGCGCGAAGCGCGTGATGCGCCATCCGAAATTCCGCGCGGGCTTTGACTTTTTGCTGCTGCGTGCAGGCCTGAACCCGGCATTGCAGCCGTTGGCGCGGCTCTGGGAGCAGCTGCAGGGCGCACCAGCAGCCAGTGATACCAGCTTTGCCCAGGCATCCGGCGAGGATGTTGCGGCCAAACCGAGACCGCGCAATCGGCGTCGACGTGGGCCACGTCCAGTCGTGCCAGGCGCCGGGGAAGCGGTGGCTGAATGAGTCTCGCGGTTGTTGCGATCGGCAGTAATCTTGGCGATCGCGCTGCGAACGTCAGAGCCGCATTCCACGAACTGCGTGCGCTGTCGGACGGCGAAGTCGTGCATTCGCGGTTATACGGTTCGGCAGCCTGGGGCGATGTCTCCCAGCCTGACTATGTCAACGCGGTTGCGATGTTCGAAACGCAACGGGATCCGCACGCATTGCTTGATGCGCTGCTCGATATCGAACGTCGCTTCGGTCGCGTACGCTCGGCAGAAAGGCGGTATGCAGCACGCTATCTAGACTTGGACTTGATCGCACTCGGGGCACGGCATATCCACGACTCGCACCTGACCCTGCCACACCCGCATGCGCATGTTCGTGCTTTCGTATTGGTTCCCTTGGCGGAGATTGCGCCAACCCTGGTTTTGCCTGGGCATGGCGCAATCGAATCGCTGCTCAAGCCAGAGTTCGTTAGCCTGTGCTGGCCACTCGCCAGTACGGAGTAACGCGTGTACGCCAATACCGAATCTCAACGTCCATTCACCGTGCCTGACCTGCGGCGCATGAAACAAGCGGGCACCGCTATTGTGGTGCTCACCGCCTACGACGCCAGCGGCGCCGCGCTGCTGGACGCCGCTGGCATCGATGTTGCGCTCGTTGGTGACTCGTTGGGTATGGTGGTGCAGGGCGCTCGCAACACCTTGTCGGTCAGCGTCGAGGATATCGCTTACCACACGCGCGCCGTGCGCGCGGGACTCAAACGCGCCTTGTTGATGGCAGATTTGCCGTTTCTGAGCTACGCCACGCGCGCACGCGCACTGCGTAGCGCCGAAGTGCTGATCGGTGCTGCGGGCGCTGACATGCTCAAGCTGGAGGGCGGCGAGCCTCCGATGCTGGCGATGATCGAGTTTCTGGCGAAGCGCGAAGTGCCGGTGTGCGCGCACCTTGGATTGACGCCGCAGTCGGTACTGCGCCTGGGCGGGTATAAAGTCCAGGGGCGCGAGCAGGCCGCTCATGAGGCGATTGTTGCACAAGCCCATGCGGTGGCCGCCGCTGGCGCGGCTGCCTTGGTGCTCGAGTGTGTGCCCGATGCGCTGGCGAAGGAGGTCACCGCCGCCATCGACATCCCAACCATCGGCATTGGCGCAGGCGTACACTGCGATGGCCAGGTGCTGGTGATGCATGACATGCTGGGCATGGCCTGCGGTCGTCGGCCGCGTTTCGTCAAGGATTTTTTGAGCGGCACGAGCGGCGTGCGTGCTGCGTTTGAGGCGTATGCGCAGGCCGTGCGCGAACGCAGTTTTCCGGGTGAGGAACACTCCTACGCCTGATCTATGCCGCCAATCCTGCACGAAACTGACCATGCCCCTCAGCATCAGCCATACCCGCGCCGAAACTCAAAGCCAGGTCAGCCAGTGGCGCCGCGCCGGTCAGCGCATCGCGCTGGTGCCAACCATGGGAAATTTGCATCGGGGGCATTTTGCGTTGGTCGAACGCGCTCGCCAAGTGGCGGACCGAGTGATCGCTACGGTATTCGTCAACCCGACGCAGTTCGGTCCTGACGAGGACTTCAATACCTATCCGCGGACGCTGGATACCGACGCCACGGGATTGGCAGAGGCTGGTTGCGATCTCTTGTATGCGCCAAGCATTGCCGACATGTACCCGTATGGCGAGCCCCGCTGCTGGGTCGAGGTGCCGGCGTTATCGGACATCCTATGTGGCGCGTTCCGCCCAGGCCATTTTCGCGGTGTGGCAACCGTTGTTGCCCGGTTGTTCTTGCACACCCAGCCAGATGTTGCAGTGTTTGGCGAGAAAGACTTTCAGCAACTGATGGTCATTCGCTACATGACGCTCGATCTCGGGTTCCCGACTGAGATTGTTGGCATGCCGACTGTGCGCGAAGACAACGGTCTTGCCATGAGTTCGCGCAATCAATACCTCACGCCGAAGGAGCGGCAACGCGCGGGATTGATTTATCGCCTGCTGCGCGATACAGAAGCTGCTGTGCACCGCGGCGATGCGCTGGAACGCACGCTCGCCGGAGGACTTCGCACGCTCGTTGCCGCTGGATTCTCGCCAGATTATTTTGAAGCACGCGATGCCGAGTCGCTGGGCCCGGTGTCTGACGGCGATCTCGTTTTGCTGGTGGCTGCCCGCCTGGGCAAAGCGCGCTTGATCGACAACTGGGTGGTTCGACGACCCTGATGCAGCTGCATCCGTCACTCAGCCACGAAGAGCCGGCACCTTCGCTCCACGCTGAAGCGGTTCGACGTGCCGCTCTGCCAGTGTCTATCAGAATCTGAGTTGTGCCAAAACGCGTGACTCTCGCCCCACGCCCACTGCGGCTCGCACTGTTTGATCTGTCCTCTGGTCGCCGTGGTCAGGATTCTCGGCCGCAGAATCGTTGACGTTTTATTCTAGAACGAGCATTCTAATTGCATGGCACGCCATGCGAAATTCAGTAACGATGAAGTCATCGACGCAACCGCGCGGCTGTCGGCCCGCGCGGGACCGCGCCAAGTCACCATCGGTGCGATCGCCAGCGAATTAGCGGCGCCGACTGGATCGATCTACCACCGTTTCAGTTCGCGCGATGTTCTGCTCGGCGAGGTCTGGCTGCGCGCAGTGGAGGGTTTTCAAGCAGCGTTTGCGGCGCGATTATCCGCAGGCGCGCCCTACGAAGCGGGGTTGTCTGCAGCACTTTACGTTCCCGCCTTTGTGCGCGCCGATCCCATTAGTTCGCGCAATTTGCTGCTCCACCGCCGTGAGGATTTTTTTCAGGGCGCGTGGCCCGAGCCTATGGTGCAGCGCGCGCAAACGCTGAAGTCTGAATTGGACACCGGCCTGCGGCGCTACGCGCGCTCGCTACTCGATCGCGCCGATGCACCCGCACTGCGTTTGGTCAAGTTCGTGCTCGTCGATGTGCCGCTCGCGGCAGTGTTGCCGCATCTGCGCAACGACGAGCCGCCGACGGGCATCGTCGACCGTCTGATCGAAACCACCTATCGCGCGTCGCTGGATGCGGCGAAGCATCTTTTGCCACCCAGGAGGCCTGTATGAGTACGATTTGGGCTGTACCAATTGCCATTGCGATCTTCGCGGCGACGCATCTGGTTCTGGGATTGCCTCCGACACGCGACGCCCTGGTACGGCACCTCGGTGAGCCTCGTTTTGTCGCGCTTTTCAGTGCCGTAGCAGCGCTCACGCTGGCCATCGTTGCGACGGCTCTGGCGTTGTATGGAGACGTCGGGATTCGTGCGCCGATCTCCGCGCCTTGGCGGGTGATCTTGGCGATCATCAGCGTTCTGGGTTGGGTGTTGGCCATACTCGGTTTGATGAATTACGCGCGTTCGCCAATGTCACTGTTCCGCACTACCATTCGCCCACCTTCGGGTGTTGAGTGCATCACTCGTCATCCGTTCTTTGTGGGCTTTGGGTTGTTCGCGCTAGCCCATAGCGCATTGGCATCGACCTCGGCGATCGCGAGCTTTTTTTTGGGTTTCGGCGTCATCGCACTGATCGGCGCCGCACTGCAGGACTGGAAGCTAACCCGGAAATGGGGCGGCGCCTATCGCGACTATTGCCGGCAGACCTCGTATTGGCCGTTTTTGGCAATGTTCCGCGGCGTCGCGCCGCGTTCGGCGCTTGGTCGGCAGTGGTGGTTTGCGCTGGCCGCTACGGCGCTGATGTTCGCAGCGCATCCCTGGCTTTCGGCTGCGAACGGTGCCGCATTCGTTGCCGCATTTGCGTTGGGCGGTGTATACGCGTCTTGGCGTCGTTGGCGGCATTCGCAGACAAGAACCGGCCATTGAGGTCGCCGATGGCCGTGTGGTTCAGCTGCTAATCGTCCGCTTCGGCAATTTGCCCTGAAGTTGGCTCCTGGGACTTTAGCCTGCCGCTACGGCGCAGCGCATCGCGCAACACATACTCGATTTGCGCATTTAAACTGCGCAATTCGTCATCCGCCCAGCGCTGGGTGGCGGCCAGCACGTCGTTCGAGATTCGTAGCGGGTAGGCTTTACGCTCGCTCACAACTCACCCGTACAGAGAGCCCGCGTTCAACACCGGCTGCGCTTCGTTCTCGCTGCAAAGCACGACCAACAGGTTGCTGACCATCGCCGCTTTGCGTTCCTCATCGAGTTGAATGACGCCGCGTGTCGCGAGCTGATCGAGTGCCATTTCCACCATGCTGACCGCGCCTTCAACGATGCGCGTGCGTGCCGCGATGACGGCACCGGCCTGCTGGCGGCGAAGCATCGCTCCGGCGATTTCCGGTGCATAGGCAAGGTGGCTGATGCGCGCTTCCAGCACCTTTACGCCAGCCTGCGTCAGCCGATCTTGAATCTCCTTTTGCAGATGCTCGGACACCTCCTGGCTGTGGCTGCGAAGTGCGATTTGACCTTCGTGTTGATCGTACGGATAGGTCGTCGCCATTTGGCGCAGAGCGGCTTCCGATTGCACGTGTACGAAGTTCTCATAGTCATCGACCATGAACATCGCTTCGGCGGAGTCCACCACTTGCCAGACTACAACGGCAGCAATTTCGATGGGCGAACCATCCAGATCATTGACTTTGAGCTTATTCGACTCGAAATTGCGCACGCGCAGGCTGACCGGCCGCTTCGAGAAAAAAGGGTTCGCCCAGCGCAGACCTTCCTGCCGAACCGTGCCCACGTATCGACCAAACAACTGCAAGACCACGCCATTATTTGGCTGCACCATGAAGAGCCCAAACAAACAAAAGAATGTGGCGAGAAAGATCAAGACCGTCAGAGTGGCAGTTACCGGTGTGGCGCGCGCCACACCGCTGATCATGGCGGCCGCGCAGAGCACAAAGATCGCAATGAACAGCAATAACATGGGAATGCCGGGCAGTGTGGATTTCGTGATCTCTTTAGTCATGGCTTGCCCCTCACTGGTTGGTGTTCAAAAGATATCTTAGTGATATCATTCTGTCTAGTGGGTTGAAACGCATGCACATCAACAGAAAATTTCAATACCGGTGTGCACGAGGGGTAATTTTTCGAATAGACTGAACGCTTTACGAAACAATCCTCGCGTAACGGTTCAGGAAACGAATGGCAAGCTCGTTAGCGATGATCGGTTGGCGCGAAAGGTTCCAGCGGGCAATTCGGGAGAGCGCGTTTGTGCTGCTCGTCCCCATGGCTGCCTATCTGTTCCTTGCGTTGCTGACATTTCATGCTGGCGATCCCGGATGGTCGCATGCGGGTTCCGTCATCCGTATCGAAAACTGGGGCGGGCGCGCTGGCGCGTGGATAGCGGATCTTTTGCTCTACCTGTTCGGTCGCCCGGCTTTTTTCTTGCCACTGGCGCTGTTCTGGTACGCGTGGCGTTTTCTTCGCGATCCAAGCCCATCGGCGGATACGGCGCTCGTGCCCTTGACGCGGCTGGCGGGATTGATTCTCGCCATCATCGGCGGCGCGATTTTGGGGCAAGCGCAAATGGCGGCGGGAACGCTGCCAGCCGGGGCCGGTGGCGTGCTTGGCAGCTTCCTGGCAGATTTTCTGGTCCCCAATCTTGGTCGCGGCAGCACCACAATGTTCGCTTTTGCGGTGTTGATAGCGGGAATCACTTTCGCCACTGGTGTGTCGTGGCTGCAAACGATGGACCGGGTCGGCGCGCTCACCTTGGCGCTCATTGAACGCAGTCAGCTGTGGCGTCAGACGTTTATCGAATGGCGCCTGGGCCGTCAGGCCAGGTCGCAGCGCGATGTTGTGCGTAAAGAAGAAACCAGCAAACGCAAGAAACGCGAGCCGGTGAAGATCGAAAACGCTGCACCGCCAACGATCAAGAGCGAGCGCGCAGAGCGCGAGTTGCAGATGCCATTGTTCCAGAATATTCCATCGGGCGAGTTGCCCCCGCTGTCGTTGCTCGACGAACCGCGCGAAACGGGGAAGGGCTACAGCGAGGAGGCACTTGAAGCCTTGTCGAGGCAGGTGGAACTCAAGCTCAAGGACTTTCGAATTGAGGCTCGCGTTGTCGGCGTTTATCCCGGTCCCGTGATCACCCGGTTTGAGCTGGAGCCAGCGCCCGGGATTCGCGGCAGCCAGATTTCGTCTTTGGATAAAGATATTGCGCGTGGCCTGTCCGTTGTCAGTGTTCGAGTTGTCGATGTGATCCCCGGCAAATCGGTCGTTGGCCTGGAGATCCCGAACCAGCACCGCGAAATGGTCTTTCTGTCCGAAATGCTGCGCAGCCGCGAGTACGACAAGATGTCGAGCCCGCTGACGCTGGCGCTGGGCAAGGATATTGGCGGTCGGCCGACGGTCGTCGATATTGGCAAGATGCCGCACTTGCTGGTTGCGGGGACGACGGGCTCGGGTAAGTCCGTTGCTCTCAACGCCATGATCCTGAGCTTGTTGTACAAGGCCACGGCTCGAGATGTGCGGATGATCATGATCGATCCGAAGATGCTGGAGCTCTCGGTGTATGAGGGAATTCCGCACCTACTGGCTCCGGTCGTGACCGACATGAAAGAAGCATCCAACGCGTTGCGATGGTGCGTGGCGGAAATGGAGCGCCGTTACAAACTGATGGCCGCTGTTGGTGTGCGTAACCTTGCTGGCTTCAACCGAAAAGTGAAAGATGCGCAGGACGCGGGGCAGCCGATTCCCGATCCGCTGTTCAACGTTGCTAAGGCCGCGCCGGGAGAACAGCCACAGCCGCTGGACACGATGCCGTTTATCGTTGTCGTGATCGACGAATTCGCAGACATGATGATGGTCGCGAAGAAAAACGTTGAAGAGCTGATTGCGCGCCTGGCGCAGAAGGCCCGCGCAGCTGGGATCCACCTCATTCTGGCAACGCAGCGCCCGAGTGTCGATGTGATTACCGGATTGATCAAGGCCAATATTCCAACGCGCGTCGCCTTCCAGGTTTCGAGCAAAATTGACTCACGAACGATCCTCGACCAGTCGGGTGCTGAGACGCTGCTCGGCCACGGCGACATGTTGTACCTGCCGCCCGGCACGGCCAATACCGAGCGAGTCCATGGCGCATTCGTCTCCGATGATGAAGTGCATCGTGTCGTCAGATACCTCCGGGAGAACACGCAAAAGCCGCAGTACATCGATGGCATCCTGGAGGACACGCAAGAACTGGCAGATGGCCGCGTGATCGGCGAAACCGGTTTGCCGGAAGAAGCGAGCGGCGAGGGCGATCAGTTCTATGACATGGCTGTGCGCATCGTCACCGAGACACGTCGTGCATCCATCTCTGGTGTACAACGGCGCCTGAAGATCGGCTACAACCGTGCGGCTCGCTTGATCGAAGAGATGGAGGCGGCGGGCATCGTCAGCGCACCCGAACACAATGGCAATCGCACCGTTCTGGCACCACCACCGCCGCGTGACTGATGTGGCGCTCGAGGAAGCTGGCGAGGCTTCGCCTCAGACCGCCGAGCATTGTTGGCTTCGTTCGGCAGCGGACTTGCCACAAATTGCGCTTCGCATTTCCGGCCCGGCGGCGCAGCCGCCGGAGGTCGACCGACGGACTCGGGCATTTCACTGTCGGAAACCGAAACTGTTCGACGCAAACGCAGACGGGATGGTGATTCTGTCCAACTTGCGCTAACGTCTGCGCCACCGGATGGTGGGCACAGCCTATGAAACAGTGGCAGCGGGATCTCGACACATGAGACAAATTTTCGACAAAGCAATGTGGCAAATACGCTGTCGGACGAAGCCAACAATGCTCGGCGGTCTGGGACGAAGCCTGGCAAGTTGTGGTTTGGCTCTGGCTGCAACGGCTGCGAGCGCCAGCGAGAAGCTCAGCGACCCCGTGCGCGAGGCAATCAAGCAACATGGCAGTACCGATGTGTTGGTGGTACTCAAACAAGCCGAGCTGATGGGCATCGGCAAATCGCTGAGCGGAGACGCGAAGCTGGTTGCTACGGTACATCGGCTGCGCACCGCGGCGGCCGCCGATCAGCGCGATCTGACCCGGTGGTTAGATCAGCGCGGCGTGGGCTACCGTGCGTTTTGGGTCGCAAACTTCATCGCCATCGAAAACGCCGATGCCGCTCTAGTCGATGAGTTGCAGTCTCGCCCCGAGGTCCGCTCGATCGAGGCCGACGGCAGACTATCGAAGCTGCCTCCTGCGCCGGTTGAATCCCTGGGGCCGGTCAAGGCGGTCGAACCTGGCGTCAATCGAGTGAGTGCGCCAGCGCTGTGGGCGATGGGATTTCGCGGCCAGGGCGTGCTTGTGGCCGGTCAGGACACTGGCTATCAGTGGGATCACCCGGCCATTCGCCGGCAGTACGCTGGATGGAACGGCACGAGCGCCGACCATGCGTATCACTGGTTCGACGCAATCCAAAGCGGTGGCGGAAGCTGCGGCGCAAGTTCCTCGCAGCCCTGCGACGACAACGGTCATGGTACCCACACGATGGGTACGATCGTCGGCGACGACGGTGGCACCAATCAGGTCGGCGTAGCGCCCGATGCCCGGTGGATTGCCTGTCGCAATATGGACCAGGGCAACGGCACGCCGAGCACCTACGCAGCGTGCTTCGAGTTTTTCCTCGCGCCCACCGATGGCGCCGGAATGAACCCCGATCCGCTGCGCGCACCGCACATCATCAACAATTCCTGGGGCTGCCCACCGTCGGAGGGTTGCACTGCGCCGAATGTACTGCAAACCGTGGTCGAAAACGTTCGCAGTGCGGGCGTTCTCGTGGTCGTTTCTGCGGGTAACGACGGGTCTGCCTGCAACACGATCAACACGCCAGCGGCGATTTATGCGTCCGCTTTCACGGTCGGCGCTCTGGGTACGTCATCTTCCATGGCCGGCTACTCAAGTCGTGGGCCGGTGACGGTCGATGGCAGCAACCGCATGAAGCCGGATGTGGTCGCACCTGGTTCCAGCGTGCGCTCTTCAACGCGCGGCAATGGCTACGGTAGTTTCAGCGGCACCAGCATGGCCGGTCCGCACGTGGCCGGTGTGGCGGCGTTGTTGATGTCGATCGAACCAGGCCTAAAACGCGACCCGGCGCGCATCGAAGGAATTCTCCGTACCACAGCGATCAACGATGTGACCAATGCTCAAGCGTGCGGCGGTATCCCGTCGACGGCGATTCCCAACAATACTATCGGCTACGGTCGCGTCGATGCGCTCAATGCTGCGCGCGTTGGATTGGGATTGATTGTCGTCTCCGGGTTCGAGTAACGACTGATCCCTGGAAAAAGAACGCCGGGCAATATGCCCGGCGTGAAGTGCATCAGGAGTGTCGTGACCCGATCATTCAGAACACGGGCACACGCTCTTGGTTCCCACGCAGTTCCTTCAGTCAGGCATTCATTCAGGAATTGAGCCGGTGTAGCGTACGGCGGCAACGCCTTCGACTTCGCCTATCCGCGCAGACTCATGCACGAAAAGTCTGGTCTCTGGATTCTCCGATCGGATTTTCCCGCGAACTTCGCTACCTTCGCCGATCACCACAACCGGCGGCTTGGGTCTGTATCCCCAGTTCCAGCCCGAATTCTTGCTCTTGATTACGATGACATCGCCGTTGACGGTGCTGGCATCGACCAATTCGACTCGGCCGTTGACCAATTCGACGTTGCCACCGATTCGCGTTGCGCGCAGATCAAGCACGCCATTGACGGTTTCGACGTTTTTCGCCACCGTGGTCTGCTGCAAATCAATGGAGCCGTTGACTGTGCTGACTGAGCCATTGATGGCACTGCCGGACTTCAGCTCAATGCTCCCGTTGACGGTTTCCACGCTGTCGCGAACCTGCGCTTCGCGACCGGCATCGATATTTCCGTTTACCGCTTCGATCGAGAGTACGCTCACGCCGTCGCCTAAATCGATACTGCCGTTCACGGTCTCCACTTCGCCGGCCGACGCGCGGTCTTCGATGTCGATGCTGCCATTCACCGTCTCAACATCCCTGACCGTCGTGCCGGCTTGCACCAAGAGCGATTTGTTGACTGAATCTTTGCTCTCTCCAGGCGCGACGACGGTCGCTGCCCATGTTGCCGAAGAGAGTGAGCCTGCAAGCGCGGCAATTAACGCGGCGGCAAATGTTCTTTCGTTCATGACTAAACTCCAGTCGAAGGTGGTGTTCCGATCGGTCGCGATTAATGTACGGTATCGCCAGACGCGGCGAGCCGCGCCAACATCTCGCCGGGCAAGATCCGTGGTTCTTCCGCCGGCGCGTAGTTGGTCAGCGCATGAATCAGGCGGTCGACAAAGCGCTGTTCGGTGATGGGTTCCATGTTGGCATCCTCTTTCGGGTTGATTGGGTTCGGAGGCTATTGTGCAAACGGTGTGCCAAGTCATGGATGCGCCGGAAGCACCAGTCGTTGCATGTTTTTCGCCCAACTGATGGCATAGCAAGACAATGCGTTAGCATGCAAAGCCGCACCGCCCAGAGTCTTTCGGTTAATGACCACACTGCTACTCATCTTGGATGGTTGGGGTCATGCGCAGCCCGCACCGGACAACGCGATAGCGCTCGCCAAGTGCCCCAATTGGCGAAGAATTTCAAGTGCTTATCCAATGAGCCTGATTCGTACTGACGGCCTGGCCGTTGGCTTGCCTGAAGGTCAGATGGGCAATTCAGAAGTCGGTCACATGAACCTGGGCGCAGGCCGAATCGTCTATCAAGATCTGACTCGGATCGATGCCGCTATCGCCGACGGTAGCTTTTACGCGAATCCTGAGCTGTCCGCGGCAGCGAACATTGCGTCCGCAAACGGACGAACGCTGCATGTGCTTGGCTTGCTCTCGCCTGGTGGCGTGCATTCGCATGAAGATCACCTGCTCGCTCTGCTCGATCTGGCCAGCCGCCACGGCGCGCCGCGAGTGGCGATTCATGCGTTCCTGGATGGGCGCGATGTGCCGCCGCGCAGCGCGGCGCCTTCGATCGCAAAACTTGGCGCGGCCTGTCGGCAGTACGGCCGGGCGCACATCGCCACCGTTGGCGGGCGCTATTTCGGCATGGACCGCGATCAGCGCTGGGACCGTGTCGAACGGGCGTGGTCGGCGATCGTCGATGCTGACTCGCTTCTGACCGCGACTTCAGCGGCCGAGGCGCTTCAGGCGGCTTACGACCGGGGCGAAAACGACGAATTTGTGCAGCCTACGGTCATTGCGGGCGGGGCTCCCATTGTCGATGGCGATGCAGTCGTTTTCATGAACTTTCGCGCCGATCGCGCTCGTCAGTTGACCGCAGCGTTATCGCAGCCGCATTTTCCTGGTTTCGTGCGGCGCCGCGCGCCTGTGCCGGGCAAGCTGGTCACGCTGACAGCGTACGCGGAGCACTTGCCGGTGGCAGTGGCTTTCGCCGCGCAGAGCATGGACAACACTCTGCCGGAGTTGCTGAGCGCCGCAGGCAAGCGCCAGCTGCGTATTGCCGAGACGGAAAAGTATGCGCACGTGACATTCTTTTTTTCTGGCGGGCGGGAAACGCCGTTCGATGGCGAACAGCGCATCTTGGTGCCATCGCCCAAAGTCGCAACCTACGATTTGCAGCCGGAGATGAGTTGCCCGGAAGTCACGGATCGTCTGGTTGCAGCCATCGATAGCGGCGAATTTGACTTCATCGTGTGCAATCTCGCCAATCCGGACATGGTTGGGCATACCGGCATCTTGTCGGCAGCGATTTTGGCAGTCGAGGCGGTGGATACGGCGCTGGGCCGAATCGAAGCTGCGATTCTGCGCACGGATAGTCAACTCCTGATCACAGCCGATCACGGCAATCTTGACGACATGTGGGATGAGGATGCGCAGCAGCCGAACACGCAACATTCGATGAATCCAGTACCGCTGGTTCTGGTGTCGAGTCAGGAAGCGGGTTTGCGCGATGGCGCATTGTGCGATATCGCGCCCACCGTGTTGGAGTTGATGCACATGCCAATCCCCACTGAAATGAGCGGTCGATCGTTGCTGGAGGTGGTGTGATCGACAGTCCTGCGATGACCATCGGAAAGCGAGTTTCGCTGCTGGTCGGTGTCGGGATGTGTCTGACAGCGGTTCCCGGACTTTGCCAAACCTCTGAGTCCACACTGGTGACGCGTCTGGATGCAATCGCAGCCGAGATCGCGTCGGCGGAGAACGAAAGAGCGAAGAGTCAGCGTGCGGTGGATCAGGCGCTTGCGGGGCTGGGCCGTGTCGAGCGCGACATTGCGGCAAGCCGTCAACGCTTGCGTGAGCTGGATGACCAGATCGCCGCGCTGCAGGCAAAGATCGCACAAATCGATGCAGAACTCGAACGCACCGACGAAGCGCTGACCGGGGAAAAGACCGCATTGGCAGCGTTGCTGCAATCGGCCTACGCGTTGGGTGGGCTCGATACGCTGAAGCTGGTTCTGGCTCAAGATCAGCTCGCCGATACTGGCCGTTTGCTGGCGTATCAAACCCAGCTCAATCGCGTCCGTGTTGTCAGGATCGAGCGCGTCAACGATCTGCTGGCGCAATTAAGTTCGCTGCGCGCGCAGAGCGAGATCCAGAAGTCGTCGTTGGCGGGTCTCTCGGCGGAGCAGGCTGAGCGACTGGCGCAACTGAGTGTCCAGCGCCGCGAGCGCTCCAATGCATTGGCAGCGGTGCGTCGAGCACTAGATCAAGTCGATGCGCGTATCGCAGTCTTGGAAGAGGACCGTGCTGGCGTTGAAGATTTGCTCCAGAAACTGCGAGAGGTGATCGGCGACGTGCCGGCGCTGCTGCCGGAGGATCGACCATTTCAATCCTGGCGCGGCAAGCTCTTGCGCCCGGTCCAGGGTCCGATCGTAGCAGCATTCGGTGCACCGCTCGCGGGAGGCCGTGCGAGTCCTGGAATGACCATTGCGGCGGAACGCGGTGCGGACATCATTGCAGTGGCTCGCGGCAGGGTCGCTTTTGCCGACTGGCTGCGGGGTTACGGTCTGTTGTTGATCCTCGATCACGGCGCAGGCTATATGAGCCTCTATGGCCGTTGTGATTCGCTCAATTTCAGGGAGGGCGACTGGGTAGATGCAGGAGCAATCATTGCCGCAGTCGGCGACTCCGGTGCGGCCGCTGCGCCGGGCCTGTATTTCGAACTGCGCCATCAGGGTAAGGCGCTCGATCCCGACGAGTGGATTATGCGGTAACGGGCTGTTGTGCGTCCGTTCCAAGCTGCGCGGCTGGCATGATGGTGAGAAAGTGCTTTCCTGTACTTTCTCAACGGTCGCGAGTCCGGCGCACGTCCGGACTCGCTCTACATGCATCAAGCATGCTCGATTCATAAGCGAACCATCCGTGGTTCGCGCTAGCACGCTGTTGAGAAAGACCCATGCGCGAAGTATACTATAAACATCTGATTTGATTGATTTTTCCGATGCGATCTCGCGATGTTCAGCAGCTCGGTGTTTTCTCGTATGTCTCAGTGGAGGAGCGCATTCCGCAGAATCACCCGATTCGGAACCTGCGGCGCATGGTGGATTTGGTGTTGAAGGAACTCGATCAGACGCTGGATTCGCGCTACTCGCCGATCGGTCGGCCTTCGATCCCGCCCGAGCGCCTGCTTCGCGCGCTGGTGCTGCAGGTCGTGTATAGCGTGCGCAGCGAGCGGCAGTTGATGGAGCAGGTGGATTACAACCTCGCATTTCGCTGGTTCATCGGGCTCAATGTCGACGATCCGGTGTGGGACCACAGCACGTTTTCGTTCAATCGCGAGCGGCTGTTCGATGCCGAGATTGCGCAACGTTTTTTCGAGCACACGGTGTTGCTGGCGGAGATCACGGGCCTGGCCAGCGATGAGCACTTTTCGGTGGATGGCACGTTGTTGAAAGCCTGGGCGTCGCAGAAGAGTTTTCGCTGCAAGGATGGCAAGGACGATGGCGACGGCAGCGACTTTCGACGCTCGGAGCGGCGTAATGACACGCATGGCTCGACCACCGATCCGGACGCCCGGCTGATGCGAAAAGGCCAGGGCAAGGAAGCCAAGCTGAGCTATCAGGCGAGTGTGCTGATGGAGCATCGCAATGGCTTGATCGTTAGCGTCGACGTGCGCCGCGCGACGGGCACTGCGGAGCGCGATGCGGCGCTGGAGATGTTGGATCGGCGCGATACGATCAAGGACGGCACGACGCTGGCGGGCGACAAGGGATACGACACGACGGCGTTCGTCGAAGGCTTAGAGAAGCGCGGCGTCAAAGCGCATATTGCACGCAACACCGGTGGCGGTAGACGCAGCACTATTGGAGCCGACGTCGCCGCAACAGATGGGTATCGAAAGAGCCAGGAGCTGCGCAAGCGGATCGAGCAGAGCTTTGGCTGGACCAAGACCATCGGCATGCTGGGACAACTGCCGGTGGTCGGCATCAAAGCCGTCCGCGCGCTGACGACCTTCAATTTCGCCATGTACAACCTGATTCGAATGGGCGGCATTGCCAACTGGTGGGACCCGTCGCCGACGTGAGCGCACGACCGATGGGGAACGTGTGCTTGAAGCTTGGAAAACCAACCAAAAAGAGGGCAAACCGCGAGGCACGCACAGCTTTAAGTCGAAAATTTGAATTCGGAAACGAACATCTGCGGGCCTGAAGGGGTTCTTCTCAACAACCTGCTAGTGTGGTGTCCCAAAAATAACTACCATTAAATAGTAATCAATTTCCCTGCCGCACGAGCTACCGCTTCGATGATCGCATCGGCGCTCTTGCGCCAGATGAAGGGCTTGGGATTG
>JALHMH010000012.1 GCA_022844165.1 Lysobacterales bacterium
GGCAACACCCGCATCGATCCCGAGCAGCACGAGCTATTCGCCAGGCTCAAGATTCCCGAGCCGACCTGAAACGCGCTTGTAGTGTCAAAAATGACTACCCCGGCGTAGTCGAATCAACAGGTTACGGCGCGAACTGTCGAACTCGGGGTCACCGTTCCTTACGACCGAAGCTTGTATGAGCCACTGCGACTCCCTGGCGCTGGCCACGCCGAGCCCGCATGAGATATCATCGCGTCATGCGCCGTCCACTCGCACTTTCCCCTCTCCATCTCAATAAAAACAGGCCGTTACGCCGCGCACTGTCCCGGCCCACCGCAGAAGATTTGTCGCGAGAGATTGAAACGGCGTGGCTGCAGTGCCGTGCTGCGGTGGTCTCGGGAGAAAAGGATATCGTGAAGAAGTTGCATCAGCGTGCGAAAGCACATGACGCGACCACCAACTTCCCTGAGCTGCGCCGATTATTGGATTCGCTGCGGCGCTACTTCCCGGCACCGTCGCGTATTGAACCGGCTCGCATTTCTCCAGTCTTGGTGCCCGTGAGGCCTGACTCGCTGGAGGAGCGACTGTTTCGCGTGGCTCGCGGCTATTGGTCGATGCCATATTCGAAGGGATACGGGCGACGCCTGCGATTCCTTGTGATGGACGAGTACCACGAGGCCCTCATTGGCATCATCGGTTTGCAGTCTCCTTCTGCGGACTTGGCATGCCGGGACAACTACTTGGGCGTCCCGCGTGAAAATAAGCTCGCGGTCGTCAACAATACGCTCGACGCCTACACCGTAGGCGCCACACCGGCATATGCCCCGTTGCTCGCAGGAAAGCTCGTCGCGGGCTTCCTCTGCTCGCCCAGGATCCGGCAGGACTATTGGGGCATCTACGGAAACCGACAAACAACTCAGCTGAAAAAACGAATTCCGCAGCCCTTGCTGGCCATCACTACCGCCAGCGCGTTCGGTCGCAGCTCAATCTACAATCGCCTGAAGTTTGATGGCCGGCTTCTGGCGCAGCCCTTGGGGTACACGCGAGGCTACGGGACCGTGCATCTAGAAGAGGTCTACCCTCGAATGGTGGAATGGCTGAATTCGATCGGCAAACACATCCCGGCCGGCTTCGGGAACGGTCCGAAGGTGCGTTGGCAAAACATCATGAATACCCTCGTCAGCCTGCGGCTTCCGATGAAATTTCTCGAGCACGGGATCTGCCGCCAAGTATTCCTATTTGAACTTGTCGACAACCTGCACGCGGTCTGCAATGACGAGGCAATGCCGTCGCCCATCGCGTTCGACGATCGCGCGTGGGGCGATTTTTGGCGCGAGCGCTGGTGCCTGCCGCGCGCCGAGCGCGATCCGGACTGGCATGAATTTCCAGCCCGAATCCAGCTGCGCGAAGCGCTGACGCCACATTCAGTCGATTCCTAGGAATTCACGCACACGGCGTGCCGCCTGCGGCAAGTTTCGGCGCACCAGCAGTTCGTTAAGTACGAGTTCGTCTCCCTGGGGGCCGGGGACACGCACGAATCCATCCGGTACCTTTAGCGGATGCCCTATGCGAATCCGAGTCGCGTCGCTGCCGCGTCTTACATGGATGGAATCGGTGCCGTCCTCGACGTTGAAGGTCCATCCCTCAAGTGAACGTTGCAGGTCCCGCGCGAGGAGTTCTTGAGCCGCCACGATGCGTGAACGATTGAACGGGGCGAGCTCACCTTGTATGAGGTAGCGAAGCAATGCGCTTCCTACATGCCGATCGATCTGCCGATGGTCGGGACGGTTGCGGAACGTCCGCAGGCAGCGATAGCAGGATGAGTCGCATTGGTCGGGGCATTCCTCAAGTCGCGTCAACGCGGCCTTGAGTAGATCGTTCGTCTGCCGAGCCACCTCGCGGGAATAGCCGGCGCCTCCAGGCAGGGTGTCGTATAGGAAAAGTTCGGCTTCTTCGCCGCGAACGCCAGCCTCGGTCAGTGCCGGACGATACTCAGCCACGATCTCACCGGCCTCGATTTCCAGCACGGACTCGGTCGCCGCTCGAGCAAGGGCTTCGGCAAGGGTTCGCAGCGCCACGCCCGTGACCGAAGCACCCGGTGGCAGACGAACTTGCGCGCCGAATGACAAGGACAGCAAGGCGACGTCGGAGTAGAAGTCTGTACCCAGGACGATGTGATGGGAAACTGCGCCCGGGCAATGCTGATCCTCAGGGTCTGGATACGGCTTCTGGTGGGCGCCTGCCAGGAGGCCGGTGTGCATGTGGCTGGCCTCGATCAGCCCACAACGGACACAGTATTCGAAGCCATCGTGTGCCGGGCCGACGTTACTGACCAGCAACTGATCTCGCGCTGGGATCACGCGCACACGAGCGTTGACGGGTTCCCAACCCTCTGCGTCCTCTGAGCGCAGCGTCAACTTGGCGCGCGTGGCGTAGCTTGGAGGAATGATCACGTCTGGGCGTACGCCAGGCACCACATCCTGTCGATGCGCAAATCCCGGTGGGCGAAACCAGTAGCGGACGGGTCCCAGCGTCGCCTCGCCCTTGCACGCGAGGCAATCCAGAGTCGCCTTGAGCTCGACCGTGCCCCCCACGGCCCATCGATCCGAGTAGCCGCAGCGACGGCACTCGGCGTAGAGCATCTTGTCGTGCCAAGCTTTGGGACGCTCCTCCCGCATCGACGAATACACCGCGCCGGAGCGGTACATCTTGTTGTCGATCCAAAGTTCCTTACCGGGCGCGTACTGGCTCAACGCGGCCGTCATGCCCTGGCTGGGCGAGTACTTCAAGCGGGCGCGATAAGAGGTGCTCTCCGCGTTGTCGAAGACGTGGAAAGTTGCCACGTCGGTCGGGAACGCATATCGGGGCAAGACGCCTTTGTAAAGCAAACGGTCCAGCAGCATCTTGCTGTCAGCAGTGGGCCGCGGCGGCGTGGGTTCATCGGGTTCCTCTGGCGTATCGGCGTTGGAGTCGAATTCCGGCACCAACTCGGGGCGCGGCGTCGAATCACCATTGTCGTTCAGCGCCTTTTCTAGGGCGATGATTAGCGTCGCAATCATCCCGTCGAGCATGCGCTTGCGCCTCGTGGGTTCGACCTTGAATGGCACTATGTGCTCGGCGCGCCCGCGCAGGAACGCTTCGTTACGTCGCAAGTAGGCTTCGAGGTCATGAATGTTGAGCGCCGTTCCGTGTGAGCGAAAATCGCCAACGGTCCCCAATACAGCGAACAGCTGCGCATTGGGCACCAGCTGCTTAGATTGCAGATAGGCCTGCAGGAGGAACGCGTGCAGATGGCGCTCGGCGATCTCCGGGTTGTCCAGACTTAGCGTGGGATCGACCACGCGTCCTGAGATCATTTCCGCAGGTTTGGTGAAGAAGTGCTCGTCATGTGTGTCCGAGCCTGCGAAGGCGACTACGCTTGCCAACGCATTGGCGCGTCGGCCCGCGCGGCCGGCGCGCTGCTGATAGTTGGCGCGCGAGGGTGGCATGTTGCGCAGTGCGACGCCCGACAGTTGCCCAATGTCGATACCAACCTCCATCGTCGTCGTGCTCGACAACACGTCGACCGCAGGGAGCGGCAGTCCACTTTCATCGTCGGAGGGCACGATCACGTCCTGGAATAGCAACTCGTTGCGCTCACCCTTGGAGAACACATCCTCCGGCTGCGCAGCATTGAGCTGCGCGGTGTGCTCGGCCGCTATCAGGGCCAATGAGATGTCCTCAAGATGACCATCGAGCGCCGCGGTGATCGGGCGGCGGTAGAAGCCCTTGCGGCGTTGGAAATACTCGTCGTGATCGGGGTCGAAGGCGACTACTTGTGGACTCTTGCACTTCAGGCAAACCGTGAAAGCCGCGCAGGGGCGTTGCGGCACCTTGCACACTTCGCACCGTCGCCACTCACCTTGCAAATCAAGCGCCAGCTGTATCCCTGCTAATCGGAACTGCTTCCCACTAGGATGACAAAGCTTCTTGGTCAGCCAGGGCAACCAATCGGCTTTGAACTTCTTTCGCGCAGTGTCCGGCAGCAGTTTCGTAAAACGATCAAAGGCAGCGCCACGCGTACGCACCTTGATGTCCGAGTCGCCGCCCGTCGTTGTCCACTCCGGGGGCATTTCCTTGAGGAAGAAGCCATAACGCTTCCACTCGCGAAGCCACGCCACGCACAGTTGTCGCTTCTCTTCCGCTGTGACCGCAGCGCCCGGCAAGTCCGGGAGATTGGCAATCTCCGGCAACAAGTCGCGTCGCGGGCCCAGCGAGCCCAATGCGAGTGCTTCCAGTCCGGTGAGGCCATGCTGGATCGACTCCACCATCGCTGCTAGCAGGGCTTCGGGAGGATCGTAGCCGGAGACATCGAGCACGATCTGTGACATGCCCTCCGACCTTTCATGCGCGCGCTCTCGGACTAAGTCACCGACCTTGTCGTAGATATCGAAGGGACGATGCTCCTCGCGCGCCGGGCGCAAGCGAACGCGGAGCATGTGTGCACCGACCAAGGTGGCTGCATAAAGGTGTTGAAGCGATGGACGCGAGTGTAGCTTCGCCATCTGCTGCCAGCCCACCGCCAACGAGGCTCGCACCGCGTCCTTGGAGGCAAGGTCCTGCAGCACGGGCGCCAACCTTGCTGCGACCTGGCGAGAATCGGAGAACACGAGTACTTTGCGTCCGCCCAATGGGGCGAGTTCGGTCGGCTTGCGGCTCGGCGGCTGCAATTGGAGCTGGCGGCTGATGAGGTTCTGAAGCGGCTGGTCGCCCTTGGTTTCGTGATCCTGCACGGGCGATTCGGTGTAATGGCTGCTTTCCCCGCAGGAACCGCATTTCGTGAAACGGCCGGGGATGCCCGAAGTCTCGGGCTCATCATCTTCCTCGTCAGACTTTTTCCGCTTGGTCGGGATGGACGCGAGGTAGACCGTGCGTGTGCGCTCGGTTGGACGGTGCCAGTCGATTTCCCCGGTGATCAGGTCGAACGTCGCTGGTGTCGCGTTCTCCAGCCGTGGCTCGCTCAGCATCAAGTCGATCGCCGACAGCGGTTCGGCCGTCTCCTGCTCGAAGTGGAGTCGCGTCCCGGCTTCGGGCCAAACCATCGTGGGGTGGGCGGGGTTCGGGCTGAACCCACGCGCATACGCCGTGCCGCAGTAGCGGCACGTATAGAGCTCCAAGACGATGGCATTGCACGACTCGCAGCGCTCGCGTGGTTGCGTATAGAGTCGACCAGCGACTTTGCCCGCGCTGCCCGAGCACTTCGGGTCCATGCAGATCCAAAGCCCGCGCAGTCCGCGGAAGAACGAATGAACGCGGGCAGGCAGCAAGCTTGCTCCATCGCCTTCGTCCTTGGCGTAACTTGCCAACGCGGAGAGCGCCAGGGTCGCAGTGGCCGCGACGTGAGGCGAGATCCCCTCGAACACCATCGAGGGGAGCTCTGAGGTAGGTTGGGCGTGGCCCATCGTCAGGTTGACCAAATGGGCCAGAGGGCCGAAACAGGAGAGCGCGCGATAGAGCAGCGCCGCCGTCGAGCCGACACCAGCCACGCCTTGCATCGTCAGAAACGGGTCCACCACAAGGCGGCGCTGAACCTCGTCGCCATGGTGAAACGCCGCAAGATCCATAGATGCCAGCAATCGGGCTTCGTGCGGCTTTCCCACGCGCGCGTGCTCACGATGGGCGAGCGTGCCTTCCACTGAGCGGACCTGCGCAAGCTCCGTGTCGGTGAGTTCGGCCGTGAAGGCCCGTGCGCCTTCTGGGTTGCTAAAGCTCGCGGTTGAGCAGATGACCTGGAACTGCTCGTTGTCGATACCAAGGCGATCGCGCAACCGCCGGACCAGCAGCGCTACCTCGGTACCCGCGGCTCCTCGATACAGGTGCGCCTCGTCCAGAATCAGTGTGAACCGGTTTCCCCTAGACGCTGCCAGCCAACTTGCAGTGTGGTCGAAAATTTCTCGCTCCACCGGGCGCATCAACATGTACTCGAGCATCGAGTAGTTAGTGACAACGATGTCCGCAGGCGCCCTGTGCACTTCGTGGCGCGTGATGAGCTCAGCGTCGTCCGGAAGAGTGACGGCGCGCGTCGCGCGGCGCGCGGCGTCCTCCCATCTAGAGCCGGGTGCGCCGAACCAGGCGGATACATCCGGCTTGGCTGGCCACTTTCCGCGCGACTTCAAGTCCTCCACGAGCGAGCGGGCGTCGGAGTCGCCCCCAGCGGCCTTTTCCGCGAGCGACACATAGAAATGACCGAAAGATCTCAGGTTGCGCAAGTCGCCTTTTGCGGTGCGCATTCCGGCATACGGCGTGCGGCTGGTGTATCGCGCAAACCGCGCGGGCCGTCCCGCCCAGGATTTGAACAACGCGACGATGCGCGGATCCCCGAACATGCTGCGCAGGCGAGAGAGCTGGTCATTAACTAGCGCGTTCATGGGGTAGAGCACCATGGTACGAACCGCCGGCCTCTTGAACTGCGCTGGCCGGTCCTTGGCTTCTTCGGCCAGCTTGCACAGTACAGGCATCAGGAAGGACTCAGTCTTGCCCGAACCGGTACCAGTCATGATGACGAGGTTCTTGCCTTCCACGGCGCCTTGGGTGATGGCATCGGCTTGGTGAACATACGGAGGATTGAAAAGCACCGATTTGCCGTGAGCATTCCGCGTCGAGAGCGCTACCAGTGCCTCTAGCGCAGCCGGATGCAGCCGTGCGATTTCCTCGAAGTGCGGGCCCGGGAGGTAGCGAGGCGTGGACTCCAGAAAGGGGGCTTGGTGGATAACACCGAGCGTTTCCAAGGCCGCGGTGCGCTGACGCAGCAGATCTGGGTCGCTGATGTGATACGTCGCTTCGATGTACCCGATCAGGGTATCGCGCAACTCTTGGGCCAAACCGTGGATCGAGGCGTCGTTCATGCCTAAACATCCGTCAAAGTTGAAAATCCGAGTGCATCAAGCACTTGGCGGGCTGCCATCAGCACATCGCGCTGAAGACGAAAGTCATATGGCAATGATGTGCTGGGACGTGTACCTCCCAGATGCAACAGTCGGGCACGCTCGCGTTGGGGCAACGGAAAGCCCACCCTCAGGTGTGCGACGCTTTCGTCAAGCCGGACTTGGTATTGGTCGGGCGAGCCCTGGTGACGATCAATGGCCAGTTGCAGGCGCCATGCCGCATCGCAACCGCGGTCATCGCGCAACTCACGTAATGGCAGGCGCAGGAAACGCGCCGGCCGCGCATCGTGGTCGGCCACGACCCAGGCATCGGCCCCATAGAACTGGGGCACGCGCCCGATCTGCAAGCCATGCGCGGCGGGCGCGTCCTCCCATCGTCGGTGATAGGGCGTGCCACCGCCGGCTGCCAGCCAGCGGAAGCCTTCCGCGCGCTCTAGCCGGTCACTCATCCCCAGCAGGGCGCGATAGTGCGCAATCAGTGCCTCGCCCTGCAAGGCATGGTCATCTCGCGTGCTGCGGTCGAGGTCCTCTTCCGACAGGCCGAGCTTGGCGAGAAGGTCGGCACTGGCTTCTACGTCAACGCTCTCAAGGTACCGAAGCGATCCCGAACAGACCATGTCGGTGCTTACGACGCGCGGAAGGCACGGGGCGTCGTCGGCCGCCACGCCACGTAGGTACAGTCGGCCCAGAGTCCGCGCGAATCGAGGTGCGGTCAGGAAGATCAGCACAGGTGCTTCTTCCGTGTCGACAAGCAGGCCCTCCTGCTCGGTCAGATCGCCTCCCGCGATGAGGTCATCGATAGCTTCATGCAACGCCGTGGTGCCCCCATCGCTTAAAGCCCCCGCCAACGCGCTGGAGGCCTGGACGATGAGCTGCCGACGGGGACATGGCGCGTGGATCGCGGCTAGGCGACGCACAACACAGACCACAGTCGTCCAATCCGCGTCGGAATTCATTCCGATGCGCAAGTTGAGGCTTGCCCTCAGCACATCGAGCGGTGAGTCGCTCACGGCATGTATGCGAAGATCTGTCACAACGCGATCTCTTCGTCCATACCCAACTGGATCAATCGTGCGCCACGAACCAGAGCAGGCAGCGCGGGGTCAAGGAGGCTGTCGTCAAGCAGTTTCATCTCATGTGCCAGCTGGGGATCGAACACGAGCCGCCATGCCAGTTCAACAAGCGCGGGGTACTTGCTCACAGAGAATTGGTCCGAGGCGCTAAAGAACTTGTTTCTTGCCGCCTTGGGGTCTCGAGAACCACGCAGCAGCCCTAAGGCGCGCCCATAGTTGGGCATCTTGGGAATGACCAGATCATCGAGATCGCGGAGCAGGCGACGATTTCCGAGAAGCTGCTCTTGATCCATCCATGCCTTGCCAGCCAAGACGTGGACCAGGCGAGTGCGCAGCTTCTTGACCGTTTGGGAATGGCGCAACCTCGCCAAGCGACCGAGGGTTGTTGCTCTCGACCAGAGGGTCAAGGAGGTCAGGAGCCGAAGCGCATCGCCCTCATCAATTTGTGCGCCCGCGAGTTCCTGAAATCCCGTGAGTTGCGCGGGCGGCGCGGAGACGTCTAGAAGGATTTCGGTTTCGCGCTGCCGGGCCAGATAGAGTCCATCACGCGCCGGTATGCCCCCAAAGATGTTCGTGAAGTCAATCGGTTCTTCGACGGAAGGGGTTTCCCTACCAAAAAAGCGAACCTGCGCCGGTGCGTCATCGTCTGTATGTAACTGGATTTGGAAACCAGCACGCTGTCGGGCCAGCACCCAGCGCAGCGGCGACGGGAACACGGTCAAATCCTTGCGGTGGCTTCCGAAGCGTTGGCTGACAATTAACAACGCCGCCTGCGTTGCCCCCAACGCGTGGTACGGCAGTTCCGAATCACTAGTCGCAACATCGAGCTTCTCGTGCCAATCGGAACTTGCAATAGGAGGGCGAAGATGCAGCACATGGTGCTCGTGGCGATTACCGCCACCATCGATTACGAGCAAGGTGACGTTAATCATGTCGTCAGCGGTGCCCTCGACCCTAAGGTCGGCCACCCCGCTCAGGACCTGCTCAAGCGTCGTACCTTCTGGCCCCATCGAAATTGCCATTGCCTCCTGCGGGAGGACCCCAGGTTGCCAGACGCTCGGCGCGCGCACGTGGATATGTAGCAGCGCGCTGGTGACACTAGAGGTCGTGACAAGTTTTTTCGTGCGCTCCACCATCAGCGTGTCGATGCATAACTCATGATCGCCCAGAGTCAATCCGGCAATCTCCAGCAGGAAGTCGCCGGTTTTCGCGCACGGCACCTCGCGCGACGGTTCCGCGTCCACAGTGACGCGCAGCGCCACAAACTCACGGTCACGTTCCACACGAAGTAGCAAGGGCTCACCGTGCACATACTCGGCGACACCATCCTCACGCCAGACGCGCGGCAAGATTCCCCAGGGATGAAGCACAGTGCGCTGCACGACCTCGAAGCCGGCTGTGCGGAAAGCGGCGCGGTCCGCCTCGGTGAGCACGGCGTCCATCTTCAGCTGGGCCAGGCGCAGGTCTCCCATCGGGCGATCAAGTGTGTCGCCGGGCAACATCTTGGATTTGTCCAATGTGCCGACGAGATAACTCGCTCCGGGCAACAGCGTGGGTGTCGATTGCAACCATGCACTGCCATCTCTTCGAACCTTGAACACCCACAACTCGCGAGGTGCCAAGATGCAATCGCGGGTCAGCAGTGCCGCGTCCGGCGCGTCGGACGGCAAGAAGTGCAGCAAGGGATTTCCAGGCTTAGGGAAACCGCCGAGCGGGCGCTTCCGAGGAGCGGCGTTGCAGAGCTCACGCGCCGAAAAAGCCTGCGTGTGATTCCCGGACACCGAAAAACGCAATTGATCCATCGACCGCGCAAGTGACGGCATTTCCGCTATCAAGCCAATGGCTGAGCTGGGATATACGAACGGCTGCCAATGACCGTTGGTATCTTTTTCGAGAACGATATCGGGGCAAAAGCGCGGCCGGGCAACCGCACTCTCTTTCGCCCGCATCGCTGGCGTCGCCACGCGGATCTCTGGACGGCAGAGCGCGCGCACATCGCTAAGGAGAGTCTCTGCCTCAGCCTTCGAGCTCACGTCTGCGACGATGCGCCGCAAGGTGTGTTGAGCTAACCCGTCCTGGCTCGCCTTTGGCTGGAGCAACATACGCACCAATGACCCAACGAAGGCTTCGCGCTGCAGCAATCGTTCGAACCTGTCACCGTGCGGGACCCAATGCCGGGCGATAGTTTTGCCCACCTCCTCGTCATCGAGAGCATCAATACCGAAGAGGTAATGGCGAGCGTTGTGAATCGCGCGTGCTAGTTGTACCTGCAGGTCAGTCGGAAGGATCGCGTGCGTGATCGGCCATGCAATGAGGCAGAACTGCGCCGCCCACGCGCCGCTTGGCCGCGCGCCGCCGTACTCCTTGGCGAACCGCTCGAACCATCGCGCGAGGCGATTGCGGTCGCTGAATTCCCACTCGGGCACACGCTTCTGCAGGCGCGGCCAGTAATCGGAGCCGCTGTAGGAGTAGCCCAACTCCGTCGCAGCCACAAGCCAGCCGAGCCAATGGTCCTGTCGTGCACCGAGTTTCCGATAATCCCAGCGAAGCTGCTTCGTCAACTCCGCGCACTCCTCGGCCGACAGCGGATGCTCCAGTACGTAGACGGGCGCCTGGGAGTTTCGAACACGGGACGCTTTGAGCGCATGAAAATGCTCATGCAAACGGCGACAAGTCTCGTCCAGTGATCTCATGCAGGACGCGCTTGCCAGGACCCATGGCAGTTAAGGAGCCACGGCACGCTTTCCAGCGCGACACTAGTTGCACTTCTAGCGAAATCGATAAAGACCAACGCAGTAGGAAAACACCCAGCGATCATTGCGCCCCCTGTCTCGCCGTTGCTTCGCCACACTGATACACCATAAGCACGTCCCTGTGCGTCTTCGAAATCTCGCAAATTCTCGCGAAACCGAGGACGTCCAATGAATCCTTATGCAATGGTAAGTTCAACGATTTCAAGGCCCAGCGAGCGGAGATCATCGCGTGCGATTTCGGCGCACAGCCTACCCGCTTGGGTGCTTTCTGCACTAGCCGGCTCTCGATGCCGACGAACAAGTACCGCCTGGTCTTGAGGCCCAGCGGTCGCATGCGCGAAGCCAACGCGCGCAGGCGGCGGAGCCGGATCCAGGAGATCCGAACGATCTTGGCCGTCCCGCGAACACCAAACGCACCCACTCCCGAACCCCTTGTCACCCGCCCATCGCGCAAGCAGGATCGCCCCAGCCGCCTGCAAACGCCGCGCCCCATGGAACGCACAGAACGCATTGCCCTGCTGCATGGATTGCTCACGCGCAACCGTTACGGCCTTAGCAACGACCGCCTGATGCAGGAAGCGGCGTGCTCGCGCTCCACGTTGTATCGGGATTTGAGTTTCATGCGCGATTCCTTAGGCGCGCCGCTGGTCCACGAAGGCGATCCGGGGCGCATCTGGCGCTATGTGCATCGCGAATCCGGCGCCTTCCAATTGCCCGGCGTGTGGCTGAGCGCAGACGAGCTGTACGCGCTGATGCTCGCCCAAGAAGTCCTTCAGCGCAGCGGCGCCGGCTTGCTCAGTCAGGCGCTGGGCCCCTTGCAGCCGCGCATTCACAAACTGCTGGGCGACAAAGCCCGCCGTCTGCACCGGCTGCGCGTGCTGCGCACCCAGGCGCGGCAAGGCAACCAGACAGTCTTTCGCATCGTCACCGAAGCCGTGCTCGAAGGCCGCCAATTGCGCTTTGTCTATCAGGCGCGTTCCACACAAGAAGAGCGCGAACGCCAGGTCTCCCCGCAGCGCCTCACGCACCATCGCGACAACTGGTATCTGGACGCCTGGGACCCAACGCAAAACAGCCTGCGCCGCTTCGCCCTCGACCGCATCCGCAAACCGGAGCTTAGCGATGAGGCCGCCATCGAACTGCCCGCCGCCCAGCTCGACACCCACCAGGCCGCCGGATACGGCATCTTCGCCGGACCGATCATCGCCACCGCCGTCATCCGCTTCACCCCACACGCCGCCCGCTGGATTGCCGACGAGCACTGGCACCCCGCGCAACGCCAGCGCGTCCTGCCCGACGGCAGCCTCGAACTCACCATCCCGTACGCCAACCCGCGCGAGCTGCTGATGGACGTGCAACGCTACGGCGCCGACGCCGAAATCCTCGCGCCGGTGGAGCTGCGCGAGCAGATGCGGGGGATGCTGGCGGCGGCGTTGGGGAGGTATGGGTAGGGGGCTCGCGGCGCGGGTTATTGCCGCGACTGAAGACGAAACGTCGCCGACGTTAAGGCTTCCGCCGCAAGCGACGATTCAACCCTATGATGTGGGCAAAGATTAGTACACGCAGGTAGCAGTGACTCTAGCCTCCCATCCAACATACGACCAATGCGCAATCGGTTGCCGGCTCCCGGCCATCGTATCGCTTGGTTTGGCCCTGATGGCCCCCGCACGAGTCGCCCTAGGCATTGGCAGCTCGCTTGATGCAAGCGGCATACTCATCGGAGCCGACGCGTGAAGCTCGAATCCATCTCCCGCGGCGCAGTCTTGACTGGCATTGACCCGTCTGGCCCCGTGACCGTCATGGCGGTCGATGGGCTGGGCACGGATGCGGTGACCGTAATCTTCAAGGGCGCCGATGGCCGGCCGGCGGAGCGAATGTTGTTTCGCTCGGATGAGTTGAGCATCGAACCGGCGACGATCACTCGGCCGTGGTCGTTCGGTGCATCCGCTAGGGACTTCAAACTAGCTGCGGAGGCGCAGCGCATCAAGCTGGCGCATTTGTTTGATCCGATGATGGCCGTGCACACGTCCAACGTGGAGCCGCTGCCGCATCAGATTTCGGCTGTCTACGAAGCGATGCTGCCGCGCCAACCCTTGCGATTTGTGCTGGCGGACGACCCGGGTGCCGGCAAGACCATTATGGCCGGCCTGCTAATCCGCGAGCTGATACTGAGGTCCGACGCGCAGCGCATCCTGATCGTGTCTCCTGGGTCACTCAGTGGGCAGTGGCAGGATGAACTGCGCGAGAAGTTCGGGCTCGACTTCGAGATCTTTAGCCGGGAGAAGCAGGAGAGCAGCGCCAGCGGCAACTACTTCGCCGAGACGAATCGTGTGATTGCGCGGCTCGATCAACTGTCGCGAGCCGAGGAACTCCAGGAGAAGCTGAAGTCAACGCATTGGGATCTGATCGTTGTCGACGAAGCACACAAGCTCTCGGCCAATTTCTTCGGCAACGAGGTCAAGAAGACTAAGCGCTTCCAGCTTGGCGAGCTGCTGGGATCGATCACCCGGCACTTCCTGCTGATGACCGCGACACCGCATAACGGCAAGGAAGAGGACTTCCAGCTGTTTCTGTCGCTCATCGACACTGATCGCTTCTATGGCAAGTTTCGCGAGGGAGGCCGCAGCGTTGATGTCAGCGATCTGATGCGACGCATGGTCAAGGAGGACCTGCTCAAGTTTGACGGAACTCGCCTGTTCCCGGAACGCCTGGCCTATACCGCTAACTACCAGCTTTCCCCTCGCGAAGAGGCCCTTTACTCCCACGTAACCGATTACGTCCGCAATGAGATGAACCGGGCGGCGAATCTGCAGAACGGACGCACGGGCACCGTCGGTTTCGCATTGACCATCCTGCAACGACGCTTGGCGTCGAGCCCGGAAGCGATCTTTCAATCGCTGCGTCGTCGGCGTCGACGGCTGGAAGAGAGCTACGACGAGTTGAAGCTGACGGCACGCGGCCAGCGCATCGCGCAACCGACGGCCACCTACAAGGCAGTGCTGATTGACGTTCCCGAGAATCTGGACGAAGCGGAAGACTCGCTCAGTCCGGAGGATTTCGAGGAGTTCGCCGAACAGGTGGTGGACCAAGCCACGGCATCGGAAACGATAGCGGAGCTGGAAGCCGAGATTTCTACGTTGAAGTCGCTGGAGACGGAGGCCTACGGCATCGTCCAATCGCGCAGCGACCGCAAGTGGGATCAGCTATCGAAGATCCTGCACGATGAGCCCGCCATGCGGGACGGGCAGGGCAATCGGCGCAAGCTGATCCTCTTCACCGAGCACCGCGACACACTGAATTACCTCAAGGAACGCATCACCGATTTCCTGGGTTCACAGGAAGCCGTCGTCACCATCCATGGTGGTACCAACCGCGATGAGCGGCGCAAGATTCAAGAGGAGTTCCGCCAGAACAAACGAGTCTTGGTGCTGGTGGCCACGGACGCGGCGGGGGAGGGCGTCAACCTCCAGAACGCGAACCTGATGGTCAACTATGACTTGCCGTGGAACCCCAACCGCATCGAGCAACGCTTCGGCCGCATCCATCGCATCGGTCAGCGCGAGGTCTGTCATCTGTGGAATCTGGTGGCGCAGGACACCCGCGAAGGCGCGGTGTTCCAACGCCTGTTCGAGAAGATCGATATCGAGAAGAAGGCCCTTGGTGGCCGCGTGTTCGACGTGCTCGGCGAGGCCTTCGACAACCAGTCGCTCAAGGATCTCTTGATCGAGGCGATCCGCTATGGCGATCTCCCGGAGACCAAAGCCAAGCTCTACGAGGTTATCGACAACACTCTGGACACGGCGAAGCTCAAGGCCATCTTCGAACGCAACGCGCTGGTCGAAAACACTATGTCGCTGGAGTCGCTGTATGCGATTAAGGACGAGATGGACAAGGCGGAAGCGCGCAAGCTGCAGCCGTACTTCATCCGTGCTTTTTTCACCGAAGCGTTCAAGCGCCTGGGCGGCGAGCTGCGCGCCAAGGAATCCGGTCGCTTCGAAGTACCGCACGTGCCCGCAGCGATCCGCGAGCGCGACCGCCAGATAGGGGCCACACGCACCCCGGTGCTGCGCGACTATCACCGGATCTGTTTCGAAAAGAACGATGTGCGGCCGGACGGCCGCGCTCCGGCCGACTTGCTGCATCCGGCGCATCCGCTGATGGCTGCGGTGTTGGACCTGACTTTGGAACAGCACCGCAACACGCTCAAGCAAGGCTGCGTGCTCATCGATACCGATGATCAGGGCACCGAGCCCAAGCTGCTGCTGATGATCGATCACAGCGTCCGCGATGGCAGCGGGCGCGATGCCGGCACCATCTCCCGGCGCGTGCAGTTCCTGACCGCCACGCCCACCGGTGAGATGGCCTTTGCTGGCTGGGCGCCGCACCTGGATCTATCCGAACCCAGCGATGAAGACCTGATCGCTGTGCGTGATTTGCTGGCCGCCGAATGGCTCCAGCAGGGCATCGAAAGCCGCGCGCTGGCCTACGCTTCAACGCAGATCGTGCCTGAGCACTATGAAGAAACTCGCAGTCGACGGCTGCGCCAGGCGGATCGCATTCACCAAGCCGTCCGTGAGCGTCTGACGCGCGAGGTCCAGCACCTTTCGCATCGCGCCATCGAGCTGGATGCCGAGGTCAAGGCAGGGCGCCAGCCGCGGATGCAACCCGAACTGCTGCGGCGTCGCGCTGAGGAGCTGACCGCGCGCCTGGACAATCGAGAAAAGGAAATCGAGCGCATGCGCCACGTCGTGGCCGCGGCGCCCTTGATCGTTGGCGGCGCGCTTGTCGTCCCCGCCGGTGCGCTGTCGAGCCGACGCAGCCCGGCACCCGGTGCCTTCAGTCAGGATCCACTGGCCCGCGACCGCATCGAGCAGTTGGCCATGGAAGCGGTGATCCGTGCCGAAGAGGCGATGGGCCATTCGCCACGGGATGTCTCTGCGCAGAAGCTCGGCTGGGACATCACCTCACATCCGCCGGTGGTCGACGGCCGCATGCCTGAGGCACGCTTGATCGAGGTGAAGGGTAGGGCGAAGGGCGCCCCGACGGTCACCGTGACCAAGAACGAGATCCACACCGCGCTCAATAAGCCGGATCAGTTCCTGCTGGCGATCGTTATTGTTGACGAGGAAGGTAGAGTTGAAGGTCCGTACTACCTCGCGCGTCCGTTCACGCAGGCGCCTGATTGGAACGAAGAAGCAAGGAGCATTTCGTTGGAAGCGCTCCTTGGTAGGCAGACGACGCGGTAAGCCGCTGCCTCGTAGTCAAAGAAGGACACGAAATGAACAGCCTTGGCATCGAACGCCTAAAGCTCACCAACTTCCGTTGCTTCACGGAGCTTGAGATTCGCTTCGATGAGCGTCTGACCGTGCTCGTGGCCAACAATGGGCAGGGCAAAACTGCTGTGCTTGACGCCGTTGCAACGGCCTTAGGGCCCTATGTCAGCGCTTTCGATGACGGCAAGGATCGTGGATTCGAGCGCGATGACATCCGTTGGGTTCGATCTGGGAACGCCAATCAGATGGAATTGGCAGACGGTGGCGTTGTGTTGGAAGCTTCTGGCAGCGTCGACTACCTACCGGCGATCTGGAAGCGACAACTGGCCGGCTACAAGTCCCGAACAACTCGTAGGGATGCAGCGTGTCTGACGGACTTTGGCAAGAAGCTCCAGAGCCGTGTCCGCCGCGAAGCGGACGGCGAACCCACGACGTCGTACTGCCTTCCCCTGGTTGCTTACTATTCGACAGATCGATTGTGGAATCTGCGGCGTTTGCCCTACAAGAAGTTGCCCAGAACATCACGCATGGTCGGGTACACCCACTGTCTTGAGTCGGGTTCTGATTTCCATTTGATGGCGGATTGGTTCCGCTATTGGAGCATCAATGCGTTGAACCAGCGCCTTCTTGCGCAGAATGAAGGGCTGCGGCCATCCCCTGGCGAGCATGACCACGCGCTGGAAGTGGTTCGCACGGCGATCAATCATTGCTTGCGGCCTACTGGCTGGGGCGATGTCACCTTCAGTGTCGAACGCGAGGAAATCGTCGCCAAGCATCCGCAATACGGCGAACTTCCCATCGGCATGCTCAGCGACGGCATTCGCAGCATGCTCACCCTAGTTGCTGACATTGCCTTTCGGATGGTGAAGCTCAACCCGAACCTTGGGCCGTTTGCCGCGACAAGTGCAAATGGCATCGTTCTGATCGACGAAGTTGACATGCATTTGCACCCGGAATGGCAGCAAACCGTTCTGTCCTCCCTGCTCGAGGCGTTTCCCAAGGTGCAGTTCATCGTCACCACGCACAGCCCCCAAGTCTTGAGTACGGTGCGCCGCGAGCAGATTCGTGTTCTCGGACAGAATGTGTTGGGGAGGCTCATCGCCGAGCCACCCTTGGCAAGGACTTATGGCGAGCCGAGTGGTGATGTGATGCTGGGCGTGATGCATGTAGACCCACAGCCCCCGATCGTCGAAAAGGGCGATCTGCAGCGGCTGACAGAACTGGTGGATCGAGGTGCCTTTGACTCCGCAGATGCGTTGCGGTTGATGTCGGAGCTGCGCGATGTTTTGGGAGTTCACCACCCCCAGCTGTTGCGTCTGCAGCGCAGTATCGCCAGGCAAAAGGCGCTCACGCAATGAGGTACATTTGCCTCGCGGGCGTTGGTACCAGTGCATTGATTCGCCAGCACCGAAGCCCACCGTCAACCAGCGCTGAATCCACCAGGCTCTGGCAAAGATTGGCGGGCAAACACGCCTTGCTGGCTGAATTGCGCGAAGAGCAGTACCAACTTTGCTGCTACAGCGAAATCAACCCAGACGAGCTCAATCTCGGCGCGCATATCGAGCATGTAGTCAACAAGAGCGCAGACCCTGCACGAACCTTTGACTACCAGAACTTGGCAGCCTGTGCGCTGTCGAGTGACGATCTCGCGAGCCGTGACAAGAAGGATGTCTTCGGAGGCCATGCTGCCGGTAAGCGCGGAGCTGTCAACTTCCAGCAATTTGTTTCTCCCCATATGCCGGGTTGCAGGGATTTCTTCGTCTATCTGTCCGATGGACGTGTTGTTCCTGCAGGCAATCCTGGCGAACCGGACTTCCAGCGAGCGGACTACACGATCACTCTGTTGAATCTCAATGCCCCATATCTGGTAATCCTGCGCCGGAATTGGTGGAAAGAGCTCGATGAGCTGTGGGAGGAACACCAGCAGAAGAACTGGAACTTGCCCGATCTGGCCGCTGTGGATCTGGTGCCGACCGGTACTCGCCTGAGTCGCTTCTTCAGCCTTACACGTCAGTACTTTGGACGAATCGCTGAAACCGTGCTCCAACAACAGGCTCCTCAGTTGGTATGACTCCGATCCGCGCCCCCAAGAAGCTCATCGAAGTGGCACTGCCTCTCGACGACATCAACATTGCATCAGCTCGTGAGAAGTCGATCCGGCATGGGCATCCGAGCACGCTGCATCTGTGGTGGGCGCGGCGGCCGTTGGCCGCAGCTCGGGCGGTGTTGTTTGCGCAGTTGGTCAACGACCCTGGCTATGAATCCGGCGCGGGCTTTCAGCGCGGCGTGAACAAAAAGGACGCGGCGCTGGAGCGTGAGCGGTTGTTCAACATCATCCGCAAGCTGGTCAAGTGGGAGAACACCAACAACGAGGCGGTGCTTGCCGAGGCCCGGGCGGAGATCTGGAAGAGCTGGCGGGAGACCTGCAAGCTCAACGAGCGGCATCCGCAGGCGGCCGAGCTGTTCAATCCGGAGAAGTTGCCGGCATTTCATGATCCGTTTGCCGGGGGTGGCGCGATTCCGCTGGAAGCGCAGCGGCTGGGGCTGGAGGCGCATGCCTCGGACCTGAACCCGGTGGCGGTGCTGATCAACAAGGCGATGATCGAGATTCCGCCGAAGTTCGCTGGGCGCAAGCCGGTGGGCCCGGAGCCGGTGGCGGCGGAACCCACCGAGCGCAAGACGCGCGAGATGCACGAGGATTGGCCGGGTGCGCGTGGGCTGGCGGAGGATGTACGGCGCTACGGACATTGGATGCGAACCGAGGCCGAGAAGCGCATCGGGCATCTGTATCCCAAGGTCGAGATCACCGAGGCGATGGCTCAAGCGCGCCCGGACCTGAAGCCGCTGGTGGGTGAACAACTGACGGTGATCGCCTGGCTGTGGGCGCGAACGGTGCACAGCCCGAATCCGGCTTATGCGCACATCGAAGTGCCTTTGGCGTCGACCTTCCTGCTGTCCACCAAGGCCGGCAAGGAAGCCTGGGTGGAGCCGGTGATCGAACGCGGCGGCTATTACTTCGAGGTGAAGGTGTCGGACGGGCGGCGGAGGCTGCCGGCAAGTGCGAAAGGGGGAACCAAAGCGCCGGGCAGAGGTTCCAATTTTCTTTGCTTGGTGTCAGGGACACCGATCACCGGCGACTACATCAAGTCTGAAGGACAGTCCGGCCGCATGGGCCAGCGGCTGATGGCCATCGTGGCGGAAGGTCGACGCTCACGGGTTTACCTGTCGCCGGACGACGTTTCGGAGCAGATTGCGGGATCCGCCCATCCGACCTGGAGGCCTGACGGCGACGTCCCTTCGCGTCTGACCGGTGGGACCTGCTACAGCTACGGCCTAATGCGGTGGGGCGATCTCTTCACCTCGCGCCAGCTCGTCGCGCTGACCACGTTCTCGGACCTCGTCGCCGAGGCTCGTGAGCGCATCCGCGCCGCCGCGTTGGCCGCCGGTATGTCCGACGATGGTCTTGGCTTGGATGGGGGAGGGATGGGAGCGACCGCCTATGCAGATGGCGTTACGACCTATCTCGCTCTGGCAATTGACAAGGTTGCGGATTACGGGAGTGGGCTTGTCGTATGGAGTCCAACGCGAGATCAGGCAAAGACGACATTTGCTCGCCAAGCGCTTCCGATGGTCTGGGATTTCGCAGAGATAAACCCATTTGCATCTGCAGCAGGTGATATTGGGGTTTCATTGGAAGGAATCAGCCGAGCAATACTCGGCGTCGCTGCGTCAGGCTTTGCAGTTGTTGTGCATGGGGATGCTCAAACCCAGAAAATATCGGCACGCAAGGTGATTTCGACTGATCCGCCCTACTACGACAACATTGGGTACGCTGATCTATCAGATTTTTTCTATGTTTGGCTGCGTCGCAGTCTGCGTCCGATCTTTCCGACCTTGCTAGCCACGATGGCAGTACCGAAAGCGGAAGAACTGGTTGCGACGCCCTATCGCCACGGTAATAAGGAAGGCGCAGAGCGCTTCTTCCTAAATGGCATGACCGAGGCGATGCATAACCTTGCGCTTCAGGCGCATCCAGCCTTCCCGGTCACGATCTACTACGCCTTTAAGCAGTCCTCCACAGCCGCCTGTGGCACGTCATCTACTGGGTGGGAGACCTTTCTAGCTGCGGTGATTCGAGCTGGATTCGCGATCGGCGGGACTTGGCCGATGCGCACAGAGCGGGACGCCCGGAGCATTGGAATTGGTACCAACGCGCTTGCCTCCAGCATCATCCTGGTGTGCAATCGGCGCGCTGACGATGCGCCAACCATCTCGCGAAAGGACCTTTTGCGTGAACTGAAGGAGCACCTGGGAGAAGCCTTGGATGCAATGGTCGGCGGCAGCGAAGGTCTTTCACCGATCACCCCGGTAGACCTTGCCCAGTCGGCCATTGGCCCTGGCATGGCGGTGTTCTCGAAGTATTCGGCGGTGTTGGAAGCCAACGGTGAGCCGATGACCGTGCACACTGCGCTGACCTTGATCAACAAGCAGGTCGACGAAGTGTTGGGTGGTGAGAACTTCGACGCCGACACCAACTTTTGCTTGGGCTGGTTCCAGGACGTCGGCTGGTCAGCTGGAGAATTTGGCAGTGCCAATACACTGGCGCAAGCAAAAGCCACCACCGTCGCCGCCGTTGAACAAGCCGGCGTGATTTCCGCCAAGGGTGGCAAGGTCAAGTTGCACAAGCCCGCTGACTATGCCAGCGACTGGGACCCACGCACCGACCAGCGCACGCCGGTCTGGGAAGCCCTGCACCAACTCATCCGCGCCCTCAACCAAGGCGGCGAATCCGCTGCTGGCGCGTTGCTAGCCCGAATGCCGGAACGCGGTGGCGACATCCGTCGCTTGGCGTTCTGGCTCTACACCCAGTGCGAGCGTAAAGGCTGGGCCGAAGACGCACGCCACTACAACGAACTGGTCACCGCCTGGCACGCGATCGAGACGGCATCGCACGACGCCGGCGAAATCGGGGCACAATCGACAATGGATTTCTGAGGACCGCCATGGCCAAGGCCAATTTGCTCAAGACCGAGACGCGGAGCTTTCTGGAGCTGATCGGCAACGGCAAGACGTACAAGGTGCCTCGTTACCAGCGCGACTATTCCTGGGGCGAGGAACAATGGGATGACTTGTGGGCCGACATCACTGACATTCTGACGCGGCCAGACGATCGCCACTACATGGGTGCTTTGGTCGTCGAAGGTCAGTCGGATCGTGAGTTTCTGATCATCGATGGCCAACAGCGCATTGCCACCCTGAGCGTGCTGGCGTTGGCCGTTCTGTGGCACCTCAGGGAACTTGCCGCGCGCGGAACCGAGCGCGAAGAAAACACCGAGCGTGCGCGTCATCTACGTGCGCGGTTCATCGGTGAAAAGGACCCGGCGCTGTTGACCGAATCGAGCAAGTTGTTCCTCAACGCCACCGACGATCCTTTCTACCAAGACTATCTGGTACAGCTGAGAGCGCCGCCAAACCCACGCAGTCTTCCGGTGTCCAACCGCGCGCTGTGGCGATGCTTCGAGTACTTCAGGAGCAGAATGGCGGCCGAGAAAGCGATCGCGAATTCGGGGGAAGCGCTCGCGCGGTTGTTGAACGAAGCCGTTGCGCGGCAGTTGCTGTTCATCCTGATCACGGTGGAGGATGACCTCAATGCCTACACGGTCTTCGAAACCCTGAATGCTCGTGGTCTCGAGCTGTCGGCGACGGACCTGCTAAAGAACTACCTTTTCGCCCGGGTGCGGGGCAAGCAGGATCAGGAAGCGCTGGGACGTCGATGGCAGCGGCTCGTTACGACCGTACGTCAGGATCGGTTCCCTGAATTCCTGCGCTATCACCTCCTGTGCGAGGTTCCCAAGATCCGGCAGCAGCGATTGTTCAAGCTGGTGCGCGATCGTGTGCAGACCGGCGCCGATGTGTTTGATCTGATGGACCAGTTGGAGGGGCGCGCGGAACTGTTCGCTGCTGCCGGCGATGCCGACCATGGGTACTGGAAAGACAGGCCGGATGCGTTGCCGCATGTGCGCGAGCTGATCCTATTCCGGGTGCGGCAGCACATTCCGGTTCTGTTCGCTGGATGGCAGTGGCAACCATCTGAATTCGTCAAGTTGCTCAAGCTCATCTCGGTCTTCTCCTTCCGCTACATCATCGTCAGCGGACTGAACCCGAACGATCTGGAGCCGATGTATCACCAACTCGCCAAGAACATCCTGGCAGGGGCCATCAGCAATCCATCGCAAGCGTACTCGGCCATGCGCGAACTGTTCCCTTCGGACGACAAGTTCGAGCGCGATTTTTCCGAGCTTTCGGTGGAGACGAGTGGACAACCCGCCAAGCTCACTCGTTACATTCTTTGTCGCCTGGACAATGCAGGCGGTGGCCCCGTGATCGATTGGAACACCGACCCGGGCACGATCGAACACATCCTGCCGGAAAACCCGAGCGCGGAATGGGATGCCAGTGTGGCCCCAGACCGTCAGGCGCAGTACGCCTATCGACTGGGCAATCTCACCCTGCTGGAGAAGCGTGTGAACCGCGACGCGGGCAATCGAACCTTCGAACAGAAACTGGAACTGTACGAACAGAGTCAATACCGGATGACCAAGGCTTTGCGCGAACACGCCCCGTCTGACTGGACTGTATCGGCCATTGAGGCACGTCAAGCGCGCATGGCGGCACGTGCCAAGGCGATATGGAAGTCGGACTACGCAGGCGGTGACTCATGAAGCCCCTCAAACCTTGGCGCCAAATCGCCGTACCCCACGAAGACGTTCACAAGGGCACCTTCCAGCAAGCCGAGTTCGCCGCGGACATCACGCGCGTGCACGACGGCACGGCAAGCGCCGAATACCAGGACCCAGTGTTGTTTTTCCAGCGCACCTTCATTACCGAAGGCATGCGCTTGCTGCTGGACTCGGTAGCGCGACGGCTGGCGGGGAAGGGCGGTGACCCCGTCATCCAGTTGCAGACGGCCTTCGGTGGCGGCAAGACGCACACCATGCTGGCGGTGTTTCATCTGGCCAGCGGCAAGGCGGCAGCGTCGGACCTGGCTGGCATTCCGGCCATCCTCGACAAGGTCGGATTGATTGAGCTGCCGCGGGCGCGCATCGCGGTACTCGACGGCACCAAGCTGGCGCCAAATCAGCCGCGGCGAGTCGACGGACAAGAGATCCGGACACTGTGGGGCGAACTGGCGTGGCAGCTCGGCAAAGCCGACGGCTACGCGCTGGTTGCCGAGTCCGATCGTTCTGGCACGTCGCCGGGCAAGGAAGTGCTGACGGCATTGATTGCCGGAGCTTCGCCGTGCGTGATCCTGGTCGATGAGCTGGTCGCCTACGTTCGCCAGTTCGACGGCAGTCGCCCGCTGGCCGGCGGCACCTACGATTCGAACCTCAGCTTCATCCAGTCGCTCACGGAAGCACTCAAAGCTGTGCCGAACGCGCTGATGCTGGCGTCACTGCCGGAGTCTGAGCGCGAGGCCGGGTCTGATCGCGGCATCGCTGCGCTCAAAGCGATCGAGCACTACTTTGGCCGCGTGCAGGCCGTCTGGAAGCCGGTCGCTACGGAAGAGGCTTTCGAGATCGTGCGGCGGCGCTTGTTCGCGCAGATCACCGATCGCGCGGCCGCGGACTCGGTGTGTCGTGCGTTCGCCGATCACTACGTGACCCATGCCAGCGAGCTGCCTGGGGAGACCCAGGAAGGGCAGTACCTGGAGCGGATGCGGGCGGCATTCCCGATTCATCCCGAAGTGTTTCAACGTCTGTACCAGGACTGGTCAGCGCTGCCGAACTTCCAGCGCACGCGCGGCGTGCTCAAGTTGATGGCCAAGGTGATTCATCGCTTGTGGCAGGACGGCAATCAGGATCTGCTGATCTTGCCGAGCAGCTTTCCCATATACGACGCCACCGTGCGCAGTGACCTGACCGTCTACCTGCCGCCCGGATGGGATCCGGTACTGGATCACGATGTCGATGGCGAACGCTCCGAACCGGCATCGATCGAGCAGTTCGAGCCTCGGTTTGGCACTGTCCAGGCCTGTCGCCGGGTCAGCCGCTCCGTCTTCCTGGGCAGCGCGCCGGCCGGCATGAACGAGATGGCGCGAGGCGTGGAGACGCCGCGGGTCGTTTTGGCTTGCCTGCAACCGGACCAGGCGCCGCACATTTACCGCGATGCACTCGGCCGCATCGAGGGGCGCCTGACTTTTCTCAACAAGGGGAATGGTCGCTGGTGGTTCGATGTCCGGCCGAACCTGCGCCGCGAAATGGAAGAACGCAAGCGTCGCTTCGACGACGACGACATACTGGCCGCCATGCGCGAGGCACTGAACCGCGTGATGGGGCCGGCACCATTCCAGGCCGCACATCTGTTCACGCCGGCATCCGAGATTTCGGACGATTTCAGCCTGCGTCTGGTGGTGTTGCCACCGTCCGCCATCTGGACGCGATCCGGCCCCAACCCGGGCCGCGAGGCCGCGCTGGCCATCCTCAAGCAACGTGGCGACCAGCCACGCATGCGCCAAAACCGCCTGCTGTTCCTGGCGGCGGATGCAGATCAGGTCTCGCATCTGAAAGACCTGATCCGATCGCATCTGGCCTGGAAGAGCATCGTCGCCGATGTGAAAGACAACCGGATCACGCTCGACAACCTGCAACAACGACAGGCCGAGCAGCAGCGCGATCAAGTCGGCGAAAGCGTCTTCCGCTCCGTCCGCGAGACCTTCCGCTGGTTGATCTCACCCGGCCAGTCGGTCGTCAAGGGCGGCGGCATTTCCGAGATTGAATGGGAGGCCTTCCCGCTCAACCCCGCCGCGCCGGGGCTAGGCAAAGAGGTTTCCAGGGCCGCCCGCGAGAACGAACTCGTCATCGACGAGTGGGCACCGACGCACCTCAACAACCTTCTGAAGACCTGGTTCTGGAAGGAAGGCGCTCCCACTGCGTCCGCGTTGGACGTGTGGCAGAAAACCTGCGCCTATCTATACATGCCAAGGCTGGGTGGGTCGACCGTCATGCAAAGCGCCATCGCTGCCGGCGCCGGCAGCCGCGACTTCTTCGCGCTGGCCTTCGGAAAGGACGACGACAAGTACCGTGGTTTTATGTTCGGCAGAATCGCGTCGCCGATGATGGACGAACTGCTTCTGATAGAACCTGGCCACGCGACGGCCTATGAGGCAGCTTTGCCTGCATCGGCGCCAAGACCTAATGTGGAACCTCAACCGCCGGATGACCTGGGGAGCCTAAAGATACCCGCTGACCCAGTACCGCCCCCCGGTGGCGTTGGCACTGAACCCGCTCAGTCACGCCCGGTGAAGTACTTCGGCAACCTGACGCTGGACCCAGTCCGGTGCGCCCTGCAGTTCTCCACCGTCGCCAACGAGATCGTCCAACTGTTTACTGCCAACCCAAAAGCGAAGGTTCGCATCAAGGTTGACATCGATGTAGAGCAAGCCGACGGCTTCGACGAAGCAACCCTTCGAGCGGTGCGCGAGAACGCGCGGACGCTGAAGTTTGATCAGAGTGAGTTTGAGTGATAGGAAATCTAGACTATCCGGAAGAGTTCTGATGCCGAAGATTCGTTTGTCAGTTGCGGCGCCGACGCACGATCCACGAGCAGTCTCATTGGTCAGGAAGGTTACTGGTCTGACCGTTGCGTCTGCGGCAAAGAGGCTTGCTGAGGGCCAAGCAAGTCCGCTTATGGTTGCGGATCTATTCAAGGGCGATCACGACGATAGAGCGAGCGAGTTGCGTCAGTTGATTGCAGGCCTTTCCCAGCTTGGCGTGACGCCCTACCTGCTATGCGCAGGATCTCAACGCTGTCGCCGGCATCGTCGCCCGCGATGTTGTCGGTCCGCAGGCGGGGGGTGTCTTTGCAAGTTCGTTCGATGGGCGAGAGCGAGCGACTAAACCACCAGGCGCAGCCGCTCCGGCGCGATGCCGATTTCGACGCGCTGGCCGCTCAGGAATTCAACGCGGTCGGTTTCGATGCCATCGGCGAAGAGCACGCCGCCCTCGTCCATTTCCGATTGCAGCACCAGCGGACGTTCGCTGCTGGTCTGGCCATAGTTGACGGTGGTGCCGGTGGCGATGCTTGGAAAGGGCTCACGCACGAACCAGACCAGTCGCGGATCGGTGGGAACCGGTGGCGTGGTCCGAATGCCGCGCTGCTCGGCAATCGACCGCGCCCAGCCGGTGGCGCCGGTGCCGGTGGCAGCAATCACCCCCGATGAGGAATGGCGCTCATTCTGCTCGCCGCATTGGATGCGATAGCGCGCCGACTGGTGACTGACATGGCCGATGAACACTTCGTTGAGCGCGCGCAATTCCTGGCCGTCTTCACGCCGTGCCAGCGCCATCGCCCGGCCCTCGATCCGGTACGGCGAATGTGGTGCCTGCTTGCAGGCAAAGGCGAGCAAGCCGCTCATGCGTACGGCTTCGTGTCGACACAGCACACCGTCGTATTCGGCGGGATCGGGGTTGATGCCGATCACCGTCTGCCCACGCAGATACTTCGCGACATTCGGCACCAGACCATCCTGGCCAACGATCACCACGATGTCGTCCGGCGCGAACAAGAAACGATCGAGATCGGTCCGATCGATGCGCACGGTGCGCTGCTGCGCCGGGATCTGGCTCTGGACCGAGCTGAGCGCCGCGCACAACCGACCATGCACGCGGTCGGCAAAACTGAGGTCCTGGCCGCGCGAGCGTAAGTAGAACTCCGCTTGGCCACGCGTTCCAAAGCGCTCCAGCAGCAGCTCCAGCGGCGTCATCCGGGTCACCAGCACGATGCGGGGGAGGGACATGTGGGCGGGTGCGGAAGCTCAGGAGTCGAAAGGTTGTAGCGATCCGTTGGCGAGTATGAAAGCCGGCAGCTTTCGAGCACGAGTCGGTCAGCCCGATCGTTTCCCGGATGCGCGCCGGACTTCCCTACTTGTCGCCACTATCCCGCACCATCTGCGCAAAACTCTGCGCCAACAGGTCCGGCGTGATGTTCAGGTGGCCGATGTTCTGCAGTTTACCGGCGACCTCGGACAGTGCCATCGCGGTGGCGGCGGCGGTGGGCGTACGCGTCCAGATGTCGTGGCGAGTCTGCATCGCTGCGGCCTGCTGCTCGGCCCGCAGTTGCGCGGCATCGGCCTCTGCGCGGGCGTTGATGCGGGTCTGATCGGCGCTCGCCTCGGTTTGCAGACGTGCGCGCTCGATCGCAGCCTCGATCTGCACGCGCTGGCTGGCGGCTTCTTGTTCGGCCTGCAGCAGCGCGTTCTCGCCGCGTTTGCGGATCAGTTCCTGTTGGCGGCGCTCCAACTCCAGCTCCGTCGCCAGTTCGTTTTCCTTGATCGCACGCTCCTTTTCGACGGCCTGCGCGCGCCGCTGAAACTGCGCCTCGTCGGCGCGCGCCTGCACCGCTTCGCGCATCGGCGTCCCCAGCGCTTTCTCCAGTTCCGCGCTCGGCACGATCTGATCGATCACCAGGTTCACCAGCTGCAGACCCATCGCCGCGATCTCCGCATCGCCGCTCATCGCCGCACTGACCGCCTCACGCACCTGCTCGGAACCCTGCTTCAGGATGCTCTCCAGCGGCTGCACCGACAGCAGCTTGCGGACCACCGGCAATGCGCGCTGCGCCAGCACGCTGGCCAGACGATCCAGCGGTTGTTCGAGCCACGCACCGGTGTCGATGGACAGCGAGAAGTTGAAGCGGCCCGCAGCTTTTTCGGCGTCGGCGATGCGATAAGTGATCGTCGCCTGCACCTTCACTGGCTGAAAATCTACCGAGTGCTCGTTCAGCACGAAGGTGCTTTGGCGGTCCTCGATCGGCAGCATCGCGATTGCCGCCGACAGCGGCGAAAACCAGTACGCAATGCCCGCGCCCTTGCGCGCCAGCCGCCCACTGCGGAAGTGCAGGATCAGCTGATTCGGTTCGGCGCGCAGGCGCCGCAGCGGCAGGATCGGCAGACGCGAAATCGTTGGCATGAACGGCCTCCAGCAGGGGCGAACAGTTTAGCGGTACGCTGAGGACCTCGGGGAGTGTGTCCGCCGATTTCGTCTGTCGTCGCTCTGGCGGGTGGACTGCGGACTTAAGAGCAAGGGACGACCGATGTCGGGCTCCTGAGAATCGCCCGGACAGATCGCGACGCAGGGATTCCAAGCCTTCGCTACGGCCAGTGCCAGTCAAAATTAGTGGCGATCAAGCGATCACGCTCAGTCCTGGTGAACATAGCCAGCTGATCAAGGCCATTGTCGAGGACTTCGCAGAGCGATTTGTCCCTGGCGCTGATCTGATCTACGTTGGCGATACGGGGGAGAAATGGGGATATTTCAATGAGCCGTTACTGGAACAGCTTGGCGTGAAGGATCCCTTCGTCAGGGTCGGCGCTTTCTGCTCTGCCCGCAAAACGCCCGCGCCGTAATCGCTGCGATCGGTATCGTCGCCAGATGCTCGCTTGGCTCGCCTTCATTGCCTGCTCTTTGATCTGGGGCTCCACCTGGCTCGCGCACAAATGGGCGCTGGTCGACTTTACGCCGATCGGATTGGGCAGCCTGCGTTTTCTCTGCGCCGGCTTGTTGTGCGTGGCCATTGCGCGGCTCGCTGGCGAGCCGTTTGTGCGACGTGAGCACCTGCGGCCGTTGTTGATCGCCGGGCTCATCATGGCAGGACTTGCCAATGTCCTGACGGCATGGAGTCTGCTGTACATTCCGTCTGGCGTCGGTGCTGTATTGCAGGCGCCGATTCCCGTCTGGCTGGCGCTGATGACTTTAAACAAGGAACCGTTGAGTCGCGCGGGCTGGCTTGCCGTGTTTCTAGGATTCTTCGGTGTTGCGATGGTGATGTGGCCCAGTGAGGCAGGGCCGATCGATCCTTTCGCAGCAACGGTCTGTGCGCTGACTGCCGGCGCCTGGTCCTGGGCTTCCCTCTATCAGCGGGCCCGAGTACATTCAGGCGGCTTGTTCGCCAACGCGGGCGTGCAGATGTTGACAAGCGGTTTGATCGGCAGTGCACTGACGCCACTCCTGGGTGGCTTTACGACAGGAACAGCGGAGATCTCGCAAACGGCCTGGATGGCGATGGTCTATCTGGTGATCGGTGGGTCGTGCGTTGCATTTGCCTCGTACCTGTATCTGGTTCGCGTATGGCATCCTGCCCGGGCTGGCAGCTTCGCCTATGTCAATCCCGTGGTCGCGGTATTGATCGGATGGTGGCTTGGTGGCGAAGCGCTCACCACCTCGCTGATCGTCGGTATGGTTATCATCTTTCTGGCGGTGGCAGCCTTGCAACTCGCCACCAAACGCTGACAGTCAACGGATTGAATCGCGTGCATGTGGCAATCGGCTGAAACCTCGCTTACCGGCCTGCCCGCGTTCCTCGCGTACTTCACGCTGGCGCTGGCACTCACGTTCTTGTACTTGTTCGTTTACACCTCGTTGACGCCGCAGCGTGAATTTACGTTGATTCGTCTCAACAACAACGCTGCGGCGACGGCGCTGGGTGGATCGCTCCTGGGTTTTGCGTTGCCACTGCATAGCGCCATCACGAATGCCATCAGCCTGTTTGACTGCGCATTGTGGGGTCTGGTCGCTCTAGTGATTCAAGTGCTCACGTTCCTGATGTTGCGCCTTGTGCTCAGTGGATTGCCGGACCGCATTGCACGCGGGGAACAAGCGGCGGGTACCTTTGTTGCCGCCGTGTCGATTACGGTCGGGCTATTGAATGCCGCGTCGATGACCTACTATTGATCCGCCTCGACATCTGTTCGGTGCTGGTGCGTGCTGGCCTGGCCCTGTTTCGACGGAAGTCGCGTATGCCTCAGTAACGATCTGGGCATGGGGTATGTCATGGCGATGTTCCGTGGACTGTGGATTGCGACTTGGATCTTGGTCTGCACGCCGCTTTCGGCTGCAACGTCTTTGTGCGTCGAGTCGACCAGCGCGTTTATCAACACCTTGGCTCAAGTGCCCGGCTTGACCGACGAGCTGCACATCAAACTGCGAGCGGGAACGTACACCTTTGGCGGGCTGGTACAGACCGAGCTCAGTTCTGCGGCTGGACCGCGCGGGCGACTGCAGATCGAGGGCGGCTACGATGCAGGATGTCAGAACCGCAGTAATGATGCTGGCGCTACGGTGCTTCAAAGCAGCGCCAATAGTGCCGACAAGCGGCTGCGCATCGAAATCGGAAGCGAAAATCTGCTGTTGCGCAATTTCACCATGCAGTCGCTGGATCTCGAAGTCGTCGATACCGACCCCTATAACCCTTCCGACTATGGTCGCTGCAGAGTTGCCGATCGCAGCGTCGTTTTGCGGCGTTTGCGGCTGTTACAAACGTACGTGCTCCTGGATCTGGCTTGCCACCGCTCAAAAATTGAGAACAGTTATATCGTTAGTCGCAGCGGAACGACTACCGATACGGTTCTTCGCCACCGCATCGTCAACCCCTATATCGTGCGCCCAGAAGGTTATGGGGACTTGACCATTCTGTACAGTACGATCCTCGGTGGTGCAGTGCGCTACGACGCATGTTGCGATATCACTGGCGAGTTTGGTCCCGGAACGGCCGAGATCGTCAATTCGGTGTTCGATAACGACGGCATCGAGTTGCAACTCGACGCCGATGTCATCGTGCGCAACAACCGTTACGACTCTGCGTCTTTCAGTGGCGGCAGTGTGTCCAGTAGCAATAACATCACTTCGCCGCCATCACTGCAGGCGAGCGGCGTACCGATGGCAGGCTCGCCATTGATCAACAACGGTACGCGATTCGTCGATGGCGCGCCTTCTGTCGATCTGGCGCACAATCCACGGCAGGTCGGCACGAATCCCGATATCGGCGCATACGAGACCAATGTCGACGATCGCTTTTACCTGGATGTCACTAACACGCAGTCCAGCGGCGCCAACTCGTTTGCAGCAGCCGTTGCCGCAGCCAACGCTACCAACGGTCGCCAGGTCATTCGGTTCGATATTACCGGGCCATGCCCGCGAATCATTACGCTCAATCAAACACTGACCCTCACCGACGAAATCGACATCGCCGGCGATACCCAGCCCGGAACGTTGACCAATACCTTTGCCACCGGCTTCAATGGTCGCCCGTGCATCGTACTGCAAGCAGGCCCGGGTGTGGCTGATGGCCTGGTCTTCAATTCCAGCGAAAGCGACGACGACCTCAGTGTTCGCTCAATCGGCTTCAGCGGGTTCAGCAGCGGTGCCATCTGGATCCGCTCAGGTAGCGATCACAACATTTACGGCAGTCAGTTCGGCGGAACCGTCGGGCTGTTTACGCTGCAGGATGTCGGCACCGCAATCCGCACCAGTGATACAGCGCACAACGTGCAGGTTGGCGGCCTCGATCCTGCGCAAGCCAATCTCATTGGTAATGCAAACTTCGGACTCTCATTGGCCGGCCTCGGCGGCAATCGCGTGCAGGGTAACGCGATCGGCGATGCAGGGTTCAACCGGCTGCCGAACACTGTGGCAATCGCGCTGCTTTCGCCGGGCAATCGAATCGAAGGAAACCTGATCGCCGGAAGTTCGGTTGTCAATGTGCTGCTCAGCGGGCAAAACGTGCAGTTTAACGTGGTCACCGATAACGCCATCATTGGCGCGACGGGGACTGTGGGTGATGGTCTGTCGATTCAAAGCGGGGCCAATCGGAACCGCATTGGCCCTGACAACAGTTTCCAAGGCAATGCTGGCGCTGGTGTGAGAATCTTCTCTGGATCATTCAACGACCTCTCTGGGAATCAGTTCAGTGGTCAAGGTGGGTTGGCGATTGATCTCGGCACGGAAGGGGTGACGCCCAACGATGACGATCCCTTGTTCGACGGCAATACCAGCGCCAATCGCGAACAGAACTTTCCGGTGATCGAATTGGCTCGACGACGCACGGTTCTGCCGTTCGTCTGGCTCGACATTGAAGGAACGTTGCGCACCACCGAGGGTGTTTATCGCATTGACGTATATCGGAACAACAGCTGTGATGCCTCCGGCCATGGAGAAGGTCTCGATTGGTTGGGCACTGTCTCCTTAGACGTTGATTGCACAATTCTTTTCAATAACCAATGTTCTGAGCCCTTTGAATTGACAGTGCCGGGGGCAGGCGTTGACGTGGGCGACTCGATCACAGCGATCGCTACGAGCCCGGGCAAACATACGAGTGAGTTCGCGGCATGTCGTACAGTGACGCAGAATCTAGTCTTGCCGTCGCTACTTCTGTCGGATGGCTTTGAGGACTAGCGAGGCTTCGCCTCAGAACGGCGCGGGTCCGGACTCGCTGCATGGATCAGGCACTTGCGCGCTGGCAAGCTGTTTCCCAACAGCCTGCAGGCGGTGCGTGTCCGCCTACCTTGGTTGGCGGATGGCTTGCGCGGATGGCAGCGGGTGCGGGTTGAAACGTCAACTGAATCCTGGGTCTTCACAGCGCGGCATTCAAACGCTATGGTTATGAGCTTGCTTAGCCGAAGTGGCGGAATCGGTAGACGCAGCGGACTCAAAATCCGCCGCCCTTAAAAGCGTGTGGGTTCGAGTCCCACCTTCGGCACCACCTTTGATTCTGCGAACTGCCGCGTATTCAGTGCGGCAGGGGGGCTCTGCGCAGAACGCCTTCGATGCCAGTGAGTGGCTCCCTCAAAAACAACAGCCCGCCAAAGCGGGCTGTTGTTGGCGTGAGTTCGATTGTCAATGAGCTTAGAACTGCAGGCTCCACTTGTCCAAATAGCCGGTGTCGCCATTGGCATTGTCGTTGACACGCAGATTCCACGTGCCGTTTGCTAACTCGCTGGAGGCGTTCACGGTATATGTGCCGATGATGTTGTCGGCGCTGCCGCCGGAGCGGTTATGAAGCACGTAGACCGAGCCGTCGGGCGCAATCAGATCGACTTTCAGATCGCCTCTGTACGTATGATAGATCGTGACGCCGACTCTCAGTGTGGATGGTGCATTGCCAGACCGGCCGGTCACCGAGATTGGACTGTTGATGGTTGCATTATCGCGAATCTGGAAATCAGTGGTGTTTTCGAAGAAGCTTGCACCGCCGCCACCGCCACCGCCACCGAGCGCCGCGATGGTTGCCGCTGCGTTGATGATGCCCGTGCCGCACCCGGAGCAGGTCGTCGGAAATGCCCGGGCGTTGTTCTTGATCAGCGTTTCGATGGCCGACGGCGTCTGGGAGCCGCGGCTTAAAATCAGAGCCGCCAGGCCTGCTACGTGCGGGCTTGCCATCGACGTGCCCTGGTACCACGCGTACGATTGAGATCCAGGCGTGGTTGTGCCGGAATTCAAGGTCGACAGGACACCGTTACTGGACGAAGAGCGCACATCACCACCCGGCGCGGCAACATCGACAGCCGTGCCGAAATTGGAATAGTAAGCGCGTCCGCCGGAGCGATTGGTGGCTGCAACGGTGACAACATTGGCACAGTTCGCCGGTGTCGCACCCGATGCATTTACGTTCGAATTGCCTGCCGCAACCACCACCACGGAGCCGCGGCCGACTGCGCCAGTGATGGCGTTCTGATAAGTCGATGGGCACGATGTGCTGCTGCCACCCAAACTCATATTGATGACTTTGGCTGGTGTTGCGTTTGCGGGAATACCCGAGACTGAGCCGCCCGAAGCCCAGGTAATGGCATCAGCGATGTCCGAGAGCGTTCCACCGCAAGCGGCCAGTACGCGAATGGGCTGAATACGTGCATTGAACGCAACACCAGCGACGCCGCTTGCGTTGTTCGTCACGGCTGCGACCGTTCCGGCAACGTGCGTGCCGTGCCAGCTGGAATTGGACGCTGGCGAACCGGAAAAACACTGGCCGGCTGTTACCCAGTCGCCTTGGTCGGCCGGGTTTGAGTCTCGGCCATTGCCGTCGCGCGCATTGGTCGCACTGCTGACAAAGTCGTAACCCGCGACAACGTTGGCGTTTAGATCAGTGTGGCTGACAATGCCGGTATCGAGTACAGCAACGGTGACGCCGGTGCCTGTGGCGGTATCCCAGGCAGTGGGCAAATTTGCCCCACCAGTGGCTTCGAAATAGTGCCACTGTTGGCTGTAGGACGAATCGTTCGGCGAAAGGAAGGGCACCATGATTTGGTCAGGTTCCACGTAGGCCACACCCGGATCTGCTGCGAGCGCATTCATGATTGCCAGCAGAGCCTTATCTTCGAGTGGTTTGCCTAGTTTGACCAGGTGCCCGCCTGTCGAGAGCGTGCGTTGATAGGCCAGAGTCTCGCCGGTCGCTGCCGCGACGCGGTCCAGATGCCCATAGACGGCGGCGAGGTCCCCGCTCGCTCGCGCCTCGTCGCTATAGCCGACGATCAGTTGGTCGTATGCATACGGATCGCCAAGCGCGGCACTGTTCACACGCGGGTTTTCGCCCGGCGAGCCTCCTCCCAAAACTTGTGCGCTAACGTTCGTTGCCAGTCCAAGACTGGACGCCACAACCAAACTGATCATCGATTTCTTAACGAATTTGTGCATCTGATTCGACCCCTCGCATCAACGTCAATACTCGCAGTCGCATCCACGGCCGGACTGACCGTAGATGCCCCCTTTGGATGCCGACGCTCAATATTCCTCTCCCCAGAGGTCAATAGAACGATTGCGGCGGGGGCACAGTAGTCAGCTGACGCAAACGGGTCAATTGTGTCCGGTTTCGTCACACAACCACTGAATGCTGCGATGCAGCAATTCGTGAACTCTTCGCCCCGGGCGAAATCTGAACAATTCTTAAGTCTCTTGTTTATAAAGCGTTCAGTGATCGTCTCTTCGGAAACCAATTGGTGCAGCGCACAACATCCTGTGCCGCTAATGACATACGTATAGGTCTTATGTGGCGAGGAAGAGCCACTTTTTTGTGTCTGATGTCTACTTACATCGTCTCGATGCATTCCAAGCTAATGGCATGGCCCATCGCGGCGTTGCTCAATCTCGCAAAAGCGTAGGCTCTTGCTGTGGTTCGCGCCTGGCGTTGAGTGCGTTACACGCCTCTCGGCGCAATCGGGGGCTTATGCAACCAGGCACCAGTGGCGTTGACCACGTAGGAGCATCACAGGTGAGTCAAATTTTCTAAGAAGTAGCCCCTGGCTCTTGAAGCTCCCTCGCGTCTGATGGGCGCGCGCGAAGCGCGCGGAGTTGCCGTAAGAGAGTGTCGAGTCGGATGCTGCCTGCTCTCCGATGTTTGGGTAGGAAGTAACGACTGTCGACCATGATCGTTGTGCCAGGTACGCTTCGAGTGAAGCCAGCAATGCCTGCGGGTCTGAAGCAAAGCCTCGCCAGGCGGTCAGATGACAATTCGATGATCGATTGCACATTTATTTGCGCCGAAAACCCGGCAGACTAAGCAATCAGGGGCAATGAGGAGCCGGCGGATGGGAGAAGCGCAGCGCTCGGCAGCGAACGATCCGCATGTAGACCGTGCCTATGAGGAATTGCGCCAACACGCGACGCAGTTAGTGCAGGCGTGGGAGCAACTGAATGGATCGCGTTGGAATAGCGCTCATGGCCGTGGCTTGCAATTGGCCGCGAAACATCTTGTGCGTGCTTGCGAACGATTGCGCTTGTCACTCACTCGCAAAGCGGGTGAGTTGGAAACGTTCATCAAGGTGTTTGTCGATACTTCACTAACGCCAAACGCGGATCAGTTGCGGACGTTGTCGGCGCTGGTGAGTACGCTTGCCAGTACGGCGTTGGCGCTCGATATGGTTGCAAAGCCGCCTGTGCCGGTCGAGCCCGCAACCGTCAAGACCGTGGCCCCGCCGTTGGTGGCAGCTACGGTCAAAGCGGCGCGCCAGCGCGACGAAGACTTGCTGGTGCTGATCGGCCAAACCGCCGATTTCGGTGTCGATCTGGCATCTGCGTTTCTGGAGAATGGCTTTAGCGTAAAGGCCTTTGCCAATGGCGAGCTGGCCCAGGCGCTGGTCGCGGTCACACTTCCGCGTGCCATTGTCGTCAGTGCTGCGCAAGCAAATGCCATCGGCACGTTGCGTGGCATGGTGACGGCTCGTGCCGACTTTGGCGAGACACATCGCCCAGTCGGCTTTGCGCTGGTCATGCAGCGTCCTGATATCGGTCGGCGCCTGGTAGCGATGCGCCACGGTGTCAAGTACTTCGAACCGCCGATCGATCCTCTGGCTTTGCTGGTGGCTTTGACCGGTGAGGCAGTCGTGGCACCGTCGCAGTGCCGCGTCATGTTGCTCGATAGTGATCGAGCGTGCGGTCTGACTGAAGCCACGTGGTTGAAGGAAGCGGGTTACACAGTACGCTTATGCACCAGTGCGCCCGAGGCGATCGACGCGATTGACGATTTCAAGCCGCAGATTGCAGTCGTCGATGCGGACCTTCGGGGTGCCGAGTCGATGCGGACGGTCCATGCTTTGCGGGACAACCCGGCTACGCAGGACGTTCCGGTTATCGTGGTTGCGAGCTCGCGCGAATTGGCAACACGTGAACAAGCGATCGCTGGAGGCGCGGACGAGTACTTACTCAAGCCAGTCAAGCCACGACACCTTATAGGTGTGATTGAGGCGCGTCTAAAGCGCAGCAAGCGCTTTGCGACGCGCCGCGTTGCGCCCCGCGACGACAGTGGCCTGTACCCGCGCCGCGAGTTTATCGATCGAGCGAATTCTGCGCGCGGCCAGCCGGGGGCTGTGGTTGTATACCTTGCACTCAATGAGCATGAGGCGCTTCGCAAACAGCTGGGCATTTCCGGTCAGGAACGGCTGGATCAGACGATAGGCGCAGTTTTTCGAGAATTCCTGCGGCCAGAGGATGTTCCATCGGCTTACCAGGACGGTCGCTATTTGATTCTGCTTCGTCGCCCACAGCGCAATGACGCGATGGGGACCGCGGAATCCTTGCGCGAAGCTTTGGCACGCCGATTAATCAAAGTGGCCGAACGGGAGGTTCCGTTGAAGGCCAGCTTCGGTTTGGCGACGCTGGATGGTGATAGTGCGGATGCAGTCGTACAGAACGCTGAAGCGGCGGCGCTTGCGGCAATGCACTTGGGCGGCGATCGCAGTATGTGGTTCGAATTTTCGAGCGCTTCTTTGGTGCCAGCCGAACGTGAGGCGCAGTTGCGTGGGATTGTCGAGAGTCGGCGCTTTGCGATGCATATGGAAGCGCGTGGTGTGCCGTTAATTCCACTGAACGGGCGTGTGCCAGGGCAATACGAATGGAATCTGCTTTGGCGTGTTGGCGGAACCGGGCATTCGCCGGTGTCGCTGCCAGAGATGCAACAAGCCGCCAGGGCAGGCGGCGCTTCGGGCGACTTCGATCGATTTGTGGTCAGTGAGGCGCTCACGCAGCGTGCCGAGATGCTCAAACGTGGCAAGCAACTGCGGCTTGCTGTCGACTTGTCCGGGCATGCATTGGACGACGGTGGGTTGGTGGACTTTATCGAGGCGAAGCTCAAAGAACGCAGATTGTCTGGCACCGGTTTGGCGTTGACGCTGCCAGCTTTGGTGTTGGCCGAACGTATCGACGCTTTAATTGCCTTTTGTCAGCATTCAAAGCCTTTGGCCCTGCGCGTCGGATTGCGCGACGTTGGCAGAGACATGACGTTGGTCCATCGCTTGCGCGGCGTACCGGTCGACTTTTTGCGGCTGAGCCCCGAACTGAGCGCCGCGGCCGCTGGAGATCGCGCCGGTGAGCTGTTGTCGGCGCTGGTGCGCCGCGCTCATCAAAGCGGAATGATCGTGATCGCCAGCAGTGTGGACAGTCGCGATCAAATGACAGCACTTCAAACCATGGGCGTCGACTATGCAGAGAGTCCATCGCTCGGTCCGGCCAGCAGCGATTTCAATTTTGAGTTCTCAAAGTGGTTAGGAAAAGTCAACTGATCGCTGGCCTTGTCTCGAGCGACAACCCTCAGACTGTCGAACGAGCATCGGCCAGCCACCAGTCGCACACGGCTAACTCTTCGGCTGCAGCATTTCTTCCATTGTCTTCTTGAAGTTGCCCGCCTTCCAACTGGGTAGCGCAAAACTCCAGCCATCGGCGCGAGCATTGAGTTCGGAGACTTGTTTTTGGATGTCCGCTAGTTTGTCCGCGCGGGCTTTTGCCGCATCGAAAGCCGGTTTGTCCGCAGGTGTTTGATCGCCGGTTTCGCCGCCCGCAGCAGGTGTGGCGGCACTCTCCGCTTTACTCTTTTCCGCAGCTACCCATGTGTCGAGTTGCGACTCGTCGACGCGTGCGCGCCAGCGAGACCAGGTCTTTTCGGCAACGTCCCATAGGTCGACTTCAATCACCATACCATCGTGCGTCGCAAAGCTGGTGCGCCAATACTTGTCGTCGGTCGGTTGCTGACTTTCGGACTTGGCGACATCTTCAAGATTGACACTCGAGAGGGCGCCACCGATTTGATTGCCCGCCGACTCGGAACTTAGTTCGCGACCCTTCGGTACGTCGAGTACGTTGAAATTAAAGGCGGCTGAATCCGTCTTCTCGATTTTCAAGACCTTCCCGTCAGGATCAGTAATGTCGACACGACGGACGCGCTCGCTGGGTATGTCTGCAATGGACTTGGCCAGCCAGTTGCCTGGTTCTTTGTCTGGAATGATGGAGCCCGAGACCAGGAAGCTCTTGGCTTCGCCATCGCGACGAACGAAGGTGGAGTCGCCATTTGGGCCGGCGATGCCGACAATGAGCTTCACCGGAGATTTCAGCCCGAGCAGTTCGACCCCCAGGCCCTTGGCATCCGCCGCACTCAGGTCCTCGACGCCTAAGCGCGCATAGTTTTCGGGCTTGCTGGTCTTTTCTTCGCGCAGCTGGGCGTTGCTAAGCTTGATCAAGAACTCGCGGATCTTGCTGACATCGGCGGCGTAACCGTCTTTGGCTGCAACCGTCCAACGGTCTTCGGATTTGTTGAGCTCGGCAATCGCGACGCCGCCAGCGCCGCTGATTTTGATCGCGCTGATGTCGTTCAGTTGTTTGTCGAGTTCAGCAATCAACGCGCCGCTGACAGTCGATTCTTGCGCCTGCTGGCCGCGGTTCAGGAACAGGCCGATGCCGAGCACAACAGCCGTGATCAGCAATAACAATATGAGGCGTTTTTGCATCATGTTAGTTTGCTCCAGCCAAAGTCTGAGCACGACGTCGGCGGCCCCAGCGCCAGAACAGCAGAGCGCCGCCAATCACCAAAAGAGGAACCAGGGCGATATTGATGAACTTGACGCGCGTTCCGAGCGCCTCAATGTCCTTATCGAGATTTCGCCGCACTTCGCGAAGGTCTTTACGAATCTCCAGTTTTTCGCGCTGGAAGCGCTCAATCTCGGCTTGCTGTTCGGGTGAGAGGATCATCGCGTTCTCCGCCGACTTGCCGGCTTGCAGATCATTCAGTTTCTGCTCCGCTTCCTGCAGCCGGGTTTGTAGTTCTTCCTCCGTGGCGCGGAACTTCTCATCCGCTTCCCGGCGCATGCCCTCAACGACCGTAAATGGCCGGGCGCTGGAACTGCGGCCGCGGATCGAGATCAACGCACTGCTTCCGCCAAGGTTGTCCGCTGCGTTGATGGCGATATCGCCGTTGTTGGCGAACGGATTGGCGATTTGTTGGCCAAAGAAGTTCTGAACCTGCACCCAAAGACGGTTCGTCAGCAGATCCGTGTCGGCAAACAAGATGGCATTGGCATCGTCTTTGGTTTCGGCGATGTGGCCTGCGGTTGAGGCACGATCTTCGAATGCGCTCTTCAGTTTTCCTGTCAAGCGTCCCGCGATGATGTAGTTCTCGCCACTCGGCGTAAAGTCCTTGAGCAGTTCGCGCGGATCGGGCAGGAAGCGCGTGCGCTCGGTAGACACTACGCTGGCTTCGCTGCTCGATTGCAGCAAAGGCTCGAGTTTCACCGTCGCGCCGTCCTTGAGTCGAAAGCGGCCTGCCGTATCGATGTTAATCAAGTTCAATTTGGCGCTGACCAGATCCCGGTCGTTGATTTGCGCCTCGCGCAAACCAAGGATCAACGGGTGTTGGACAGGTGGTTCGGTTTGGCTGATCTGCACTTGTAGTCCCAGTGCGCGGTCGACGACCACCTCATCGGCCTTGTACTCGATTCCCCAGGCGGAGAGGAGTTTTTCGAGATTCGAGCTCTTGTCGGCGAACATCGCCGCACTCGGGTTGTTCGGATCTGCACCGCTGGTATCGGTGTTCGCATTGGGGTCGACAAACAGCAGCAGGCGCCCGCCCTTCATCACGAACTGGTCGATCGCATAGAGTGTGTTGTCATTCAGCGCTTTGGGGTGCACAACCATCAGCACCTGAATCTTCGGATCGATCTCGCTGAAATCGACCCCAAGCGGCCGGACTTCGAAGAGGTCGTTCAATTGGGTAATCACCGCCCACGGTTCGCTCATGCGTTGTGTGGTCTGGTCAAAGCCGCCTTGCAAAGGCAGGCCTGTGACCAGCCCGATCACAGGCTTTTCCGGTTGCAGGAGCGTCTGGATCAGTTTGGCGACATCGTATTCGAGGAACAGTTCTTTATCGGGCTGGAAAAAGGGGATCGCTGCTTTGCCGTTGAGCGAATTGGTGCCGGCCAGGCCAAAGAACAGCTTGTCGCCGGTTGTTCCTACGGGCACCGATTGCAATCCCGCCGCCGTTGCCTCGTCTTCTTCTTCGCTGAAAGGCTGCGGATCGACAACCGATAGCCGAAGCTTCCCGCCGCTGCGCGACGCCATTTCTTCGAGCACTTCGCGAACGCGTTGAGCGTAGGTGCGAATGGGTGCCAAATCGCGGGAGGCTTCGTCGGAGAAATAGAAATACAGGTTGATCGGTTCGTCGATACTGGAGACGATCTCGTTCGTGCCTTCGCTCAAAGTGTATTCGTCATTGGCTGTCAGGTCGAGGCGCGCGCCGCGGAATAGCGCATTGCTGATCACCGTGATGCCGACGAACAGGAGTGCCAGAACGAGCAGCGTCAACCCGCCGGAGGCGCGTTTGTTGAATAGGTTCATAGGTGCAGTCCTTTGCGAGTTAGTCGGCTTTCTTGAAGTCGATGATGATCGACGTGGCATACAAGAACAGGCCGATCAGCAATCCGAAAAAGATCAGGTCGCGAAGATCGATCACGCCTTTGGAAATTGATGCGAAGTGCGTGATAAAGCTCAAACTCGCGACACCATCGACCAGCCATTGCGGCAAGAAGACCTTCGCGAAACTGAGCACGAGCGGATGTCCGGCAAGTAACAGCACAAAACAAATGACGACTGTGACAATGAAAGCGATCACCTGACTCTTGGTTGCTGCAGACACTGCACTCCCGATCGCGAGAAACCCACCAGCCATCAGCAGGCTTCCGATATAGCTGGCGACGATCACGCCGTTGTCAGGATCACCAAGGTAGTTGACGGTCATCCAGATCGGGAATGTCAGCGCCAGCGCGATACCGACGAATGCCCACGCAGCCAGGAACTTGGCAATGACCGCGTGCGCCTGTGTGACGGGCAAGGTCAACAGCAGTTCGATCGAGCCCGTGTTTCGTTCCTCCGCCCAGAGCCGCATCGCCACTGCCGGGACTAAGAACAAATAGAGCCAAGGGTGAAAATCGAAAAAGGGCTTGAGATCTGCCTGGCCGCGCTCGTAAAGACCGCCGAGTTGGAACGCGAAAGCGCCCGAAAGCACCAAAAAGATCACGATAAAGACGTAGGCGACTGGCGTCGCAAAATAACTGGCCAGCTCGCGGCGGAAAAGGGTGTTGATTGGGCTCATGAGCGTGCGCCTCCTTGTGTGATCGTGCGAAACACCTCATCCAGGCGCCCCGATTCCAGTTCGACGCTGGTCACATCGATGGCGCGCTCGTGCAGGCGCTGCGTGACAGGTCCAAAAATGCTCTTCCCCAAGATCGGGAAGACGGTCAGGACGCGCGCCTCGCGATCGATTGCGATGTCGCTCACACCCGGAACGCCGTTGAGCGCTTCCTTGAGCGCATCCAGGTCGCGTGCGCGCAGGGATACGGCCTGGTAGTACTTGGATTTTGCCTCCAACTCGTCGGGCGTCGCATCGGCCACCACCTTGCCACCGGCGATGATGATCGCGCGCGAGCAAACTGCGTGGACTTCTTCCAGAATGTGCGTCGAGATCACGACGATTTTGTCTTTCGCGAGCCCTTGGATCAGCGCACGCACCTCGTGTTTTTGATTCGGATCGAGACCGTCCGTGGGTTCGTCGAGCACCAATACCCTGGGATCGTGCAAAATCGCTTGCGCGATGCCGACGCGTCGTTTGAAGCCCTTGCTCAGCGTATCGATCGGCTGATCCAGGACGCGTTCGAGGCCCAGGCGCGCGACGACTTCGCGAATACGATTGGCAGGATTCTCCAGGCCACGTATGCGTGCGATGAAGGTGAGGAAGTTCGCTGGCGTCATTTCACCATAAGCTGGAGCGCCCTCCGGCAAGTAGCCGATACAGCGCTTTGCTTCCAGGGGCGCCGACTCGACGTCGTGGCCGCACACGCGGATGCTGCCTTCGGTCGGCGTCAAGAAGCCCGCAATCATCTTCATTGTCGTCGACTTCCCGGCCCCGTTGGGTCCGAGAAAGCCCAGGACTTCGCCGGGAGAGACGGTGAAACTCACCGAATCTACTGCTACGAGATCCCCATATCGCTTAGTTAGATTCTTGATTTCTATCATGATATTGACTTCGATCCGTGTTGTTTCGAAATGCGAGACGCGCGCGACTTGAGGGCGCTGCGACCATTTTCAAGGGGGAAAGTTCCCAGAGTGGGGATGGCCAATCCACTCGATTGCCACCAGCCTCGATTGCCACCAGCAGGTTGTGACTCAACGGTTCGCCACGGCTCACTGCCGCGGTAACAAGAATGCGGCGAGGACGGCGCGACCTTCGCCGCTCAGAACGTTATACGTTCGTGCCGCCGCGTCGCTACTCATGGCTTCAAACCCAATGCCGGCGCTCATCACATGTGCGTGCAAGGCGGGTGGCGCAAGTTGATGACGGATTCCTGTGCCTAGAAGGATGACGTCTGGTTCTAACTGGATGAGTACGTCGAGAGCGCCTTCGTCGAGTTCCGTGATCGATGACGGCGACCACAAGCCATGTCGGCCGCCGAATGCCCAGAAACTCGTGTCCAGCCAGGTGCCGCCCAGACGAACACGAGCGCCATCGACTGCGGTGATGCTGGTGGGTAACTCTGGTTGGTGCCAGATCAGACCGCTCATCTGGGCAGTTGCAACTTCGGCGCGTCGGGATGTGCGCGAAACAATGCAACGATGTGCCCGATTTCCTGCACGATCGCAGCGCCTGTTTGCGCCACGATGGCCGAAATCAGTGCTTTGCGGGCCATCCGGTCCTCCGCGCTGATCCGGACTTTGATCAATTCGTGAGCGTTCAGTGCGATGTTGATTTCCTGCATGACCGTCGGAGCAAGCCCGCGTTCGGCGATCATCACCACGGGTTTGAGTGCGTGTGCCATCGACCGCAAGAATCGTTTTTGCGCTGCATTGATCGACATAGTGTCTGGCGGGTGTAGTGCGGGGTGGCGGAGGCTATCATGCTGCGTTTCCTGGTTCTCGGATTTTGACGTCCAACGTGGCGCACGATACTGATCCCTTGAACTTTGATCCGCCCCTCAGGACGCAACATGGCCCGCAGTAAATCCAGCGCACGGTGGCTTGATGAGCACTTCCGCGATCCTTTCGTGAGGCGCGCCCATGTTGAGGGGAAACGCTCGCGAGCGGCGTACAAGTTGGAAGAGCTGCTGGAACGCGATTTGCTTTTGAAGCCGGGGATGAGCATCGTTGATCTCGGCGCGGCGCCTGGCGGCTGGAGTCAAGTGGCTGCGGATAGATTGAAGGGCAGGGGTCGGGTGATTGGCTTGGATATCCTGCCAATGGCGGAATTGCCGGGGGTCGAATTTTTGCAAGGCGATTTCACGACTGAGGAATCGCTGAACAGCCTGGAAGCCGCACTGGGCGGAGAAAAAGTGGACCTTGTGATGTCGGACATGGCCCCCAACATGAGCGGTGTGGGCGTGGTCGATCAGGATCGATCAATGGTTCTGGTGGAATTGGCGTTGGACTTCGCCAGGCAGGCGCTCAAGTATCAAGGTGGTTTTTTGGTCAAAGTGTTTCAGGGTGAGGGTTTTGACGCTTTGCTGAAGCAACTACGTGCACAATTCAATAGAGTATTGGTCCGCAAACCGAAAGCATCGCGCTCGCGGAGCCGCGAAGTGTATATCCTGGCAACAGGTTACAAAGCGCGGCCGTAGCCGCGACGAGGAGCAAAGCTGTGAATGATCTGGCAAAAAACATGTTGCTGTGGGTGGTGATTGGGTTGGTACTGCTGGGGGTGTTTCGCAGTTTCGGGACCTCAACACCAGCGGCGCCGATGTCGTACTCAGACTTCCTGGGCAAGGTCGAGCGTGATCAAATCCAGGAAGTCAGAATCGATGCCGATCGCAAGATGACCGGAAAACAGCAGGACGGCACGGCCTTCGAGCTGTATGCACCGGACGACCCACGGCTCGTGGAAACGCTGATTGCCAACAACGTCAAAGTGACTCAGGCGGCGCCGGAGTCGGGATTCACGTTGGTTGGATTGTTGCTTAACTTGCTGCCAGTCTTTTTGCTGATCGGCTTCTGGATTTTCGTGATGCGCCAGATGCAAGGCGGTGGCGCCGGGCGTGGTGCGATGTCTTTCGGGAAGAGCCGTGCGCGCCTGCAAGGCGAAGATCAGGTCAAGGTGACGTTTGCTGACGTGGCGGGCGTTGACGAGGCCAAAGCGGAAGTGGGTGAGCTCGTCGACTTCTTGCGCGATCCCGGCAAGTTCCAGAAGTTGGGCGGCAAGATTCCGCGTGGCGTTTTGATGGTCGGGCCTCCTGGTACCGGCAAGACGCTTCTGGCGAAGGCCATTGCCGGCGAAGCGAAGGTGCCGTTCTTCATCATCTCTGGTTCCGATTTCGTTGAGATGTTCGTTGGCGTTGGCGCAAGTCGCGTGCGCGATATGTTCGAGCAGGCGAAGAAACACGCGCCTTGCATCATCTTCATCGACGAAATTGACGCCGTTGGCCGGCATCGCGGTGCCGGATTGGGTGGTGGACACGACGAGCGCGAACAAACGCTCAACCAGCTGCTGGTGGAAATGGACGGCTTCGAGGGTTCCGAGGGGATCATCGTCATTGCCGCAACGAACCGGCCCGATGTGCTCGACCCGGCCCTGTTGCGCCCCGGGCGCTTTGATCGGCAGGTGGTCGTTGGCTTGCCAGATGTGCGTGGCCGCGAACAGATCTTAAAAGTTCACATGCGAAAAGTCCCGCTGTCGGACGATGTGCGTCCGTCGCTGATCGCACGCGGCACGCCAGGCTTCTCGGGCGCTGATCTTGCGAATCTGGTCAATGAGGCGGCGTTGTTTGCCGCGCGCGAAAATTGTCGCGATGTTGCGATGACGCACTTCGAAAAAGCCAAGGATAAGATCATGATGGGCGCGGAACGGCGTTCCATGGTGATGAGCGAAAAAGAGAAGCGTTTGACGGCTTACCATGAGGCAGGTCATGCGATCGTGGGGCGTTTGGTGCCCGAGCACGACCCTGTCTACAAAGTGACGATCATTCCCCGCGGTCGCGCGCTTGGCGTGACCATGTTCCTGCCGGAGGGCGATCGTTATTCGATGAACAAAATCGAGATCAATTCCAAGCTTTGCTCAACGTATGGCGGGCGCATTGCAGAAGAGATTATTTTCGGCGCCGAACACGTCACCAACGGCGCATCGAGTGATATCGATTACGCGACGCGGCTGGCGCGCACTGCCGTCACCCAATGGGGTCTCTCGAATCTCGGCCCGATTCGTTTCGGCGAGCAGGAGGAAGAGGTGTTTCTGGGTCGTTCGATGACGCAGACGCGCGGCGTATCTGGCGACACGGCAAGACAAATAGACGGCGAAATCCGACGCATGCTCGACGATGCGTACGACAAAGCGCGCGAATTACTGAAGGCGAATACCGACAAGCTGCACGCAATGGCCGATGCGTTGATGAAGTACGAAACCATTGATGTGACTCAGATCGATGCGATCATGGAGGGTCGCGAGGTTCCGCCACCAGCCGATTGGAAGGACGATGGCGGTGCTCCGACGAATCCGGGTCCAGGTACGCCAAGTCCAGCGCCCGTGGCGACAGCTGTGCCGCAGACCTGATCGACAGTCGGGCGCACGATCGTGTTTGCGGCGCCGCGCCGAACACTGGATTGCAGGGGCCGGTTGCTCGATCTTGAGCGTCCGGCCATCGTTGGTATTGTCAATGTAACCCCAGATTCGTTTAGCGATGGCGGAGAGACCTTCGATGTAGAGGCCGCCGTTGCCCGCGGTGTGGCGATGGTGGAAGCCGGGGCCAACGCACTCGATGTGGGCGGGGAATCGACGCGTCCTGGTGCGGCAGCCGTCGAAGAGGCCGAAGAGCTGCGGCGTGTCATACCGGTCATCGAACGCCTGGTCGAAGCCGTTGGTGTGCCGATTTCTATCGATACTCAAAAGGCGACTGTGATGCGCGCTGCGGTTGCAGCCGGCGCAGGATGGATCAATGACGTCGGCGCGCTGCGCGCCAGCGGGGCGCTTGATGCTGCGGCCGACAGCGGTGCGGCCATTACGCTGATGCACATGCAGGGCACGCCGCAGACCATGCAAAGCGCGCCCGAATACGACGATGTGGTTGGCGAGGTTCAGAAGTTCCTGACCGATCGCGTGCTGGCTTGTCAATTTGCCGGCATCGACAAGAAGCGCCTTGTTATCGATCCCGGTTTCGGTTTCGGCAAGAGCTACACCCACAATCTGATACTGCTCGCGGAGTTGGAGCGCCTGCTTGTTCTCGATTGCCCGCTCATGGTCGGTATATCGCGTAAACGACTCATCGGTGCGTTGTGCGGCAAAGATCGTCCGCAGGACCGAGTCGCGGGCAGTGTGGCGGCGGCGCTGTTGGCTGTGCAGCGTGGCGCGAACATCGTTCGTGTGCACGATGTCTCGGCCACATCGGATGCGCTTAAGGTCTGGGCGGCCGTCAAGGCGCATTCGCCTCAGGCGAAACTGCCAACGCGTCCCGTCATCAGCTGGCCCGACGAGGAGTAGACTAGCGAGGCTTCGCCTCAGGCCGCCGAGCATTGTTGGCTTCGCCTGACACTGTATTGCCCACAACCCGCGCTTCGCATTTCCGGCCCAACGGCGCAGCGGCCGGGCGTTCGACTCGGCACACGCCTTTCGGCGTGTGAGCGCCGAGTCTCACCCCCTAAACTTAAGGGGCTGCAAAAGCCAAAGCCGCTCCTAAGAAAATTTGACTCAAATGCAAGATGCAGCTCCGTCAAGGACTCTAGTGCGACTTTATGGCCGCCACGGCTGGGGTTCCGCTTTGATCGAAGCGCAACTTGCGTGGTACGGCGTACCTTATGAGTTCGTCGAAGCGGGTGAGTTGTTCCACGACAGTTCGGCAAGAGCGGCGCTCAAGAAAGTCAATCCGTTGGCCCAGGTGCCCACTCTGGTACTGTCAGAAAAGGAAGTGCTTACGGAGAGCGCAGCGATGACGCTTACGCTTGCCGAGCGATTCGGTCGCAGTGATCTGGTGCCGCTTCCGGGCAGTATTGAGCGCGATGCATTTCTGCGCTGGCTCATTTTTGTCGTTGCGAATATCTATCCCACTTTCACCTATGCCGACGATCCGTCTCGATTTGTGCGTGTCGAGTCAGCCCAGAGGGGATTCCGGGATGCGACGGATCGCTATCGAGAGTCCTTATGGGAAGTGGTCGACAGCGTCATCGTCGGCCCCTGGTTTCTCGGCGAGCGTTTCAGCGCACTGGATATTTATCTTGCCGTGATGGCACGTTGGCGTCCGAAACTGTCGTGGTTTGCTTTGCACGCAAGCAAGATTCATCGCATCGCGATCGCTACCGCCGATCAGCCCGAGTTGCGTGACGTGTTCCATCGCAACTTCGCGGATTCTTAAATGAGCGATGTCACCGCGATTGTGGTTGGCGCCGGTGTCGTCGGTGTTGCGTGTGCGAGACAGCTCGCGATGGCTGGCCATGAAGTGCTTGTGCTGGAAAGTCAGGAAAGGGCGGGCGAGGGTATCTCCTCACGAAACTCTGGCGTCATTCATGCCGGAATGTACTATCCAACCGGCTCGCTGAAGGCGCGCTTTTGTGTTCGCGGTCTGCAATTGCTGTACGAGTATTGCCGACTGCGGAGTGTCGGCCACCGGCAGCTGGGCAAGCTCATTGTCGCTACCAGAGACGAGGACCTGGAGAGGCTGCGTCATCTGCAGAGCCAGGCCGCGATCAACGGCGCACCGGTCGTCTGGCTCGCGGCTCGTGAAGCCATGCGCCGCGAGCCCGCCCTGCGCTGCGTCGCTGCCCTGGAATCGCCAACCTCGGGGATCGTGGACGTTCCCGAGTTGATCACAACGCTATTGGGCGATGCCGAACAGCATGGTGCCCGTCTGGTTGAGCGCACTGAAGTTTCGCGAATCCGTCTAGAGGACGGAGCCTTGCGAGTTCACACCGTCGCGGGCGATTCGATATCGAGTCGTATCGTGATTAACGCGGCGGGACTTGGCGCCAACGCGCTGGCTGCCACAGTCGTCGACGGCGTGCCGAAGTTGCGGTACGGGCAAGGTCACTACTACAGCATGAATGGCCGGCCACCATTTTCGCAGTTGATTTACCCGTTGCCCGGTGCCGCGAGCCTCGGTGTGCACTTGGGATTGGATATGGCTGGTCGTTGCCGGTTCGGACCAGATCTGCGCTGGATCGAAGCGCCTGATTATGCGTTTGACGATAGCCGGCGAGAACAATTTGTCGAGTCGATTCGCGCCTGGTGGCCGGACGTCGATCACCACGATCTGTTGCCTGACTATGTTGGTGTTCGACCCAAGCTGCATAGCCCTGGTGAACCAGCGGCGGATTTTTTGATCGTCGGCCCGGCGGATCATGGGGTCCCCGGGTTGGTACACCTGCTGGGCATCGAATCGCCTGGTCTGACGTCGTGCCTGGCGATCGCCGAGTTTGTGGCGGCAATGTTAACCGCGAGTCTGCCCAGGATTTCTGCTGGTGGATTGACTCGGTCCTGACCCGCTAGACTACGCTCCCGGCGTGGTTCTACCCGGGCTTCTCATGACTCCCCTGATTTTTGTAACCGGCGGCGTGGTTTCGTCGCTGGGTAAAGGCATTGCTTCGGCCTCATTGGCTGCGATACTCGAAGCGCGCGGCTTGCGCGTTTCGATGATGAAGCTCGATCCCTACATAAACGTTGATCCGGGCACGATGAGTCCGTTTCAGCATGGCGAGGTGTACGTCACCGACGACGGCGCCGAGACGGATCTTGATCTGGGGCACTACGAGCGTTTCGTGCGTACCCGTATGACGCGACGCAATAACGTGACAACGGGCCGTATCTACGAAAACGTGATCCGCAAAGAGCGTCGCGGCGACTATCTTGGCGCCACCGTGCAGGTCATTCCGCACATTACCGACGAGATCAAGCGATGCATCGACGAAGCTACGCAGGGCTACGATGTGGCGCTCGTGGAAGTTGGCGGAACCGTTGGCGATATCGAATCGCTACCGTTTCTCGAAGCGATTCGACAGATCCGCATCGAACGAGGGCCGGAGAAAGCGTTGTTTATCCATTTGACGTTGGTGCCGTTTATCAAGGCAGCTGGCGAGATCAAGACCAAACCCACACAGCATTCGGTCAAAGAACTTCGATCGATCGGTATCCAGCCGGACGTTCTGCTGTGCCGATGCGACAACCCCCTGCCGGAAGCCGAACGTAAGAAGATTGCGTTGTTTACCAATGTCCCGGTCAACGCCGTCGTGTCGGCAATCGATGTCGACGTGATCCATAAACTGCCAATGTGGTTTCACGAGCAGTCTTTAGATCAGATCGTCGTCGATCGACTACGGCTGCCCGCCGGGCCCGTGGATTTGAGCGAATGGAAAGCCGTCGTCGATGCTGCGGTTCATCCTCGGGATGAGGTCAATATCGTCATCGCCGGCAAGTACGTCGAGCATTCCGACGCATATAAGTCCCTGGCTGAGGCATTGCGCCATGGCGGGCTGCGGCAGCGAACCAAAGTCAACCTGCGGTGGATCGAGTCCGAAGACTTGGAGAAGTTGGGCGCCGAACCGCTGGAGAACTGCGACGCGATTCTTGTGCCCGGTGGTTTCGGGGAACGTGGTTTCGAGGGCAAAGTGTTGGCTGCGCAGCATGCGCGTGAGCACAAAATTCCGTACTTTGGCATCTGTTACGGCATGCAGGCCGCAGTCGTCGATTTCGCGCGATCGATCGCTGGACTGCGAGGCGCCAACAGCACCGAAAACGCGCGCGATTGCGAACATCCGGTGATCGCGCTGATTACCGAATGGCGCACTGCCAGTGGCGCGGTGGAGAAGCGTACCGAAACCTCAGACTTGGGCGGAACCATGCGTTTGGGTGCGCAGGAGTGCCGCCTTAAACCCGGCACATTGGCGCGCTCTTTATATGGTCAGGAAGTGATTCGCGAGCGCCACCGACATCGTTACGAGTTCAACAATTTCTATCGACAGAGATTCGAGGAACTCGGGTTGGTGATCTCCGGTCGATCCATCGACGATTTGCTCGTCGAAATCGTCGAGTTGACAGACCATCCCTGGTTTTTGGCTTGCCAGTTCCACCCAGAGTTTACTTCGACACCACGCGATGGGCATCCGCTTTTTGAAGGCTTCATCGGCGCGGCCCGTCGCTACAAGTCGGCGCGCGTCAGAGGTGACGGAGTGATGTTGGCGTGATTTGGTTCGACAGATTTTCCAGATGGACAAGCCGCACCTGTTGCCGAATGGCCAACACAGAAGCCTCGGCGTATTCACGTTGCCGCTTTCGTAACGCGGGTTGCCGGGCTGAAGGTGGACGCCTCGCCATGCTGAGCGCGGTCGAACGAGGCACGTATGCTCGTGCGCTCGTGCCATCGAGCTTTTGTTCCTGCTTTTTGTTCAAGGCGTACCCATGAACTCTCTTTGTTCGTTTCCGATCGGCATCGATCAACCATTTTTTCTCATTGCCGGACCCTGCGTCATCGAATCGATGCAACTTCAGCTCGATGTCGCGGGGCAACTCAAGGAGCTGACGACGGCGCTGAACGTACCGTTCGTCTTCAAGTCGAGTTTCGACAAGGCGAATCGATCTTCGGGTACCAGCTTTCGCGGTCCAGGGATGGCCGAAGGGCTGAAAGTGCTCGCGGAGGTGAAGCGTCAGATTGGCGTGCCGGTGCTGACGGATGTGCATGAGTACACGCCGATGCACGAAGTCGCAAGTGTCGTGGACATACTTCAGACACCCGCTTTTCTGTGCCGGCAGACGGATTTCATACAAACCGTGGCGCGTGCGGGCAAGCCGGTCAACATCAAGAAGGGCCAGTTCTTGAGTCCCTGGGAGATGCGCAATGTCGTCGAGAAGGCCCGCGCGGTTGGCAACAACGACATTCTGGTTTGCGAACGCGGAGCGAGTTTCGGGTACAACAACCTGGTCTCCGATATGCGCTCGCTCGTCGTGATGCGCAATACGGGCGCGCCGGTCGTGTTTGATGCCACTCACTCGGTGCAATTGCCGGGTGGTCAAGGCGATCGTTCCGGCGGGCAGCGGGAGTTTGTACCTGCGCTCGCCCGTGCAGCGGTGGCAGTGGGCATCTCTGGACTGTTCATGGAAACGCATCCCGATCCCGATAAAGCGTTATCGGATGGGCCCAACGCTTGGCCGTTGCCCCAAATGCGCCAGTTATTGGAAACGCTCGTGGCATTGGATCGTGCGGTAAAATCATCGCCCATGCTTTGATGGGCACAGGCGATTCGGCTGCGGTTGGCATCAGAAGAATCGTCGCCCCGGCCCCATCGTCTGGTCGTGCCGCCGTCCACCCATTACTATTCACCGCCACTTTCAACTCCCACCGGCGCACGATCCGTTGCTCCCCGTGTGACCTAACGAAGGCAGACCATGACTCAAATTACCGCTGTTCGCGCTCGCGAGATCATCGATAGCCGCGGCAACCCGACGTTGGAAGCTGACGTGACCCTAAGTTCTGGCGTCGTCGGCCGTGCGGCGGTGCCCAGTGGCGCCTCGACCGGTGCGCGAGAGGCCATCGAGTTACGCGACGGCGATAAAACGCGTTACGGCGGAAAAGGCGTGCAAAAGGCCGTCGCCAACGTCAATGGCCCGATCGCCGCTGCGCTGGTCGGCCAGGACGTCAACGATCAAGCGGCACTCGATGCAACATTGATCGCGCTGGATGGCACAGAAAATAAGGGCCGGCTTGGCGCCAACGCGTTGCTCGGCGCGTCGCTGGGGATTGCGCATGCCGCAGCGCGAGCCAGTGGCCAGGCGCTTTGGCAACGATTGCTCGGTGCGCGCCAGGCGATGCTGCCAGTGCCCATGATGAACATCATCAATGGTGGTGCGCATGCGGACAACAGCGTCGACATGCAAGAGTTCATGGTGCTACCGGTTGGTGCCGCGAGTTTCAGTGAAGCGCTTCGTTGCGGCACCGAGATTTTTCATGCGTTGAAGGGTGTGTTGAAGGCTCGTGGCCTTGCGACCGCAGTTGGCGATGAAGGCGGGTTTGCGCCAGATCTGCGTTCCAACGAAGAGGCGATCGAGGTCATTCTTGAGGCAATTGGTCGCGCCGGATATCGAGCTGGCGATGATGTCATGCTTGGGCTCGATGTTGCGTCCAGTGAGTTCTACAAAGACCATCGTTACCATCTGGCCAGCGAAGGGCGATGGCTCAGCAGCGAGCAGATGGTCGAGTATCTTGCCGGTTGGACGCGCCAGTTTCCAATCATCACCATTGAAGATGGGATGGCGGAGGACGACTGGAGTGGCTGGAAGTTGTTGAGCCATGAAATTGGCAGCACCGTGCAATTGGTCGGCGACGATCTGTTCGTGACCAACACGAAAATCTTCCAGGAAGGAATCGATCGCGGAATCGCCAATGCGATTTTAATCAAACTCAATCAGATCGGAACGCTCACCGAGACGTTGGCCGCGATCGGCTTGGCTGATCAACACCGGTACGCAGCGGTCATTTCGCATCGGTCCGGCGAAACCGAAGACACAACAATAGCCGACCTCTCGGTGGCAACCACGGCGACACAAATCAAGACGGGTAGTTTGTGTCGGACCGATCGTGTCTCCAAGTACAATCAACTGCTGCGGATCGAGGAAGCGCTGGGGGCGAAGGCGCTGTATGCGGGCCGCAGCGCATTTTTGTTCGGAAAATAGTCTTGCGCTGGTTGCTGCTCGTCTTGCTGTTGCTGTTGATCGGACTTCAGTATCAACTGTGGTTCCGTGGCGGCATGAACGAAGTCTGGGCGTTGGAGAAGGCACTCGCGGAGCAGCGCTCAGCCAATGAGAAGTTGAAAGCGCGCAACGCAGCTTTGGCCGCTGAAGTTGAGGACTTGAAGACCGGGCGCGATGCGGTTGAAGAACGTGCGCGATCGGAACTTGGAATGGTCGAACAGGGCGAGGTCTTGATCCAGGTGGCAACGCCAGAGGCGGCGAATGCAGCGCAACCTGTCGAAGATGAGGCGCCGAAGTGATTTGGGCAGTGGTTCCTGCCGCAGGCGAAGGCAGACGTTTCGGTGGTGCGATCCCGAAGCAGTATTTGGAAATTTCAGGCAAGGCAATATTGCGTTGGACGCTGGAACGTCTGGCAGCCGTTCGTGGTTTGGAAGGCATCGTCGTTGCCCTCGGCGCCGACGACCGGCGCTGGCCTGGCTGGCGAGAAATCGATGGCGTGGAACTGCGGACGACGATCGGCGGGGCAAACCGGGTAGATTCGGTGCTTGCCGGTTTGCGTGCGCTGCCATCGTCTGTGTCTGGCGACGCTCTGGTTCTGGTGCACGATGCGGCGCGGCCCTGTGTCGCCGCAACAGATATCGAGCGCTTACTTCAGGATGCGCCCCAGGGCGGTTTCCTGGCCGTCGGCATCCGGGACACCGTCAAGCAATGCATATCTGACCGCGTGACCACCGTTGCTCGTGAATCGTTATGGCGCGCGCAAACGCCGCAGTGTTTTCCCCGGGGCGCTCTGAGCAATGCGTTGACCGCCGCCATCCATGCGGGAAAGGTGCCAACCGACGAGGCCCAGGCGATGGAATGGATGGGCTGGCCGATGCAACTGGTCGCGGGCTGCGAGCACAACATCAAGATCACAACCGAGCAGGATCTTAAACTCGCCCGGTGGTTATTGGAGAGCGCATGCGGATAGGTCACGGCTTCGACGTCCATGCATTTGGCGAAGGCGATCACGTGATGCTTGGTGGCTTACGAATTGCCCATGGGCGTGGCGTGATCGCGCATTCCGATGGTGATGTTGTGCTGCATGCACTGTGCGATGCGCTGCTCGGCGCTGCAAGCCTGGGCGATATTGGCCAACATTTTCCGCCCAGTGATGAACGTTGGCGCGGCGCGGATTCGCGGCAGCTGCTACGCCACTGCGTTGGTCTGTTGCGGCAGCGTGGTTGGCGTTTGGGCAATGCCGATATCACCATACTGGCGGAGCGGCCTAAAGTGAGCCCGCATGCCACGCTGATGCGTGAGCGAATTGCGTGTGACTGCGCGGTCGACATCGACGCCGTGAGCGTCAAAGCAACAACGACCGAAAAGCTCGGGTTCACGGGGCGCGAAGAGGGTATTGCAGCGCATGCGGTTGTGCTCATCGTTGCGATCGAACGCACATGAACGGCTCTCACGCCGGCGATGCGGCGCAGGGTTTGTCGATGCCCTTTGCTCGCGAGGCGCCTGCGCTCATCGGTGCACTTAAATCGACGCCGGAGGATTTTGTCGTCGATGAAATCCTGCCGTATGGTCCGGATGGCAAAGGCGAACACGACTGGCTGCATGTCGAAAAACGTGGCGTCAACTCAGCCTGGCTGGCGGCGCAACTTGCGCGATTCGCGGGCGTTCGGGAGGTGGCGATTGGCTTTGCCGGGCAGAAGGACCGCATCGGCGTCACTCGGCAGTTTTTTACGGTGCAGCTGCCCGGGCGCCGTGTCGATTGGTCCGCATTCGCAGTTGAGGGCGTCAGGTTGCTGGATGTGCAGCGCCACTCGCGCAAGATCCAACGCGGGAGCAACGATGGAAATCGCTTCGAGATCACGCTGCGTGAAATCGTTGGCGATCGGACCCGGGCTCAAGAACAATTGGCAACGCTGGCGATCAGTGGTGCTCCGAACTATTTCACTGAACAACGCTTTGGTCACGGAGGTTCCAACCTGTCGCGTGCCCGGGCGTTGTTTACTGGCAGCAAGTTGGATCGCGCGCAACGCAGTTTTGCGTTGAGCGCGGCGCGCAGCGCGATATTTAACGCCGTTCTCGGCGCACGTGTAGTCGATGGTACCTGGGATCGAATCCTACCAGGAGAAATCGCGATGCTTGATGGATCGAATGCGTGGTTCAAGACGGTCCCAGACGATCCTGACCTAAATGCGCGATGCGCCAGATGCGAGATTCATCCAACCGGCCCGCTATGGGGCAGCGAGGCGCTGCCGTTGGGCGCCGAGCTCGCCAGTTTCGAGGATGATTGCAGCCGAAGTTTCGACGATCTGAAACTTGGCCTGGCAAGGGAGCGTCTCGACAGCGCGCGACGCACGCTGCGCATTCGGCCAGGCGACTTAACAGGGTCATTCACCGCGGACGCATTACAGATGAGCTTTACCTTGCCCGCAGGCGCCTATGCGACCGCAGTGCTTCGTCAGGTGTGCCGGCCATCCATGCTGCCTTCCCAATGAGAGCTTTGCGGGGGCGCTAACCGCGGACCAGCAGCAGCAGACCGACGACATACAGCCACGTCGCGAAAAAGAGCTTCAGTCTGGCGACCGGCCAACGGTGTGCAAGGGCGGCGCCGATGGGTGCGGTGAGCACGCTGATCGCGCCTATCGTAGCGGCCACCTTTAAGTCCACGAAGCCCCAGGACCCGTTGGACATGCCAGGTGGCGAGTTTGCAGTGGCATAACCAAACGCGCCAGCTAAAGCGATTGGGACACCGGCAACTGACGAGGTACCAATGGCGCGAGTCAAGGGAGCGCCTAAACGATGTAACAGGGGCACGGTCAGCGATCCGCCGCCGATGCCAACCGCGCTGGACAATGCGCCGATGCCAAAGCCGCTGGGCAGCAGCCACAGGCGACTGGCGCTTTTCGGATCGCCGCGCGGTCGCATCATCTGCCAGGCGGCAAAGAAACAGAAAATGGCAACAATCAGCGCGAGCGTAGTGCGCGACAGGCTGGCCACAATCAGCGCGCCGCCGCCGCTGCCAATGAGCAGGCCAGGGAGCAGCCACCCGAGCGCGGCCACATCGACTCCTCCGCGTCTAAAGTGCGCGTAACCGCTCGCTGCCCCGGTCAAAACGATGCTGGCCAACGAGGTTGCGACCGCAGCATGCAACGCGAAGGCGGGTGGCACGCCTTGATGCGGCAAGAAGGCTGCCAGCACAGGCACAATGACCAGGCCGCCGCCGACGCCAAGTAGTCCGGCGAGCAAACCAGCAATCGCGCCCAGGCACAAAAGGACAAACAGATCGGGCATAAGCGACTTGGGTTCAGCCCTTCGAATTTGCAACCAGAACGTGGGTTAAGATTCGGTCTCGAGACGTTGGTGCCGGCCCATCACCTTGTCAGGAAAGCAATGAGCCGATCAGCGAAGTTGCGATACGGCGGCTTTAGCAAGGATAGCGACGACCATCGCGCTTGATAAAAAACGGGCTTTTGTTTGGAGAAGGTCAAAAAGCCATGGTGACCGTGGTAATGGCCGATCCCGGATGGCCCAACGCCGCCAAACGGCAGCGCTGATTGTGCGATGTGCAAAACACAGTCGTTGATGGTCACCCCGCCGGCGATGGTGCTGTCGAGTACACGTTTCGTACGTTCGCTATCGAGGTCGAAGTGATAGAGCGCCAGAGGTCGATCGTGGTCGTTGATATAGGCGATTGCTTCATCGAGCGAGCGATACGGCAAGATCGGCAAGATCGGTCCGAAGATTTCTTCGCTCATCAGTCTAGATTGTGCCGGCGGATTCAATACCAGCGTCGGCGGGAAAATGCGGTTGGCCGGATCGAGCGCTTCGTTCGCCGGATTGATCTGGATGATCTGCGCGCCACCTGCTTGTGCTTCTTCGAGCAGTTGCTGCAATCTCAAGTAATGCCGGTCGGTCGCGATACTGGTGTAGTCCACGCTGGAACGTAGCGACGGATAGCGTTCGCTCAGTTCCTTTCGCAGTGCCTGCGTGAGCGCCGAAATCTGATCCGCCGGCGCGAGAATGTAGTCCGGCGCGATGCAGGTCTGCCCTGCGTTCAAGAACTTTCCCGCCGTGAGGCGCGCTGCGGCGGTGGTCATCGGGTAGTCCGGCGCGATGATCGCGGGCGATTTTCCGCCCAGTTCCAAAGTCACGGGGGTCAGGTTTTTTGCCGCCGCCTGCATCACGATGCGGCCAACGCTGGTTGAGCCGGTGAAGAACAAATGGTCGAAGGGCAGGGTGGAGAACTGCGCCGCCACATCCGGTCCACCCAACACCACGCAAACCTGGTCGCTGGGAAATACCTCCGCGAGCATCGCTTTGAGTAATTCCGATGTGCGCGGGGTCAATTCGGACGGCTTGAGCATCGCCCGATTGCCCGCTGCGATGGCCGCAACCAAGGGCATCAGTGCCAGATTCACCGGGTAGTTCCATGGCGAAATGATGCCGACCACGCCGACCGGCTGAAATCGAATCTCGGAGCGGCCCGGCAGGAACTGCCAGCTGGTCGAAACCCGCCTGGGTTTCATCCAGCGCTTCAAGTTCTTAAGCGTGTAATCGATGTCATGCAACACCGTCATCACGTCGCTCAGCAGCGTCTCGTGGCGCGAGCGGCGCCCAAAATCAGCGCTGGTAGCAGCCACGATATCTTCAGCTCTGGATTTTACCGCTGCTCTCAGGCGCTTTAAGTCGGCGATACGATCGGCATAGCCCAGGGTACTGCGAGCTTGCGCGGCTTGCAGGCGTTTGAGTTCTATCAACAGTGAGTCGGGCGTCGAGCCGTCCATAACGATTGAGCCGTTAAAAGGTCCAACGCAAGTGTACGGCTTTTCAGTCGAGCCAGCTTGTCGCATGATCGGGGCTGGTCGGCACTGGAGCGTTTCGATGAAAGCATGGTTGGTAGCGACTCTGACGTTGGTGGCACCGGTTGCAATCGCGCAAAAACAGGTGAATGTGTACAACTGGTCCGATTACATCACCGAAGATGCATTGCGCTCGTTTACTCAGGAGACCGGCATCAAGGTGGTTTACGACGTCTACGACAATAACGAGGTGCTTTCCGCCAAGTTGCTGGCGGGCAGAAGTGGATACGACCTGGTGTTTCCGTCGGCGCGGCCTTTCGCCGCCCGGCATGTCGCGAGTGGGTTGTATCTGCCGCTCGACAAATCCAAGTTGCCGAACTGGAAAAATCTCTACCCGGATGTGCTCAAAGGCTTGGCTTCGATCGATCCGGGCAACGCGCATCTGATGCCGTACATGTGGGGTACGACCGGCATCGGCTACAACGTCGACAAGGTCGCGCAAGTGATGGGCAAAGACTTCAAGGTCGATTCCTGGAAAGTGTTGTTTGATCCTGCAACAGCCAAGAAGTTGTCTTCCTGCGGAATTGCCCTGCTGGATGACGAAGTCGAAGGTCTGGGTGCTGCGCTGATCTACCTGGGCAAAGCGCCCAAGAGCGGTAATGTGGCGGATTTGACCGCGGTCACCAATTTGTACCAACCCATTCGGCCTTCGATTCGCTACTTCTCATCGAGCCGCTATATCGATGATCTGGCCAATGGCGACATTTGTATTGCCATGGGCTACTCGGGCGATGTCCTGCAGGCGCGCGATCGTGCGGCGGAGGCTGAAAACGGCGTCAACATCGCTTACGCGATACCCAAAGAAGGGGCGATCCGCTGGGTCGACAGCGCAGCCATTCCTAAAGACGCGAAAAACGTCGCCGAAGCGCACGCCTTTCTGGACTATCTGATGCGCCCGGCTGTGATCGCCAGCATTACCAATTACGTCACCTATGCAAACGGCAATCAGGCAGCAACGGCGAGCGTCGATCCCGATATTCGCAACGATCCGGGCATCTATCCGCCGCCGGCCGTCGCTGCAAAATTGATCGACGACACGCTTCCGAGCAACGCTGAGCAAAGGCCGCGCGTGCGTGCATGGACCAAAATCAAAACGGGGCGTTAGGCTGTGGCACAGGCGTCGCGGCGGCCAGCCGCGCTGGAACCTTGGCAGGACGCCAACGCGCGGCCGTTTTTGCGCATCCAGAACATCACCAAGACCTTCGGCAATACCTATGCAGTGGACGATGTGTCGTGCGACGTTTACCAGGGAGAGTTCTTCTCGCTGTTGGGCGGATCCGGCTGTGGTAAGTCCACGCTATTGCGCATTCTGGCGGGCCTGGAAACCCCCAACAGTGGGCGCATTTTGATCGATGGCGTCGATGTGACCAACATGCCGCCCTACGAGCGGCCGGTGAATATGATGTTCCAGAGTTATGCGCTGTTTCCGCATATGACCGTGGAGCAGAACATCGCTTTCGGACTCAAACAGGATCGGATGCCGAAGGCGCAAGTGGCAGAGCGCGTCGATGCGATGTTGGAACTGGTCAAAATGCGCGAGCTCCGCGCGCGGCGGCCGGATCAACTATCCGGCGGCCAACGCCAGCGCGTCGCACTGGCCCGGTCGCTCGCTAAACAACCCAAGCTCTTGCTACTGGACGAGCCCTTGGGAGCGCTCGACAAAAAGCTTCGCGAGCACACGCAGTTTGAACTGATGACGATTCAAGAGCGTGTCGGCACAACGTTCATTACCGTCACGCACGATCAAGAAGAGGCGATGACCATGTCGACGCGTGTGGCGGTGATGGACGCCGGGCGCATTGTGCAAGTCAACACGCCGGCGAACCTGTATGAGTTTCCGGCAAACCGCTTCGTCGCCGAGTTCATTGGATCCGTCAACATCATCGAAGGGCGGGTGATCGAGCAGTTGGATGGCGAGGTTCGGATCCAGGCCGATGGCTTCGAAAACAGCTTCGTCATGGATCATCTCGATCCGTTGCCGCTCGGCACTTCAGTGGCCGTCGCCATTCGTCCGGAGAAGCTGAGTGTGCACGACGAGCGGCCTGTGGAGCGGCCGAACTGGGTGCAAGGCAAAGTCGTCGATATCGCTTATCTCGGGGACGTGTCGATTTACCACCTGTTGACACCACTGGGTCGCACCGTGCGCGTCCAGATCACCCACGAGCAACGCTACGAACGCCCGCATTATCGTTGGGAGGACGAGGTGTTCGTCAGCTGGGATTCGGAGGATGGGGTGCTGTTGCTTGGGTAGGCACGAGATCGCAACGTGGAGTGTCGATCGTAGCATTCAGTGATAGACGAGTTGATTGACACGGCGAGGGAGGTTGGCGCATGACTTGGAAGCCACTGGATTACTTGGGACCCGATCCGCCACCCGATGTTTCGAGAGTCTTCGACCATCTAAATCGGCTCGGATTCTGTTTTCGGCGTGCACCAAGAGGCACCGGAAAGACGCTGCTCTTGCTATTCAATGGTCAGAAGCTTGCGTATTACAATCGGCGAATTCACTCCCGTGGGGCTTGTGTCGGATACCAAAAAGGAGCGGTGTTGCTGGCGAACAAAAAAGCCACACTGGAGGAGTTTCGTGCGAAGTTTTCGCCCGGCCACACCGACTTCAGTTTCGACCCCGGTACCGGCACGAATTCGCATCGAGCGTATCTTGAGATCAAGAGCCGCGAGTTGGCGCTAATTGTTCTGAAGTGCCACGCGGGGCTGAAATAGACATGCAACCCTTCTCCTGGGCCCAGCTCTGGTTCGATGTGTTCCGCCGCATGTTTGCGTGGCTCGGCAGCTGGCGGCGCGAAATTCATCATCAGCGCGGGCGTGCCATTGTTGTGGGCTTGCCGCTGTTTTGGTTGGGTCTGTTCTTTCTTGCGCCATTGCTGATCCTGCTCAAGATCAGCTTTGCTGAAGCGAGCTACGAACAACCGCCGTTCACATCCTTGTTAAGCTGGGGCGAAGATCAAATTTTTTCGCTACGCTTTAACCTCGCCAATTACGCCACGCTGATTGCCGACTGTAGCGATCCGGCAACATCGTTGTACTGCTATGCCTATGTCAACTCGCTGAAAACCGCGGCGATTTCCACGCTGCTGGCATTGCTGGTGGGGTACCCGATTGCCTACGGTATTGCGAGGTCCAGTCCGAAATGGCGATTGCCGTTGCTGTTGCTTGTTGTATTGCCGTTTTGGACATCGTCGCTGCTTCGAACGTACGCCTGGATCGGCATCCTGAAAGGCAACGGATTGCTCAACAACACGCTCATGGCGTTGGGTTTGATCCAAGAGCCGCTGGAGATATTGCATACCGATATCGCGGTGTACATCGGCATTGTCTACGCCTACCTGCCGTTTATGGTGTTGCCGCTGGTCGCCAATCTGGTGAAGCTGGATCCGTTGTTGCTGGAGGCGGCGGCGGATCTCGGCTGTCGGCCCATTGCGGCGTTTTTCCGGGTGACATTGCCGCTGTCGATGCCGGGTGTGATTGCCGGGTCGATGTTGGTCTTTATTCCTGCGGTTGGCGAGTTCGTGATTCCAGAACTACTGGGCGGCCCCGATTCGCTGATGATTGGCCGCGTGCTGTGGAGCGAGTTCTTCACGAACACCGATTGGCCGCTCGCTTCGGCAATCGCGGTGGCGCTGTTGATGTTGATTGTCGTGCCAACCTTGATCTTCGAATACGTACAGTCGAGAAATTCGCCTGAGGTGCGGCGATGAGACAGCGCCCCTTCGCGTTGTACACGGCGATGGCTTTTGGCTACGCTTTTTTGTATTTGCCGATCCTCTCGTTGATTGTGTACAGCTTCAACGAATCGCGGCTGGTCACTGTGTGGGCTGGGTTCTCCACCCGGTGGTACGGCGAGTTGTTCCGGAACGAATCGCTGCTCGATGCAGCAATGAACAGTTTTGTCGTCGCCACCACCGCTGCGACGTTCTCGGTCACGCTCGGAACGCTCGCTGGTTTGGCTTTGTCGCGATTAGGTCGGTTCCGCGGACGCACGATGCTGTCGATCATGACCAGCGCGCCCCTGGTCATGCCTGAGGTGATGCTCGGATTGTCTTCACTTCTTCTGTTTGTATCGATGCAGCAATTGATCGGTTGGCCCGACGGTCGCGGTATCACCACGATCACCATCGCGCACGTGACCCTATGCACCAGCTATGTCACGATCATCGTGCAATCGCGCCTGGCGCAATTGGACGAAAGCCTGGAGGAAGCCGCCATGGATCTTGGAGCAAGGCCCTGGAAAGTGTTCTTTCTCGTCACATTGCCGGTGATCGCTCCGGCTCTGATCGCTGGTTGGTTGCTGGCGTTCACGTTGTCGCTCGATGATCTGGTGATCGCCAGTTTTGTGTCGGGTCCCGACTCAACAACGTTGCCGATCGAGGTGTATTCCAAGGTTCGACTCGGCTTGACGCCGGAAGTGAATGCGCTGGCAACGCTGATCATCGTCTTCGTGACGGCGGTGATCACACTCGTCGGATGGATTGTTCATCGCAGCAAGCCATCACGGACCTGATCCTACAGTTCGATCGTCACTCGACAACCGGTTGCATCCAGGCGGTTCGAAAGCGCCAAGGTCCCGGCGTGATTTTCGATGATCTGGCGCGCCAGGACCAGGCCGACCCCACTGCCGCCCGGTTTGGTGGTAAAAAACGGGACGAACAGATTCTCGGTCTTTGCCAGGCCTTTGCCGTCGTCATCGATTTCGATGCGTACGCCGCCAATGCGTTCCAGTAATCGTGCGCGCACGCCGCCACGCGTCTCCAGCGCGGCTTCAGCGGCATTTTTGATCAGGTTGATCAGCGCTTGTTCGATCTGATCTTGATCAAGCATCAGCGTCACATCCGGGCCGTCCTCTATGACAACAGGAAGGCGTTGTTCGAGGCGCGCAGCACGTTGCAGCAAAGCGCGAAGCGATACCTTGCGCTTGGTCGGCGGCGGCAGGCGAGCAAGACGCGTGTAGCCGGCCATGAAGCGTGTTAACGAATCGGCGCGATCGCCGATGATCTGTAGCGCGCCCAGAACGTCTTCGCGCCAATCGTGCGGTAGCGGTTCGCGCGCAACGAGACCGGAGAGAGTTGAGGCCATTGAGCGAATCGGGGCCAGTGAATTGTTCAGCTCATGGCCGAGGACCCGAATCAACCGTTGCCAGGCACCACGTTCTTCCTCGCGCAGTGCGCGCGACAAGTCGGTGATCGCCAGCAGCTGATGCGGCCGACCACCTTCGCGGAAGGTTGTGCGACGTAGATCGAAGCTGCCAGCGCCGCCAGGAAATGTCGTCTTGAGCGTCGACGGGATTTCATCTGCGCAACAGTCTTCCAACCCAAGCTCGCTGGCGGTCAGTCCGAGCGCCGATTCCGCCCCTTGAGCCAGTAAACGCTCCCCGGCCGCGTTGATCAGTTTCAGTTGACGTTGGTCGTCGAACGCAAAGATCGCGATGTCCACATTGGACAGAACTTTGCTCAACAATGCGCCAGCCTCTTCGACCCGCAGCCGTTGCTCGCGCAATCTACTCGCCAATGCATTGACTTCCCAGAGCACTTCGCCCAGTGCATCCCCGCGTTTGGCCGACGTACTGCGCAAGCTGTAATCGCCGGCACGCAGTGCATCAAGCAGATTGACCAACGTCAGCAATGGATGAACGATGCTTCGTCGCAGACGACTGGCGAGCCAGGCGGTTGCGACGACCAAAGTCGTTGCAGCGCCAAGGCGCCAGTGCACAGCGAAGGTTGTGTGCCAAATCAGCCATAGCGCGACAAGGATCGAGGGCAGGACCAGCAGCCCCATCCATAGCGCGATACGATGTTCATAGCGGATCGATTTCATCGCCGTCCGGTGTGCCGTTACCTAACCGCGTATACAGCGGATTCTCGGCGCAAAAGCGTATGCGTTGTAGATGCGCAGACCTGAGGCCGCAGGTCGCTTATCGGAATGGACGGTCCGGAAGCCAAGGATCACGTGATCGCTTCGTCTGCCTCGCCCGGCGAACGAATGCCATATTTCTCCAAACGCCGATACAGCGCCGCGCGCGACAAACCGAGAATGTCGGAAGCACGTTGAACGTTGCCCTCGGCGCGAATCATCGCACGCCGAACCATCATTTCCTCGGCCGCGTCCAGTGTCATGTGATCGAGTTCGGTTTCGGTTGCTTGCGGTGCCGGGAAGCTGAAAGCCAGATCATCAATCTCGCCGCCGCGAGCCATCAGTACGGCTCGCTCCAAAACATGCGACAACTCCCGGACATTGCCGGGCCAGCCATAGCCAATCAGTGCGCGTTCGGCGCTGGGCGAGAGTTTCAGTGCGCTGCGCTGATAGCGCTCGGCGAAACGTGCCAACAGTCCACGCGCCAGTGGGAGTATGTCTTCCTTTCGCTCGCGCAGTGGTGGCAATCTGAGTTCGACGGTATTGAGCCGAAACAACAAGTCCTTGCGAAAACGACCCTTGGCGACATCGTCGGCAAGGTCCGCGTTGGTTGCCGAAATCAGGCGTATGTTGGCTCGACTCGTTCGCGACGAACCCAGGCGTTCGAACTCGCCGTCTTCAAGCACGCGCAGCAACTTCGGTTGTTGCGCAACGGGAATGTTGCCGACCTCGTCCAAAAAAAGTGTGCCGCCATCGGCCAACTCAAAACGCCCGATACGATCCTGCTTGGCATCCGTGAATGCGCCGCGCACATGGCCGAACATCTCGCTCTCGAACACGGATTCTGCGATGCCGCCCATGTTGACCTTAATCAGTGCTTTGTCGGCTCGCCGCGAATTTTGGTGGAGCAGGTCAGCGATCAGTCCCTTGCCGGTGCCGTTTTCGCCCAGCACCAGGATGTTTGCGTCCGTTGGCCCAACACGGGCGATCATGTCCAATATCGGACGCATCGCGGCCGATTCCGCAACAAAATCCGCGCGCGTGCCTCGCAGGATCTCCACTTCACGTTCCAGTTTTTGCGCACGCTTTCGGGTTGCGCCGAAGTTTGCCTGATTGCGCAGGATCGACAGCAGGCGCGCGTTGTCCCAGGGTTTCTCGACAAAGTCGTTGGCGCCCCGGCGCATCGCCTCCACTGCAATATCAATCGTTCCCCAGGCGGTCATCACAACAACTGGCAGTTCAGCGTCCAGCGCGCGGATCTGAGCGAGTAGTTCAAGGCCTTCCTGGCCGCTGGTTGTGTCGCGTGTGTAGTTCAAGTCCATGAGCACGACCGAAACCGATTTGGTGCGCACAATTTCAAGGGCTGCTTCGGGGCTCATCGCCTGAAGCGACGCGATGCCCTCTGCCTTGAGCAGCAGACGCAATGCCTCCAAGACGTCACGCTGGTCGTCAGCAATGAGGATCGGTGCGTGTTCGGACATGTCTGAAACTCTGACTGAAAATGGTGTAGCAGCAGTTTACGTGCCATCGACAGCATCGTCTTCGAAAGAAACTGCTGGACCTGGAAAATGACCACCGTTTAACCTTGCATTTGGGCAGATTCGACACTACATGCCATACTCGCGGGCTGCGCGCGTCGCTGCGCCGGAACTTACACTCATTACCTTTAGGAACTCTCATGGCTGACGAAAACACCAACGGCGCAAACGGGAATGGCACGGCGGATCAAGGTCCGCAGCTGCAGGTGCAGAAGATCTACGTAAAAGATGCGTCGTTCGAAGCGCCGACGGCACCGCACATTTTTCAAGAGCAGGGCCAGCAGCGCATTGAGTTAAACCTCAATCAGAAGGCGCAGCAATTGGCGCCCAGCGTCTACGAAATTGTGCTGACGGTCACTGTGACCTGTAAGGTCGGCGAAAAGACGGCGTTCCTCGTGGAAGTTCAGCAGGCAGGCATTTTTGGCCTCCAGGGGTTCGATCCGCAGCAGCTCGATCTGGTCATCGGCACGTATTGCCCGAACATCATCTTCCCCTATGCACGCCACGCAATATCGAGCCTGATCGAGCAGGGCGGATTCCCGCCGTTCCTGTTGCAACCGATCAACTTCGAGCAAATTTATGCCGAGCAGTTGCGTCGAAAGCAACAAGCAGCAGCCTGATTGAGTGACGGCCGTGTCCACCATCGCCGTACTCGGCGCCGGATCATGGGGCACGGCACTTGCCAGTTTGTTGGCGAGAAATGGCGCGCAGGTGAACTTGTGGGGCCGTCGCAGCGGCGGCCTCACGCAGCTAAAGAACGGTTGGCGCAACGAGCGCTACTTGCCAGGAATTGACCTGCCCAATTCGCTGCGTTACGGCACCGATATCGGTGATGCTGTCTGTGCCGCGGATTGGGTTCTGGTGGTTGTGCCGAGCCATGCGTTTGCCGAAACACTGATGAACCTTCGCGACGTTGCCGGCGCACCCAATGGCCTGGCCTGGGCAAGTAAGGGGTTCGAGCCCGGCTCTGGCGATTTCCTGCATGAGGTCGCTGATCGTATCTTCGGCACTCAGTTGCCCAAGGCAGTCGTCACCGGGCCGAGTTTCGCCAAAGAAGTTGCACTTGGTATGCCGAGCGCGGTGACAGTCCACTCGGATGACGATGAATTTGCGAAACAGGTCGCGACCTCGCTGCACGGGCCACAGTTTCGAGCCTATACCGGGAACGACATACGCGGCGCCGAGTTGGGCGGCGCGATGAAGAATGTGCTGGCTGTGGCCACTGGTATCGCCGATGGTATGGGTTTGGGTCTAAATGCTCGCGCCGGGCTGATCACCCGCGGTTTGAACGAAATGCTGCGACTCAACAAGCCTCTGGGTGGCCGTGCCGAGACGATCATCGGGCTCGCGGGACTCGGTGACCTGGTGTTGACCTGCACCGGCGATTTGTCGCGCAACCGGCGACTTGGGCTCGCGCTAGGTCGTGGTACGCCGTTGCCGCAGGCGATCGCCGAGATCGGCCAGGTGGTCGAGAGTGTGCAGACCGCGGATGAAGTCATGCGCCTGGCTGAGCGTTTTGGACTGGATTTGCCGATTGCCTCGCAAGTCCGTGCCGTGCTGCACGGCGATACGACGCCCGAGAACGGACTTCGCGCTCTGCTGGCGCGAGATCAGAAGCCAGAATATGGCTCGGAATTGGGATTTTGAGGCGAGCGCCTTTGGGATCGCGATCCGCCCTGGTTCCAGAACGTCCTTAGGCGCTTGAGCAGGCCGATTCCGGTCTTGCATCCGAATGGTGCCCTGCGGCAGTAACAACAGCAAATCGTGCTTTGTCGCGATTTGCTGGCCATCAGAGCCAGCGTCTTCTCTCTATTTGAGGATGCGCTATGAGACGTGTACTTTTGATTGTCGCTTTGGCAGCGAGTTCGAGCCTGTTCGCATCAAGTCATCGCGAAGCGCCTGGCATCACCAGGACGCCCAAGGTCGATGCGACCGATTTCTATATGTTTCGCAGCTACGAGCAGGGTCGCGATGGCTTCGTGACTTTGATCGCCAACTATCTGCCGCTGCAAGACGCCTACGGTGGCCCCAACTACTTCTCGCTCGATCCAGAGGCGCTGTACGAGATTCATGTCGACAATAATGGCGATGCGGTCGAAGATCTCACATTTCAGTTTCGCTTCCAGAACTTTTCCCAAGACTTGAGGATTCCGGTCAATGGTGTACCGGTCGCAGTGCCGCTGATCAATATCGGTCAGTTCGGCAATACACCTGAGGCGAATGACGCCGTCAAGAATCTGCTCGAAACCTATACGGTTGGCGTCATTCGAGGCGATCGCAACTTCGGCGATCCGGTGCTTGCACAGAACGCATCCATGTCGAATGTGACGCGCTTCCGCAAGCCCTTCGACTACATTGGTACGAAGTCCCAGCCGAACTATGCGCAGTACGCCGACAGTCACATTTGGCGTATCGCAATCCCCGGCTGCGGCGAGGGCAAGGTCTTTGTTGGTCAGCGCAACGATCCTTTCAGCGTCAATCTGGGCGAAATTTTCGATTTGATCAATCTCAATCCGCTCGGACCGGTGAACGGTGAGAGCAATACCATTGCCGATAAAAACGTCACGAGCTTGATACTGGAAGTTCCGATCGACTGTGTGCGCGGCAACTCGGACATCATTGGCGCGTGGACCACGGCCAGTCTGCCCGGCAAGGACGGCACGGTTTCGAGTGCGCGGCGCCCGTTTCGCCAGGTATCGCGTTTGAGCGCGCCGCTGGTGAACGAGGTGGTCATCGGCATTCCGGACAAGGACCGCTTCAACGCTTCCGAACCGCGCAACGATGGCCAGTTCGCACAGTACGTGACGAATCCGACGCTTCCGGAGTTGATCGAGATTCTGTTTGCCGCACCGGCGCCGAACCAGTTTCCGCGCACCGATCTGGTCGCCGCGTTTTTGACGGGCGTGAACGGACTGAACCAACCACCGAATGTGACGCCCGCCGAGATGATGCGGCTGAACCTTGGAATTGCACCCAAGGCTGCCGCAGCGCAAAGCAATCTTGGCGTGCTGGGCGGGGACACCGCGGGGTTTCCTAACGGACGGCGCCCAGGCGACGATGTTGTTGACATCGAACTACGTGTCGCCATGGGCGCGCTGTTGCCCAGTGACGTTGCTCCGGCGGGACAATTGCCCATCACTGATGGCGCCACGGTCAACGCAACGCAGTTCCGCAGCGCTTTTCCGTACCTGAATACGCCCATTCCAGGCGCCCGTTAGCAGGCTGTTGAGAAACAGCCTGCGGGCGCGAACCATGGATGGTTCGCACATGGGAGAAACGCACAGGAAGTGCGTTTCTCAACAATGTGTTAGTCCATCGGCATCTGGTTCGGACATTTCGTCACCAGAAGTACGAAATGTCCGGACCGATGTTGTAACTCACAGCGTCTCGCTTCGGCGAGTCGCGAGTGCGGTTGACGCGCACGATGCAGAAAACCACAGATCGCTCGCCCCTATGCCCATGCTCGGCCCACTTTTGCTGATCTCCGCGATCGCTGCAACACCTTATCGCCCGACCGACGATGCACTGGTGCTCGGCCCTGTGACCAGCGATGCACCATCGGCGCTGAAGGAGCTGCGCGCAATCCAGAGCCCAGGCAGCGCCGCGGAATTCGCGCGGCGCATGTTGCTGCGCGCCGAAGAATCCCAGGACCCAACGTTTGCGCAATACGCGCTTGCCGCGGTCGAACGCCAGCCCGGTGCGGACGCAGAACAGCGCGTTCTGCGTGCAACAATCCTACAGCGCCTGCATCGTTTCGATGCGGCTCTGGCAGAGCTCGATGTCGCGCTTGAAGCCCCAGATCCGCCGGCCCAAGGATATTTCGTACGGGCGGTACTGCGCACGCTTCGCGCCGATTATGCCGGCGCACTCCGCGACTGCGCGGCATTGCTCGGGCGAATCGAAGCGCTGGGTGTTGCTGCATGCGCTGCACTTCCTCGTGCGCGCTCCGGCCAGGCGGAGATCGCATATTCGGCGCTGGTTGACATGCTCGATGCCAGTACTGGAGACAACGAGGTTACACGTTACGCCCATGGTGTTGCGGCCGAGCTGGCGTGGCGGCTGGCAAAGCCCGACGCGCTGGAACGGCTCCGTCGCGCGGCCGCGCACGGCAAACCGCTTCAGCGTCTTGCGTATGCCGATGCTTTGATTGCGCTCGGCCACAACGAAGAAGCGCTGACGGCAATCGATGCAATGCCGGGCGAAGGCGCAATGTTGCGCCGCGCGCGGGCGTTGTGTGCCGTTGGCGACAAGGAGTCGCTGCCAGCGCTCGTGTCTGCCCTGTGGGCGGGGATTGATGCTCGGGCGCTGCGCGGCGACGCCAGTCACGCTCGCGAAGATGCGTACTTCTTCGCGTACATCGAGCGTGACGCAAAGCGCGCGCTCAAGGCCGCCCAGGCGAACTTCAAGGAGCAGAAAGAACCGATCGACGCAGAGTTGTTGCTCGACGCGGCGGAACTGGCGGGCGACGATCCTGCAATGGAATCGGTGCGCCGCTGGCTCAGTACTCATGCCATCGCCGACGCGCATCTTGAACAGCGGTTAGCGCGATGAGGTTTCTGACGGCACTGTTGTTATGCGTCGCCGGCAGTGCGGCTGCGCATCAGCCGAGCACCGCGTACCTGGCGCTCACCGTGAGTGGATCCAACATCGAAGGCCGCTTAGACATCGCGATCGACGATGCGCAGCGTGTGTTCGCGTTGGACGCGAACAGCGATGGTTTGGCCACCTGGGGCGAGGCGCTTGCCATCGAAACGAACCTGCAACAACTGCCCGGCGAGGCGCTCGTATTGGCGCTGGACGGCGAGCCGTGTCGCTTCGCCCCGGCGCCGATCGCATTGGTGGAACACAGCGACGGCAACTATCTGGCATTGCGTTTTACTTCGACCTGCACGCGCAGCGGCGCGCTTGACGTACGCTATAACTGGCTGGTCGATGTCGATTCCGATCATCGGTTGTTGGCGCGGATTGATCACGGCGGCGAACAAAGCGCCGTGTTCAGTAGCGAATCGCGGCGCGCGCGAATTGAGCCAGGAGCGCCTCAGGGCAGCGCAGCTTTTGCCGCGTTCTTCTGGCAAGGCGTGCTGCATATCGGCCTTGGGTTGGACCATTTGTTGTTCCTGAGCTGTCTGCTGCTACCCGCAGTGGTGTGCTATCGCGGTGGGCGCTACGAAGTCGCCGCCTCTGCGTGGATGGCGTTTGTCGATGTGGTCAAGGTGATTACCGCGTTTACGGTGGCGCACGCATTGAGTCTGACGGCGGTCACGTTCGAGTGGCTGCGTTTGCCGGTGCGTCTGGTTGAGGCCATGGTGGCAGCGACCATTCTGTTTGCGGCGCTCAACAACGTCCTGCCACTGGCCCGCAACGAGCGCCTTTGGGCCGTTGCATTCGGGTTCGGCGCAATCCATGGCGCCGGTTACGCTTCGGTGCTGGCGGGTCTGGAACTATCGAGCGCATCGATGTTACTCGCGCTCCTGGGTTTCAACCTAGGTGTCGAAGGTGCACAAGTCGCTGCTGCATCCATTTTCCTGCCTGTCGCGTATCTGTTTCGTCACCTGAAGCTCTATCGCCTCGTGCTGACCCTTGGTTCTCTGTTGATCGCCGGAGTGGCGTTGTTATGGCTCATCGAGCGCAGTTTCAATGTGCAGTTCTGATCGTTTGTTGCCTCGCTGCTGCCAGCGCTTTCGGTCACGGTGCCGGCTTTCAACGCGATTCGGCGCAGGCCATGGTGTTGCGCTTTGGCTATTCCACCGGCGAACCGATGAGCGATACCGATGTGGTGGTCCATGGTCCCGATCAATCGATCGCATTGCGCACGCGAACCGATCGTGACGGCCGGGTCGCCTTTGTGCCAACAACGCCGGGGGAGTGGCAGGCACAAATCGACGACGGACTGGGACACGAGGTCGCCGCCAAGGTGCTGGTCGATGACGACGGTGCGGTATCGATGCGTGGCGAAGCGCAGCGTGTGGCGGTCCCACAAACGTTGCTGCTGCTTCTGCTCGCGGCCTCGGTTCTGGGCAACGTGGTCCAGGCGTTCCGGCGCCGATCGTCGTCCAGCAAATAACATCTATCTGAGACCTGCTATGAAACGGATTTTGGTACTACTCGCAATCGGCGGCTCGCTCCACGCCCATGACTTGACCACGCTGCCGCAAGTCGAGGCGGTAGGGCAGTCCAAAAGTCGCATCAATCTGGGCCGCGCGGTTGAACAATTGCCCGCCGGTACGGTGGTGCTCGATAGCGAAGATCTGCAAGCAATGAACATCGGCCACGTGATGGACATTTTCCGCACCAGCGCTGGTTTGGTTGTGCGCCATATCAACCAGGGCGATGTCGGCGACGACTTCGGTTTGCGGGGATTTTCGGGTGGCCACGGTGTCGATGCTGCGGTTTTCGTCGATGGTGTGCCAATCAATCAGGTCAACGGTCGCACGCATGGCCTTGCCGACCTCAACTGGCTGCTGCCGCAGATGATCGAACGGGTCGAGATCACCAAGGGTCCGTTTTCGGCGCGCAGCGGCAATTTCGCGTTGGGCGGCGTTGTCAATATCGTGACCAAAGCCGGCATGGACGGCGGACAAATCGATGCCACCGCCGGGAAGTTTGGTTTTGGTCAGGCCGTGGTGAGCTATGGCAAAGGTGCGTCGTATTTGACTGGCGAAGGCTTCACGACCGATGGATTTCGCGACAACGCATTCTCTGAGCGTACCAGTGTGTTTGCGAAACACAGCTTCGGCAATGATGAGCATCGCTTCAGCGTCGTGGCGCAATGGGATTCGCGACGCTTCGGTGCGCCGGCCTATTTGCCGGTCGACGACGTTGTCGCAGGGCGTCGGGCCCGCACCGAGGCGATTAACAACAGTGATGGTGGCGATGTCGATCACGCTCAGGCCTACCTGACTTACTTTGGCGAGATTAACGATCACACGGCGATCGATGCGCGCGCCTATGCCATTGCCGACGAACGCTCGCGCTTCGCAGACTTCGGCACCGGGCAGTCGGTGACCTTCACGGAAGGAACCACGTTTGGGCTCAGCGCCGACGTCGAACATTCGTGGGCGTCCTTCCTGCTGGCCGGGGGTGCCGACTTGCGTTTCGACGATACCGAACGCCTCGCACAGCGCAGCGTGCGCCGGATGCCTGGCGCGCAGACCAGCGATCGCTCGGCGGAGGTGTTGCAAACCAGCCTTTATGCCGAAGCGCAGTGGGCGCCAGTCGATACGCTCAGAGCGACACTGGGCGTGCGTTGGGATCAATTCGACAGCGACGTTGAGAATCGTTTCAACAGCAGCGCCAGCGGCAGTGGCAAGGGCGATGCACTCAGTCCCAAGTTTGGCATTGCCTGGCGTCCGGCAGAGTTCGTGGAGTTCTACGCCAATCGTGGTCGTGGCTTGCGCTCACCTTCGCAAGTCGAACTCTCGCCGGACACCCGTGGTGCACGATTCCAGGACCTGGAACCCTTCGAGGTCAAGAGCAACGACATTGGTGTGCGCCTTTCCTGGGGCAGCGCCTTCAGCGCGGAACTGGCCGTCTACGACACCCGAACCAACGGCGAGTTCGTGCAGGTGGCGCCGGGTGAGTTCGCCAATCTGGGTTCAACCACGCGTGATGGTGTCGAAGGCGAATTGCGTTGGCGCGGTCAGTGGCTGGAGGCATTTTTTGGCGCGTCGCGTGTCGATGCCGAATTGGTGTCGACGAGCAGTGCCCGCGAGGTGACCGGCGTGCCGGGCAATTCGCAGGTCGCGGGCCTGACCTGGCGACCGGAGACTTATGTGTTCGACGTCTACGCTCAGCGCCATGGACGTGCCCCGCTCAACGCGGCCGGCAGCATCTTTCGTGAGCCGGTGGTGTCGTTGTCGGCGAAGATCAGCCGACAGTTCGAGCGGTTTCGCGCTTTCGCGCAATTCACATTCAATCCAGACGACGAGCGCTCGGAAACGCAGTTCCTGATTAACGGCCGAAACGCGTTCGACCCCTTGCCCACCTTCGATGCGCAGATCGGGGTTTCGGTGCCTTTGTGACGACATTCATCGTTTCCATTGCAGATTCGACAGGAGCATCTCTGTGAAATACACAATATCGCTGGCGTTACTGGTTTTCGCGACTCAGGTGGGTGCGCACGATGTTTATGTCGATGCGACCGGTCTGGTCGTGTACGGGCATCCAGGTCAGCATGAGCCGTATCCTGCCAGCAAGCTGCGTAGCGTTCAGGCGATTGGTGCGGACGGGCAGATACGATTGCCCGGCATCGAGCGGCGAAACGAGATGAGCTATCTCAACACTGAAGGTGCTGCGGTGATCCATGTTGACTTCGACAACGGCCTGTTTGCCAAGACGCCGGAGGCAGGCAAATTCGTGCCCGGCGGCCGCGATCAGCACCCAGGTGCCACCGAGGTTCGAAATTTCGTCAAGTACGGAAGATCCGTCTTCGTTTTCGCCGATCCGGCACTCAAGCCCAGCGGTGCCAAGTTTGAAATCGTGCCGTTGCGAGCACCGGCCGACGGGTTATTGGCGGTCGAGGTGCGGTTCGAGGGTCAACCTCTCGCGGCGGCTGTTGTCAGTCATGGCGACTCAACCAGTGTCGCTGATGCAAGTGGGCGTGTGATGTTGCCGCATGCGCCGGATGCTCCGCAGCTGTATACCTCGCGGCATGAGCAGCCCGGTGTGGGTGCGGTAGATCGCGTGGTCTACGGCGCGGCATTGTGGGTTGCGCCGTAACGGCGGATCAGTACCAGGGGTCAGGCCAAGCCGGGACAAAGTGGGCAAAAGCAAGGCGCGCACGCGGCGGCTGCGTTCGGACCCTTCACCCGAACCCGATTTGCCGGTACGCTTCCGCCCCTTGTGCAGGGGAGGACGGCCCACAATGGATCGCGTTCTGATGATCGAAGCTTCGGCGACGCGACGTCGTGCGTTGTCTGGCATGTTGACTCAGAAGGCGTTTGCGGTGCGTGTGGTGGCGAACTACGCCGATGGCCTTACCGCCATTGGTGCCGAACACGCAGCCGCGATCATCGTCAGTTGGCCGGAATACTCGGATCGCCGCGCCGACGAGGTCTTCGCGCTCCTGCGCTCCCGCGACTATGCTCATTTGCCAGTGCTGGTCATGGCCGACTCGACCGACGCCGGCGCGCTGAGCTGGTTGATGAAACGCGAACACACAGCGTTGTTGCTCTGGTCAGACTATTCGGACGCGCCGGAAGCCTTGTGCAAGCTGATTCGTCCGAGCGCGAAACCGGCATCGGAAGTTGCCTCTGGCAACGCTCTGCGCGTGCTCTTTGTCGATGATTCGCCGACAGTACGGATTGCATTTAAACGTTTGCTGGCAGCCGAAGGATATCTGGTTGACACAGCCAATAGCGCCGAAGAAGGTCTGGCCCGAGCGCTGGAAGACGACTACAACATCGCCATTGTCGACTACTTTATGCCGGGTAACTCCGGTGCCGAATTGGTGCGGCAGTTGCGCGACAATCCGAAGACCGCGGGTGTTCTTGCGGCAGTCATCACCGGCACGTATTCAGACCGGGTCATTACAGAGTCGCTGAGTGCGGGCGCCGTCGAATGCATGTTCAAGAGTGAGGCGCGCGAACTATTTCTGGCGCGGATGCGGTCTTTGTCGCGCACAGTGCATGATCGAATGGCAATCGACAACGAGCGTCGGCGATTGCGCGGAATTTTGACCTCGGTCGGTGAGGGCGTCTATGGCGTCGACCCAGCTGGTCGCATCCAGTTCATCAATCCGGCTGCGCTCGATATTCTCGGTTATCCGCATGATGTCGATTTCAGGGGTCAATCGGCAGCTGAGCGTTTCCATTTCGCTTTCGAAGATCGCACACGCATCCCGCCTGCGGCGTGTTTCTTGAGCCAGTGTTATATCGACGGTAATCAGGTCAGCGCCTGGCAGACGGTTTTTTGGCACCAATCCGGGCGTTCTGTACCGGTCGAATGCACCGTGTATCCGCTCGACATTGACGGTCAGCGCGAAGGATCCGTTGTGGCTTTTCGCGACGTATCGCAACAGCGTTTACTGGAAGAAGAACTGCGCTGGCAGGCAAGTCACGATTCGCTCACCAAGCTGCACAACCGGGCGCATTTCGAGCAAGCGCTTCAGCAGGAAGTGGCGCGCCTCAGGCGCTCCGACCAGGTGTCGCTGCTGTTGTTTATCGATGTCGATCGATTCAAATACATCAACGATACCCTTGGCCATGCGGCTGGCGATCAGCTGCTGGTCGAGGCGAGCCACCGATTGAAAGCGCGGCTTCGCGTCGGTGACACGATTGCCCGCATGGGTGGCGATGAATACGCGTTGATTATTCGCAATGCGCAGGCGCTCGATCCTTTGCAAGCCGGGGATGAGTTCCGGCGAGCACTGTCGGGTGAGTTGTTCTCGTACGGTGAGCAGCACTATCGACTGTCGGCGAGCATCGGCATCGCACGGTTGGATCGCAACTCGATGTCGCCGTCCGATGCGATGGCGAATGCCGATATCGCCTGTCATATCGCCAAGAACAAGGGCCGCAATCAGGTCCACGTGTACTCATACGACAGCGATCAACGGGCGTCAATGGACATCGAACTGAACTGGTCGGTGCGACTTGAAGAGGCGATCCGCGACAACCTTTTTGTCCTTTGTTTCCAACCGATCTTGCCGCTCGCCGATATCGACCTTTCGGCGTTGCCTGGTGCAGAGGGCGAACTTTGGCAGTCGCATCTGAATCAGCACGCGCATCGCCGCGTCTACTACGAGGTGTTGTTGCGCATGCGCTCGCAAAGTGGGGCGCTCGTCGCGCCCGATGCGTTTCTGCCGACTGCCGAGCGTTACAACATGATGCTGGATATCGATAAGTGGGTGCTGCACCACGCGCTCAAAGCGCTGCGTGAGCAGCAGTTGCTGAATCCGAGTCATCGGCTAGGTCTGTCGATTAACCTATCGGCTCAGTCATTAGGCGCCAATGGCATTGGCCGATTTGTGATCGACAAACTCGTCGAGTTCGATGTCGAGCCATCCTTGATTACATTCGAAATCACTGAAACCAAGGCGGTCACCAATCTCGACGCCGCCCGCGAGTTGATTGCGATGTTGCGTGCCCAGGGGTGTCGTTTCGCGTTGGACGATTTTGGCTGTGGCTTTTCGTCGTTCAGCCATTTGAAGCACCTCAATGTCGATTTCCTCAAAATCGATGGGTCGTTCATCCAGGGATTGCTCGAGGATCCCGTCGACCGTGCGGTCATCGCGGCAATCAACAACATCGCCCATTCGGTCGGCAAGCGAACGGTTGCCGAGTACGTGGATCGCCCTGACGTGTTGTCCGCACTGCACAGCTGTGGCGTAGATTTTGTCCAGGGCTACTACGTCGGCCGGCCGATGGACTCGCTGAATCACGCGCTGGCGCACTTGCCGGCGCGGGAGTTGTTGGTCGCTTAAGCGCTGCGTAATCGCGCGTGTTGAAACTTCGTTCCTGAATTTGAGAAACTGCGATCGATCCGTCAAACGCCAGCGACCCCGATCGCGTGCAGCAACCCTCGTTCCTCTGGCACGACTACGAGAGTTTTGGCGTTGAGCCTCGGCGCGATCGACCGGCCGAATTCGCTGCGCTGCGCACGGATACGGACTTCAATCCGATCGCTGAGCCAGTGACGATTCGCTGCCAGCCCACGATCGATTATTTGCCCGACCCGGACGCCTGTCGCGTGACCGGGATCGGTCCGATGCAGGCATTGGAAACGGGCTTGCCGGAACCGCAATTTGCGGCTCGAGTGTTTGGCGAGATGTGCGAGCCGCAGACCTGCGTGGTGGGTTACAACAATCTGCGATTCGACGATGAAATGACGCGCCATTTGTTCTGGCGAAACTTCTTCGATCCCTATGCCCGCGAATGGCAGAACGGCAATTCGCGCTTCGACATGATCGATCTGATGCGTGCGGCTTACGCGTTACGTCCGCACGGATTGCATTGGCCGCAGCGCGACGACGGCGCGCCCAGTTTTCGACTCGACGAACTGGCGCCAGCCAATGGAGTGAAACACGAACATGCGCATTCCGCGTTGGCGGACGTCGAAGCGACGCTGGGTCTTGCGCGCAAGTTGCGGGCGGCGCAACCCAAGCTCTTTGAGCACGCCCTGAGCCTGCGCGACAAGCACCGGGTGTCAGGCATGTTGAACTGGCAGGCGCGCGCGCCCTTGGTGCATGTTTCGCAGCGGTTTCCTGCGGCCCGCGGTTGTTTGGCGATTGTCGTCCCGTTGGCATTCCATCCCAGACAGTCAGGAAAAATCATTGTTTACGACAGCTACCACGATCCTGCGCCCTTATTGACCGAATCGCCGCAGCGTTTGTCTGAGTTGCTGTTGTTGCCCGGCGACGCAGCTTCGCGCACGCCGCTGGGCCTGAAGCTGGTGCACACCAACAAAGTGCCGTTCCTCGCGCCGTTGTCGGTCTTGACGGGCGTCGATCTCGCGCGCATAGCGCTTGACCGAGAACGCTGTATGGCCAACGTATGCAGCGTGCAGAACGCGCCAGATCTGGATCGCAAGGTTCAAGAGATATTTGCATCTGTGGACGAAAGCCAGCGTGCCAATGAAGAGGACGTTGACAGCGCGTTGTACAGCGGGTTCGTCAGCGACGCTGACCGCAGATTGTGCTCTCGATTTCGTTCGGCCTCGCCCGAACAGATGGCGGAGGTCGCATTGGGATTTCAAGATTGCAGATTGCGCGAGTTGGCGTTTCGCTATCGCGCCCGGCATTTCAACGGCACTTTGAGCCCGATCGAAAAGGACCTCTGGCGTGCGTACGGTCGTCGGCAACAGCAAAATGGAAAGAGACCGTTTGCCGCCGTGCTCGAAGCCGCAAATCGCTTTGATGATGCGGTTCGCGTCGATGTACTGCGCTGGCTGGAACTGGCCAGCGCAATTTGACCGGGTGTGCATCAATCGTGTCCGACTTTGAACGGACGCGCGTCCATTCTTGTGTAAGTCATTGAATAATCCTTGATTCGACGACTGGCCCGAGGATTGCATCGCGAGCGCAAACCCTCTTTTTTGGCCCGCTCATGTCCACGCGCACAACTCCACTGGTCGTTCTTGCCGCTACTTTGCTCGCAGTCGTGACGATGAGCTGGGTTTTTATCTTCCCACGGTTTGTCCAGGACATACCGCTGGACACCGTTGAGGCGTCGTACAGCGCGCTCGAAGCCTTGTTCGCCGGCCTGGCGTTCCTGGGCTTGTTGTCGACCATCTGGATTCAACGCCAGGAGCTGCGATTGCAACGCATTGAGCTGTCGCAAACTCGCGAAGAGATGCGTCGTCAGGCTGAGGCCCAAGAGAAAAGCGAACGTGCATTGCATGCGCAAACCGAGGCGTTGCGCGATGAGGCAGAGCGCCAGGCGCGCGCCTACTTGCGCATATCGCTGGTGCCAACGGGCAGTTCGAGTTGGGCGCTGGAGATCAGCAATGCCGGGCGAACGCCTGCAGAAGACGTACAACTGACCGTCGATCGACCGTTGTGGTTATGGGGACGCGACGATCAATTGAGATTATTGAGTGAACTGCCGCTGTTCGCATGCGGCGGCTTCACCATTCCGCCGGGCTTTACGTTGACCTACGCGTTGCAAGATCGCCGCGTGCTGTCGCACGTTTTTGAGCGTGCTGTCGACCAGCCAACGCAGTTTTCCATCGGGGCGCGATATCGTACGACCGCAGGTCGTGTTGTCGAAGAACAGAGCCGTTTCAGTTTGGACCTTCTGGAAGAAACCAGCGCCGGCGACAAAGACTTCTGGACGCGCCAGGTGGTGCAGGCGTTGCGCGACCTGAAGCCCAAGGAGCGCCATTGATGCCGAAGTCGTCGAAACTGAGAAGATCTCAACCGCGATGCGCTTTGCGCGCTATGAATTGCACTGAAAGTACAAGACATCCGTTGGATCCTTGTCGACCGCTTGCCCGAGGCTGATTTTTCCGCCTTTGCGCAATTGCAATTCGTCGCGGTGCAGGCGCAGTTCGTCGTCCTCACCGAGCTTAACGTAGGTCCCGTTGGTGCTGCGGTCCGTGAGCACAAAGTAACCGCGCTTAAACTCGATGTGCGCGTGGTTCCGCGACACCCACTCGTTGTCGACCACCAAGGTACTGCTGGGATCGCGGCCAAGACCAAACGGCGGCGAACTGCTGGACAGCTCAATCAACTGGCCGCGATACCGTAGCGAGATCTTCGCGCCGGCAGGTGCGTCTTCCAGGCGGATGGCGCGCGCAACCATGGTGACGTTCGATGTGTCCTCTTGCCAAACCACATCGACGATTTCAACGGGATTGAGTTTTCCGGCGACACGGACATCGCCCAGATGCCGGGTCCGGATGATCGAGTGATTGGTCAAGCCTCGCACAGTCGTCAGCGTGGTAACGATTTGCTCACGTTTGGCCATCTGCGTCATACGCGCGGCGGTATTGACTGCATCTCCGTAGACATCACCCTCTTCAAGCAGTGCCTCGCCATGGTGCAGGCCGATACGCACCGCCAACGATTCCTTTTGCCAGGTCGGATCGCCGTGAATTCGCCGCTGCATATCGATCGACGCCATCAGGCCGGCCATTGCGCCAGGAAAGGTACACATCAGCTCATCGCCAATGGTCTTAATGACCCGGCCGCCATGCCGGTGGGTGACTTCTGTCAGGGCACCGAGCACGACTGTCGTGATTGAGCGCGCGCCGACGTCGCCGAGCTTTTCGAAGAGCTTGGTGCTGCCGGCAATGTCCGCAAAGAGGATGGTGATCGGTTGGAGGCTCATAGGGCCAATGCTAGGACATGCGACATGGGTGGGCAAAGCCCTGAATTCGTTTGCCGGAGAAAACCGGGTTGCAGATTGCGCTCGATCCGTTCAAAAGTCACGTAACGCCCTTGCGCACCTTCACACGAGCATTGACGACTTCAAGCTGACTCCAACGCAGCTGCGCAACGATACGCAGGTTAACTGGCGAATCCCACAGGGTCCAATGAATCTATGCATTTTTTCGTAGCATCGCGATGATACTTTTGGAGCGTGGACAATCATGGCCCTGCACCTCGATTCGCTCCGCCTGCGCAAATTGGCCGTTTGGGGTTACGGCGCCGAAGGTCAGGCGGCCTTGCGACTATTACGCACGTACTTTCCTGAAAAGAAAATTGGCGTGATCATCGACGTCGACGAAGCGGCGCGATGGGATTTCAGCGGCGATCCGATGATCGAAGTGGTCACCGAACCGCCCAGCGCTGGCACGCTAGGGCAGTTTCAGTACATCATCAAATCGCCCGGCATCAGTCCCTATCCACATCGAAAGGCGATGGAGTGGGCGGGATTTCGCGGCACACGATTTATTTCCGGAACGTCGCTCTGGTTTGGCCACCATGCCCGCGACAAAACCGTGATCATCACCGGCACTAAAGGAAAGAGTACGACCAGTGCGGTGACGGCTGCTTTGTTGCGCGCCAGTGGCGCTCGCGTTGGACTTGCCGGGAATATTGGGCTGCCGTTGCTGGAGGTGATCCATGCAGATCCGCCTGCCGACTATTGGGTTATCGAATTGTCAAGCTACCAGGCCGCGGATTTTGTTGGCCATCCGGCGATCGTCGCAGTTCTCAATCTAAGTCCCGAACATCTGGACTGGCATGGCGATGTCGAGACGTACTATAGCGACAAGCTCAGGCTGGTAGCGCCCGGTGTCGCCGATCTGGCGGTCGTAAATGCGACGGATGCTGAATTGATGGCGCGCGTCGGTGACGTTGAGCATAAGGCGCTATTCAATCATCGGGGATTTTGGCACGCACGTGGCGAGGAGGTTTGGTACGACTCCGAGCGCGTCCTGAGTCTCTCGTCGACATCGCTCAAAGGTGAACACAACGCGGCGAATCTCGCAGCAGCCTTTACGATTGTGGAGTCGTTCGGTATCGATCCGCGTCCTCTGACGCAGGCGCTCCGCACCTTCAAGCCCCTGCCGCACCGGCTGACCTCGCTCGGTCTTCACGATGGCATCGAGTACATAGACGACAGCATCGCAACGACGCCGACAGCCACGCTTGCAGCTATTCGAGCCTTGGCCCGCGATGATTTGGTGGTCATTGTGGGTGGCTTCGATCGTGGCATCGATTGGATGGAGTTTGCAGCAAATGTACCGTCGCGATGTGGCCTGGTGATTATCGGTCAAAACGCTGAGCGAATCGCCGCGGCGATGGCGGCGGCCGGTAAAGGCATGCAGTGCAATCGTGCTGAGAACCTGGAAAGCGCCATTGCTGTGGCGCGGGGCATGTTGCCGTCCAAGAACGGAGCGATACTCTTATCGCCGGGCGCGCCCAGCTTCGACCAATACGTCAATTATGCGGCTCGCGGTCGCGCGTTCGCTCTTGCGGCCGGGCTTGATCCGACTGATGACCACATTGCCGGCATGGGCGTTTTCTGAGGGTATTTCAGGTCGTGATTTGCCCCTTGGTCGGAACGAACAACCATCGGTTCTATCTGTCTTGTCAAGTGCGCATCCCTGCGCTAAGCGAATTGCAGGCGCGCTAGTTCGGCATACAGGCCGCCCTGGGCCAACAATTCTTCGTGTTTGCCGCTGGCGAGGATTTTTCCGCCATCGAATACGATGATGCGGTCGGCTTTGCGAACGGTCGCAAGGCGATGCGCGATCACCAGCGTCGTTCGTCCCAACATCAGGCGCTCAAGCGCTTGCTGCACGGCTCTTTCGCTTTGCGCATCCAGCGCACTCGTCGCCTCATCCAATAGCAGTATTGAGGCATCGCGGAGCAAAGCCCGGGCGATGACGATTCGCTGCTGCTGTCCGCCCGAGAGCCGCACGCCACGTTCGCCCAGATACGTGTCGATGCCGTTTGGCAACGACTCCAGGAACTCCAACGCCTCGGCAGCACGCGCCGCAGTCAACACCTCCTGGCGACTCGCCGATGGCCTGCCGTAGGCGATGTTGGCGAACGCCGTTGTGCCGAAGATCACTGGGTCCTGCGGCACCAGGGCGAACAAGTCACGCAAGTCGGCGACGCGCATTTGCCGGACATCCATTCCGTCAATGCGGACCGCGCCACCCTGCGGATCGAAAAAACGCAGCAGTAGCTGAAAAACGGTGGACTTGCCTGCACCACTCGGCCCCACTAAGGCAATCGTCTCGCCGCGCCGAATCTCAAGGTCGATATGGTCGAGCGCGGCTCGGTCGGGTCTTGACGGGTAATGGAAGACCACATCGTCGAATGTGATGCGCTCGCGTAAGCCCGCTTTCTCTTGCGGTGCGGTCGGATCGGCAATCAATGAACGCAATGCCAATAGTTCGGCGAGACGGCCCATCGCGCCGGAAGCACGTTGCACATCACCCCAAACCTCGCTGACCGCGCCGACGGAGCCGGCGGCGATGACCGCGTACAACACAAACTGGCCGAGCTCGCCACCCGACAATGTGCCGGCGAGTACCGCCTTGGCACCGATCCACAGCACCATAACCACAGCCCCGAACACCAACAAGATGGCGACTGCGGTCAGTGTTGCGCGCATTCGAATACGGCGTTTCGCTGTGGCCAGCGTGCGGCGCACGGCGTCGCCGAAACGCTGCGATTCGCGCGCTTCAGCGACGTTGGCCTGCACTGTGTGCATGGCACTGAAGGTCTCGCCGGCAATGGCCGAGCTGTCCGCTATGCGATCCTGGCTTTCTCGCGAGAGTTTCTCGACGCGTCGGCCAAATAGCAGAATCGGTGCAATCACCAATGGAATGCCAATGACGATCAGTAGCGACAGCTTTGGACTGGTGATGACCAGCATGATCAGCGCGCCTGCCAACATGACAATGCTGCGCAGCGCAACGGAGGCACTGGATCCGATCACTGTCTGTATGAGCTCGGTATCGGCTGCCAGGCGGGATACCAGCTCGCCACTACGCGTGGTTTCAAAAAACGAAAGGTCCTGGGTGAGCAGATGGTCGTAAACCGATCGACGCAAATCGGCCATCACTAATTCGCCAATGCGCGTGACGAAGTAAAAACGCGCCGCCGTACCGATCGCCAGCAGAACTGCGATCATCAGAAGTGCCAGAAAATAGCGGTCGACGAAGGCAGCATTCGCGGCAGAGAATCCGTGGTCGATCATTTGCCCCACTGCACTCGGGAGCGACAAAGATGCAGTGGCCGCCAGCAGCAGAAAAGCGACGGCCGCTGCAACCAGGTTGCGGTAAGGCCGCAGGAATGGCAGCAACGCCGCCAGCGGTTTCACACTGCGCCGCTCAATCATCGTGCGCTTTCATCAATACACGCGCCAGCCAAAACATCAGTACGGGGTAGCCAATGCCAATGATCCAGAGATCCCAATTGGTGCGAACCTGGTTAAGCGTCTGGTAGGCGGCAAGAGACAAAATCAACAGGCCTCCCAAAACGCCAGCGGCTCGAAGGGCCAGCACACAAAGGCGTTGCCAGGTCGAAAGAGTCGTTTTCATCGTCAGAAGATACACGCTGCGCGTTTCCTATCGGTGGACATCTGCGGAGTGATCCCGAAATTTCATGCGTGTAGAACGGTTGTTTTACTTTCTACTGTACGTGAGCCCGCCACCCGCGCAGCTTATACTCGCCAAGTCGACTCGAAGGACACCTCCACGCGTGGTCAGTGTTGCAGTCATGGAAAATGCGTTGAATCTGCGCTCGAGTGGCGAGCAGCGCATCCCGGAGGGCCTATACGAGCGCGTGCTTGAGTCGGCGAGTAATCTCGTGATTCTGGACACGCCACACGGCGATGATGTGCTGAGTAGTTTTCGTCAGACGGCGCAACGACGTGGGCACTCCGTTTATGCCTGGAGCGCGGCGCTCGGCTTGGCCAGCTTGCGTGAGCACGGCATCACGGTGGCCGGCAGTAAGCGCTTGCCGGACGCACTGCGCTTCGTTTTGCAGTCGAGCCATTTCGGGGTCTACGTTTTCCCGTCGGACAAACGCGAATTTACCCCGCAGATCATCGCATTGCTGCGGCAGATCGCGCGGGGCAAGGAGGGCGGCGACAAGCGCGTTGTGGTGATGGGCCATGATATGGAGGTTTCGACCCCCTTGGATCGGCTCGCAACGTTGGTTGTGCACAAGCACGGACCTTCGCAGCATTTTCGATTGCGTGACGGACGCTGGGTGCGTGGATGAGTGACGCGAATCGCAAAGCGGGTGTGCTCATCGTTGCCAGTAATCGCGAGGATCGTCGCGTGCTCTTCGATTCGTTCGATGGTGCCGAATTCGAAGCCATCTACACGGCTCGCGATGTGGTGCAAGCGCATGGGTTGTTGTCTCAGGACCCCGATCTGGCGCTGATCTTTGTCGAATTTCTCGATCCTTACGCTGAGATGGAAGGATTGTGCCGCTTACTCGCCGGTCATCCGCGGTGGCGCAAGGTGCCGCGGATCGGTGTGCTGCCCGTTGGCGCTCTGCCGCCAGGTTCGCAGGGCGGACCGGATGCGCCTGTTGTGAGTTGGATCAAGAGTCCGGTGAGTGCGGCAGAGGCGCTTCGCCAGGCGCGCGAAGTCATGATGCAGTCGACATCGATTGCGCCGGTTGATTCGGGCAATTGGCTGGAGCACCTGGAAATGCCGGCGGTGATTGTCGATCCCGCCAGCGATAAACTCCTCAAGGTCAATCACAGAGCGCTTGAACTACTGCATATCGAGGCCGACGCCTTGCCGCATCAATCGAGTCGGCTACTGATCGGTGAGCTGCCGGCGTTTCGGCCAGAGTCGCTGGGTTTAGGCGAAACGAGAATCGACACGGGTGCCGGACCTCGACTCGTGGGTTTGGCAACGGTCGGATTGAACGATGGTCAGCAGCTGGTCATGCTCACAGCCAGTGGCAGTGCCTCGTCGCCGATAGAGCTGCTGGCTCAATTGACGCGAACCGGCATTGACTCGGCTGCAGTGCCGCCCGTGCTTAAGCGACTGATTGCCGATTATGGGCTGGATCTGTTCTACGTCTGTATTGAACGCGGCGGCAACGAGACGGAACCGCAAGTATTGGCCGCGTACCCGCGCAACAGCGATGGTGGAATGCATAGCGTCTGGCAAACCGACGTTTACCGGCGTGTCCTCAGTTCCGCGGAAATAAGCGTTGCGCAGGATGCGGCAACGCTCCAGCCTGAAGCGCTTTTGAAACAAATGCGGTTACAGTCGTTGTGCGCGGCGCCGATGTTTGGTGAAGGTCAGCGTGCTATCGGCGCATTGATTGCGGGCAGCCGCAAGCCCCAACCGCGCGCGGCGGAGTTGTTATCGGTTCTTCGTTTGGTTGGATCGCATTTGGCGATGCAAGCACTGGTATCGCGATTCCGCTCCGATTCGCGCTACCAGGGTTTGCACGATTCGCTGACGCGCCTGCCGAATCGTCTGCTATTCAACGATCGATTGCAGACCGCCTTGGCAGAAGCGGGTCGCAGTGGAGAGCTGTTCGCTGTGCTGTTCGTTGACCTCGATCGTTTCAAGACCATCAACGATAGCCTTGGGCACTCTGTCGGCGATCAGGTGTTGATCGGTGTCTCCAAACGACTTCGCGCCAGCGTGCGCGCATCGGATACGATCGCACGGTATGCAGGCGACGAATTCACGGTGGTGCTGCGGCACATCGTACAACGCGATGATGTGCTGCGGGTGGCTGACAAAATTGTCCGGGTATTGGAAACGCCACTGACGCTCTCCGACGGCCGCGAACTGCAGATTACTGCCAGTATCGGAATCAGTTTTTATCCTGACGATGGCACGGACGCGGAGACGCTGCTGAAGCATGCTGATGTCGCCATGTACAGTGCGAAAGGTCTTGGCAGGAATACCTATCAAGCCTATGTCGCGGTACCGGAAGAGTCACATCGCCAGCGGCTTGATCTGGAAACCAAGCTACGTGTGGCGGAACGCAACAATGAGCTTAGAGCGTATTACCAGCCGCAGATGGATGCTCTGACCGAAGACATACTCGGTATGGAAGCACTGCTGCGTTGGGAACATCCGGAACTCGGGTTGATTTCGCCCGGCTTTTTTATTCCGATTGCTGAGGAAACCGGGCTGATCGTGCCGATTGGCGAGTGGATCCTGCGCGTCGCATGCATGGACACCAAACGTTGGATCGACAGGTTTCAGCTGCCACTGCGTGTCAGCGTCAACCTGTCGGCGCTGCAATTGCGGCAGCCGAACTTGGTGGACATTGTTGCGAGCGCGCTGCGGGATGCAAATCTCCCGGCTGAATATCTCGATCTGGAAGTCACCGAGAGCATCAACATAAAGGACATCCCGAATTTAATGGACTTGCTCAGCGCACTGCGCGAACTGGGCTGTCATATCGCCATCGATGACTTCGGTACGGGCCAATCTTCGCTCGACTACATCAAACGATTTCCGGCCGACCGTATCAAGATCGATCAGACCTTCGTGCGCAACATTGGCGTTGATCCTGCAGACGAAGCGATCGTGAAAGCGACCATCGACATGGCACGCACGATGGAACGGATCGTTGTTGCCGAGGGGGTCGAAACCGAAGACCACTTCAAGTTCTTGAGCGCACACGGTTGTCAGGAGCTACAGGGTTATTTGTTTTGCCGGCCGTTGCCCGCAACCAGCTTTGAGAACATGCTCGCCGAACGCGCGAAGCTGGTGGCTGAAATTCAAGGCTAGCGAGGCTTCGCCTCGGACCGACGAGCATTGGTGGCTTCGCCAGACACGGAACTTGCCAAAACCCCCATTGAGCGCTGCGCGCATTTCCGGCCCGGCGGCACAACCGCCGGTCGTTCGGCTCGGCACACGCCTCGCGGCGTGTAAGCGCCGATCCTCACCCCCTTGTACTCAAGGGGGCGTCAACTGCCAAAGCCGCTGCGCAGAAAATTTGACTCAAATGTACAGATCCGGCTCCGTCAAGGACTCTAGCAAGGCTTCGCCAGGCGTGTGCATTCAGTCGCCGCCTGTTTCGATTCACTGACTTGCCTTGCGGCGCGCAACCCGCTGCGGTAGGCGCCATGGACTGAACCCGGAAAATCGGAGACGGTCGCCTCGCCGGCCATAAATACGCTTGGGCCACCGGGTATTGCGAGCACTTCCAGGTCGGTCAGTGAAGCGCCTGGCGGTACGACGCTATAGGACCCTCCGGCGAATGGATCACTCGCCCACCGTGTTCGGATCGCACCATCGGGGCGAGGGATGTTCTTGCCGAAAATAGCCCGTAGATCGTCCAAGATTGCGTCGAAGACCGCAGCGTCGGGCAGTGTCTCCAACTTGCGCGAAAACGTGCCTGCAACCAGGGCGACGAGGATCGGTTGTCGGTGCAGCGGGAACAGGTTGTAGAACTCGCAGCGCGCTTGTGCATCGCTGTCGACGCGCGCGAACGTGTGCGCTGCTTCTGGCCAGAACACGCTTGGGAACTTCAGGACGATTTTATTCAGCGCGCCGCTCGCCAGCCGCTTGATCGCCGTTCGCTGACGGGCAGGCAGGGCAGGCTCAAATCGCACCGTTCCAGACTTCAGCACGCCGAGCGGCAAAGTGCAAATGGCCAGATCGGCGCTGAAGTGGCGTTGAGTCGTTTGCACGGTAACGCCACGGGCGTGCTGCGACACGGTGCGCACAACGTGGCCTGGGCGGATATCCAGATGTGCCGCCAGCTGCGCAACGATGGCACCAAAACCTTGCTCCAACAGTACATGTTCGCCTGGCCACTCGTCATCTTCATTCCAGGAACGCAACGCAAGCTGGTGCGCGGATTCGCCGTATTCCGATTCGATCAAACTCCAAAGCTGCCACCGCACCGCAGAACTGATCACATCGTTGCCGAGCAGCTCAACGGATGCCTGGTCAATGGCCGTTGCCAAATTGGCGTCGTCGTTGACGGCTGTCTTGATCGTTTCGACCTGCTTCAGAACGGCTTCGAACAGTTCGTCTGCCGCATCGATTTGCTGGTCGGTCAGCGGTTTGCCGCGCGCGTAGAGCACGGATGTGTTCCAGTCCGTTGCCTTCATCGTCATGCGGGCAGATTTCGCGAGTTTGGTAAGCGGGTTTCCATCGATGCCCGCAATCCACGCACCACCCAGGTCTAACGGGGATCCCAGCGAGTGATCGGTCCAGATGCGTCCACCAATGCGATGGCGTGCTTCCAGGACAATGACGCGGTAGCCGCGTTTTTGCAGTTCGGTTGCGCAGGCGATTCCAGCCATTCCGGCGCCAAGTACAAGGACGTCGGCACGTGTCGTCAAAGCACGCCCATGCGCCACGTTTCGTGTCAGCAATGGTGCCATTGCCAGCGGCAGCAACAGGTTTCGGCGATGCATAACGACGGATGCCTTTGACGATTGACGGTCGTGCCCGGAAGGCTACATCGCAGAAGTCACGACAGGGCGATGCTTGAGGAATGTCAGTTGCGATCGCCAGAGCGCGTATGGCAGATCAAGGTCATTGAGAGTCGCCATCATGCGTTCCTTGTTCGTTACCGTGGGTTTGGTCGTGGCAGATATTGCCTGTGCCGCAACTTCTGTGTTCTCTGCCAACAACCCGGGCGTCATTGAGGGGCTCGGACGTCAACTCACATTTGACCTTTCGACGCTGACAGGTGAAGTCCGCAGCGCACGCCTGGAGTTGGACTTCGATTACACGGTTGCCAGAGAACTCACATTGACGCTCAACAGCAATGGCCAGATCTTACCGCTTGCGCAGTTTCCCAGCGTCGGCGGCTCATCGTCGTTGCGCGGAACCTATCGGTTCGAGGACGGCGCAGTCACGACGTGGCTGCAACTGGAGGCGGCCGCAGGCGGAGGTGTCATCGATTCGCGCGTACCAGCCCGCGCCTTTCAGAGTCTGGGTGGCGAACAGTGTCTGAACTTGCTCGCCCGATTCATTGAATTCGACATCGATCGGATGCAACCTCTGCGGTTAGACATCGACCGCTTTGCGGCGCCAGGTCCGGGTGGTGGTTCGATTGCAGCGGCGCGCCTGATCGTCGATACCGAAGCGCCTGACCGCATTGCCTACACCGGTTTCGACGAACCATCGGCGCCGATCGTTCGGTGCCTGCGTCCGAGCCTGGACCTCCTCGTCAACGGCATGGTCGATCAGAGCCGCTTGAGCCCTATTGCGCTGATCGATTTCGCGGGCGAGAACTTGAGTTGGTTTGTGCGCCAGCGCGTGCCGTTGCTCGACGTAGGGCCGATCCTGTTCGCCAGTTCGGACCAGGAAGTCTATGCAGGCCGCTTCGGCGGACGCTCCCGGATGAACTTCGGCGTGTTCGATGCAGCGAGCGGAACGGTCACATTTTCGACCGGCACCGGTGGACGAACGATCAGTATTGAAGGCGATTGGCTGTCGGTTCCTTATCGAACTTTGCCCGGTGACTACGATGGCGATGGCATCACCGACGTTGCGCTGGCGTACCTGGATGGCGGCAGCAATCGCTGGATCGCGCGGATTCGCTTTTCGAATACGGGGCAAACCCGGGACTACACGATCGATCCGCGCACCTTCGACCCGAATTCATTCACGTCCGGTGCCATTGGCTGGGGCGCGGGTCAAGACAGTGATCGCGATGGGCGCGACGAAATCGTTGGGTATGCCGAGTTCTCGGCGGCGGCAGGTATGAGCTATCTACAGCTGGTGCCCGATCCGAACTCAACCTCCATCACGCTATTTCGTACGGGCAGCTTCGGTCAGCGTGGTGACCAATTGGTGCTTGGAAAGTGGCAGCTCGCGAGCCACAACGCGATGCGGGTGTTTCGCGTCAATGGCTTTTTGCGGTGGCAACAATTTGGCAGTTCGACAGCCTTCGCCTGGGGTGATCCTGGCGATCTACCGATGTCCGTCCATGTCGACAGCGATCTGGTCAATGACATCGCGGTTTTTCGTCCCAGTACAGGGGAGGTTTATGCGATCGCCAGCTCCAACGGCGCACAGGTGACCATCCCGGCACTGACGGCGCCGGCGCCGCTCATCACGCCATTGGGGTTCTTGCAAGGCGTCACGGCGCCGCTCGAACAGTGAGGTTCTCGCCAGTTTAGCCCAGATCGAAAACGCGTACGCCCGGCAGTGTTCGCAGTGGTGCGGTTCCCAACATCTGCGCTGGCGAGGCAAATCCATCCGGTACCTGTGCCGATAGCGAACGCTCGACACAAGCTAATGCCGCGAGCACCGTAAAGTCGTAAGGATCAGGACCTTCGACAACACTGCGCATTTTTGCGCCAACTTCGTTCACGACCTCACCGTAAAGATAACTTCTACGTTTGGCACGTTCATTGGGCTTTGGTCCTTCCGGTGCTTTTGCGACGTGGTCCTCCAGCAACGTGCGCAAAAAGCCCTTCGCGAACATCTTGCTGTTCTTTAAGACAAAGCGCAGTACTGCAGGAAGTGCGGCATAGCTGCTGATGTGCGGGATGCCGGTTGACTGACCGGCGCTGATGACGTCTGCTCGCCAGGGGAACAGCACGGCGCGCTGCTGTTTGCCGGGGCCAAAATCGATGCTGCGCGATTGGCTGCCCGGTTCGGCGTTGACCAGTTGGCCGGACTTTCTCACGACGCCGCCCTGACCGAGGCTGTCGAGGAACGTCCGCATCGTGCCAGCACTCGCGCTGGCGCCAGCAGAGAAAGCCAGCAACAACGAAACGGCGTTTGGCTGCCGCTGCTTCAAATGCAGCGCCAGGCAGTCTGTTGGCAAAATCCCGAAGCCTGCGCCAGGCAGCAACATCACGCCAGCTTCTCTCGCTCGTTCATCGAGTCGCTGCAAAGTTCGGTGATCGGCAACCTCGCTGGCGATATCGAGATAGTGTGCCCCGGTACGCATGCACGCCTGGGCAAGCGTCGATGCCGTCAACGAGAATGGGCCAGCACAATTGAGAACCAAGCGAATTCCGCTGAGCGATTTATCGATCGCATCGCGCGCGGACATGTCGAAGGCTCGGTGTTTCAAATCGAGAGAATCTGCGAACGTTTTGACGGCCGCAGCGTCGCGGCTCGACAAGATGACATTGTGTCCGCGGCGTCTGGCTTCCGTTGCGATCAGGCGACCGGTGTAGCCGGTCGCCCCATAGAGCAGCCACCCAGGCTTGAATGTTGCCATAACGTGATCAAGCCAATACGGCGTTGCCGCCGCGATTGGCGTAGTGCTCGTGAATCACCCTGGCCATGCTGGCGGTCAGTTTCTTTCCGGTCGGAATGTGCAAGAACTCGTTCGGGCCGTGGGCATTGGATTTTGGGCCAAGCAATCCCGTCACGACGAATTGCGCCTCTGGGAATCGCTCCTGGAGCATGTTCATGAACGGAATACTCCCGCCTTCGCCCATCGCGGCGGCGCGTGGCCCGAAGAATTGCTGGGACGCTTCGTTGACACTCGCACGCAGCCATTCGGCCGTCGCCGGGGCGGCCCAACCTGTACCCGACTTTTCGATTTCGAATTCGATCCTGGCGCCGTAGGGCGGATCCTTTTCCAACACTTCTTTCAGCCGTGCCGACGCCACATCGCCATGCAGAGTTGGTGGCAAACGCACGGACAATTTGACGGCCGTGTGCGGGCGAAGTACGTTACCGGCATCGGTCAACGAAGGCAATCCATCGGCTCCGGTGACGCTCAGCGTTGGTCGCCACGTACGATTGAGGACCAGTTCTGTAAGGTCATTCGCCATCGGTGTCATACCCGGCAAGAACGGAAATTTGTCGTAAACGGCGGAACCTAGAACGGTCGAAGCTTCCTTCGCTTGTTCGACGCGTTCGCCTGGGATATCCACGTACAAGGCATCGACCTTGATCTTGCCTGTCACCGGATCCTCGATTCGATCCAACAGTTGTCGGAGCAATCGGAACGAGCTGGGTACAACGCCGCTTGCGTCGCCGGAGTGCACGCCCTCCTCAAGCACCTGCACGCGAAGCGTGCCACCCGCAAGTCCTCGCAGACTGGTGGTCAGCCAAAGCTGATCGTAATTTCCACAACCCGAATCCAGGCAAATCACCAAACTTGGCTTGCCGATACGCGGCGCCAGGTGGTTGATATAGAACGGCAGGTCATAACTGCCAGATTCCTCGCAGCCCTCGATCAGAATAACGCAACGAGCGTGATCCAGGCCGCGTTCTTTCAGGGCCATGATCGCAGTGAGCGACGCATAGGTAGCATACCCATCGTCAGCACCACCACGCCCGTACAGTTTGTCGCCAGAAAGGACGGGTTTCCACGGGTCAAGACCGACATTCCAACCGACCATTTCCGGTTGTTTGTCCATATGACCATAGAGCAGGACGGTATCGTCGCCCTTGCCCGGGATCTCGATGTACAAAAGCGGCGTCCGGCCCGGCAGGTCGACGCGTTCCACAGTCATTCCGGAAACGGGTTGATCGCGGACCCAGGTTTCCAGGAGCGCCATCGCTTCAGCCATATAACCACGATCTGCCCACTGCAGATCGAACATTGGTGACTTATTCGGGATCTTAATGTACGTGGTCAATTGCGGGACGATTTGCTGGTCCCACATGTCGGACACGTAGTCGAGCACTTTTTTGGTGTCGAACATGGGCTTTCGCTCTTTGGTGTGCTTTAGTTTGTCGAGTCTACCTTGCCAAGGGAACAGCAGGCGGCGTGCTGGCACTTCAAGTTGCGCTTGCATTTTTCTAAGTCTGCCTGCACCATACGACCCCGTATGGAGCCGCACGGGGTTGGCTCGCCAACATACAATCAATCAATGCTCGCGGTCGTCCGACCGCGTTCACGAATCTTGGGAGGGTTCTCGTGAAGTTAAATCGTCTGACGCTTGGCGTCACATCCGTACTGCTGTTTCCTCTGACTGTTGGCGCAGCCGATATCGTTCCTAAGCAATTGGCGGGGCCTCCGGCAGAATTTGCAGCGATGCAGCCTGCGGATCCGGCAGAAGCGGCGGTGCATTCGAAAAGCGCCTTGTTGCCAGTTAGCCTGGGCGCCGACAAAGCTGGAGGATTCTCCAGTGAAATCGCTTTGCCCGTCGAGAGCGACAAACTAAGATTCCTGGTCTTGAATGGCGGAGCGTTGGATTGGTCAACGACGATGCGCGCGCCGAATGGCCGTAGTGAAAAGTCTGCGCGCGCACTCGCCACAGATGCACGCCAGGCCGACTTTGGCATCGATAACGCAACCCACCCAGCAGACTATTACGCGTTTGATGGCATCAGTGAGGGCACGTGGAAACTCAAGTTGCGTTCGACCAGCGGAGCGACGCGCAACGGCTTTGTCCTGCTCGAAGGCGATTCGAGCACGCAATTGGTTTCCTATCTGGCGCATCGCAGGCAGCTGGTCGGCGAGTACATTTTTGTGGTTGCGACGGCGACGAACGAGTCGTCGGACGAATTGAAGTCGGGCCACAACGCAGCACCATCCATGTCGATGTCGATGCGCGTAACGTATCCAACCGGCGACATTTTGACGATCACGATGTTCGACGACGGCCAGCATAGCGATGGTGCGGCTGGCGATGGCATCTTTGGCGGCCGTTTTTTGGCGGACAAAGCCGGCAACTACCTGGCACAAGTGCGCCTCGATGGCACGAACGTCGAAGGGCGGCAGTTCGTTCGCACCGCCGAACATCCGATTCCAGTGGTCGAGCGCTCGCTGTCGCTCTCCGGCCACAAAGCCAGTGCGAGAACGAATTCTGACAGTGCGCGCCTGACGCTGGCAGTGCCAGTTGTGACGACAGAAAAGTCTCAATCGCACTACCGGGGATATGCGGAAGTTTGGGGAACCGACGGGGCGGGCCAGTGGGTTCCGGTTGCGTGGGTCTCGGGCATGCTTTCCCCGAGCGACGGCATGCTGGGTTTTGGCCTCGACAAACGCTGGATCGCACTGGCGGGTGCACGCGCGCCGTTCGAGCTTCGAAATGTGCGTTTCGAGGATACCAACGGCTATGTGACGGTTGCTGACGCGAACCGACTGGCGTTGCAAATGCCGGACCTGACGATTGACAAGGCCGCGCCCGGAAGTATCGCGATCGATGAGGCGATGACCATGGGCGTGCGCCCGGCGTCATTGAATGCAGAAAAGGGCACTGGAAAGCGTTTGTTACTGGTCCATGGCTATTGCTCGGGCGGTGTCTGGCCGGCTGCGCAGTTCAGCAATGCGTCGACTTTCCTGGACGCCAATCAGAACCGGACTCACGACCAGTTTGCGCGTTTGATCTCGGGCTTCGGCAATACGTGGAACTCATTTGGTGTTGTGGCGCACAGTCAGGGCGGCGCAGCTTCGCTGCATCTGTACAACTACTATTGGAGCGGGCTCGATCGCGCCACCGGCAATCGTTTGATTCAGTCCGTCGGTACGCCATATCAAGGTACCAATCTCGCCGGCATTCTGGCGACATTGGGATCCTGGTTTGGCGTCGGCTGCTCATCCAACAATGACTTGACCTACAGCGGGGCAAGCGCCTGGTTAGCTGGTATCCCGACTTCGTCGCGGGCGAAAGTGAACTACTACACGACCTCGTTTCGCTCGACGAACTGGTGGACAAACGACTATTGCCAGTTCGCGACGGATCTGGTGCTGAGCGATCCGGAAGACGGCACCACGGAGCAAGCAAAGGGTCAACTCTCTGGTGCGATGAATCGTGGCCACACAACGGGACAATGCCACACCGCTAATATGCGCGACCCGGCGCAGTACCTCGACTCGTCACGGAACGCGACGATGAATGCGAATGCCGCGCGCTGATTGTTGGCTTTTTTCATCCCGTTCTTCTGCTGCCCAGGCAGGCTGTTGAGAGACCAGCCTGCTGGTGCGAACCGGCGATGGTTCGCTGATGGATCGAGCATGTTGGGGCCCGGCGGCTGCGCCGCCGGGCCGGAAACGCGAAGCGCGGGGTTTTAGCAAGTACTTTGCCGAGCGAAGCCAACAATGCTGGGTGGTCTAAGGCGAAGCCTCGCCAGGGGTTAATTCTTGGAAAGCCAGTCCGGACGTGCGCCGGACTCGCGACCTCTGCAACGCACCCGAACCCCATTCAAAAAGGGGGCTTCAAACGCCAAAGTCGTTTCGTGGAAACATGGTCCACGTTGCCAGCTTCCGCTCGGATAAGGGTTTTGGACGGTTCACGCATTGAGCGGCAAGAACGCGAATGACATCAACATTGTGTTGTCGACCGAACTGCGCCTACAATGGGCGGCTTGCCTGGCGACTACATTTCGCCGCAGCTCTCACGTTTTGCTCGGATGTCCGACATGGCAGAGGCCCGACGGGCATCTGGGCTTGACGCTTATCTTATTCATAGACAAGGAGTTCATCATGCCTCTGACCGCAGCCCAATCGGGCGAAGTGATCAAAAACCATGCCCGTACCGCAAATGACACTGGATCGCCGGAAGTTCAAGTCGCGCTGTTGACTGCTCGAATTGAGCAGTTGTCAAAGCATTTTGAAGGTCACAAGAAAGACCATCATTCTCGTCGGGGGTTGCTCAAGCTCGTCAACCAGCGGCGTCAGCTGTTGGCGTACTTGAAGCGCAAGGACGATGCCCGCTACCGCGCATTGATCGGAAAACTGGGCCTGCGCCGCTAAGCCGAATTAAGCGAACGCCAGCGAGAACGAGACGAGCGACACGATCACCAGACTCACTGACTGATCGGGTCGCTTCGTCATTTCTGGCGACCGTAAAAGTTTCACAGACGAAAACGACAAAGGAAGAAGAGAACGTGGCAAAGGTCACTAAATCGTTTCAATATGGCGCCCACACGGTCACGATCGAGACGGGTGAGATAGCGCGGCAGGCATCGGCGGCCGTCATGGTCAGCATGGGGGACACCGTGGTTCTGGTGACCGTTGTTGGCGACAAACGCGCCAAAGAGGGCCGCGATTTTTTCCCGCTCACGGTTAACTACCAAGAGAAATTTTATGCTGGCGGGCGCATTCCTGGCGGCTTCTTCAAGCGAGAAGGTCGGCCGACCGAGCGCGAAACGCTGACCTCGCGTTTGATCGATCGGCCAATCCGGCCATTGTTCCCCGAGGGCTTCTTTCACGACGTGCAAATCATGGCCACCGTGATGAGCATGGATCCTGAGATTGAGGGCGATATGCCCGCGATGATCGGTGCTTCGGCGGCGTTGGCATTGTCGGGACTGCCGTTCGCGGGTCCGATTGGCGGTGCCAAGGTTGGGTATATCGATGGTCAATATGTTCTGAATCCAACAGCTTCCGAGTTGAAGACCTCGAAACTGGAACTGGTCGTAGCGGGTACCGATAAGGCCGTTTTGATGGTCGAATCCGAAGCGCAGCTCTTGAGCGAAGATGTGATGCTTGGCGCGGTGATGTTTGGGCATCGTGCGTTGCAAGCCGCGATCGGCGCGATTCGGGAATTGGTCGCGGAAGTGGGCGTGGCGACATTCGAGTGGGCCAGGCCGGCCGAAATGCCGGCATTGGATGCTGCGGTCAAAGCGGTTGCCGAAGGCCCGCTCAATGCGGCCTACGATATTCGCGTCAAGCCTGACCGGCGTGCCGCGGTTTCGGCCGCCAAAGCCGACGCGATCGCGAAATTGGGGGACGCCAACGCTAACGATGGCGGGTGGACAAACGCCCAGGTTGCGCGCAGCTTCGAGAACCTCGAGTACGCACTGGTCCGCAATCGCATCATCGAAGGCCGACCGCGAATTGACGGCCGCGATAGCACAACGATTCGACCCATCGCCGTGCGTACCAGCGTGCTGCCTCGCACCCATGGCTCGGCGTTGTTTACGCGCGGCGAGACGCAGGCCATCGCGACAGTAACGCTCGGAACGGGTAAGGACGCCCAGTTGATTGATGCCGTCGAAGGCGAGTCCAAAGAGACCTTCATGTTGCACTACAACTTCCCGCCGTTTTCCGTGGGCGAGATCAGCAACATGCTGGCGCCGAAGCGCCGAGAGATTGGCCACGGCCGCTTGGCCAAACGCGGCATCGCGGCTGTCATGCCCAGCGGCGAAGAATTTCCGTATGTTGTGCGAGTGGTTTCCGAAGTGACTGAATCCAACGGCTCAAGCTCGATGGCATCGGTATGCGGCGCATCGCTTGCGTTGATGGATGCTGGCGTGCCGATCAAGGCGCCGGTGGCCGGTATCGCGATGGGTCTCATTAAAGAGGGCGATCGATTTGCTGTGATCAGCGACATTCTGGGTGATGAGGATCATCTGGGTGACATGGACTTCAAGGTCGCCGGTGCGCACGAGGGCATCAGTGCGCTGCAGATGGACATTAAGATCGATGGCATTACCGAAGAGATCATGAAGGTTGCGTTGAGCCAGGCGCGTATGGGACGGCAGCACATTCTGGTCGAGATGGCCAAGGATCTGGACAAGCCGCGACCCGAAATGAGCCTGTACGCGCCGCGCTTGTTCACCATGAAGATCCATCCTGACAAGATTCGCGATGTGATCGGAAAGGGTGGGGTTACGATCCGCGCAATCACGGAAGAAACCGGAACCTCGATCGACATCCAGGACGACGGTACCATCACCATCGCATCGAACAATCAGGCTGCGGCCGATGCGGCGCGCAATCGTATCGAGATGATCACGGCCGATGTTGAGCCCGGCCGAATCTACGAAGGCAAGGTCGCCAAGCTCATGGACTTTGGAGCGTTCGTGACGATCTTGCCCGGCCGCGATGGTCTGGTGCATGTTTCGCAGATTTCCAACGAGCGTGTCGAGAAGGTGTCGGACAAGCTCAAGGAAGGCGATGTGGTGCGAGTCAAAGTGTTGGAGGTCGACAAACAAGGTCGCATTCGATTGTCGATCAAAGCGGTGGACGAGGAAACGGTGGCTTAACTTCCTTTGTTGCCCGAACTGCAAAAGAGCGCCGGCAACGGCGCTTTTTTGTTAGTCCGTCCGGCAGCGTCGACTGATGCAGACCACGCGCGCGTGGGCCGGACCGCGCGCTGTCTGTGTTTCGGAACTTCTTTCCGGTTCTTGTGCCGAAGAACGCGTAGCCTTCATCGCGCCCAACTACGACGACTATTGCATGCATTTGATCCAACCCAAGGTTCTCGATCGACTAGCCGAACACGCCGAGTGTTTTCGCCGAGCCAGACCATTTCGCCACCAGGTCATTGATGACTTCCTTGATCGGGGGTTTTGCGAGCAGCTACTGGCAGATTTTCCCGCGTTCGATGCGCGATATGCGAAGAACGAAGTGGGCGCCGTCGGCGAAAAGGCCGTGCGCATGGATATGCCTTCGCTCTCTCCGGCATTTGCCCGGCTCGACCGCTATTTGCAATCGCGCGAGTTCCTCAGCACGATCGAGCAGCTGACTGGCATACCGGAACTTCTCTACGATGCGGACTACGTGGGCGGAGGCACTCATGAAAACCGACACGGGCAGGGTCTCGATATTCATGTCGATTTCAATGTGTTGCCAGCGCGGGGCTGGCACCGTCGGTTGAACTTAATCGTCTATCTAAACCCAGAGTGGGAAGAATCGTGGGGTGGCGCTTTGGAACTGCACGCCGATCCTTGGGCCGGTTCGGGGCCGTTTCTGAAGCTCGCTCCAGCGTTCAATCGGTGTGCGATTTTCGAAACCAATGAAGTCTCGTGGCATGGATTCGAGCGCATCGAATTACCAGAAGACCGTCGCCATCTCACACGCAAGTCGATCGCCGTGTATCTGTACACAGCAACGCGGCCGGCCCAGGAAACCGCGCCTTCGCACGGCACGATTTATGTGCCAGCCGGACTGCCTGATGACGTCCGCCCGGATAGCGTGCTAAGCCACGAGCAGTGGTTGCAGCTGCGCCGTCGGTTCGCGCAGATGCGCAGTCAGCTCAAGTTCCTCTACCAGCGTGAACTTCAGGCCAGTGCGCAACTGGAGGCCGCCGCCCGCGCACTTTCCGAAGCGCAAGCAGCAGTGGCACTACCGCTGTTGGGCAGCGCTACAAGCAGTGGTGTTTCCGGATACTGGCCGGATGGCTGGATGACTGTGCGGTTAGCTGCAGAATTGTATCTTGCGCGTGGCGTCACTGAAGTTTCATTCGAGCTTTGGGCGCCCCCGCAACTGGCCCGCGAGCAAGTGCTGGTGATTACGTTTGGTGACGACAACACGACCGCCACAATTGCGCCGGGTCAGCGTGTCCGTTTGCGTGCGCCCGTGCATGCCCGTGCCGGCGCTACGCTTGCGCTGCGCATGGATGCCAGCGAGAGTTTTCTACCAACGACCGGTGATGTGCGCAGGCTGGCTCTGAAGCTCATTGCAATCGAAATGACGCATGACGACAGCAAGAGCGATTGGCTGCTTAGCGCTGCTGTGAGTGCCAGGAAAGCGATCCGTGTCGCGACGGAGACGATTCGCACGGCGCATCCCAACGGTCATTTTTACTCGCCCGTCTGTGATCCGGCGGATCTCAAGAAGCGCTCGGAAGAACTCTGGCCGCCGTCGCCTGCGTTGCCGATCGGCATCGATTTTCAACCAGCGCGCCACGAGCAGATTCTGCGCGAGTGGTTTCCGCGTCATCGGCCGGCGTACGACTACCCCGAAAGTGGCGCCAGTGATGACGAGTTGACGCACTTTTACACGCGCAACTCGCAGTTCTCCTGGCTCGATGCGCGTGCGCTGTTTGTCTTGCTCTGCGAACTCAAGCCCAAGCGCATCATAGAAGTGGGCTCGGGATACTCGTCGCTGCTGATGGCCGATGTGAATCGACGTTTTCTGGGTGGCAGCGTCGATATCCGCTGCATCGAGCCTTATCCGCGCCCGTTCCTGACACGCGGACTGCCGGGCATCGCCGAGGTCATCGTCGAGCGCGTCGAGCGCGTGCCACTGGCGACTTTCGAGTCGCTCCAGTCTGGCGATGTGCTGTTCATCGACTCGTCGCACGTCAGCAAAACGGGCAGCGACGTCAACACGCTGTTCTTCGATGTGTTGCCGCGTTTGCGACAGGGCGTCATCGTGCATGTGCACGACATCTTCTTGCCGTCGGAATACTTGCAAGAATGGGTGCTCGAGGAAAACCGCAGCTGGAACGAGCAGTACCTGCTGCGCGCAATGCTGATGCATAGCGAGGCATTCGAGGTTCTGTTCGCGTGCAACTATGCTGCGCTTCATCACGCCGAAGCGCTCGCCGTGGCGCTCGGCGTACCGCCCGAGAAAGCCTTCGGTGGGGGCAGTTTCTGGATACGCCGACGATAGTGCTCGCTAAGGCCTCTTCGGGCAGCGATTCAAAAGCCACGCCGTTGGTGGAAACGTCAACCACGGCGTCAAATAAAAGACTGTGAGGTACCAGAAGGAAGACAGGTACCCAAAGCCATGCCCCAGGTAGACACCGCAATAGAGCGTGTCGAGGATGGCAAACGGAACGGTAAAGTACAGTGCAATCCAGAACGCGCGATTGCGACGTCGTTCAGCCGAGTGCGGCGCCAGCACCGCGACAGCAACGAGCGAAAAACCGACGGAAAGAAGCACACAGCCCACGGCGACAAACACCGTTGAGTACTGCTGATAGTAGGACGGTAATCCGGCAAGCCAAAAAAGCGCCCAAACGACCACCGCCTGAAACAGAAGCTTGATGTGATGGCGACGCGACAATTCAGCAATTCCTTGTTGGAGTCAGAGCGGCTTGGGCGATCGTGAGTAAATTTCTCATCCCACCAACTCGCCCATACTCACATGGCTGTAGCCACCATCGACATACAGCACTTCGCCAGTGACGCCGGCCGCCAGATCCGAGCATAGGAATGCGGCCGCGTTGCCAACGTCCTCAATGGTAACGTTGCGGCGGATGGGCGACGTTTTTTCGACGTGATCGAGCATCTTGCGCAGGTTTCCGACGCCAGCTGCGGCGAGCGTCTTGATTGGCCCTGCCGAAATTGCATTGACACGGGTGCCTTCCGGGCCGAGGTCTTGAGCCAGAAAGCGGACCGAGGCTTCCAGTGAGGCTTTGGCCAGCCCCATCACGTTGTAACTGGGTAGCGCGCGCACTGCGCCCAGATAGCTTAGCGTGAGCAGTGCGCCTTGGCGCGATTGCATCAGCGGGCGTGAGGCCTTCGCCATCGCCGCAAAACTGTAGGAGCTGATTTCATGGGCGATTTTGAATCCGTCACGCGTAACCGCATCGACGAATCGACCCTGCAGTTGCTCGCGCGGCGCAAATGCGATCGCGTGCACGACGACATCGATGCTGTCCCAATGTTCGCTCAAGCGCGCGAACATGCGTTCAATATCGCCTTCATTGGCGACATCGCAAGGAATCACCGGGCCACCACCGAACTCGGCAGCGGCATCGTCCACACGTTCTTTAAGGCGCTCGGTCTGGTATGAGAATGCGAGGCTTGCGCCTTGTTTGTGCATCGCCTGGGCGATACCCCAGGCGATTGAGCGGCTCGATGCGATGCCCGTAATCAATGCGCGTTTGCCAGCCAGAATTGCCACGTCGTCCTCCGATCCTATACGAAGGTCGACAGTATGCTTTCAACTCCGATCCGGGTGTTGATAGATCGACGCAGTTGCTTACCCGCTACTTAAGCGGATTTCTTGTCCCAGCCGCAGCACTGAACGCTTGCTCAGGCCATTCCACTGCATCAAATCGCCCAATTTGACTCGGTATCGGCGTGCGATCGTCCAAAGCGAATCTCCAGACACCACTCGATGGACTCTCGTTTTCGACACCGCAGCGTTGTCATTTGGAACCGCGCGCGGCCTGGCCATGGCAAATTGCCTCGCGGTGTCGGCTGCTCGAAGGGTTTCCAGCGCAACTTGACTGACCAGCAGCGGTTTGTCCGGTCCGGCCATCCGGCGCTGGCTTGCTGAGCGGTTAATGGCGCTGGCAAATTTGCTATCCATGCCCGCCAATAGGAAAACGCTTTGTGGATCGATCGGATAGCTGGGTGTGAATTCCGCGAGTCTGCTGTCGACCGCGAAGGTGGGGAGTTCCAGATCGAACCGTTCGGGTTCGCCTAACAGACAACCGAGTGCTTTAACCTTGTCAAGGTAGTCGCGAGTGGTCTTGGTCAAACCCAGGCCATCGAGCGAAGTGAGCGTTTGCATGTCGCGGCCATTCAGCGCTTTGCGAACGCGATGATCGCCGGCGTTATAGGCGGCATACATCAGTTTAGGGTTCCGCTCGAATTTGTCGGCATTCGCCTTGAGCAGCGTCAATGCCGCGCGGGTTGACGCAATGACATCCGTTCGTGGGTCGGCACCACCATCGGGCTTGAGGCCCAGATGCCGTGCTGTAGCCGGCATGAGTTGCCACAGGCCCAGCGCACCACCCGGACCACGCGCATCCGGCCGGTAATAGCTTTCGACGATCGGCAGCAACATGGTCTCGCCTGGCAAGCCGAGTACTTCGCTCCTGGTCAATACATAGTCCATCAGTGGCAGGGTAGGTGCGAGCGTTTGTGCAAAGCGTTTTCGGCTGGCGGCATAACGACCGATCCATGCCTGGACACCTGGCGTCAATTCACACGGCTGCCAATGACGGCGATCGCGAAAACGCGTCCAAAGATCGCGCTCAGTGGCAACGAGGTAGGTCTTTGCAAGTGGCATCGGAGGTGGCAATGCCTCCGTAATCGCCTGGGGCAGAACCGGTGTGGGCAACCCTGTTGGCGGTGATTTCAGCGTCGGTAGCGACGCACACCCGGCCAGGCTGGCAAGCGCCAGGATGAACAATCTGATGATCAAGCGGCTGACTCGGTGCCGATGGGGCGCGGATGGTCACATCGCCGTCGGCCAAAGGTCAATGTGCAGCGCACACCCGTTATGCTTCCGCACATGATTGATTTAGCCCCCGATGCCCAAGACCCACGTATCGCCTCCCGCATCGAGGCGACGTGCGAGCGCTGGATAGAAAGCCACTGGCGCGACTGCGCCGGCCTGGCGCTGCGGTTGTCGCATGATCCGCCGGATGTCGTTGAGCGCCCGGGGCGCACTCGCTTCGATGCGCAACTCCACGGTGGTGATATGGTCGCACCGGTTCGATGTTCGATGCCCTGGTTGCCTTTCGACGATGGCGCTTTCGGTTTTGTTGTGCTCGATCGATGTCGCATCGGGCCGTCGCATTGGCCGCAGTTGCTGGAAGAGTGTTTTCGCGTCGTTGCCGGTAACGGGCGATTGTTGATTGTCAACGTCAATCCTTTTGGTTGGGCAGGTTGTCTGGATCGTTTTTCTGGTCGCCAGCTTGCTCCTCCCATGTACCGCCTGCGTCGCGAGTTACGCGTGCAAGGCTGGGCCGACGTTAGCTGCGAGCGCCGGCTATGCTGGCCACCTCTCCCGGCCGTACTGATTGATTCGATTGGCGATGGGATGGACCTCGTTGGGCAGCGCTTCTGGTCGACCTGGTCCAGCCTCTATGGACTGTCTGCGCGGCGCGAAGAAAGCAACATCATCCGGATACCGTTGCGTCGCGGACAGCAAAGTCGGGCGGCGGTGACCGCCGCTCAGGGGCTACGTCGTGTCGGCTGAAAGTGACAGTTGTGCAGTTGTCATTTATTGCGACGGTGCGTGTTCGGGCAACCCCGGGCCAGGCGCATGGGCAGCGCTGCTGATGTCTGGTGGGAAATCCCGCGAAATCTCCGGTTACGCTGCGGACACCACCAACAATCGAATGGAGCTGATGGCCGCGATTGCCGGGCTCGAGGCGCTGAAGCGGCCGTGCTCAGTGCGCGTTTTCGCCGACTCGAAATACGTGTTGGACGGCATCCAGAGCTGGATGCCCAACTGGATTCGACGCGGATGGAAAACCGCGAGTGGCAAACCGGTCCTGAATCGCGATTTGTGGGAACGGCTTTGTGCTGCAGCCGCGAAGCACAACGTGAGTTGGTTCTGGGTTCGAGGACACAACGGCGATCAGTACAACGAGCATGTGGATCGCCTCGCGCAGAAAACACTCAGGGAAGCGCGATGCGCCAGCTGACGCTAGACACCGAAACCACCGGCATGGATGTTGGTGCCGGGCACCGCGTTATCGAGATTGGGTGTGTCGAAATCGTTGGCCGGGTCGTCACCGGGCGTTCGTTCCATCGCTATTTGAATCCCGGTCGAGAAAGCGAACCCGGTGCGCTGGCGGTGCATGGGCTAACGACGGAATTTCTCGCCGATAAGCCGTGTTTCGCCGATATCGTCGACGACTGGCTGGCGTTTATTGACGGGGCAGAAGTCCTTGCGCACAACGCCAGCTTCGATATCGGATTTCTTGAGAGCGAGCTCAGGTTAAGCGGTCGCGATGCCCGATTGCCGGACAGTTGCAACATCATCGACACCTTGAGTCTGGCGCGAGAGATGCATCCGGGGCAGCGCAACAGTCTCGATGCCCTGTGCAAACGCTATCAAGTCGATGCTTCGCAGCGGCATGTGCATGGCGCGCTTCTGGACGCGCGCCTGCTTGCCGATGTGTATTTGGCCATGACCGCGGGTCAGGGAACCCTGGAACTGGCGCGTGCGCCGGATCGTGTGACGCTGCTCGATGTCGCGTTGAGCGACATCAAGGTGGTGCGTCGACAGTCTTCTGAAGCCGAGTTGGCGGCGCACGTTGAATATTTATCCTCGTTGGAGCAGCGTGCCGGGAAGCCGTCGATCTGGCGGACGCTGGCTTCTGCTGATGCCCCTTAACGCCGTTCCGCCGATGTAGACTTGTCGTGATGAGCCAGCGCCGCGAGGGGAATCTTGGAGTTTGATCAGCAAATGGCGGGCGACGCGATTGCAGCTAAAGCGAGGCGCATGCTCGCTCTCGCAGGGCCCGATCAGAACAAGCGCGCACGAGCAGGAGATTTGCTGAGAATCGCCAGCGAAATTTCGGGAACGGACTACTATCTGCAGGACCTGGTCATTGATGACGGCGAAATCGACGTCAAAACACGAGAGTTAGCCGCGCACGAGGTGTACTCGCTGGCGCTCAGGCGTGTCAGCGAAGGCACAATGAAAACGCTGGAGGCGCCAAGGCCAGGGTGGATCCGGGGCGGTGATGACTTCGGCGTGCCGATCAATCCCGATGTAATCCACTCCGCCATCGCTTTGTACGATATCGCGCTCGGTCTGCATCGCAATGATGAGTGGTTGTACAGCAAGGCTTTTTTGCATGAACGCGTGCGCGACTACGCTGGCGCGGTGGCTATCTTTGAATCGCTGGGTGGCGATTTTGCGCTGTACGGTGCCGAACAAGCCCAGCGCTGTCGCGCGAAGGCCGATCACTCAGCCGCTGACTCCGCGTTTGACAACCTCGATCTTTCTGCAGCGAACTCTGGGTCGGCCGATATCGTGCGTGCAGTACGCACGCAGTTGAACGCAGCTTTAAGTAAGGTCTCTGATAAATCGCATGCAATTCAAGATTCGGTCTCGAGCATCGTCGAACGAACGGAGCAAGCGGCACAAATTGCGCAGCGATTTGCCGAACATCTGGCAGATGGCGACTATGTCGCGGCTCGTTCGCTATTGGCGCGCAATTTGCGTCGGCTTCACGCTGGAGAGCTAAAGGCGAACTTTGAGGCAATGATGGGAGGCAGCGCCGTTGGAACTGGCGATCCGGCCGATGTCTGTGTGATGGAAGCATCGTCGGATATGCCAGATCTTTCGCCGTACGACCTTGCCTGGGTCTATGTGACGATCAGCACGGACACCGCACACGAGGCAGTCACGGTGATTGTGACCCGCGAGCAGATCGGGCCACGCATCCGTCTTCTGGAGTGGGGTCGCCCCTAACCCGGCGCTCACGCGATTGCGAATTGCTACATTTGGTCTGCCAGTCTTCGAGCGTTCCGTTTTTGTTGTTGCGTCGCCTAGAATGCGGTTCTTCGCGATAACGGATGCTGCTGCATGAGTCGTGCTGGCGCCGCCATGGATTTCTTGCCGTTTTCGCGGCTGACTCAGTCGAGTATTGCGCCACGTGTGCGCAGCCTGCTGGAAGGCACTTACCAGACGATCTGGCCGCAACTGGAAGCTGGGATCGACAAGGCTCTGACGGAACTCGATCAGGAATTATTCAAGCACGCGGAGCGTGCGCCGAACGTCAATGAGCAGAATCGTAGCTTCGAGGGATTGCGCGAGTTTCGGCGTCACCGTGGCGAGTTTCAAGCGCTGTTTCGTGATGCGATACAGCGGAATCTTTTGGCATTAGTTGATAGCAGCGTGCAAGATGAGTCGCTGCAACCGGTGAAACGAAAGGTGGAGTTGTCGCTTGTTGATGTCTCCGAGCTTGAAGAAGAGCTGGTGTTAAGTGAGATCGCCGCCAAAGCCGAGATTCGCGCAAGTGCGGGTCTGCAATATTTGGCCTATCGATTTGGTGTTATTGCCGGACGAGCGCCAGTGGAGCTGGAAAGTCTGCCGCTCGGGCCGCACAAGATTTGCGCCTCTTTGCGTTCTGCGGCGCGCAAATTTGAAGTGCCGGCTTCGCAAAAAGTGATGTTGTTTCGTCAGGTCGATCGAACCTTGTTCGCAGATCCTGTGCGCACCTACGAGTCGATCAATCGTCATCTCATCGAACATCGAGTTTTTGCCCGGCTGAATCTGGCGATGAAGCGGGCATCGGCAGTCGCCGCTTCGGACGCCAAATCCGTCCAAAAGACTGAGGCACCGAAACCAGAATTGCCCAAGTCCGATCCCGTCGCTGATACGCAGCAGCCTGGGCAGGATTTGGCGAACCAGGCGCAACGGTACGCTCAGCCGCCGCCGATGGAGTCTCCCGGAAGTGATGCAGCGCCACAGGCGCGATCCGCGGCGCTGATGCCCGGCGCGCCGCGGCCATCGTCGCCGCCGGCAGCCGCGCCGAACCTGGCACTGCCGCCGATGGATGGGCCTGCGGCTCAAGCCTATATGCAATCACTGCAGCATTCGTCCCGCGAGGCCTTCAGGGAACCCGCCCCCGTCGGCGACTCGCAACTCGACGCGCAGTTTTTTGCCACGTTGCGGGAATTGCTCGGTGGGCGGCGGCACTCACATGGTTCGCCTGAGACACACGCAGGCCCCGAGGCGCACGGGAGCGCGCGTCCAATTGCCGATACGCGCGACGTACAGGCCATTCTGAGCGTGCTTCAGGCGCAGCCGGTTTCTCCAGTCATGGTCGGCGGCAAGTGGAGCAATCGCAGCATCGGACACATCAAACAGGACTTGATGAATCAGCTGCGAACGATCAATGACGGTGCTCCACCGGTACTGAGTGGCGAGGACTCCGATACCGTCGACCTCGTGGGTTTCTTGTTCGATCACCTGCTCGCAGACTACCGCCCCAACAGCATGAGCCATAGCCTGATGAGCAGGCTACAGGTGCCATTGTTGAAGGTGGCATTGAAAGACAAGAGCTTTTTCACGCGGCGCAATCATCCGGCGCGACAATTATTGAATTCGATTGCTGAGACCAGCGCTTATTGGGTTGAGGATGAGGAACAGGATCGACCTGTCATCGAGAAAATGCAGATGGTGGTCGATCGCGTCATTAAAGAGTTCGATGACGATGTCGGTGTGTTTGAGCGGCTCTTCGATGATCTCGGCAAACACATGGGCAGTCTGCAGAAAAAAGCAGAAGTTGCTGAGCGTCGTCATGTGGAAGCGGCACGCGGACGTGAGAAGTTAGAACTTGCCCGGGCCGCTGCCCAAGAGGCTGTGCAGCAACGTATGTTCGAACGTGAGCCCCCGGATGCGGTTCGCGCGCTGCTGGAGACCGCCTGGACTGATTCGATTGCCTTGTCCCTGTTGCGTCAAGGCGTCGATAGTCCGAAGACACGCGAGCGACTGCAAATCGTCGATCAATTGGTATCTGTGTTTGCCGATAAGCGCACCGCAGATGCACAAAGACATGCGCTGGAGGATCTGCGAGCGCCGTTGGAGGAAGGTTTGGCGGCCGTTGGGTTTCACGAAGAAGCCATCGCCAAAACCTGGACAGACATCAGCCGCCTGGTGCAAGCGCCAGCAGAACACGGGGAACAGGCGACACATTCCATCGTCGAGCTGATTAAGCAGAAGCCACGCCTCGGCGAGGAGGCCAGGAGCGGCGTGACGGTCATACCGTCCGATGAAGAAAAGGCACAAATTGATTCGCCGCCTGCAACGGGCGCCGTTGCCAGCATCCTGCAAACTTTGCGCAAGCCAGATCGCCAGCCGGTGGGGCCCAAGGAGCAGGCGATGATCGAGCGCATCAAACAGATGCCGTTCGGAACCTGGTTTGAGTTTGAAGTCAATCAGCAAGGTGAGCGCGTGCGGCGCAAGCTGTGCTGGTTCAGCCCCGTTACGGGACGATGTTTGTTCCTGAACGCGCGGGGAGTCAAGGCCGAGGAACGCATGATCGACCAACTCGCGCGCGACATGCTGCGCGGCAGCGCAAGAGTGGCGGAAGAGGTCAAAGAAAATCTCATCGACCGCGCATGGAAGGGCATCATGGGCATGCTCAAGGGCGTGGTGAAATCCAAAGAAGCCGCCGCCGATGCGCCCGCAATCGTTCAGTGAGGTGAGACATGGTCAATAGGCGTTCAGTTCGCAAACGCGTCGGCGAAGCGATCATGATCAGCAACTCGATGACTGGGGAGTCCTTAGGTCGCGTTGGCAACCTGTCCGTGGATGGCATGATGCTGATTACCAGCCACGACGTGCAGGACGAGTGCCTTTACCAGGTGCAGTTCCAGTTGCGCGATCGCGAAGGTCTGGCGCACAAACTGGAAGTCGGCATCCAGTGCTTGTGGAGCGAAGCCGCGCGTGTCGAGCGTACCTATTGGGTTGGATGCAAGATCATTGATATCGGCGAATCCGAGCAGCGCCTGCTGGATGATTGGGTCGAACGAACCGCCGAAACCGTGTAAGCCTGAGGGCACGCGGGGGCGCGTTTTGCCGGTCGTTTTCGCAAGGCGGTCATAGAGATGTCCATCCTTTGAAATACTGATTGCGTCTGCGCGTCACGCGGCGCAAGTAACGTGCGTTCATTCTCTGACGAATGGACGTCTCCCCATGTTGCTCCGGTCTTTTCTTTTCTTGAGTGCGGTTGCGCTCGGTGCTGCGGCGGGTGCCCAGGAGCCTCTGCGATTGCATGGATCCAATACCCTGGGTTCGAAACTTGCGCCGAGTCTTGCGGAAGCTTACGCCCGGGCGCGCGGATACGTCGGTGTCGAAGCCGTGGAGACCCAGGATCTGGAATTTCGGATCACAGGCAAAAGTACTGCTGGTGAGTTCGTGGGTGAAGTGCGTGCTCACGGTACGAATACCGGCTATGCAAACTTACTGTCGGGCGAGGCAGATGTCTGGATGGCATCCCGTGCGGCCAGTCAGGCGGAGATCGACGGCGCAGCGGCGATCGGCGACCTGGCGTCTGCCGAACAAGAGCATGTTGTGGCTCTCGATGGACTGGCAATCATCGTTCATCCGGACAATCCCATTGCGCGAATCGATGTTGCAAAGGTCCGCGATGCATTCGCCGGCCGGATCAGCAACTTCGCACAGCTGGGCGGCCCCAATCGCCCAATCGCGCTCTACGGCAGAGACGAAAAGTCGGGCACGTTCGACAGCTTCAAAGCCATGGTATTGGACGGCGTCGCGATATCCGGAGCGGCGCAACGATTCGAATCCTCCAGCGAGCTGGAGTCGCGGGTCGCCAGCGACCCCAATGCCCTTGGGTTCGTCGGATTTTCCTATGTCAAGAACAGCAAGTCGGTTGCGGTATTCGCCGGATCGACGCTGCCGCTGAAACCGGACGCGCTTTCGGTCTCCACCGAGGACTATCTGCTGGCTCGGAGACTGTACTTTTACACCCGCCGCGATGCACCGCGTGCCGTCATTGACTTCATCGAATTCGTCCAGAGCGAAGCAGGGCAGGCCGTTGTGGCAAAGACGGGTTTTGTTTCGCAGAACATTTTCCTTTCGCAGGTGGTGCCGCTTCCGGGCAATCCGGAGGGCTACTACGATGTCGTTGATCAAACCACGCGCCTTTCTTTGAACTTCCGTTTCCGGCCGAAGAGTTCCGTCCTCGACAGTCGCGCCTACCGCGATATCGATCGCCTTAGTGCATTCATGAAGGCTCAGGAGAACCAGGGCAAACAGCTGCGGTTGGCTGCTTTCGGGCTGCATGAATCGGGGGCGAAGATCATCACCTCTCTGACCGTGAACGATCGCGTCGACTTCCTGTCGCAAGTTTTGGCCGCAAAGGGAGTGCCGACCTACATGAGCCGAGCCTTTGTCGATGGAGTTGCCGTAGCGCCACTCGATCGGCCGGAAGCCCGTGCGCGCAACGAACGAGTCGAAGTGTGGTTGTACGACCCTCAGGCACCGGAGCGGAGCGGCGACGCGACCTTCTGACGCAACCGCTTCATACCGCCGGCGCGAGCGTGTTGGCTTACCGCGCGCCGTGGACAACACGCGGCTTTTCTTTGGATCTTGGCAAGAGCAGACTGCACGCCCCGGTTTGTGGACTCATGGCTCATGTCTGCGTTGTTTGATCTCACTGGAAAGACCGCTTTGATCACTGGTGCAAGCCGCGGGATTGGCGAGGCCATTGCAAGGCTGTTGGCTGCTCACGGGGCGCACGTCATCGTTACCAGCCGGAAAATCGATGGTTGCGAAACGGTCGCAGCTGAGATTCGAGCAGAGGGCGGAAAGGCGTTGGCGCTGGCCGCGCATATTGGCGAGCCGAGTGCGATAGACGCACTTTTTGCGACGCTCGATGAGCGTGGCATCGCCGCAGATATCCTGGTCAACAATGCAGCCGCTAATCCCTACTTTGGACCCATGTTGGACATGGGGTTGGACGCCTACGCGAAAACCGCGGATGTCAACATTCGCGGCTATTGGTACACCACGCAGCAAGCCGCCAGGCGCATGGCAAGCGGTGGCTCCATTGTCAACATCGCCAGTATCAACGCAAAACGCCCGGCGTTCGGTCAAGGTGTGTATTCGGTCACCAAAGCCGCGATCGTTTCCATGACCGCCGCGTGGGCGAAAGAACTGGCGAGCAAGAGTATTCGTGTCAACGCCGTATTGCCCGGTTTGACCGATACCAAATTCGCCAGCGCAATTACCCAGACGCCGCAGATGTTGAACATGATTCTGCCGCTCATCCCGCAGCGACGTGTCGCTCTACCGAACGAAATTGCGCCAGCGGTGCTGTACCTGGTCAGCCCGGCATCCAGCTATGTCACGGGCACGGATATCATCGTGGATGGTGGTTTTTTGGCCTGATGGATCCGGTCGGTCTCGCCTCAGTCAGCCAGTGGCGCCTGAGCATTGCTTCTCAGGCGCAAGCGAAGCGTTGTTGGCTACGCGCGCATGTCTGCGTCAAATCCGCTGACAGCTGACGCGACCAAAAACACGCCAGTCTTCGCCCGCGGCAATCGCATCTTCGATGTCCATGCCCGTTTCGGTCAGCGTATATCGCGTTCGGCCTGACATTTTTTCGTTGCTCCAGAGCGCTGTCAGGGTTTGCTCCGTCATTGACGCTTCAATTTGGTGCTGCGAGCCCTGGCTATCGAACCACGTGCCGCTCAATTTGCCATCGACATCAACGTAATAGGCGTGACCCTCGAAGGTCTGCGAGCCGTCGTCGGTGCGCATGTCGTTGCGCCACATGAGGCGCACAAAGCGCTGCTCCAGCACCGGTTCCCAAACCATCGCGATCTGGGATTCGCGGCCATTGACGCCACCCTGGCATTCCCATTGTCCAAACAACGGCTCAAAGGCACCGGCATCGCATGGGCCGGACATGAGTGTGGCAATCAAGAAGGCGGAGGGAACTCGCATGGCCTTACTCCCAGGATGGCGATGAATACTACTTCGGCAAAACTTTGATCGGTTGGCGCGCAATAACGCGTTCGGATTCATCGAGTACGTAGCGCAGCTCATAATTGCCAGGCTCGTCCGGGGCGGTCAATTGCACTTCGCTTTGACGTCCGGTAGGGCGCGCGTAGTCGCGATAGGCGCCAGCATCGCTGCCGACGGGCGCGAAACCAATCCAGTGACGACCGCCCGAAGGGCCTTCGGCATTGACGACGATGACAGCCCCAGCGGGCACTTCGCTCGGACCTTTGATGCTGGCTTCCGCTTCGGTTACGGTAATCGCGTGGCTATGCAGGACTTTTTCGGATTCATTGAGGACGAATCGGATCTCGTAGGCGCCCGGTTGCGCCGGTACGTGCAGGATGGCCGTGGTCACTTCTCCGTCCGGACGCACATAATGTCGGTAGCTGCCGGGCGGTGAGCCGGCCGGTGCGAACCCTATCCAATGCGCCGGGTCGTTCGGGCCGCGGGCGCGCACGGTGATATCGCTGCCGGCTTCGGCACTGGCTGGCGCCTCGATCGCGCCGCTCGCCGGCAGCACCCGAATCGGCTTTGCGACCAGTACGCGCTCCGATTCGTTCAGCACATAACGCAGTTCGTAATCGCCTGGTTCGGCGGGTGCGGTCAGTTCAATGATCGAGGTGGTGCCTGTGGGTCTCTCGTAATCGCGGTACGTTCCGACCGGCGAGCCCTTCGGCGCAAATCCGATCCAATGTCGTGCATCGAACGGGCCCTTTGCTGTGACCGTGATTTTGGTCACCGCCATGACTTCGTCTGGCGCGACAATGCTTGCGTCAAGGTCGGTGATTTCGATGCTCTGTTTCGCAAGTGCGCTGGAGTTGCGCAAGGCACTGATATAGCGCAACTCGTACGCGCCGGGTTCAGCGGGTGCGGTGACGCCGACGCGCGGCTTGTCTGCCACCGCCCAGGCGTAGTCGAACTCGCGCCATGAGGAGCCGGCCTGCTGCACGATGGCCACGTAGTCGCCTTGATCGGCAGGTCCCGTCCATTCGATTTCAATCGGGCTCGAAATCGGCGCTGTGGTCGGCCCTTTGATCGTCGCCGTTGCTGGCGGAAGAGCAGGGCGGGTGCTGACTTTCGCCAGCGTCCCCAGTGCCGTCTTCAACTCGCCTGCGTCGCGTGCATTGAAGTAGCGGCCACCCGTCGTGTCGGCGAGGCATTTAAGCTGTGCTTGATGCGCGGGATTGGGCACATCGAAGCCAATCACATGTGCGGTGAAATCAACGCCCCGCTTCTCCAGTTCGGCGCCCACCTGGCAGGGATCCATCTCGCAGGTCTCTTCGCCGTCGGACACCAGAATCACAGTGGCTTTTTGTTCGCTCAGCTTGAGCTGCTCGGCACCGTGGATGACGGCTGCCGAGAGCGGTGTCATGCCGAGCGCATTCAGGCCATTGACCCGGGCCATGAACATGCCAGGATCGAGCGGGCCATACGGGATCAGGGTTTCGATATCGGCGCAGTCGCCTTTGCGACGGTGGCCGTAAGCGACCAGACCCAGCGCGTCGTCGCCGGACCAGGTGCTTACCAGGTCTTTTACGGCAGCGCGTGCGATCTCCACCTTGCTGACACCACCGATCTGGCCCCACATGGAGCCGGAGGCATCCAAAACCAATACGACGTTATCCGCCAGAGCGATCGGCGAGCCCAGGAGGCCAGCGGTGAGAATCCACATGCGCATGGTGTTTGGATTTTCCTTTGTCCGTAGCCTGGATGCTAGTGTGGTGTTCCGTCATTACCTTGAACTACTTCCGCGTCTTTTGACCCCATGCAGCGTTGCTTCTCGTCGCCATAGAAGAGCTATGTCGTCCGGCCCGGCGGCGCAGCCGCCGGTCGTTCAAGTCGGCTCGCGGCATGCCGCGAAAGCCACCGACTTTCACCCTCGTCGCGCCTTGCCTGACGCCGAAATCCATCGGAAATATTGTTCAACTCAATGACGGGAACACCACACTAGTCGATGGCTCCAAACACTGGGCGTTTCTCATCAGTCGGGTACTGAGATTTCAAGTCAAAGACAAATGGGTTCTCTTCCAGCAACTGGCAGGAGAGCCTCGCGAACGGTTTGCGGCCGCCGAATCCGGACCTCCCGCCAGGCAAGCGCCGTCGACGCTCGCCGGCGGCGCGACTGCCGTCAACGCGTCGTCGGGTCGTTTAACACCTCGCCCTGCCGAAGACGCCGTTCCACCTGTTCCTTGTTGGCTTCCGCGATGCGGCGACGCTCGGCCACCGTCTCGCAGACTGTCGCGGAGAGATTGCTGCCAGTGACACGGCGACGTTCGCACACCTTGCGGCTGTCTTCGCCGGCGCGGGTGAGTATGGTGTTGACCAGCTCCTGGTCGTTGAAGATGGTGACCTTGTCCTGCTCTTTGAGCTTGTCGACTGATCCGGCCCCCGCCAGTAGCCTGGAAATGCGATCCAGCGACTGTTGTACCTGACGACGCTCTTCCTTGTTGATTTCCGCATAGGTCTTGCCGTCGTTCAGATGTTCATCAATCTGCGCACGCTGCTTCTCGAAGTCGCCATCGGTCAGGGCAAATTGCGTCTGCGCGGCGACCGGCGCAGACAAACCGGCCAAGAGAGCGGCCCCGAGAATTAGTCGTAACATGGCGATGTTTGTCGGATCGTTGTGGATTGCGAGAATCCTGCCAGAGCGCGCGCAGTTGGAAACAACGATTTCGTTTCGTCCGCAATGACATTCAGTTGCGCTGAACGCTTGCAGGCTATGTTGCGCCGGGGCCACGCCTTCAAATCGCACGGATCTCAGGCGCGGCCGCCTTGGTCTCGTCAGCGCATGGCCAGTCGCCCTGGCCCGTTCGAACGCCTGACGAGTGGCCACGAAGCGGTACTCCCGCGCGGCAACTGATACATTTTCCGGATCGTCAGCCGCCAGATTCAGTCGGCCCGTCGCCGCCCAACATTGCACCATCCGACGACCAGGCTGCTAGATTCACAATTTCGCTTGAGGATCATCGAAATGCGCGCTGCAATTGCGATGTTGTTGTTCAGCTCACCGGCGTTTTCGCAGGTCGACTTCGCTCTGGTCGATGGCTTCGAGTTCCTGGCGCCATCGGCGTTCCGCTATACCGACCTTGATTTGCGGGATCCACACGTGTTTTTCGCCGCAGGTCCGTTCTGCGCCGACTTCACCGACAATCCGATTCCCCTGACGACATTTTCGTTCAATGGTTCTATTGCCAGCAGTTTTGTCCAGGACACCAATCCAGCGGATGGCATCTTGGATGCAAGCAGCATGCTGTTCTTCCGGCCATTGCGGCTCGACGGCGTGATAGCGCGCGTCGACTCGGGCAGTGCCAGTTGTGCCGCACCTGCGCCGCCGACCAGTTGTGCGCCCGGTATCCAAGAACCAACCCCATTCAACTACGCGACACAGTTCGGCGGCACCTGTTTGTCCGCCCTGCCGGGTACCACAGGCTCGCCGGCCTACACACCGAGCATCACCGCGCCGATGGCACCGTGTTTCGTGACCAATGAGCGCACGCTGACGATCGACAACAACGGTACGCCGATCACTTTGCGTAACGCGCAAATCGCTGCGACGGTGGTTGGCACCGGCACCCAACTCAGCCAGGGCTTGCTGCGCGGTTTTATCAGCGAAACCGATGCAAACGCCATCTTGATCGATAATCCTCTATCGCCCGGCCAGACGTTCCCGTTGTCGAGTCTGCTGCCCGGCGGCACCGGCAACTGCAGTACGCGCAACGATAAGGACACCGTCGATGGCGTGGTTGGCTGGTGGTTCTACTTTAACTTCAGCGCTTCGCCGGTGGCCTACACGGGTCCTTGAGTACCTGAGGCGTAGGCTTAGGCAATCGGTCTTGGAAGGTATTTGTATGCTTAAAGCCATCGCAATATTGTTGCTGCTGCCTTCGGTGGCGCTCGGACAGATGCCTGGCGATGTGCGTTACATGCAATACGATGGCACCGCGTTCGATCTCGATAATGGCAATGTGCGGTACATCGAATCACACTACGTCAAGCTCGACGGCGATCAGGCGGCCGACCGACTCGTACTTTATCGGTGTACTGATGGCCAGGCCTTCGCAAGAAAGCGAGTCACGACAAGAGGCGCAAGTGCATGGTTACCGTCATTCGAAATGTACGATGAGCGAATTCGATACCGTGAGGGTTTGACCGAACTGGACAACGCGCTCACCGTTTTTTACCAAACGGACGATGAAAACGAAAAGGCGGCGCTGCAGGCGCCGAGCGATCTGGTCGCGGACGCCGGGTTCGATCGTTTCGTCGTCGATAACTGGGACAAGCTCGCCGCAGGCGAGACGCTGCGCTTTAACTTTCTCGTGCCCAGTCGTCTGGACTTTTTGAGCTTCAAAGTGCGCAAGTTGGAATCCTTCTCCATCGATGGTCGCAAAGCGATGGTATTTCGCCTGGGGCTTACCGGTTTGTTGGGTCTGATCGTTTCGGGCATCGACGTTGCTTACGACGCCCAAACGCGGCTGCTGCTGCGCTTTTCGGGGCTCAGTAACGTTCGCGACGAAGACGGCGACAACTATGTGGTGCGTATCGACTTTCCGCCCGACGATCGGCAAATGGGCACATCGCCAATGGCTTTCGATGCCGCTGCCGAGGAGACTTTGGTGAGTGCATGCAAAACGTAGTGTCTGGCAGGCAGGGCCGTGGATTCGCTTAGTCAGATTGCGCTGGGTGTCGCTGTCGGGTTAGCGATCGCACCGGCGAACCAACGACGCCGCGCTGTACTGTATGGCGCCGCGCTCGGCACGCTTCCAGATCTCGATTCGCTGATTGCCTTCGGTGGCCCGGTTGAGAACTTCACCTACCATCGCAGCTTTTCGCATTCGCTGCTCGTCCTGCCGTGGCTGGCGCTGCTGTTGCACGCCATCGCCGGACGTTTCGATCCGCAACTCCGCCTGGCGGTTGCACGTTGGCGCGCAATTTTTCTGTTCGCGCTGATTTCGCATCCGTTGCTCGATTGGTTTACGGTTTACGGCACGCAGTTGTTCTGGCCACTGGATCCTACGCCTTATGGCCTCGGCAGCATGTTTATCATCGATCCTCTGTACACGCTGCCTCTCGTGGCGGCAATCGTCTGGGCGCTCCGCGCACCGCGTACCCAAGTGAGGCGAATCGCTGCTGGTGGATTGATGTTCAGCAGCTTGTACCTGGGTTGGTCAGCGTTGGCGCAGTCCTTGATCGAAACGCGAGCCCGCGAACAAGCCGCCGGCGCACCGATGCTGGCGTTACCGACGCCATTCAACACGTTGCTATGGCGAGTTCTCATTCGCGAATCCGGGCAGTATCGCGTTGGTTACCTGAGTGTGCTTGATCGCAGCGACGTTCTGACGCCGCAACGAACGTTACCCAGCGACGATGCGTTGGCGCAGGCATTGCGATCGCATTGGACCTACGACCGGCTCAGTGGATTCACCCACGGTTTCTACGCGCTGCAACGCTGCGACGACAAGGTTGTGTTCTCGGATCTGCGTATGGGCGTTGAGCCCGCCTACGTGTTTTCTTTCGAGATTGCCCGGCTAACGGATGGCGAATGGTCCGAAATACGTCCCGCCGGAGCGGTCGGCGAACGTAGCGGCAAGGATGCCGGCGCTGTGTTCGCCTGGATGCGCGCACGCTTCGCCCGTGAGCCTGCGGCGTTTGCCACCGATCCGTTTGACCTGATCAGTCGTACATCCTGTGTGATGTCGCAGAATTAGTCCAAATCAGATGTATTTTGGCCCGAAACAGCAACGCCGTGCGGAGAGCTTGATGTCATTGCCTTGTTGGAATGGACGTCTGCCTGGGCTGTTCATCGATGGCTGAGGAGCAGGTGGATGCCTTGGGCTGAGCTGTGTTCCGAGTATCTGGCACCATATCTTTCTTCATCATCCACAGGAACAACACAATGCCTGGAACTGCTGCGACGACGGTGAGCAGATAAAAGGGCACATACCCGAGCGATTCGATCAACGCACCGGCCGTGGTTCCGGTGACAATGCGGCCGACGACGCTCGATGCAGCGGAAATCAGCGCGAATTGCGCAGCAGTGAACCGCAGATCGCAAAGCCAGGAAAAGTAGGCGACCACGGTAACGCCACCGATTCCGCTGGCGATGTTCTCGAACAACATGGCGCCAGCGAGGCCCCAGTTGCTGTGTCCGTGCGCGGCTAATGCGGCAAAACTGAAGTTACTCAGGCACATCAGCACCAAGCTGACCAGTACCGCATGTCTCAAACCCATCCGCGTGTACATCGCGCCACCGATGAAGATGCCAATCAGGTAGGCCCAAAACCCAATGCCGACATCGTATATCGCGACTTCGTCGTTGCTATAGCCAAGATCATTGAGCAACAAACGCAGGGTGAGTTGCGATAACGTATCGCCGATCTTGTGCAGCAGAACGAACGCGAGAATCAGTGCGGCGCCCTGGCGAACAGAAAATTCTCTCATCGGCGCGACAATTGACTTGAGCCATTCGCCGGGATCTTTCGGCGTCGGCTGAACGATGCGTCGTTTTGGCTCGCCAAGTACGAGAGCCGTCAACATTGCCGGCAATGCAAACGCGGCGCAGGCCAGATAGGCAACTTCCCATCCAACGCGCAAGGCCAGCAGCAGCGCCAGCGCGCCGGCGACGGCCGACCCGATGCGCCAGCCATATTGCGACATGCCGGAACCCACGCCAAGCTGTTCGGGTTTCAACGTCTCAATGCGGTAGGCATCGATGACGATATCGAAGGTTGCGCCAGCGATTCCCACCAGCAGTGCGGCGACGATTGTCCGTTGCAGGCTGGCAGTAGGATCAACGAGCGCCAGATTCACCACTGCCGCAATCACCAGCACACCTGCCAACAGCATCCACATCACGCGTTGCCCGTAGCGATTTGAGCCGGGCAACCGCGCGCTGTCAACCAACCATGCCCATAGCCACTTCAGGTTGTACATCAGGAACGCCAGCGAAAACGCCGTAATCGCCTTCTTGTCGATGCCGTCCTGCGCTAACCGGGTGGTCAGCGTTGCGCCGATCATCGCGTAGGGAAAGCCAGAAGAAATGCCGAGCAACAACGCGGCTAACGGCTCGCGTTCCGTATAGGGCTTGAGTGAAGCCAGTAATTTGTTCAATTCGCTGGCCTCGGCGGAGTGTTTCGGCATGAGGCCAGGAACCTGAGCGCGGGTGGCAGCCTCCATGGATCAGGGCAACCACCCGATGCGAAGCAATACAGCCTTACTGCGCAACTCCATGCGCCATCGCCGTTCTCATGGCCCAGTCCGGACGCACTTTTCGTTTCCATTGGACACTCAGCGATGGGTTTGGGAACTTGCTAAACCTGATGCCGTGACCGGTGTCTCTAGTGTGGTGTTTCACAAGTAACTTGAACTATTTCCGCGTCTTTCGCTGCCATGCTGCGTTGCTCGTTGGCGCTATGGAAGAGCGATGTCTTCTCCTCGCGCCTTGCCAAACGACGGAATCCACCGGAAATATTGTTCAACTTACTTGTGACACACCACTCTAGACAGCCACCGTCGCAGCACTGCAACATTCACAGTTGAGCCGTTCTTGAGCACCGATACAACCACATTGCATGCCCGATTTCCTGCTGCGTAACATCGACGAGCGACTCGCAATCCGTATCAAGGAGTATGCGCGAGAGAAAGAGCGTCCGCTGAACGAGGCGTTATTGACCTTGCTCGCGCGCGGCTTGGAGGCGGAAGCGACGCACGCTGCGATGGGCGGCACGCGGGCAATCGAAGGCGAGATGCGCACCTTGGGCGGCAGTTGGAGTGGCGATGAAGCGAGCGCGTTTCAAGAGGCATTGCGTGCGCTCGAGCGAATCCCCTAGTGTGGTGTCCCAAAAATAACTACCATTAAATAGTAATCAATTTCCCTGCCGCACGAGCTACCGCTTCGATGATCGCATCGGCGCTCTTGCGCCAGATGAAGGGCTTGGGATTGGC
>JALHMH010000013.1 GCA_022844165.1 Lysobacterales bacterium
AACTGCAAGCCGTAAAGATCGAGCTTAACCGTGCTCCAGGAATGCGAGCCGATCAGCTCGGTGAAGTAGTCGCGCAACTGTGCCTCGTCGAGCGCTTCGATGCGATACCCGAAATACGCTCCCGCACGCCGCACCGCACGCGAATAGGCATCGATGGTTTTGGGCTGCAAACCCTTGAGTTTGAGGTGCTTCAGGTGGCACTGATACAGCGCATCAAAGCGCTCACGATCTTGCTCGCCGGACAAGCCTGTCATGGTAGTCATTCCTCACGGTTGAAGGCACAATCACTCCCTCGGTCCGCGAAGGAATGCCCGTGAAGGTTACGCCGCAATCCTCATCCCGAAGACCACTTCTCCGCGTAGCGGCTTCGTTCAACAATTCATTCAAGCCGACGCCTTCGGCGCGGCTTAACTTAAGCGTTAGGCTTCACATTCACACGCATGAAGCTCACCACCTCCAGAGAATCAGTCTCGCACGCGATGCGCGCCTATGCGGAGGGCAAGCGAGCTTCTGGTGCCCGCGATGCCAAGACATGGTTTGTCCGCGGCCCAGATGCAAAGCTGCTGCCACTGAAGCACATTCTCAGTATTGCAACTGGCCTCCCAACCAGAGACTTCAATACCTCGGACGCGATATCAACTGCGCAGTCGCTTGGATTTGAACCGGTCTTCGTTGGCGACCCGGTCCTTGCTGACATCGTCCAGGTTCTGGAATCGAAGCGAACAGACGCAACCGAAGTGGAGCAACTCATCCTAGCCAGACTTGGCCAAGGTGCGTTCCGCAGGTCGTTGCTCAAAGAAAGGAAGCAGTGCTTTGTCACCGGCTACCCCGATCCCCAGGTTCTTGTTGCCTCACACATCAAGCCTTGGGCTCGTTCGTCGGACACCGAGCGACTCAACCCAAAGAACGGGCTTCTGCTGATTCCGACGCTTGATCGTGCTTTCGATCGAGGCCTCATCTCGTTCGAAGATGAGGGACAGATCTTGATCTCAGACCGTCTGATGAAACCGGAGAAGTTGGGAATCAATCGACGGCTCAGACTCTCGGCGTTCGTAGGCCGCGAGACCTTCCTTGAATACCATCGCCGAAAGGTGTTCAAGCGGTGACGCCTAACGATTAGGGATAGATCGCGCGAAGCCGCGATCTATCCCGGGTTGAACAAGCCCGGTCTCGCAGGTTGGTGTCATCTTTATAGGGGAAAGATCTTCGCGCTTTGGCTGTTGTCTGGCGCGTTGCCGATTGGCTGTGGGCGCATCGATAAACGTTGGCCGAGTTTAGCCGTGCTCTGCGCTGAGCGGTGCGTTTGCGATGCGGTTGAATCGTCGAGTCGTTGCGTAATCTCCTTTGCAAAATGAGTGGCCGGCGCTGTGTTCGATGGTGTCGTGAAACAGTGCGCGGGGCTGCGGATCGGTGGGCTTGTTGGAGTTGCGAAAAGCCGATCCGCAATCGGTGGTTTATCCATCCGGCCGGCGCAGGATTTGTCCGATCAAACGCATCGGCATCTTGCACTTCGGACAGCACAGCGGCGGCCGCGGTTTTTGTTCGCGCTGATTGAGGAGCACGCGCAGGATCAGTTGCACGAGCGTCAGTCGCGCTTTGGCTTTGCCGTGCAGGAACCCATAGTCGCGCACGCGACGCAAACCGGTGGGCAGGACGTGCTGCAACACATGTCAGAGGAACTGTGCGACGGGTAGCTCGCGATACGCCGGCCGCCACCTGCAGCAGGCGGAACTGATTGGATCCGCTGCGTGTGATCGTGCCATTGCGCAGGGCAATGGGGCTATTCACCCGCGGCAGTCCGCACTTCGCGCTCCGGCTGCCTTTCACCACGTTGCCCCCGATGTCCGATCGCGGGATGCGCAACTTGTTTTCCGCCAATCTATGCAACACACGTTTCGCAACAGTTACAATTGGCTTCCCTTGGACTTTCGGAGGCACTGATGGCGACGAACAGTTGCATTGTGATGAACTGGATCAACTTGACCAATACCCCCATGACGTTCTTTCAGCCGAGGCCACAAACACATGGGACGAATCCGACGGCGACCCCGGGGTTCATGGACGCCGGTCCGTCCGGGAACACATCATCGGTTCAGGCCGATCCATCTGACCTCGTCTTCGGGCCCGGACCCGAAGGTATCTATCAATGGTTGATCGGGGAAACCATGCAGCTGATCCAAGTCATTTACAACCACCCTTTCGGCACCGGCAAGACAACCGTGACAATCACCTGTCCGGATGGTTACCTTGTTGCCGCCTGCGGCGAAGGCCCTGCCACGAGTCTCAACTTAGGGGCCACCTGCGTTTCGCTGCAAAGCCAGATCGCCACGGTGCAAATTCAAATTACTCAGAGCAGCTGATGCCAGCTGGCGGGAACACAACAGCCGGTTTTCTGGTTTAGCAGGCCATATGCACAACGGGCCCGTTCGAAGCCAAGAAATTGGCATCATCGCGATGCTCAGGCCGCGGCGGCGTACACCATGAAGACCGGTCGCAACGACCCCTGCCCTTGCGGCAGCAGCAAGAAGTACAAGCATTGCCATCTGGCGATCGACACGACGGTTGCTCCCGATCGCTTGGCTTGGCGACGGCTGAGTCGGGTCATCGATGAATCTAAGCTGCTGCCGCAGATGTTCGAATTCGTCGCCGAGCACTACGGCATGGATGCCATCGACGAAGCGTGGGCTGAGTTTTTCGTCTGGCGCAATGTGCTCGACGACGTCGACGATGGCGATGTTGACTTTGACGATGACGATATCGACGGCGACGTTGACGATGACGCGTTGGAGAACGATACGTACCTGGAGCACGAAGCGAACGAGCTGCAATCGGAAGAGACCGATGCCGACCAGGACACGTCCGAACTCATCGCGCGACTGAGCGGAAGTTCGAGCCAAAGCCCGGCGTCGCAACTGGACGCGCCCGTTGGCGACGCAAGGTCGCCTGTCGATCTCGTCGAACGCGAGGCGATGGCGACCCAAGACGCCGACGACGAGTTCGGCGAACCATACTACGACGATGACCAGTACACGAGCTTCGATCCTGATTCCCCTTTCGCAGAGGTTTTCGCGCATTGGTTGTTCGCGCTATGGGCCCCCAGCCCTCACCTCACTGTCGTGGCGAATCTGGAACTTCACGATGTTCCGCCGATTAAGCTGTACTTGCGACTGCGCGGCCATCGGCTCGATCCCTTGCTTCGGGAATACTTGACGTCGCTATCGACGACTGCGGTCAGCTTTTTTGAAATCGCGGCAACGCACGACGACGGTCGCCTTGAGGTTCGCGATGTGATGCTGCTGAGCGCGCACACCCTATTCGATGGCACGCTTTACAAGACCGTACGCCCTGGCGATGTGCTGATGGGGTTCATGGGCAGTGCTGGAGGCATCAGCATTTTCTCGGCCGTCTGGCCTTATCCGCTCCGCTCCGTCGACCTGCTTGCGATCATCGAGTTTCGCGAGCAGATCGCACAGAACGAAACACTAACGCGCGAAATCCTCCGCGCTTGCAACCTCGACTTCAGCGATCTGTATTTCGCCACCTTGGAACGACGCATGCGCCCGCCGCGTCTCACTACCACTGATGGCGAATTGCTGCAGCCGCAAGTTCTCAATTACGCGATCGACTCAGCCGACGACGCCTTCGAAGCGCTCCATAAACTCGACGTTACAGCTTCGCGCGAAACCCAATGGCAGAGCGTGTCGACGACGGACGACGGCCGGATCGCGCAAGCGACGATTCTTTGGACTCGCGTTGGCAATGCGCAGCATCCGGACTGGGAAAGCACGGTGCTGGGGCGCATCCGGTTGAGCGCCGGTCGCATGCAAGTCGACGTGGCTTCTGGCGAACGTCGCGTGTGCATTCAAGCGCTGATCGATGCACGGCTGGGGCAGCGTGCGCGCCTGCTGTCGGTCGATTCGCCGCAATCGGCGCTGCAAGGGCGAATGGAAGGACCCGAGGTCGATGCGGCGATGGCGGAGTTCGTTCGACGCCACTACGAAACCTGGCCCGACCATCCATTGCCGGCACTCGATGGCCAAACGCCTCGCGAGGCGCTCGCAACCGCGATCGGCCGCGAGAAAGTGGCAGCGCTATTGCGCGATTTGGACGCCGTTGCAACACCTCCACCTGGACATCAAGAAGCGATCGGCCGATTACGTCAACAACTCGGCATTTCGGCGCTCACGTGATTGGCATCTGGCGGCGAGCGCACGAAAACAAGCCTAAACGCATGCGCTAAAGTTAGCGTCACAGGCTTACCTTAAGGACCGCTAAACCATGCCAGCGACGTTGACGGAAAAAGGTCAGATCAGGCATCGAAGTCCGCGTGCTTAGTCCTGTCGCGCAGTCTGTGGCCGCCACAGCACAACCTGGTTGCGACCGCCGTTCTTGGCGCGATAGAGCGCCCGGTCGGCGCACTCGATCAACGCGTCGATGCGCTCGCCCGGCATCCACTCGCAGACCCCAAGACTGGCACTGATTTGCGTCGACTTCGCGCCGACGCGGAACGGGACATTGGCCACATCAAGGCGCAGCCGCTCCGCCCAGGCCAATGCCTCGACGCCTGTCATTCCCGGCAGCACGACCACGAATTCTTCGCCGCCATAACGCGCCAGCGCGTCACCGACCCGGATCGATGCTCGAACGCGCCGAACCAGTTCGCCGAGGCACTGGTCACCCGCCGCATGTCCGTGGTCATCGTTGATTCGCTTGAAGTGGTCGATATCGATGAATGCCAGGCTCAGCGGGTGCCCGGTCGCCTGCGCCTGCGCCAGCAATGTCTCCAGGCGCTGTTGCAGGGCACGCCGGTTGAATACGCCAGTCAATGGATCGTGGCCGGCTTCGGCGGTCGCGGCATCCCGCTCCCGGCGCAGGCGCGCGGTGTCGTCCGCCAAACCGAACAGGAGTACGCCGACCTGCAACGCCAGTCCGTAGAAGGCCAATCCCGCGATATCGAGCCACGTCGGCGGGAGCCAGCGCTGCAGCGCGAAAATCCAAAGGCCCAGGACCAGTAAGGCAGGGCTCCAGGCCATGAGCACATAGCGCCCGGCCTGCAGCCGGTCACGATGCGCGCGCCAGGCCTCGATCAGCACCAGCGGGATCGATGCGAGGATCAGCATATTCGAGACCAGAGCACCCATCCGGTGAGGGCTTTGACCTTCGATCCAGCTGATCACGGCAATCGCGACCTGCATTGCCGCCAAGATCAGCAGCACTCGTCGCATGCGCGGACGTCGACGATCCAGTTCCAGGTAGCTGATGATGAAGAGGTGGCTCGATGCGACCGCCAACATTGCGAACGTTCGTTGCAGAGGAGCTGACCAGACCAACAAGGTCGGGTTGTCGATCAGTTGATGTAACTCACCGGAGTTGGTGAGGATGTAGCCGGCCATCAGAAAAGCCGTCCATGCCAGATAGCCGTAAGCGACACCACCAAAGCTGCGGCGCAGGACGATCGCCAGCAACGCCAGGGTCAAGAGCGCTGTGGTGCTGGTCGCGATCACCACCTTGCGCGTGGTCGCATGCGCGAGATAAGCATCGAGAGAACTCGACAGCACCAGCACCGGCAGACCACGGGCTTCTTTGACATGCAAATAGAAGCCCGAGCCCGCCGAAATCGCCGCTGGCACCAACACCGGTATCTCGCTACGCAGTCCCCAACCAGGCCCTGCGTCACCAAGGCGACTACGCTTGATGCGTTGATCGCTCTCCGGCCACAGCAGGGTCAGCTCCGCGCGCATCCCGGCCCGAAAATGCAGCACGTTTGGCGCATCAACAGACGCGCCTGACGACAGGTCGGCAGGCAACTCGCCCCACCACCAAGTGCCGCCGCCAAGATCGCGCACCGTGGTCGGTGCGGCACCCCCTGCCCTCGCACCCTCCAGTTGCCGCGGGTCATCGCTCGCCAAGCCTGCGCCCACGAGCCGGAGCTGCAGCACCTCGTTCGCAAAGGCGCCCGAAACGAAGCCGAGCAGCAGCATCGCGAGCAGCAACCTGACTAAATAGCTGGTGATGACGATAAAGCCTCTCGGCAGTTGAGCTGGCACCGTCCAAGCATACCGATACACGGCCGGCCAGCGTTCCCTGTGCCCGCACTGCGGTGCGGCACGTCCCAATGTCCATACTCGATTCTGGGTTTGGACCACAGCCGGACGCAACGCGTGGCGCATGCCGAGAACGACGCTGCGATGACGAAAATTGACACATGTCAACTATGCCAATCCACCGTGACAGCAGAATTGGTTTTACGGCGCACCACTGCTCCAAGTGAAGGAGGGTACAAGTGCTCTGCAAAGCCAACGATTGCTTGAGGCACTTGTGAATACGTCACCGCATGCTTCGTCATCAGGACCGATTCGTGACTTGCAACCCACCCTGCATAGCCACGGTGCACCGCCGCTGCAGCCCAAAAGCCTGTCCAGTCAAACGACCGGAATCGGCGCGCTCCTGGCTGAGCAAGCTGGGCGCGGGCAATCCATTGAATGGTCGCCCATGCTCTCGATTGGCATTGCCAGCATCGACGCGCAGCACCGAGTGCTGGTGGCATACATCAATCAATTGACGCATGCGGTAGCACACGGTCAAACCGCCCGAATCCTGCAAGCAGTGCTTGCGGGATTGGACGGTTACACGCGAATTCACTTCCGCCACGAAGAACGGCTGTTCGCTTTGCACGGCTGGACGGAGCACGTCGATCATGCCGATGGCCATCGGGCATTTGAAAGGCAACTTGCCGAGTTCAGGCGGCGCTTTGAGGACGGTGACACGTCGATAGGGCTGGAAGTCTTGAAGTTCATGATTTACTGGCTTGCGGAACACATTCTCTCCGACGACATGGCCTACAGCGCGTTTCTGCGCGAGCATGGCGTGCGCTGAAAGTCCACTTCGCAGTCGTCTCCGGCGGCTTAGAAACCTCGCAGCGGTGGTCATCGTCGGATCGTCCTTGCCGAGGAAGTGATAGGTAAGGCGAAATGCGATAACGAATTCTCGTTCCGCTCGGGCACGTATGTCCGCAGCCCCATCTTCGGTGGTCTGCTGCATTTGGCGCGCAGTGCACGAGCTTCCTGTTTCACAAGATTTTGCATCAACGGCTCGCGAAGCGGATCCGCGCCTCATCAGTCCGAGGAACACAAGCCTGTGATGGCGACCATCCAGCTGCCGTGACTCGTTCGCCCACGAACTCGCGATAGAGTCCTTGACGGCGCGGGATCTGAAAAATTGAGTCAAGTTTTCTACAAAGCCGCTTTGCCGCCTGGGGCCTTTTCTGGCCCTGCCTTCTTGCCCGTTGATGACATTGAGGCGACGGGCTGTCCAAAATTTTCCACAGCCATGGGCGACTGCGCGTGACGCCGCCGTCAATGAATGCGCACGTGGACCCATCTGGCCAGATGTCGACCCGCTGATTGGCCAAGGCTGTCCGGCGACCCCATCAGAATTTGATTTCTTGCCGCCTTTGCCGATAAAGTTGTGAAAGATGAAACCCCTATTCAATCTCCGCACACAACCCATCGAAGCCGTTGTCTTGCGGGTGACGATGTGGCTACTCGCGTTTTTCAGCCTTGTGGCGATCGCAGCCACATTGACTCTACACCCGCCGACATCTGCTGCCGCGGCTGCCTCTCATATCGGAATTCCAGTCGCGATCTCGATTGCCTGTGGCGCGGCGATGTTACTGGCGCGAATCGGCCGACCGCGCATCGGTGCCTGCGTCGTGCTGGCGGTGACCTATCTGGCCGTAGTGCAGTACCTCATCGTGTCGGGATTGGGCTTGCGCAGTCACGCCACCGGGCTGTTTGCGTTGCTCATTATTGCTGTAGCGCTTTTGATTGGTTATCGCGCCAGCCTCTGGGCTGCCGCTGTCGCGATTGTCACGGTGATCGGTTTGTACGCGCTTGAGTCAAGTGGGTGGTCAATCGATCAGGAGGCGGTACAAGCGCTTCGCTCCGATAACATTCTGGTGGTCTATTGCATCCTGTTCGGCGGAACCGCCACGATGCTTTACCTGTTTTCGAAGGCACTCCACGACTCACTTCGCGCGACCAGCGACCAGGAGCAGCGTTTCCGGCAGTTGATCGACCAGGCGCCTTACGGATATGTGATGCACCGGGACGGCCACGTCTTGATGGTCAACCGCGTTGCTGCCGCAGCAACAGGCTTGGACACACCAGAGCACGCCATCGGCAGGAGCATTTTTGAGCTGTTGCCGGCTGAACAGCGGCAATTCGCCGGCGCACGGGTCGCTGCGGCTGATGTTGCGGCGCCTGGCAGCGACACGCCGGCCGAGTATCGGCTGACCGACCAGCGCGGACGCGAACGGCGAATAGAGGCGCTGACGATGCGACTGATGCTCTCCGACGGGCCGACGCTGCTGACAGTGCTACGCGACGTGACCCGCGAGCGCGAGACCTCCGCCGCACTTCAGATTGCCAAACAGGAGGCAGAATCGGCCAGCGCGGCGAAGTCGCAGTTTTTGGCAAATATGAGCCACGAGATACGGACGCCACTCAATGGTGTCCTGGGAATGGCGGATTTGCTGCAGGGTACCGCGCTGGGCGCCGAACAGCGACGCTATTGCAACGCCATCAGGGCATCGGGACGTGCGCTGCACGACCTGCTCGGCGATATTCTGGATCTGGCCAAGATCGAAGCCGGCAAAATCGAACTGGAGCAGGAGGACTTTGAGCCTTCGCGCCTGATTGATGAGCTGGTGACTGCTTACCGGGAACTGTCGACGGCGCGCGGCAACAACTTTCGCACGACCATCCAGCTGCCTGCGGGCCTGAGGTTAACGGGAGATTCGTTACGGCTAAGGCAGGTCTTGACCAACCTGCTTGGCAATGCCATCAAGTTCACGGAAAACGGCTGGATTGAACTTGGCGTGCAAGCGCAGCCACCGCGAGCGAGCGACCACCGTCGGTGGGTGTGCTTCACGGTGCGCGACAGCGGCATCGGCATGAGCAGCGAGACCGTGCGCAAGCTGTTCCAACCCTTCTGTCAGGCTGACAGTTCGACGACAAGGCAGTACGGCGGCACTGGACTGGGACTGACGATCGTGAAGCATCTTGTCGATCTCATGGGTGGATCGATCGACGTCGACAGCAATCCGGGCAGCGGCTCGGAATTCCGTGTCGAGCTACCGTTTGCGCCGGCACACGCCGCGCTTGCTGCGCCAGCGGTGGAGACGCCGACCACCGCCGAAACGGCAGGTGTATCGCTGACCGTGCTGCTGGTCGAGGACAACGACATCAATCAGGATGTGGCCTGCACCATGCTGGGCAAAGCCGGGCATCGCGTGGAAGTCGCTGGCGACGGTGCCCAGGCGCTATACAAATTTGTCCATGGGAAATTCGACCTCATACTTATGGATTGCCAGATGCCGGTGATGGACGGCTTCGAGGCCGCACGTGGCATTCGCGCACGCGAAGCCAAGACCGGTACGAATCGCACGCGGATCGTCGCGCTGACCGCCAACGCCATGGCTGGGGACCGCGAGCGCTGTCTGGCAGCCGGCATGGATGACGTTCTGTCCAAGCCCTTTGATGCGATGTCTTTGCTCGCAGCGGTGGCGCGCACCTCCACGTGTGCGTCACCCGAGGCACGTCGCGACGAAAAGCCGGTTTCGTTCGATCCGGTCGTATTCGAAGAATTGGTCAAGCTGGATCGCGACACGCCCGGTCTTCTGGCCAAATTCACCGGCCGATTTATCGATGGCACGCCGGCACTCATAGACTGCGTGGCCGGGATCACTCGCGAAACGTCCGTCGCTGCCGAGAGAGCCGCGCATTCGCTCAGGTCGACCAGTGCGTACTTTGGCGCTATGGCATTGGCAGGGCTTGCCGCCGAAGCCGAAGCCGCCGCGAAGGCGGGCCGGATTGACGAGGCGCGTATCCTGGGCGCGGCGATGCGAGTGGAGTTCGACCGGGCCATCGACCGCATGCCACAACAGGGTGCGAACATGTGCACGATGGGATAACTTTCGGTCGAAACGCGACCTGCTCGAATTTGCTGGCAAATACCGCGTTGGGAAAGGACCGGATGAATCGCGCCTGCGATGCGCTGACGGTCACGACGACTCGCGACCCTTGTCAGCGCAACCAGATTTTCCGAGCATGGACGCCCACCCAGACCATCGCCGAAGCATGCAAGTTGCCATTGATGCGCTGATTCGCTGCGAAACGCTGGACCTTTTTGAAGCGCCCTGCAAGGTCATGCCGGTTACGCTGCACGAAGCCCATCATGACGAAAAGGCAACCCTTTGCGCTGGGCTTCTGGAGATCGAAGAACAGCAACTCGACTTGTTTCGACACTCAACGGGCGAACTTGCCTCTTACGCTGCGCGCCGCGCGCTGTTGGAACTCGATCCGCCCACCAGCAGAGTGCATCTCGCGACATTGCGAGGGATGACGGGATACCAGCGATTTCTCGCCGACTGCGAGATGTGTATCGAACTGATCGAGCGCCGCGACCTTCGCTGGCTTGACCCGTCGCTCGCGGTAACCTGGATCCAAGCCGAATTATGGCCGGCGGCCGAACGCTGCCTGCAACTAGATGCGATGCGACTGATTCGCCCCGCTCTGCTCGCCCTGGTCGAAAACTGTCGCCCGGCGCCACTAGATCCGTCCTGTCGGCAAGCGCATGCCAGCTATCTATGGCAGATGATGGGCCAGCCCATGTTGGCCGTATTGGCGATCGAAAAGGACCCTCATTGGCAGCGTCAGATAGAGGGACTGCTGTGGCATGCTGAGCTTAGCGAGCAGGCGCAGATGCACGAACGGACGAATGCCGACGTCCTGGAACTTTGCCTTGCTTGGCCAGACGCAGCGGAATCCTGGCTCTGTGCCAGCCCCGGCTGGGCCACACGCTGGGGTGCGTGGTGCGAGCTTGACGAGGAGTTGCCGATCGGCGCGTTTCCAGCGTGGTGCCGGCTGATGCGCGCCGTCGAGTTTCCACTGCCCGGAGCAGCCGATGAACGACCGGGGGCCCAGTTGCTGCGAACGGCCGACCTGCTCATCCGCCATCCAGACGATTTGCAACAGCGAAAACGCCTTCAAGCACAGTCGCCAACGCTGCTGGCGGCCTGGCTTGGTACGCGCCGATCAGCAGCCCACGCCGTCATATCCTCCCGTAGCGCCAGACAACCCCCGTAACACCGAGAGCTGTACATCAGCCCCTTTTGTCCGGCCATTGAAATCAACCTGAGCTTGCAAAGTGAGGTTAATTGCCTTCAAACCCATTGGCAAAGACCGAGTCCAGCCCGATGCGCAGTAACGACTCGATTGTGCTGCCGTTCTGGTCGTAACTCGCGTGCAAATAAAGGAATCCATCGTCGGCGAGATTGACAGCGGACACCGAGGTGAAGGTACCGAGGATATCGACCAGGGTGGCATCGCTGACGCCATCGCCATTGAGGTCGAGTGGACTGCCAGTGCGGGCGATCAGACGCGATAAATCGAGACGGCTGCCGTCGACCGCAAAAAATACTTTACGCACGTTATTGGCGTTCCACACATGCACCACTTCTCCCCGATTGTTGATGCTTACCGCACGCACGGCGGCGGGCGTGTCGAGGCTCTCGCCGTCATAGCTGCTGCCTTCGCGAACCTGCAGGACGCCGTTGCTGGCCAGGAACGCATCGCTGGCGGTGGCACCGCTGGTATCGCCTGCGAGAATCGTCCTGCCAGCATTATTGATCGCGACACCGGCAAAGCCCTGCCAGTTCTCGCCCGGCGCGGACGCGATTGGATCGCCCTCGCGCGCGACGATGGTTCCGTTGATGCTCACAACGTTGTCGTTGGCAGTACTGCCGGTTTCCAGAATCAGCAGTGCGGCAATTCGACTGCCGTTTTGGCTCGTGGCTACGCCAAAGCCGATGCCAACACTGTTGACGGCGAAACCGCCCACCAGGTCGCCGCTGCGAAGCAGCGTTTCGAACACAGTTGGCCCTTGCGTGCCGGCCCGCAGCAATATGCGTCCCTCTGTCGCGCCGCCAGACGCAGAGCTGTATCCGCCAACCCAGAAAGCGCGCCCATCCGGCAGCATGCGAGGGCGACTATTGAACGACGAAAACAGTCCGGCCGTGCCAGGGATGGCCTGCGTTTCCGCCAGAAGCACGCCATTTTGCGTGTAGATGGCGTCGTTGCCAGCGGCCGAAGGGCTGTACGCGAATCGACCTCCGTTGCCTAAACCCAAAGACGCTTCGCCACCAACAAGAACCGGGTTAGTGACGCTGCTGCTGTTGAACAATACGGCGCCATCCGACCATACCACTCTCGCGCCGCTCGCTAACACCACCAGCGATCCAGGCCGGCCCGTGCCATCGGTGAACACCGGATTGAGCGCCATCACCGTGGAACCCTCCAGAGCATCGCCCACCGACAATACCGGCGTGGCGCGAACCAGAGCCTGAGCCCATGCGGCGGAGCTGCCCAGTGCCAATGCAATAAACAGCAAACAGCGATAATGCGTGATCGACATCTCAGGTACTCCACGGGTTGGAAGGCTGCTGTCCCAGACCGGCTTCCGGGACGCCCCTAAGATACGTCTATCCAGGGCACGGTGAACCATCGTCATGTGCCAACACACTTGTGCCCTCGCCTGGCACGGGGCGCCCAAACCCCGTACGGCCGCGAATTCGATCGAAAACGAACTAGCGAGGCTTCGCCTCAGACTGCCGAGCATTGTTGGCTTCGCCAGACACCGTACTTGCCACACCCCCATTGAGCGCTGCGCGCCTTTCCGGCCCGGCGGCACAGCCGCCGGTCGAGCATTGCTGCCTTCGCTCGACAGCGAAACTGCGGGAGAATGCTCGCCACGAAGTGAATCTCGTCGCCCTTACGCACCATGGATCGAACGGACCACCCACAGTGATCGATAAAGTCGCGGATGTACCCGCAACAACCCCGCGCGTCGATAAGCCCTGTGCGCCAGCGACCGAACGCAATCGTGAGCCAATTGAACGGGTTCTGCGCACGTTCTTTGCTGACCGCCGGCATGTACTCGAAATCGGCAGCGGCACCGGACAACATGCTGTGCATTTCGCCAGCGTGTTCCCTCATCTGGTCTGGCAGACCTCCGACCGTGCCGAGAATCTCGCCGGCATCGGCGCTTGGTTGGCGGACGCGCGACTGCCAAACGCACCCGCTCCGCTGCGGCTGGATGTCGGCGGCATCTGGCCCACGGCTCGCTTTGACGCTGGCTTCAGTGCCAACACATTGCACATCATGAGTTGGGACGAGGTCGAACGGATGTTTTGCGGGCTGGATCAGGTCTTGAGCGACGACGCGGTTGTGGTCATCTACGGACCGTTCAACGTCAACGGCGAGTTCACCAGCGACAGCAACCGAGACTTCGATCTGGCCTTGAAGGCCGACGCTCCGCACCGGGGGATTCGTGACCTGGCAGACGTTGATGCCCTCGCCAGCACCATCGGCCTTCAGCTGATTGCCGATGTGGCAATGCCCGCCAATAACCGTTGCCTCGTCTGGCAGCGGACCAGGAACGATGTGATCTGACTGAATCGCGGCGGCATGATGATCTGGAATGCGGCCCTTTCGCCGGTGCGGGCTTCACGTCTCCGCAACATCGGAGCCGGAACGCGTTAAGAGTGTCGAATCTGGATGTTGCTTCCCGCCCGTTGTTCGGAACCGAGTCTAACCAGCAACAGTCAGGCGACACCCGGCGGCCGCCGCACACGGTCAACAATCGGCCGCTGCCGGCACGAACTGCACTGCACACTCAACCACAACAGCACCGGCGACCTCGACGGATGTTCGCTTTCGATGCGCTCAGACATTCAAGGCTGAAACAACACGGTTGGAGGCTTGGCCATGCGTTCCCTGATTGCCTTCGCGCTGCTGGTTGCGACCCAGTCCGCAGCCGCACAACAAATCCGCTGCGTCAGCACAGTCGACCAGCTCAATGCGGCGGCGCAGGTTGCCGCCGACGAGGAGGTCGAAATCCGAATCGTGACTGGCACTTACGATGTCACCCAGACCTGCCTGGACTCCGACTCGCTGCTCGCCTGCGAGACGCCTGACAACAACATCCGCTTCCGTGGTGGCTACAACAGCAACTGCAGCTCACGCAGCACCGATCCAGCGCTGACGGTGATCACGGCACCTGGCCGTAACCTGCAGCTGACCCGTCTGCTCAACATCGTGGACATCGGCGTCGATCGCTTGACCTTTCGCAACATCCGCTTCCTTCGCGTCGTCGAGGAGGGCGGCCTCGACAGCAATGTCCAAGCCGACGTCGAACGCGTGTGGTTCGATCAAGTAGGGCTCGCCGAAGTCACCGCCGACACGGTGAATTTCCGCAATAACCTGGTCACGCGCTCAGGCAATAGCATCGCCAATGCCTCCATTTTCTTCGACTCAACCATCGATAATCTGCGACTGGACGGCAATACCTTCGCCGACAACCTGCATGGGATCGTGTGTCGCGACTGCGTGGGCACCGCTCGCAATAACATTTTCTGGAACAATGGTTTCGATCTGCGCGTCGAGGGCGACAACAGCGGAGTTAGTCTCGTTCTGTCCAACAACGTGATTAGCTCGATCGTATCTGAGGCACCGCTGACGGTGGCTCCGGTCGGCAGTAGTACGGCCAATCCGCTTTTCGTCAATGCCGCTGCGCAAAATTACCGCCTGCAAAACACCTCGCCGGTCATCAACACCGGCACGCCCATCGGCCTCGCGCAAACCGGCAGCGATCACGTTGGCAATGTGCGCTGGTTCGGCACGCTGCCGGACCGCGGCGCCTTCGAATCCTCGGTGGGCACCACCGCAACCACCATCACCGTCACCAATACCAACGACAGCGGCGCGGGATCGTTGCGCCAGGCGATCCTGGACGCCAACGTTTCGTCCAACTTGAACCGCATCCACTTCGATATCGGCAGCACCTGCGGCCCGCGCATCATCAACCTCGCCACGCCGCTGCCGACGATCACCGGCCCGGTGGTGATCGATGGCTACACCCAGCCTGGCTCGGCGCGCAACACCGCGCCCACAGCCAGCAATGCGGTGCGCTGCATCGGGATCAACGGCCAGGGTAGCGTGTTCAACGGAATCTCCACCGACACCGATGACACGGTGGCGGTCACCATCGACGGCATCGGCTTCGGCGGCTTCAGCTTCATCGCACTCAATCTGACCGGCGGCAATGGCCATCGCCTCGTTGGTTCGCAGTTCGGCGGCCAAATCGGGCCAGCCTCGAACCTGATCACGCTGCTGCCCAGTGTCAATGGCGTGCAAGTGGGCTCACTGCTCGGCAGCGCAGCGGCGGGTGTCGACATCGGCGGGCCCGATCCAGCTGAGCGCAACGTATTCTCCGACAGCACCGACGCGGCGGTCCGCATCGGCGGCGGCGCGCGCAATACCAACATCGTCAACAACTACATCGGCGTCGGCCCCGGCGGCAGCACGAGCACCGAAGCCAACCGCGATGGCATCGTTATCGCCGGCCGCTTCACCACGGTCACCGGCAACACGATTAGCAACAACACCCGCCACGGCATCCTTGTCACCGGAAGCAACGCGCGCGGGACCGAGATCAACAACAATCGCATCGGCATCAGCGCACTCTGTCCGCCGCTGGGCTGCGGCAGCACCTTCGGCAATGCCGAGGACGGTATCCGCTTCGACAACGCCGCGGCCGATGCGGTCGTCGACGAAAACCAGATTCGCTTCAATGGCGACGATGGCGTGGTGATCACCGGCGACGCGGTGCGCATCGCCGTGCTGCGCAACACCATCACCGACAACGGTGAGCAGCCGATCGACTTGTCCGACGACGGCGCCAGCCAGAACACCAACAACTCAGCACCGGTGCCGGCTGGCTCTGGCAACTTCCGCCAGAACCGCCCGTTGCTGACCAGCGCGATCGGTCAGGGCGCCTCAAGTCTGGCAGCGGGTGTGGTCAACGGCAGCCTGAACTCCAGCAATGGCACCTACCGCATCGACTTCTATGCGGCAATCGACTGCCCGCTGCCGATCATCTTCGGCAGCGGCTCGCCGCAAACCTGGCTCGGCGCCACCTTCACCACGATCAGCAACGGCAGCGGAAGCTTCGACGGCAGTGCGAACTACAGCGGCATCATCGCCGCGGCCGGCGATCCCGACTTCTTCGCCACGCCACGCCTGATCGCCGCCACCGCGACACGCATGACCAGCAATGCCGACAGTCAGCCGCGCAGCACCTCTGAGGTATCGAGCTGCATCTCGTTCGACGCGCGGCTGCTGGCAGATGGGTTCGAGTAAGCCGGTGCTCGCCAATGGCGGGCAAGGTGTTTGCGCAGAGCGGCACCTCCTCGACGATCCCGACCGTGAACGACTTGCATCGTCCTGAGGATTCGGGCCGCGTATAGTGCGACCAGGACGATCGCGAGCATAACGCGTGATCATCATGGCGATTCGCTACTCGCCTTGTTCTCTGGCGCGCTTTCAGCCATTGCCCTGACCATCGGGCGCTGTTCGTCACCTTCTGCAATTGACACGCTGCAGGCTTCGCTGGTTGAGAAGTGTCCGCGCGCCACGACGTTGGCAGACCTGCGATCTGATCCGCTGCTATCTTCGAATCCCGCTAGTCACATTGCTCCCCGACTCCGATTGGAACCCGACGCATGCCACTGGTTGCCCCGCTATCCCCCGATGCCAATTCCGAAGTTGCCGAAATGGCAAAGTTCTTCAACGAGACCTTGGGCTTCTGCCCTAACAGTGTACTGACGATGCAGCGGCGGCCCAACATCGCCAAAGCCTTTATCCAGCTCAACATGGCGGTGATGCAGAACCAGGGGCGCGTGACCAGTGCGCTAAAGCGCCTGATCGGCTACATCTCGTCCACTGCGGCCGGCTGCAACTATTGTCAGGCGCACACGATTCGGGCTGCCGAGCGCTACGGCGCCGAGGCGGAAAAACTGGCCAATGCCTGGGATTACCTGACGCACCCGGCATTCAGTGAGGCCGAGCGCGCGGCGCTGGATTTTGCCCGTGCCGCCAGCGTGGTTCCCAATGCCACCGACCCAGCCATCGCCGAGGCGCTTCACGCCCATTGGGACGAGGGCGAGATCGTGGAGATTCTCGGCGTCATTGCCCTATTCGGCTATCTCAACCGATGGAACGACTCGATGGGGACAGCACTTGAGGGGCCGGCGATCCAATCTGGCCAGCAATGGCTGAGCAATACGCGTTGGCAGGTGGGCAAACATCAGGGGTAATGAGGCTTCGTCTCAGACCGACAAGCATTCCCTCATGCCGCTTTTCGGCGCGCCAATCGCATCCAGGTCTCAACGACGGTGTCGGGGTTGAGCGAGACACTCTCGATGCCCTCGTCGACCAGCCATTCGGCGAGATCGGGATGATCGCTCGGGCCCTGGCCGCAGATGCCGATGTACTTGCCGCGCGCGCGCGCGGCTTTGATGGCCATCGATAACAACGCTTTGACGGCATCATTGCGCTCATCGAACAAACTGGCCACAATGGCCGAATCGCGATCCAGGCCCAGAGTGAGCTGCGTCAGATCGTTCGAGCCGATCGAGAAACCGTCGAAATGCTCGAGGAAAGCGTCGGCCAAAAGTGCGTTTGACGGCAGCTCGCACATCATGATCACCTTGAGATCGTTTTCGCCGCGCTTGAGCCCAAACTTAGCGAGCGTTGCGATCACCCGCTGCCCTTCGTCGACGGTTCGCACGAACGGAATCATCGCCCAGGCATTGTCCAGGCCCATGATCTCGCGCACTTTTTTGAGCGCGCGGCATTCGAGCTCAAAGCACGGTTCGAAACTCGGATCCACGTAGCGCGAAGCGCCGCGGAAGCCGATCATCGGATTCTCCTCTTCGGGTTCGTACGCGCGCCCGCCCAGCAGGTTCGCGTATTCGTTCGACTTGAAATCCGACAAGCGCACGATCACCGGGTGCGGCGCAAACGCCGCGGTGATGGTCGCAATGCCCTCGGCCAGGCGATCCACATAAAAGTCCACGGGGCTGGCATAGCCTGCGATCCGCTGATCGATCTTTGCGCGAATATCGGCAGGCTGTTGCTCGTATTCGAGCAGCGCCTTGGGGTGAATGCCGATATGCGCGGCGATGATCATCTCCAGTCGCGCCAGACCAACGCCGGCGTGCGGCAACATCGCAAAATCAAAAGCGCGTTCCGGGTTGGCGACGTTCATCATGATTTTGATCGGTGGCGTCGGCATCGCACCCAAATGCGCTTCGACGCGATCGAAGCGCATCGTTCCTTCGTAGATGAATCCGGTGTCGCCTTCGGCGCACGACACGGTCACCACCGTACCGCTGGCGACGGTTTTTGTGGCATCGCCGCAACCAACGACCGCTGGAATGCCCAGTTCGCGCGCAATGATCGCCGCGTGACACGTGCGGCCACCGCGATTGGTGACGATCGCGCTGGCGCGTTTCATCACCGGTTCCCAATCCGGATCGGTCATATCGGTGACCAGCACATCGCCGGGCTGCACACGGTCCATATCGTCGATCGAACGCACCACCTTGGCGGCGCCGATGCCGATTTTTTGGCCAATCGCGCGGCCTTCGGAGAGCACCACACCGCGCTGCATCAGCTTGTACTTCTCTTGCACCTGGGCATGCCCGCGGCTCTTCACCGTTTCCGGGCGCGCCTGTACAATGTAGAGCTTGCCGGTCAACCCATCTTTGGCCCATTCGATATCCATCGGCCGGCCATAGTGTTTTTCGATGGTGACCGCCTGGCGTGCCAGTTCATGCAAGTCCTCATCGCTAAGGGCAAAGCGGCGCTGCTCGGATGATTCGGTGGCGAGCGTGCGCACCCGCTCCCCGGGCGCGTCGCTGTAGATCATCTTGATCTCTTTGGAGCCGATGGTCTTGCGCAGTACGGCGTGCTGGGCGCGAGCCAGCGAGGGTTTGTAGACATAGTACTCATCGGGGTTGACAGCGCCCTGCACCACCAGTTCGCCGAGCCCATAACTGGCGGTGATAAAAACCACGTCCGGAAAACCGCTTTCGGTGTCGAGCGTGAACATCACGCCGGAAGAACCGACATCGGAGCGCACCATTTGCTGTACCCCAGCCGAGAGATACACATCCTCGTGCTTGAAGCCGTGGTGCACACGGTAGGCAATTGCGCGGTCGTTGTACAACGATGCGAAGACCTTCTTGATTTTTGCCAACACCAGATCCGATCCGCTGACGTTCAAGTACGTCTCTTGTTGACCGGCGAACGAAGCGTCTGGCAGGTCTTCCGCCGTGGCCGAAGAACGCACGGCAACGGCCGCGTTTTCCACGCCGATGCGCGTGCACAATTGCGCATATGCCGCGCGCACTTCGCGCTCGAATGCATCCGGAAACACACCATTTTCGACCCATCCGCGGATCTCTTTGCCGGCACGCGCCAGCTCTACGACGTCTTCGATATCCAGCGCTTGCAGGCGAGCGAAAATTCGCTCGCTTAGCTGATTCGCTGCAATGAACTCGGCGAAGGCCGCAGCGGTCGTCGCGAAACCACCGGGGACGCTGACGCCAACATGCGCGAGGCTGCCGATCATCTCGCCCAAGGATGCGTTCTTGCCGCCAACGCGATGCAAATCGCCCATGCCCAGCTGGTCCAACCACAATACTCGTTCGCTCACGCTCTACTCCGTATCCGGTGGCTCGCATCGGCTCGCGCGATGCCCGGTTCAATTTGTCGATGATCCGTCGCTCCTCACCAGCCGCGACGTGTGCTCGATTCTGCCACCACTAAGACCAATGCTCTGCTCCAGCGACTTATTGGATAAGCACTGACAGGGCACGAGCGCTGCGGACTGCACATCGACCATCACGCATCGCAAACATTTTCCGGGCCCGGAAAACAAAAAGGGCGGCCGGAGCCGCCCTCTTCTTCTGCGGTCAACAACGTTCGATCAGAACGTGTAACCAACGCGCGCGTAATAGAAACCGCCGTTGAATCCATAAGGCGTATGGACCGGATACTCGGCACCAGCCACCAAAGCGCCCCATGGATTGTCGTCCGGCACTTTGTCGAACAGATTCTGCGCGCCAACGTTCAAGTACAAGCCGGACTCGAACTTGAAACCGGATTCCACATCGACGGTGACTGCACTGCCATTGAAGATCGGCAAACCGCCGTCTTCTGCCAGAACGACATCGCTGTCGAGATGATCCTCGTAGAAGGAACCGTAGTAATTGATGCGCACATTGGCGTGCCAAGGCCCGCGCAGATGGTTGAAGGTGAAGTAACCTTTGGTGCGCGGCAGAGACTCCTCGAGTTTCTTGATGCGTGCTTCGGTGATGATTCCAGGCGTGAAGGCATCGACTTCTGTGTCGTTGAAGTTGACCGCCAGCGAGTAGGTCGTGAGACCGCCGAAATGATCGGTATCGATGCTGCCGACGAGGTCCAGTCCCGTTGTCGTGGTATCGAAATCGTTCACGAAGAAGCCGACGCGGCTCAGCGTTGCGGCTTGCGCCTGACCCGCCGCGACCAAAGCTGCTCGATCGGCATCGGTCAACGTGAAGTCGGTGCTGCGCGCGATTCGGTCTTCCACCTCGATTCGGTACCAATCGGCAGTCACCGTGATATCGCCGCTGGACCACACCAGGCCAATCGAGGCGTTGTTCGATTCCTCGGGTATCAGTGGCTCAGCGCCATAAAAGGCAGCAATCGGATCCGTCGGCGGCAGCGTCGCTGTATCGCGCAATTCGCCATCGATGAAGGCGGTGGTGACCTGACTCACGTTCGACTGCCCAGGCGTCGGTGCGCGGAAGCCGGTGCTGAACGCAGCGCGTGCGGCGAAGGCTTCGTCGAAGTCGTAGCGCATCGTCAGTTTCCAGTTGGTAGTGCCGCCGAAGTCGTCGTAGTCCTCATGGCGCACGGCACCCGCGATCAGGAACTGTTCGGTCACCTGAGACTCCGCATCCAGATAGACCGCCCAATTGTCGCGGTCGTTCTTGCCTGCCGTGACTGGATTGAAACCCGGAAATCCGTTGGAGCCTATGCTGAAGCCCTGAGACGTGAGCGGGCCGATGGCCGTCGATGGCACATCGCCGGCAAAAATTTCGAAAGCCTCGCGACGGAATTCCGCACCCGCTGCAAGATGGAAAGTCTCGAAGCTCTTGCCAACATCGAAATTGAAGGTGTGTTCCGTTTGCTCGTTGCCGCCGGGCCGGAAAAACAGCCCACTCGGTTGACTCGCGCCAAGTGACGCGTTAACCGTGTTGTACATGAAAAAATCGATATCGTTGCGCCCAAACGACGCGCTGAAATCCCATTCCACGTCGTTCGCCCAGACGCCCTTGATACCGCCGGTTACGCCGAGATCTTTCATCTCGCCACCGAATCGCGGCGTAAAACCGCCGGGGAATTGCCGCAGGAAGGTAAAGCAATTGCTCGGTAAAGCGGCGACTTGCGCAGACACCGTGGAGTACGGAATCAGTGCACCGCTGGCATTGCGCAGCGCGATTCTCGGGCACGCTGTGGTGCCGCCGGTTCGACCGATCAGCAGCGACTGGCCACCATCATTAGAATAAACGCCGCCGCGTGTGGTCGGATTGCGATAGTAGAAGCCACCATCCGTCTCGCGCTGAGCGAAATTGCCGAACAGGTATAACTCAACGTCTTCTGCCGTGAGCCCCAGGTTGTAGACGAACTTGGTGTCGTCCTTGACTTCAGGGGATCCCCAGATCTGAGCCGGATTGGGTACGCCTGGATAGCCCGCGGCGGCCACTTCCGCAGCGTCATCGCGCTGCACGCTTCGCGAGGTAGGATCGGCCTCGCGGAACTCTGCGGTGAAAGTCGCAAAGCCATTCTCGCCGAGCGGAAATCCGATCTGGCCGGCATACTGTTGAGTAAAGCCGTCGCCTTCGAAGAACTCACCCGCGAACGCTTCGACGGCACCACCGTCGCGAAGCTCCCTCAACTGAAAATTGATCACGCCGGCGATTGCGTCCGAGCCGTATTGGGCGGCAGCACCATCGCGCAGGACTTCCACCTGCTCAAGTGCGAGCGACGGGAACACAGAGAGATCGACACCTTGCGCACCATCGGATAAACCATGGCCCAGGAAGGTGATGACTGCCGCGCGATGACGGCGCTTGCCATTCACCAGGATCAAGGTGTTGTCCGGCGGCAATCCGCGCAAATTCGCGGGACGCACCAACGTCGCCGCATCGTCGATCGGAATGGTGCTGACGTTGAACGACGGCACCAGTGTGCGAATTTGGTCGAGCACATCCGTGGCGGCCTGATTGTGCAGTTCTTCGCCGCCAATAATGTCGATCGGCACAGCGGATTCGGTGACCGAGCGGGCGGCGCTACGGGTACCCAACACGGAAATCGCTTCCAGCTCAGTGGGGTCGTCTGCCGGCTCTTGTGCGACAGCAGTACCACTGAGCGCTACCGCGATCGCGCTACCGAGTGCAAGCTGTACAGCCAATGTGAGCGGACTAACTGCAAACTTGAAATGCGTGCGTTTCATTGAACATCTCCGGAATGGGCTGGAAATCGGTGCCAGGCACACCAGCGATCGCTGTACTCATCGCCTGTTTGTCAATTTTGGGCATGCAGGTTCGTGAACTTCGAAAATCACGTGCCGCAAGAAAACAGCTTCGTCGCAAGATCACCCCTGGAGCACCACTCAAGTTCGACTGGGAGCGGTTCTTCTATCAATCAATCGTTTACACAACCGATCAATACGCGAACCGATCGCATTTCGATCCCGCGGGCCAATGGCCCGCCTGGTGGGGTGAGCACTCGTCATGACTGTTTCGTCACAGAGTATTAACGAATTTTTAAAGAAAAGACAGACGAACGAGCAGCCAAAAAGGACGCTTGCGCAAAACCACGATCTTCGGCGCGAGCCGATCTGCCACGTCAGCAAATCCCGCTGGAAGTCGACTCGGCTTGGCCTGTTGCGCGCCGAAACCTGGTCAGTCTGTGCAAAGACGAGGTTCCGAAGACGATCGTACGCCCTGATCAAGCGGTCCTTCGGAACGCACCTGGCAGACGCGATCACTCACAAATCGCCGAACCACTGGGACTGATCAAAGCCTGACGAATTGCACGTTCTGCGGGAGCGCTTCTTTCGTTGCCTTCGCGACGGCCACTTGAGCGAGCGGGGCTTTTGCCGGTCGCCCGTTGGAGCTTCAAAGCAACTTGGCGGATCGCGCGTACGTTTCGGGTTCTTGTGCATAGGCCAACCGTTCCACGGTTTGCAGCGGCAAAATCACACGAGGACCCGCCATGAAGGTGTTGCTACTTTTGCTGTCCGTCATCTGTCTTGGTGCATCGGGTCGTGCCCACGCGCAGACCCAGTTCTTTGACCCAACGCCATACCAGAAACCCTCCGATGTGCCGGCGGGATTCGCCGATCAGGCGGTCCATATTGAGCATTTCGAAGATGCTGAAATCAATGGTGATCTGCTGATCACGGGCAGCATTGTGCCGCCCTCGGGCGTGACCGACTCGGTCGACTACGACGACGGAAGTCTGGACGGCTTCGGTCGTGGTGGACACACTGTTCAAGGACGCGACCGCATCCGCGTGCGCTTTGCCACACCGCCCAGCTTTGCCGGCATGGTTTGGACCGATGGTCCTGGGCCAGTCACATTTGAAGCCTTCGATCGCAGCGGCGTTTCTCTGGGAATCCGCGGTCCCTTTGCTCTGACGGATGGCGCGAATACCGGCGCGACCGCTGAGGATCGCTTCTTTGGCATACGGCATGCGGCCGGCATCGGCGCCATCGAGTTTCGCGCCAGCGGTGGCATTGAAATCGATCACGTGCAATGGCAAGTCGCGCCCGACCGGACGCCGAGCACAGCGCTGGCGCGACCGGACTTTCCACTGTTTCGCGCCGCGACCGTCATCGATCTTGCAAGCACCAGCAGCGGCGCCCTGATGGTGCTCGCCGACGCCTCGGTTCAAGGCAGCGACGGTACTCGTAAGGTGATTCGGCTCAACGCGAATGGGACGCTGGATACAGGCTTTAGAAACCCGCTGGCGACAGGTGTCACGCGTATCGCTGTCGATAGCGCTCAACGCCTTTACACGTTCGGCACGCAAGTTCGCCGCTTTAGCGCAGCTGGCCTGCCTGACCTCAGCTTTACGGTTCTACCCGAGGCCAACGGCGCGGTCGCGGCAATCGCCGAAGTCGCAGATGGCTGGATCGTTGGCGGCAACTTCACCAGCCTTGGTGGGCAGCCACGCTCACGTCTGGCGAAAGTCCTGTTCAATGGCAGTTTAGATCCAGGATTCGCCCCTGGCGCCAACGGCGAAGTCACATCGCTCTTAGTCAAGAGCGCGGGCGAGATTTTTGTCGGTGGCAGGTTCACCACCTTGGGAGGTGAGACCCGCAGCGGCCTCGCAAAAGTCAACGGTAGCGGCGTAGTGCTTTCGGACTGGAACCCGATCCTGGGCGGCACTGCGCCTGCGGTCAGCAGCCTGGCGATCAACGGCGACCAGCTTTACGTCGGCGGCGCTTTCAATGCCATCAATTCCATCGCGGCTTTCAACACCGCCAAGCTATCGACACTTGCCGGTGCGACCGTCGATCAGAACTGGGCCATGCGCACAGGAAACTCCGACATCGAACTGCGCGTCGAAAATGGCGCGCTCTACGCGTTCAACGCGCAAGTACGCACTGGAACTGGACCCATACTCGATTCGCTGCTCAGTCGGGCAAACCTATCCACTGGCATTGTCGATACGGCCTTTGTCGTCGATGCCAATAGCGCCATCAACGACATCGCCGACAACGGCAGCGGCCTCTGGGTCGGCGGCAACTTCAAGCGCATTCAAACCACAACGCAATATGCGATCGCAGCGCTCAATAACAATGCAACCGTCGGCAGCTCTCAGCCAACGCAGTTGGAACAGCCGGGCGTCGTGAACGATTCTGTGGCCGTCGGCGACTTCACCGTGATGGTGGGTAGCTTCTCCCGCCTGAAGTCCTTAAGTGGCAGCGACATTGAATTGCCGGGCGGAATTGTTGGCCTGACTTCCGATGGTCGGATTACGCTGGAGTTCAATCCGGATGTCTCAGGCGTTGCGGAGGGAGATCTCTTTCGCGCCGTCGAAAAACTGCCCAACGGCGACTATTTTGTGGGCGGCACCTTCGGTGTGCTGCGACTCAACCCATTCACGGGTACCCAGGTGTCGGGCTTCAACTTTGGCACCAGCACGTCGACGTTGTTGCTCACGTCGGATGCGCTGTACGTGGCCGGCGTCGGCGCGACTTTTCGCCTCAGAAGGTTGCCGCTAACGGGCGGCGGCACGGCCGATCCCAACTTCGATGCCGGCGCCGTCGCGCCTACCTTCATTCAAGCGGATAGTCCAACCTCATTGGTTGTTGCAGGCATTTTCAACACGATTGGGGGAGGTTCGCAACCACGCCTGGCGCGCATCAACGCACTCACCGGACAACTCATCGCAAGCTTCGCGCCTGACGTTTCCACAACACCAAACGGTCTTGCTCTAGATGGCAAAGGTGGAGTCTGGATGAGCGGCGGTTCGACCCTGACCAAATTCAAGCTCACGGACGGATCGATCGACACTTTGCTCACCACTCTGCCGACCCAGGCCGTCTTGCTGGGTGTGGACAAAGGCATGGTGTATTACGCCAACCCAACCAACAACAAGGTCTTGCGCATCAGCGACGCCGGTGGCGCAAGCGATCCGAAATTTGGCGTGGTTGTAGACAACACGAATCTTCTGAGAGCGCGCGTCACGGACGCGCGGATCACCCTGACCGGGGGATTCGAGGTTGTCGCCTCGCAGACGCGCTCCGGGATCGCCAGCCTGGTGACACAAGATCGAATCCATGAGAGCAATTTCGAGTGAGGAGGAGTTGAATCGAACTGGACCATTGGAAAACCTCATCCTGCCCCAGGCGCCCCGGTCTCGCCACGGCATCATGCAAAGCCCCAACGGGGGCATCGCATACCAGCCCAGGGCAACGCCCTGGGTACCGCCCGCCACCGATCCCGCGTTCCGAAGTAACGCTGCATCTCGCACGTCTATACGGCGTTCCTACAGAACGCGTCCGTTTCCGCATCCAATGCCCAGGGTTGCACCCTGGGCTGGTATGCATCGCCCCGGTGGGACAAAACAAATTCGACAACAACATCTCGCAAGGTTCGCCTACGGCAAGTCCGCCTTCAGATCGTCGGATGGAATCGCTGGCGAATCAGAATTTGCGAGATTTGACAGCGACTTAGCGTAACTTAGCACGCGCATACTGTTGTTCGTCTCAGACGAGCAGATGGTGTGCCCGGGCTAGGCATCGGCGGCCAAAGTGCCAATCAACTTACCCTTCGATGGAGGACTCTTCCCATGTCCATGCGTTTGGCGGTTTACATCGGCAACGAGCTTTACCCAGGTGGCGGCTCAGACCCTGCGTCCACGATTCGTCAGCTGCAGAACAGCCCGTTGACCAGCCCTATCCTCAGCCTGTTGAACCTGGACGGTAAGGACAACTCGCAGCTGGTCTACAACAACACGCCCAATGCCGTTTACAACACCTCCGGCGACTACATCGGCGACAGCACCTGGCCTTCAATTCTTGCGACGTTGCGCGGCGGAAACATCGTTGAGGCTTACCTGTCATTCTCGACTAACGGCACTGCGTTCATGGGTCAACTGATCAGCCAGAATCCGACTGCTGCGCAGAACATCCTGAGCCATATCAAGAACACGCTGGGATTCGATGGCATCGATATCGACGACGAGAGCGGCGACTTTTCCTCCAACTCGCCGTTGTACGCTTTGTCCGACGCCGCGATTACAGCAGGTCTGAAATTGACGGCAGCGCCTTTCGTGCTTCAGTCGGAATGGCGAGCATGGATCAACCATGTTCAAAGCAAAGGCGGCACCGTGGCATGGCTCAACCTGCAGTGTTACGCTGGCGGCAAGGGCAACAACCCGGGTGACTGGTCAGGCATGGGCAATCCCGCCGTGCCGATCGTTGCCGGCACCTGCAGCAACTGCAAGAACCCACAAACCACGTGCACCACGACCAGCGTACAAGCGCTCTACACACTGTGGACCAGCGGCACAGGCAGCGTGTCTGGCGACTGCTGGGCCGGCACGCCAAATAAAACGCCGCAGGCCATCGGCGGCGGTTTCATCTGGACGTTCGGCAGCATCTCCAGCAACTTCTCCGGCTATATGACGGCGATGCAGACGGGGCTGAATGCCTGATGCGATGGCGGGGATGCACCAGGACAGCATGCCTCAAGCCATTGGATGCCTGCATCCACACGGCCGGATGACGAGGTAGAACGACGAGCACAGTTCGTGCTCGCCGTTCTGTCTTCATCAGCCAATCTGGCGTCGCAACAAATCCGCGACTTGTTCGAGATTCTCGATGGGCTCAGTCGGCGTTGGCAACTCGCAATACCAACAGAATGTCAGCACCTTGACGTTCGAATTCGATCCGGAGCCGGCAACGGCGTAGCCCCGAATGCCAACCAGGCTGCCGTTCGTCGAGCCATCCGGGGCTGTGGATGTGAAAACACCGGTGGTGCCATTGGTTCCGTCCCGAGTTCCAGCCATGAAGTTCTGACCAGTACTCGACGTAAAGCCGAGCTGATTGATGAGCCCACTGGCATATCCGCTGGCGCTCACGATCGTCTCGCCCGCCGAAAGTTCCATGCTGAATCGCCCGCCGCCATCGCCACCATGCATACCCGTCGAAACGCCGTCAATTTGAACTTCGATGCTATCGATCAACGACCCAGCCTTCACCACAATCCCCGTGATGCGACTCTGCGCATCCGCGATTGCGGAAAAAGCGGTACTGCTCTGGTAAGTCCCATACGGTCCATCTTGATAGACCAGCCAAGGTGCATGGATGGGCCCCGCGGTTTCGGGGTTTGTCCAGGTCCAAAGCTGTGTCATCGCGAGGTTCAGGTCCAGGCTGTACGCCAGCGCATTGGTCACCTGCTCAATTCTCTGGTTCGCCGCATATTGAGCTCGTTCTTTCGATCCGCCGCCATACTCTTCCGTGCCCCGCCAGCCAGAGTAAGCATCAATGGGAATCCAACGATCCTGAGTGACCGAACCATCGTCGAGCAACGTCACCATGGACGCCCGCTGCGTCAACAACGAAGCGCGCGCATCCGCAACAGCCTGTTGATATCGTTCGATTCTGGCCTGCAATTTGCCGACCAACTCATCGTACTTTTCCGGGCTGGGCGGTACGCCGTAAATTTCCTCGTAGAACAACACCTCTTCGCGCAACGTCAGAAGCATCAGGGAACCGTACGGCAGAAAAAAACTCAGGCTCGTTTGCGGCGAAGTCAGGCTGATGAAAAACTCCTCCTGCGCAACAAGGTCTCCCAGCAGTTGGCCAAAGGCGCTTTCGCGTTGCTCCGGCGCAGCATTGATGTAGTTCTCTGTCAGGTTATACAAACCAGTGAGCTTCGCACTCAGGCCGCTGGCTATGATCTGGCGATAAACCGTCCCCACGACCTGACTGATGTAGTTCTGAAAACAAGCCCATGCCTGTTCTTTGCTGGCCCGAGGATCGGGCCACAAGCCATACACGATCGTCTTCAAAGCACCACCAACTTTGGGGATCAGGCATAACGCCGCACCCAGAGCGGTTCGAAAAATATTGTTGATCGTGAGCGATGAAACCGGGCCCCCATTTATCTCGTTTGCCCAGTTGTTCGTCGAAGGTGGCGGAAAGGAGGCGGGTTGCGCGTCGTAAAGTTTGAACGAATCGATCTTTCCGCCGACACCGTAGTCGTCGAGAGAGTCGATCTTCTGATTCGGATAGAAGTAGGCCGTCTTTCCTTCAAATCCATCGTCGTTAAACACTTGAATCCAAGTGCGCGAGCCAGTCACCAACGAGTCAGGCTCGTCCCCCGCCTTCTCGCCGGTCGACATCACATAGTCGTTCATGTCAGCCACCTGTGACGGCCCATCGAACCGGATCGTTCCACCCGCTTCTTCTTTGCCATCGTAAAATTGCACCCAGCACCCGTCAGTCGCCATATTCAGCCCCCTGGTTTTGTCAAAGTGTCAAGAATGTTTTGAGTCGTAAAATCTCATCACAACGCCACCGGCCGGCACGAAGCTCGCGCACCGTCACTCCGCAGCACACTTGGATCGCACGTCTGGGCGGGCATCCAGCGCTGATGTCAGATACTACGACGGGCTTATTCTGTGACTTTTTCGGCAATGTTTGTTGTCATTTTTGAACCTAAAATCTCGCAAATTCTGACAATTGGGCGATTGGCGTACCGGCGCTGCCGGTCACCAGACACATCCACCTGATTCACCCGCCCTGGCAACGACGGCCCCCGGAGGCCGATCGCATCGCGCGGGCCAACGGCCTCCGGTTTCCAACCCGACTACATTCACGGCCCACGTCTTCAGCGTTGCCACCGGATAATCCTCGACGACCTCAAAACGGCCATGCCGTTGGCATGGAAGAGCAGGCTCGCACGACGGACTCAGGTATGGCACCAGAGGCAAACGTTGACAGCGAAGGTGGAAAACCCGAAACCGGGGCCTGACAAGTGTCACCGTATTTGGCTGACGAGGCCCACTCGTCACAGCGGCAACGCGTTGCCGATACTGATCTCCAAGGGATGATCCTGGAGGGAAAATGACCAATCGAGTGTTCGCCGCACTACGCGCCGTCAGCAAGCGTTACGGCGCCATTTCAGCGCTTGATGGCATGAATCTGGAGATTCGCGAAGGTGAGCTGCTGTCGCTGCTGGGCGTTAACGGTGCCGGCAAGACCACTGCGCTGTCACTCATCACCGGACAACTGCAAGCCGACGCCGGATCCGTCGAGTTGTTTGGCGGCGACCCAACTGAACCTCAGCAACGCGCGCACCTTGGCGTGATGCTTCAGGAAGCGGAATTGCCCGAGAAGCTCAAGGTACGCGAACTGATTCACCAGCAGAGTCAGTATTTCGCCTCGGCCCTCGGCATCAACGAGACGCTTGAGCTGTCTGGATTGGCGGATCTGGCGGCGCGCCGATATGAGCAACTCTCCGGCGGGCAGAAGCGCCGGGTGCAATTTGCACTGGCACTGGCAGGTAATCCTCGGCTATTGCTCATTGATGAGCCCACAACAGGTTTGGACGTCGGCGCCCGGCGACAGTTTTGGCAGGTTGTGCGCGAACTCAAAGCACGCGGCGTGAGCATCGTACTGACCACGCACTATCTTGAAGAGGCCGATGCACTGGCCGACCGTATCGTCGTCATGGGTCAGGGCCGGGTCCTTGCCGACGGCTCGCCGACGGCCATCAAATCTCGGGCGCAGGGCCGACGCGTCAGTGCGCGCACCGCGCTATCGTTGGAAACGGTTCAATCATTCGCTCACGTTTCGCAAGCCAGCGCATCCGAAGGCCGAATTGCGTTGCGCAGCCCGCGCGTCGAGGACGTTCTTCGGCAATGGTTGGCGGCCGACCCCACATTGGCCGAGCTTACGGTGGAGGCCTTGAGCCTTGAAGATGCATTCCTCACTCTGACACAGGAGTCGGTGCAATGAGCTTGCGCGTCTATGCCTGGGAGTCTTACTACGAACTGCTGAAGACACTTCGGCAACCCGCATTCGTGATTCCGAGTCTCGCTTTTCCAGTGGTCTTCTATGCACTGTTCGCCATTGTGCTCCCGGGCAACTGGGGCGGTTATCAGAAGGCCACGTACCTGCTCGCGACGTATGGCGTGTTTGGTGTCATCGGCCCGGCCTTGTTCGGCTTCGGCGTCGGTTTGGCGATGGAGCAACAGCAGGGCCTGCTGCGTTTGAAGCGCGTTTCGCCGATGCCGATTTCGGCCTATTTCTTCGCAAAGATCGTCATGAGCCTGGTTTTTGCCTCGATCATTTACGGCCTGTTGTCGCTGGTTGGAATTGTGTTCGGCGACGTCGCAATTGGCGCTTTTGAATGGCTACGTCTCGGCGGCGTGTTGCTGATCGGCGTCTTACCTTTTTGCGCGCTGGGTCTTTGGATCGGATCGATGGTCGGCGGCCAGGCAGCGGTGGCGATTGTCAATCTTGTCTACCTGCCCATGGCCGTGTTGTCTGGATTATGGATGCCGTTGTTCGTATTCCCGCAGTTCATTCAGGACTTGGCAGTCGTGTGGCCCGCATGGCACCTCGCACAAATGGCCCTTGGCGTCGTCGGGCAAGTCAAAGGCGTTCCGATGGTAATGCATGCTCTCGTTCTGCTCATGATGGCCGCTCTATTCCTTGTGTTGGCAGCGATTAATCTGCGGCGCTGAGGTAACTCGGAGGAACGAAACCAGGCCATTTCCTTGCGCCGTCGAGATGTCCGGGGCAAACCCAACGCGCACCACGCAATCCAACCACCTCAATGCCCCGCCGAACAACCTTAGGATGTCACTCGTGAACCGTACCTCATTGAAGCTTCTGGCGCTGGCGCTGGCATTACTCCTGGCCTGGTTGCTGGCGACTTTCGAACGTGCCGCGATGCCGCGGCCAGGCCGCACCACATCGAGCGAAGAACCAGCAAGAGAAACTGGCGGCCCGTCGCACGATCGAGTTTCACCAGCGAAGGAGATGCCGCACAAGGGCGTTGACGTCCGCGAAGACGGCCTGGTCGCAACATGGTTTGCACCGCCATCGTCCCCGGCGCCGGCCCTGTTGGTTCTCGGCGGCAGCGAAGGCGGCAAGGAGATGTCAACGCGAATGGCATCAGGCCTTCACGCGCAAGGCTACGGTACGCTGGCGCTCGCGTACTTCGATGCAGAAGGACTGCCTAAGCAACTGAAGGAAGTCCCGCTGGAGTACTTTTCGCGCGCGATCGACTGGTTGGTACGTCAACCTGGCATCGACGCCGCAAGAATCGGCGTGGTCGGCGGATCGAAAGGGGCCGAGGCAGCTCTTCTGCTTGCCAGTCGGGATCGCAGAGTGCGCGCAGTTGTCGCGTTCACGCCTTCCGACTACGCATGGCAAAGCGTCGATTGGGAGGGCTGGTCGGACACGCCGTCATGGACCGAAGACGGTTCGCCGATCGAGTACCTTCGCTATGCACCATTCGACCCAGCAGCAGGACTGCGTGCCATGTACGACCGCAGCGTCGCGGACTCTTCGACCGAGGCGCGCGAAGCGGCACGGATCCCATTGGAACGATCCGAAGCCGCGATATTGCTGATCGCTGGAGAAGCCGATGCACTGTGGGGCGCCGTTGAGGCCAGCGATCGGATTGCCCGATCGCTTGCAGAGCGGGGCTACCGCCATGAGGTTCAAGTCTTACGTTATCCGGACGCCGGGCACGTGGTTTTCATGGGTCGCACACTTTCCATCAACGACGCTCTGATGGAGCGCATTCTGCCCATGGGCGGCACGCCAGAAGGCATCGTCGCTGCGGTGAATGACGCTTGGCCGAAATCCGTGAACTTCTTGGCCAGGCACCTTTCCGAACCGTCCGACGCTCAGGAGTAAAGCAAATCTTCGCCAGGTCTTCTCTGGGAACTGTCGACGACACGGTGCTTGAGAGGTCTACATTTCGGCCAGCTCAGGTGTATCGCCACGAGGCTGATTCGGATCGGTCTTCCAAGATCGTAGACTCTGGAGCGCCTCCTCCACTGAGCATTCGGTGATGGTCAAAAAATCGCGGATCTGCAACGCATTCGCCGCTGCATTGCGACTCGCAACGTTCACGACGGCGACGTTCGCCTCGCCGATCTGCGCGCAAGACGCTGCGACGCCGCGAACCGTCAATGTGGGCGGCCAGGAGCGAAAATTCAATCTTTTCGCGCCGTCAGGACTTAAACAAGCGCCATTGATCATCACACTGCATGGCCACGGCCAGTCTGCAAAACAGATCGAGACCTTATCTGGCTGGAACGCTGTCGCTGCGGCAAACGGGGCCGTGGTGGTCTATCCGCTCGCGCGGGGTGCACGTTGGCGGATTTTCGGGGACACGAGCCCGGATGTGGAGTTTCTCCTGGCGCTGATCGACCACTTGTCCTCCGAAGACCTGGTGAATCCAGCACTGGTATTTGTCAATGGTTATTCGGGCGGCGCTCAGATGAGCTGGCGGTTTGCCTGCGAGGTACCCAACCGAGTCGTGGCGGCAGGATTCGTGGCCGGTGCAGCACCCAATGGGTGCGGCCTCGGTCGAAAGCCGCCCGTCATCATGTTCCACGGCGAAAAGGACCTTTCCTTGCCTTATAAAAACGAGCGCCGCACGTTGCCCATTCCGGAACTCGGCCGTGCATGGGCAGCGCGGGCGGGCTGCGACCCTCAGGAAAGCGTCGAACGACTCAGCGATGCGCCACGTCTTGCCGAAGGCGTACGATTGCACCGCTGGGTTTGCGACCCCGATGCACCGGTTGAACTTTTCAGTTTCAAACGCGGAGGTCACGATTGGCCCGGCGATGAACACAACACAGGCAGCCGTTCCGTGGATGCAACGGCCTTCATGTGGGACTTCTTTCGTGCACACGCCCGATCCGTCGAAAAACGTCGAAACGTCCCGGCCGGATTGACCAACTGACGAGCAACGCTTCGCCCCGGAGCGTCGCGCATCTTGTCGCTCCTGCGTTGAGACCCGTCTGGTCAAGAACGCAAGCGCCGACACTTTTCTTCACGCAGATTCGCCGTCGCGTTGGTAGCCTAGCGGGAGTTCCTGGGAGTAGCAGTCATGAAGATTTCTAAAGGTGTCTTGAGCCTGGGTTTGATCGGCGCCGCGGCAATCGGCTACGCAGCCTGGGAGGACTGGAATCGCGAGCCAGATCTGCCAGGGCCACTAATCCGCGGCGGCATTGTCGACAAAGAGACATTCATGCTCAGGCGCGCCGAACAGACAGCACTAAAGCGCGGCATTGACCCGGAGAAGGCGATTTTGTACTCGCCCAAGTGGCGCCAGGATGCGATCGCGGCGTTGGATGCGCGTGTTGCACGTGCGCCGCTCGCCGGTGGTTCATGGCGGGAACTTGGCCCAGCCCCGACGCCGAATGGACAAACGGTAGGCACCGTAACGCCTGTCTCCGGCCGGGTGATTTCGATCGCCGTCCATCCCACCAATGCCGATATCGTCTACGTAGGCACAGCAAGCGGCGGACTCTACCGATCCGTCAATGGCGGCACCACGTGGGTGCCTTTGATGGACACCGCACTGTCGTTGTCAATTGGTGCTGTGGCAATCGCACCCTCAAGTCCTGATACGGTGTACGTTGGCACCGGCGAGCCAAATTTTTCACTCGACAGCTTTTTTGGCGTCGGCGTGTATCGCATCGACAACGCCTCGGGCGCTAACCCCACGCTGGTGGGACCACTGAACCAAAACGGTTCAGGCAACGATGTGTTCAGCGGTCGATCAGTCAGCGAAATTCAGGTTCATCCTACGCAACCAGGCACCATCTTTGTATCGACAACGTCTGGCGTGGGCGGCTTCGGCGTCGCATTGCCCGGCGCCCAGCTACCCCAGCGCGGCGTATTCAGATCGACCAACGCCAACAGCGCATCGCCAACTTTTTCGCGCTTGGGCAATCTCGCCGGCGGTGGCGACTTCAGTGTCCGCGACATCGTCATCAGCCCGCAGAACCCCAACTTCCTGGTGGCCGCCATTGCGGTACCGAACAACGCCCTCGCCGGTTTGCATGTGAGCACGGACGCGCTGGCAGCAACGCCGACATTCACCCAGCGTGTGAGCTACACCGGCGTATCGACCAGCGAGAGCAACGCCGAGCTCGCTATTCAACACGCGGTCGGAGCGGCCAACCCAACCGTATACGCTGGCACGGGCAATCTCGGTGGTCGGGTGTTGATCAACACCGACGGAGGTACCACCTGGACACAGCAGATCGATAACAACTTCTGCACGCCACAGTGTTTTTATGACATCGCCATCGAAGTCGCGCCGAACGATCCTACGCGCGTCTACCTGGGCGGAGCGCCGGCCGTGCCTTTCGCCTTCAGCACCAACAGCGGTACCTCGTTTACGCTGTCGCAAAATGGCCTGCACGTCGACACCCATGCCATCGCCGTCGCGCCCGGCACACCAACCACGCTTTATCTGGGAACAGATGGCGGCATCTACAAATCCACCAACAGCGGCGGCACCTGGACTGTACTCAACAACAGCACCTTCAGCGCCACGCAGTTTCAAAGCATGGATACGCACCCGCTGGATCGGCAGTTCTTGATTGGTGGAACGCAGGACAATGGCACGAAGATGCTACGCCCCGATACCAGTTGGTTTCGCATTGACTTTGGCGACGGCGGTTTTGCGCTGATCGATCAGAACGCAACCAATACCACCGATGTGCGTATGTACCACACATACTTCAACCAAACGAACGCGATGGGCTACGCGCGTGTGACCAACGTCGCGAATGCCGTCGATAACGGTTGGACGTTTTTTGGCTGCGGGTTCGGCGGTTCAACGCCGAACGGCATGACGTGCTCGGCAAGCTCGATCTTGTTCTATGCGCCGATGGCGCGGGGCCCGGGCAGCCCGAATAACACCATCTATTTCGGCTCGGATGTCTTGTACCGATCGAGCGACGGCGGCACCACGATGAGTAAAGTCAGCCAGGAGCCGATTACCTCGGGTCAGCCCATTACCGCGATCGCTATTGCGCCGAGCGACGACAACGTACGCATTGTGGGTCTGCGCAACGGCGGGTTATTCCGCACCACGAATGGCACTTCGCCATTGGTATCCGTCGATCCGGTTGGCGCGGGCAGCGTCATCCCGGATTGGTTCATCGGCCGCATTGCGATTGATCCCACCAACAGCAACGTCGCCTATGTGGCGCTCTCGGGTTTCCCCGGCGCCGGCCAGGTGATTTATAAGACCAGTAACTTGCTCGCAGCCACACCCACATGGACGGCGTCGGCGAGCGGCCTGCCGAATGTGCCTGCAACCGCAATGGCGATTGATCCGGCGAACAATAATCACGTTTATGTTGGCACCGACATCGGCGTGTTCGCATCCTTCGATGCCGGCTCGACCTGGGAGCCCTACGGCACAGGCTTACCGCGCGTTCCGGTCTTCGGGATGGGCTTTCAGGCGCCGCTGGCGCCAGGTGGCAGGCAAGCCCTGCGCATTGCCACGCACGGCCGCGGCATCTGGGAGATCACCTTTGATAACTTGTTTGCGAATGGGTTCGAATGAAGCACTTCGCGTAACGGCAAGCGCAGACCAACCTGCGTGAGTACGCCAGCTCTCGATACGAAGCGCTGGCGCGGCTCGGAATGTATGGTGAATGATCGCTCCGATCGGAGCCTCATTCGCCCCGAGCCGGGACACATGCCGGGTTGCGAAGCGACAATCGATCTTACCTGAACAATTTCCCAGGCAAACCCAATCTCCCAGCCACCTCGCGCTGATGAGCGTGAGTGATCGCAACGGCCAGCGCATCGGCTGCGTCGGCTCTCATGGTTGACTTGATGTTCAGCAAGATGCCGATCATGTATTGCACTTGCGCTTTATCGGCGCCGCCCGAACCAACGACCGCGTTCTTGATGTGGCGCGGCGCGTATTCGCTGACGGGCAACAAGGCATTGACGCACGCACAAATCGCTGCTCCGCGTGCCTGGCCGAGCTTTAGAGCGGACTGCGGATTCTTCGACAAAAAGACCGTCTCAACGGCCACCTCATCGGGTCGGAAGTCGGCTATGGCGCGACTGACGCCGTCGAAAATGTCCTTGAGCCGAGTGGGAAAATTCTCATCATAGGTTTCCACAACCAGATGCTCGACGTGCTTCAAAGATCCGCGTTCGACGCTGATGATACCCAGGCCGGTGCGCCGCGAGCCTGGGTCAATGCCGAGTATGCGCGTTACCACGCGATCTGACGCCCAGACGCAACCCTGTCAACACACATGCCAACCGGCGCTGCGCTAGAGTCCCTGACGGAGACTGATCTCGACAAATGAGTCAAATTTTCTACGAAGCGGCTTTGGCTTTTGAAGCCCCCTTGAGTCAAGGGGGCGCGCGGAGCGCGGGGTTGTGGCGAGTACGCTGTCGGACGAAGCCAGCAATGCTCGTCGGTCTGAGGCGAAGCCTCGTTAGAGTCCTCAATGAAGCTGGATCTTGTCATTTGAGTCGGTTTCTTAGAAGCGGCTTTGGCTTTTGCAGCCCCATAACTTAAGGCGGTGAGACTCGGCACACGCCGCAGGCGTGTGCCGAGTCGAACGCCCGGCGGCTGCGCCGCTGGGCCGGAAATGCGAAGCGCGGGTTGTGGGAAATACGGTGTCTTGCGAAGCCAACAATGCTCGGCGGTCTGAGGCGGAGCCTCGTTAGTTCTGCATTGCAATTGAAACATCCAGCGCATCGTCGGGACTCGGCGAACTCAAACTTTGAGCGTGATCCAGATCGCAGGAACCGTCAAGAACAAAGAAACCGGGGTACGACGATCAATCGCCCACGGAGCAACGATGCATACGATCGAGCTTACGCTGCAACCACCACGCGAGTAGATGGTGCAGCCCTAAGGCACTGACCAGCCAGCGATGGCGCGCCATATGCGCATACAGAACGCCTAGCGGGCGCTCGAACCGACCGAGTGCATTTGCCATGGCTAGAAAACCGATTCGCCGATACACAGCCGCGAATGCGGGTACGCCAATATGCATCGTCTCGCCTTCTACGACATGCAACCTACCCATCAGTTCGGCCCGGGCAAACGTGCGCTCTCCAAAACGGACCTCCACGTCCCTGCCACTGATATCGATCAATCGCACGGCATCCATCCGAGCGACGGCCATGGTTTCCATTTCGGCCCGGCAAACGGGGCAGCTTGCATCGTAATAGACGGTCAATGGTGGCTCAGTCATGCGGTTATGATCCAACGAATTCGGTGAAGGAGCCGCAACATCGCACGCGTACTCATTCTTGGTGGTTCCGGTTTCATTGGTCGCCATGCCGTTGCCGCCGCCCTGGCCAGTGGCCTGAACGTCACCATCGCCAGCCGCTTTCCCGAACGCATCGCGCATAAACTGCCGCAATCCGCACGTCACTGCCCACGCATCGCAGTGCACATGGAGCAACTGGCGACGCCATCGCGCTGGCTTCCCATTCTCGGCGAGCATGACGCTGTGATCAACTGTGTGGGAATTCTGCGACAACGCCGCGGCGAAACCTATGAGGCCCTGCACCATTTTGCGGTCGCAGCGCTGGCCAGCGCCTGTGGTGACCGACGCCTGGTGCATGTCTCGGCGCTTGGCCTGGAAGCACCCGCAAGAAGTCGATTCCTGACAAGCAAACGACGCGGGGAAAGGGCGTTGATGCAATCGCCCGCCGACTGGTTCTTGGTGCGCCCTTCGTTGCTCGATGGCCAAGGGGGTTTCGGCGCGAGCTGGCTCCGCAGCGTGGCGCAGTGGCCCGTGCATCCGCTTCCCAGCGCGGCACGCGGGCGCGTCGCTGCATTGGACGTTGCCGAACTGGGCGAATGCCTGGCGGCAATTGTCTGCGCCCCGTCTGCCGCTCGCCCCGTCGAAGAACGCATTGTCGAACTTGGCGGCCCACAACAACTCACGTTAGTCGAGTACTTGCGCGCCTTGCGCCGACCGAAACCGGACGCGGCCGTGCTACCTGTTCCCAATTGGCTGGCAAGAATCACGAGCCACATCTGCGATGTGCTGCACGTCACGCCATTTTCATACGGCCACTGGGAACTTCTGCAACGGGACAACCTGCCGTCCAACAATCGAACGGCAGAGTGGCTGGGGCGTAAACCAAGGCCAATCGGCCCGCACGCAGGATCGCATTAGCGGAGCCATCCCGCTGGCTCATTGCGGCTCAACCACGACGATGCGTCGAACAACGGGCGTGCCGATTGCACGATTCTGTGGCCGATACATATCTTCGGCGACGGACGCTGGAACGCTATAGGTGCCTGGCGAAACCGCACGCACCAAATAGTAGAGGTCGGTACTCGAACCGGCACTCAGCGACAGCGCAGCGACATAGCGATCTTCCCGGTATTCCTGATAGCGAAGATTCGAACCATAGCTGCGCCACTCGTCCAGATTCGTACCATCGATTGTCAGTTCCGCGAGCTGCTTGCTATCCATCAGATTCAGATTTTCGATCTCCAATCCGCCAGCGAGCGCGTCGGTCACCAACAGGTCCGACAACTGTTCCTCAGCGTCGATACGCAAATGCACAACCAACCCCTCACCTTCGGTCAGCGAGTCCCCGACAAACGCAGCGCCACCGTGCCGGAACCAACGGGTTGTGATGCGCACTCCGTTGCTGACCGGCGCCGGCGCTGCCAATGGTATGCCTACGGTGTCTTGTGCAAGGAAAAACGTGCCAGTGCTGCTGACATTTAAGCTGGCACCTGCACGCAGGTCTTCGATGACGAGATCGCGCGTAAACCAGCCATCCACCTTGAACCCCTCACGTTGGGATCCAACCACCAGCTCGCCAGCCAATGGGGCCGGATTGGCAGCCAGTGCCTTTGCCAGCTTGATCAACGCAAGTTTGTCGTGCGTATTCAAAAAGAGCGACCCGCGAGCTTCGCGACTCACTTCGATCACCCGACCAGTCTCGGACTGGGGCAACAGATCGTGCTCGATGGCGACCGCCAGCGCGGCAGCACGGTCGCCAACGGCAGAAAAATAATCGCCGTAATACTCAGGGCCACGAGCGTATCGGTCGTTCAGCGCCTTTTGCGCAGCCTGCTGCGCCCGCGGAAGGTCTCCGGCCAGTTTCAGCGCCGCTGCCAGACGCATCAATGGCAACGGCCCGCGTGCACCGTCAGTCGACGAATCGAAGACGTTCCGCAACGTGCCCAATGGCGCCTGGTTCACGCGCGCCAGCACGTATCCTGCATGCGCATTGAACGCCAATTTGATGTGCTCGCCTACTTCACCCCAGCCACGTTCCCATGACTGTGTGCCGCCGGCCAGAAGATCTTCGCGCAGACGTTCAAGGGAGCGTTGCAGCAGCCGTGCCGGTACCGCATATCCAGCGCTTTGCGCATCCTGCAGAAACTCCACGACGTAGGGCGTAATTTGCGGATCTGAGTAATCGCTTCCCGGCCAGAACCCAAAATGACCATTGTCCAATTGCATCGAACTGATTCGATCGATGGCATAGGCGACGTTCGCTTCACGCTTCTCAGTATCAAACGCAACGCCAAGTTTGCCTGCGCTCGCCTCGCCGACGAGCACATACGGGTATCCCTTGCTCGTCGTCTGTTCGATGCATCCATAGGGGTATTCCGCAAGATCAGCAATCAGCTGATTCACCGCCAGCGGCGCGCGCGTCGATGCGCTGACGCGCGATCTCAGGCTGCTGGGGGCCAGTCCGTCGACAGATTGCGAGAGATCGACCTCGGTTGCGCCCGTTAGTTGTTCGAGCCGTGCGACTCGTTCCGGCGCGTGCGTAGAACGAACTGCGATTTCGAACTGTCGATTCAGTTCGACATCTCCGCCACGTGCGCTTAGGGCAAACTTGCCAATGCCGACGTCGCTCAGTGCGCGCAAGGCGAAAGACAGCGTGGTTCGCTGATCGACAGCCATCCGAAGACGGCGCGCAGCGTCGTCGATCGCGATCGGTCCGCTCGCTGCAAATCCCAGTGTCAAGTCCAGTGGTTTGCCCGACAGATTGTGCAGATCCAGAGTCAACCTGGCCGTATCGTCCGGCGCCATGACTCGAGGCGTGCTGACTTCCGCCAGCAAAGGCGCACGCACCAGAGTTTCGACACTGGCGGAGCCGAACCGATCAGCGGAGAACGCCACCGCCGAGACGCGAAGCGCGCCGTTGAAGTCGGGCACATTCAAGGTCACTTCCGCATGACCCGCGGCATCAAGCGAAACTGCGCCGGAGAACAGGTCTACCGTCAGGACCTTCGCCGTGGGCCGGCGCGCTTGTGGCAATCCCGGCACAGCCAGATCGCCGCCGAATTTCAAGCGCGCACGTTCTCCAGCAAGCGCTTCGATGATCCGACCGTACACGTCGTAAGCATCAATCGCATAACGACGTTTGCCAAAAAACTCTTTGATCGGATCAGGCACTTCGAATTGCGTGATGTTGAGAATTCCCTGATCGACAGCTGACACCGTGACCTGCGCGACCTGATCGGCCAGGCCCGGCGCATTCACCGAGACTTTCAGCGGCTGGTTGGGTCGAATGGCGGCCGGTGCATTCAGCGCGAGTTCGACATTACGATCGGACCGATCCCAGGGCACATGCGCAATCCCCACGGCACGGGAAGGTGTGATCTTGTCCTTGGACGTGCCTGGACGGAACACGAGCGCCGTTACGTATAGATCGTGACGTTGCCAATCCGAATCCAGTGTCACATCGACAGCGACCCCGGGCCGCGCGTCGAATTCGATGCTGCGCAAAACCCGATCGGTCTCGACCAACAGCAAGCCTGGGCCCGAATGGGGTGGCGTGATGGTTGCGGTCAGGGTATCGCCCACTTTGTATGTGGTCTTATCGAGCGCAACTTTAACCTTCTCCGGCCGAGCGTCGACACCGCGGTTGTCGTCATCGAAAGACCAGCCGACGTTAAACGCAAAGCGCGTCGTCAAACCCGTTTCTGGGTCGGTGATTTCGATGCGATGTGGGCCCCAGGATGCGTTGAAGACCAGGCTGCCCGGGTTGTCTCCAGGTATCTCCAGCGTCTGCGACTCGACCTCGACGAAACTCTGTGTGAAATCGACCTTCCAGCCGAGGTTCTCGTCATAGTTCCAGGTGTAGTCGCGGTCCTCACGAATCAGCCTGGCGACCAGTCCTCGCGCCGCAACACGCGTGCCGTCGGCCTTGACCTTGAGCACCTCAAAGCGCGCTGCGCCCTCACCGGAGAGATCGCCTTCGAATAATGGTCTTACGCCGACCAACGCTCCGGCGGGCCAAAGGGTACGCTTCAAGATTCGCGACACCGGGCGGCCACCGGTTTCGAACAGACTTCCGATCACTGTCACAGCCACCGGCCCGGCAACCTGACCCGGTTCGATGGCGATCTCCTGCCGCAAGCTGCCGCTGTCGTCGAGAGGCGCATCGATGACGTCGACTGGCTCTTTGTCAGGTGGATTGACTGGATCGCCGAAATGGTAACCTTTCAGTTCACCAACGGGCGCGTGATCGACCGCGTACATGACTTTGGCCGTGAAGCGGTTGCCCGACGCAGGCGCGCCATACAGGTACGCTCCCTCCACGTTCAATTCCAATGCCTGACCGGTCGCCAGCGTTTTCTGTACGCTATCGACATTGAGCTTCATGCGCTCCGGCAAGAACTCTTCGATACGAAACAAATAGCTGTGTACGGCGCCGTGCCCGCTCGGGTCGGTCGAGAGTTCCAGCCGCCAGCGACCGGTCGCCACATCCGGCGGCATCGCGCGCTCGTAAAGGTAATAGCCGGCGTTGTTCGCCTTGAGTTGCGCACTCGCGTAGACGCGTCCGTCAGGTTGCTTGAGGAATCCAAACAGCGGCGGATTGCCTGCCGTTCGACCATCAGAATCGCGTAATAGTGCGCTAATTCGCAGTGGCTCGCCAGGCCGGTATAGATCGCGCCCGGACCAAATAAAGAGGCTCGTTTCGCCACCGGTTCTTCCGGCGATATCAAAATCGCTCAGGTCGAGCGCAGGCTGGTGAAAAGGCAGCAAACTGAGCTCATCGCCCCTGGCTGCCAACAACACGTTCGCAGTGGCGAAAGGCGCATCGAGCACAGCCAAACCATCGCTGTCAGTCGCCAGTGACTGCAGCGTGACGCCGTTGCCATCGATCAGAGTCAGGTCGACGCCGCCTAGCGCCTTTCCGCTCGCCAGCGAGCGTGCCGCCACCCAGGTTTTGTGAGCATGACGACGCACATGAACGCCAATATCGCTACGCACGAAGTAGTTGGTTTGGAAGTCGGTACTGACTTGCCCGGCAGGCTTCATCAAAACGAAGTACAGGCCCGGCGGGGTCAGTTCATCGATTTGATGAACCGGAACATGCGTGGTTCGCCTTTCGTTGGCGCCACCGCCCGTCACAAAGCGGTTGAGATACACCGAGTCTGCAATGCGCTTCAATACGTTGAGATCCCAGTATCCGCGTCGACCTCCGCTTTGGAACTCCCGCAAAAACCGTGGCACGCTTTGGGAACGGACCCGATAAAACTCAATATCGACTTCCGGTACGTTGATGGTCAGGATTGGCAACCCATCGGTACCTTGTGCTGGTAGCACGCTGCCTTGGCTGGCAAACAGGGCGGCTGGCGGCAGATCGACACTGGACACTTCGCTGATCTGGCCGCTGGCAAGCGAATCGCCACCGGCACTGACGATGCCAGGGGCAATTTCGATCTTGAACTTCTCCTGCGCTTTGACGTTTGGGAATGTGATCAGTCGACTTTCGTCCTGCATCACCCACGAGCCATCCACCGTCTTCCCGTCGCTCCCGGTCACCTTAATGTACTGATTGAGATCCTGCGCCTGGGCCAACGGCTCAGAGAAGCGAATCGTAAGCGCCGGCCGGCCCTCGTCGGCCTCGCCGGTGATCGACAGGATCGAAAACTCGCTCGCTGCCGATGCATCCGTCGTAACCGCGATTTCCTGAGCCGGTACCGCAGGCGTATCTTGGCGACACGCCACCAGAGCGAACAGCAAGAGCGTTACAACCGCAAACCGTCTGGCCATGCGAAACTCCGGATCAATGTTTGCCGGCATTCTATGCCTGCCGCTGCAAACCATGTTCGATTTGGCCCGCGTGCCCGCACCCGGTCGTTAGCAGGCTGTTGAGAAACAGCCTGCGGGCGCGAACCATGGATCGTTCGCACATGGGTCGAGCACGTAAGTGCGTGATCCGTGGAGAGCGAGTCCGGACATGTGCCGGACTCGCGACTTGAGAAACGCACAGGAAGAGCGTTTCTCAACAACGTGTTAGTCATCTCCAATTGGTCATCACTACACAAATACTTGCGATGTCCGTGATTTAAGCGTGGAATTCGCAACATAAGCCGAGTCACAGGGGAAATTTTGGCATGTCACCACATTGGCTTCGACAAGCGCTGGCTTCGCTCACGCTGCTTTTAGTCACTGCTCAGGCGCTGGCGCAAGCCGATCTGGCGGTGACGGTGAGCGACAATCCAGATCCCGTGGCGGTCAACGCCAATGTCGATTACACCGTCAATGTAAGCAATGCTGCGGCTTCGCCGTCAGCCGACGGCGTGAACGCCAACATTTTCTACGCATCGGCGTTAACGCCAGTACCGCAACCGACGCCGGGTTGGACGTGTACCGGCGTAAACCCGATCAACTGCGCATTGAGTGGCGGATCGCTGGCCGGCGGCAGCAGTGCGACGCCGTTAGTGCTGCGTTTTCAAGCGCCGGCGGCGCCGCAAACGGTACAGATTTCCGTCACCTCGTTGTTCACAGGATCGGATATCAATCCAGCCAACAATACCAACATCACGCAATCGACCCAGGTCATCGTCGCCCAGGCCAATCTGAATGCCGCGATTGTTGCCAGCACCCCGACCGCGAACGTTGGCACGCCGCTTAGCTTCACGACACAAATCAGTAACTTAGGCCCTGGAAATGCGCCGAATACGGTGGTCAATGGCATATTGAGCGGGCCAATCCAATTCAGCGGATTTTCCACATCGCCAGCCTGGAATTGCACATTCAATGCCAATGGTGGTGTCGTGCAGTGCACTTACATCGCTGGCAGTCCCACGGGCACGCTGGCCAATGGCGTCACCGCGTCGAACATTGTCATCAATGGCGTTGCAGGCCCGGGAACGGGCAACGCCCAACTGACCATGACACCCTCCTCAAGCGCGCCAGACCCGAGCCCGGGCGGTGCAACCGCCTCGATTGCAGTCAGCAATCCGCCGCCACCGGCGGTCGATCTTTCGCTGATCCAATCCGTCGTCGGCATACAGCCCATCGGTAGAGGCCAGCCCTTCACGTTCCGCTTGCAGGTGTCCAACAGTACTGCCAGCAACCAGCAGGCGAGCGGCGTCTCGATCAATGATCCGCTGCCCGCCGGTATCAGCTTGCAGTCGTTCAGCGGCAGCAACTGGTCATGCACCGGCAGTGTCGTTTGCAGCTTCGGCGGCACCCTGGCGATTGGTCAGGCGGCACCCCCGCTGGATTTAGTCGTGGTGTACAACCTGCCCGTGCCAACCAATGGATCGAGCGTCACCAATGTTGCGACCGTGACCGGCGCAGAAGCGGACCCGAACGTCAACAATAACACCGCCAGTGCGATCGCCAATCTGCGCGGCACTGCGGACGTCAGTGTTGCGCTCACCGGACCGGCAAGTGTGATTGCCGGAAGCCCGTTCACGACCACACTCACAGCAAGCAACAGCGGCCCCGATGATGCGGCGAATGTCTCAACCAGCGTAACCTTCAGCCCAGTGTTCACAGTCGACACTGTTTCTGGCGGCGCAGGGTGGTCATGCATTGCGGCTGGCCAGAACGTCAGCTGCACCAGATCGACTTTTGCGGTTGGCAGCAGCGTTGCCGCAACGATCGGGCTTCTGGCGTCGAGCGCCGGCACCGGCAATAGCACCGCGACAATCGACACGAGCAGTTTCGACCCGAACACAGCCAACAATGCGTCCGCGCTGTCGACCGTCGTGGCGGCGCAGAACAGTTCATTGGCACTATCGATGACGGATAGCGCCGATCCCGTCGCGACCGGCGACGAGTTCGACTATGTGATCACGGTGACCAACACTGGCAACATCCCGCAGAACAATTTTACGCTGGTCGATACGCTGCCCACACAAGTCAGCTTCAGGAGTTTCACGGGGACAGGCTGGACGTGTACCGGCACGGCTATCGTCAACTGCAGCCTGCCGGCTACGCTGGCCCCAAATGCGAGCAGCAATCTTCGTTTGCGGGTTCGCGCCGAATCTGCCGGCACCGCGTCCAATCAGGCGCAGGTCAGCTCGGCCCAATCGGCGACATCAACGTCCGCCAGCGAGTCGACGCTGATCACCGCCAATCTGGCGCTGCAATTCACGAACATCGCAACACCCAGCAGCGTCCCGGTGGGCGGCGATATCAGTTTTGCGCTGACTGTCCGCAACGCCTCGCCAACCGCCGATGCCAACGGCCTCGTATTGATCAACACTCTGCCACCCGGCGTTCAGTTCCGGAACGTTGACGCGCCCGATTGGGTGTGCGCTTCGCAAGGCCAATTGGTGGACTGCCGCCGCAACACGCTCGCACGCAATGCAGAGTCGTTGTTGACGATCGTGGCTACGGTAACAAGCCCAGGCTCTCTGGTTAACCGAGCCCAATTGAACGCCAACAATCTTCCGACGGCCCTGGTTGCGAATGCGCCGTTCACGGTGGTACCGGCTCCATCAGGCGTCGACCTGGTCCTTGAGCTAAGCGACACGCCAGATCCGGTCACGGTGGGCGAAGTCTTCGAATTGACTTCGCGTATCGTCAACTTTGGCCCGCAATCTGCGACGGGCCTGACCTTGACCATTCCACTGGCCGCAGGCGTCGAGGGCGTCGGATTCAGCGGTGCCGGCTGGTCCTGCACTTTTGGAACGCAAGCGGTATGCACGCTGTCATCGTTGGCCGTTGACGGGCAAGCGTCGGTATCGGTCCGGGTTCGGAGCGCACAGGCTGGCACCGTGACACATAGCGCGTCGGTCACGTCCCAGCAAATCGAAGCAACCCCCAGTAACAACACGGATACAGAAACAACGACCGTCCAGAACATCGTTGTGCCTCCGCAATCAGCCGACCTGCAATTGAGCGCCAGTGCACCAGCGAGTGCTGCAGCTGGCACTACGGTTGAGATATCGGCGAGCTTGAGGAACCGCGGCCCAGGCGCTGCCTCGATGGTTGTACTTCGCACCACACCAGGCGGCCCGTTGACCCTCTCGGCCGGCTCCGGCACAGGTTTCACCTGCGGTGCAGAAGGCTCTGCCCTGGTTTGCCGCGGTGCCGGGCTGCCCGCGAACCAAACTGCGGAATTGCGCCTGACGGGCCAGATCAATGCCAACGGCACAGGCTCGGCGACAGCGACGCTCGCTTTGTCTTCCGCAACGCCTGACCCGGTTCCAGCCGACAATTCGGCCAGTGTCTCGATCACCGTAACGCCACCGCAGCCGCAAACGGCTGACTTGTCGATCGTCAAGACCGATAGCGTTGATCCCGTTTTGTTTGCTGCACCCTTCAGCTATACATTGACCGTGCGCAATCTCGGGCCTACAGCGGCAGCCGGTGTTGTGATTCGCGACACACTGCCCTCTGGCGTGATTTTGGTTTCGGCCACTGGTCCTGGGCTCACCTGCACTGGCACCACAGCGATCGAATGTCGCGCGAACGCGCCGTTACCGGCCAGTCAGATACTGACCGCTACCTTGCAGGTGACCGCGCCGACAACAGCTGGAACCGTGACCAACGAAGCGACCGTCAGCGCGACTACCGCCGATCCGCAGCCGAGCAACAATCGCGCAACGCAGGAAACCACGGTACGCGCCCCGGCCGACGACGATGCAGAAGAGGAAATCGAAGAAAACGTCAATCCGCTCGACCCGATTGCCAACGAAGCCGCGCGTCCCGTCGTGCAATTGTGCTCCGGAGCCAGCGGACAAGTTGCTGCATTCTGCAATGCGCTATTGGGGCAAGCAGCAACCGGCAACGATGTCACCGATGCGGTGCGCGCTGTGTACCCTGAGGAAGTGCTCTCGCAATTCACATCGCTCAACCAATTGTCGACCACGCAGTTCTTCAATGTCGATGCGCGAATGGCCGAGTTGCGGGGCGGCGGCGGTGGCTTCAGCCTTTCCGGGCTGACTGTCATCAATGGCAGCCAGGCAATTCCACTGAGCCTGTTCAGCGGATTGATCGATGATGAGCCTGAAATCGGCGGCGCCGGCGACTTGATCAGCCCGTGGGGGTTCTTTGCCAACGGTACGGTCAGCAGGGGCGATCAGTCGATCCGGCCTGGCGAACGTGAGGTGGTGCAGGATTTCGATTCCGTCGGTGTAACCGCTGGCGTCGACTATCGATACAGCGCCCGTTTTGTGCTTGGCGCTGCGATCGGGTACAACCAATTCAGTTCGGGGCTGACCGATTCGGGCGCTCTGGACACCGATGGATTTACTCTGACCGGGTATGGCTCGTATTACGTCAGCGACAAAGTCTATGTCGACTCGCGCGTCAGCTACGGCCGCGTGTCGTTAGACCAGACGCGGCGCATTCGCGCAACGTTGGGTAACTTCTCGGTCGACGACACCGCGAGCGGGCAGACCGATGCGACGCAACTCAGTTTCGCCACCAGTATCGGCTACCACATCAACCGGGCTGGATGGACAATCACGCCGAATGCGTTCTTGCGGTATGTGCAAAGCGATGTCGATGCCTTTTCCGAACAGGGCAGCGCGTTTGCGGCACGCTTCAGCAGCCAGGATGTGGACTCGCTTGTCTACGGCGTCGGCTTGCAGGTGAATCGCGCATTTAGCTTGGACAACGGGGTGTTGTTGCCCAGCTTCGATTTGACCTGGAATCAAGAAGCCAAAGCCGACGACACCGAGATCGGCGCCGCCTTCATCAACGGCGATGCGGGCGAAGCGTTTGTCCTCAGACCGGATACACCCGACCGTAGCTACGGTTCGGTTGGATTTGGGTTGGTTTACATCCTCGCGAACGGACGACAAGCTTACCTGCAATTCCGAGAGTCCATCGGCCAGGAAGGTCTGGACCGATCAACGCTGAACTTTGGGGCACGCTTTGAGTTCTAACACGTTGCTCAGAAGCGCACTTCTTGTGCGTTTCTCATGTCGCGAGTCCGGCACATGTGCGGACTCGCTCTCAATGGATCAAGCACTTACGTGTTCGACCCATGGTTCGCGCCCGAAGGCTGTTTCTCAACAGCCTGCCATAGCGCGAACGCACTTTCCTTCGCGCTTACAAGTTGCCGTGGGATTGGTTTTGTCTAATGTGTCCTGCTCAATCGCGATATCACGTTGTCACGCAATAACCATAGTGGAGCCTGGGCCATGTCCAAACTAACGTCGCACATCCGAACCACCGTGTTTGCGGCGATCGGCGTCGTTGCACTGGGGGCAGCGCCGCTGTACGCCAAACGCGTGGATCTGCCGCAAGGGGCTGTCACTGTCGATGAGCTGTACATCGTCGACTGTCTGTTGCCGGGGCAGGTGCGGCAACTCGGCGGCAACTTCACGTATTTGTCTGCGCGTCGTCCGCTCCGAACAACGGCGAAGGATTGCGCGATCCGTGGTGGCGAATATGTCGCCTTCGACCGTGCCAACTATGCGACCGCGCTCAAAGTTTGGCTGCCCGCCGCCAAGGAGGGCGACGTCGATGCCATGAACTACGTGGGCGAAATCTACGAACAGGGCCTGGGCGTCGAGCCCGATTATGCGATGGCAGCTCAGTGGTATCGGCGCGCAGCAGAAAAAGGCAGCTCTACCGCGATGATCAATCTTGGGAGTTTGTACGAAGGTGGAAAGGGCGTCGCCCAAGACATGACGCTTGCGATGAACTGGTACCGTAAGGCCTCCGGTCTGGAAGGCGCCACCCTGGAAGTCGTCACGGACGAGCAACGCTCGCAGCGCGAGGCAGACGCCGTCGAACTGGATCGTCTGCGCAGCGAAGTCGACAACTTGCGTCAACAACTTGGCAAAGCCAGGGCGTCGCTGTCGGCACGCGAGCAAGAACTGAATCACTCGAAGTCCGCGCTTGATCAGGCGCGGGCGTCCCTGGCCGCTGCCGCGGCAGATCGCCAGAGGGCCAGCAAGGCGCAGGCGCAGATTGCAGAACTCGAACGCAAAATTGCCGATCAACAGCGCGATGTTGAGAGCTCCCGAAGCGAAACCGAAGACTTGCTCGCAAAAATGGGCGTAGCGGCAAGCGACCGAGGCCCGGCGCCCCCGGGTACATCGCCGAAGATTCAGGTTCTTGCACCGAAACTTGTCGCCACCAGAAGCGGCGTTCTTGCCGCGCCACTATTGGCGGCGGTACCAACGTACCAAATCGTCGGCCGCGTCTACCCGGCCGAATCGATCAAAGCCCTGAAAATCAATGATCGCGACATGCGTGCAAGTATCGATGCCGACGGCTTGTTTCAGGTCGATATCGATATCGTCGGCAATGATGTTCCGGTTGAGATTCAGGCGATCACCAACGACGGATTGAGTGCGGTACAGAGCTTCTTGATCACACGGGAACGTGGCCCTTCGTCCGTCGCGCAGAAGCGCATCACGAGCAAGCTGTTTCAGCGTCGGATGCGCAACGATCTTGGCAACTACTACGCGCTTGTCGTAGGCAATGATCAATACGGCGCTTTTCCTGCGCTCAGTACGGCCGTGGCCGATGCGAACGCTGTTTCTGCTCAGCTGCGGGATCGCTACGGGTACAAGGTCTCCACGCTGACCAATGCTGGGCGCGAGGTCATCATCGCCAAGCTGGCCGAGTTAACAATGGCGATGACCAAGAATGACAACCTGCTGATTTATTTTGCCGGCCACGGCCAGATTGATGGCAGTCAGCGTGGCTATTGGATTCCCGTGGATGGTCGCAGCGACGACCCGTCCAGCTGGATCGGCAACGATCAGATCAGCGATTACATTGGCGCTTCAGCGGCCAAACACGTCTTGGTCGTGGCCGATTCCTGCTATTCGGGAACTTTGAGCGGAAATTCGATCCGCCCAATCCCGATTGATGCAAAAGAAGAAGACCTGTTGTTCATTTCGCGCGTCAAGGCACGCACCGTCATTACTTCAGGCGGGCTGCAGCCCGTACTGGACGACGGCGGTAGCGGACACTCGATTTTCGCCCATGCATTTCTGACAGCGCTTAAGCAGACCGAAGGATTATCCGAAGGTTATCGCCTCTTCGAGAACCTGAGCGAATTGGTCGGTCAGCGCTCTGCAGTCGCGAGGTTGCCACAGCGTCCGCAGTACTCAGCTCTGCGTCACGCCGGTCACGAGGGTAGCGAGTTCTTTTTCCTGCCGAAGGACGCCTGAATCACAGGACACGCAGCACGAACGCGTGCTGTACCGGAAAATCCAAGGTCGCGCATCTGGAATGAGCACATCCCAACGAGCAGGCGCTCATCGGGTGTGAATACTGCGAGTCTGTCGACACGACGATGTGCGTGCGAGCCTAAAACGCGAATACAGTCTTGGCAGTCGAGATGCGACTACTTGACGTTCTTTGGATCCAGATCGCCAACTTTGGATTTCTGCGCTGCGAAGTAGGCTGAGAGGTCCTTGATGTCTTGATCGCTCAGGGCTTGCGCGAATCCGAGCATGATCGCGTTCTCGCGCTCGCCCGAGCGGTAGGCTCTCATCGCATGCTCAAGATAGTCTGCATACTGCCCAGCGATGATTGGATATTGCGGATCTCCAACGCCGTTGCCGTCAACACCGTGACAAGCCTGGCAAGTCTTGGACAACTCTAAGCCGCGGCCGGCATTGCCTGAGGCAAGCGCATGGCCGGACAACAGCACGCCAAGCACAAGAATGACCGCGTGGGATTTCATAGTGGTAGCACTCATGGGTTGGGCGTGTTGGCGAGGTAGGCTGCAATGTCGGCAATGTCTTGCTCGCTCAAGCTTTGCGCTTGCGCCACCATAGTAGGGTGTTTACGCGTTTCGGCCTGATAAGCTTTGAGTGCGGTCACCAAATATTCGTAATTTTGACCAGCTATCCGCGGAACGTGATAGTGGGGGTAAACGTTGCGATAACCTGTAATGCCATGGCAACCGGTGCAGGTGTAAGCCTTCGTTTTTCCGGCCACCGGATCGCCCTTAGACTGCGCCACGACAGGCGTTCCAGCCATCAGAGCCAACATCACGATACTGACTAACCTCATTGAGTATCCCCACATTCTCGAAAGCGTAACGACGGCCGGACGACAGCCGATCAATCGCACAAGTATGCCGTGGCTCGTTGGCCCGGTCCATGCCTCACATCCACTTGATGTAAGGAGATCAATATTGGCGACGACCTCCAATCTTGAATGAACGGCAGCGTAGGCGATGACCTTTGGCCCGCGTTGTTCCGGTTTCAACAGCCAATAGTACTTGCATGACTTTCGGGCCTGAGACTTCGTGCATTGGTGTCTTAGTCTACCAACACACTTATTAGACCAATCAAAATGAAACAACTTCGTACATTGGCGATCGCCGCAACCACGGTGCTGGCGCTATCCCTGGCGGCGTGCAAGAGGCCGGATTCTAAAGACGACAGTGAAAGCAAAGAGAACATCAAGGTCCCCGTCGAGGTGGCGACAGCCGTTCGCTCGCCGGTGACCGCCGCGTTCCAGGGCACCTCTAATCTGGTTGCAGAGGCGGAATCGGAGGTCGCCGCCAAGACCAGCGGCGTCGTCATGGAGATTTTCGTCGAAGAGGGCGACTTGGTTCGTGCCGGCCAGGTGCTCGCGAGACTCGATTCCGATCGCCAGCGTCTGTCGCTGAAGCAATCGGAGGCTAACCTTCGAAAATTGGAGAACGACTACCAGCGGCAACAGGAGATGTTCAACCGCAAGCTCATTTCTCAGGACGTGTTCGATCGGTCGCGATTCGATCTTGATACGCAACGGGCCGCATTCGACATGAGCAAGCTGGAATTGTCCTACGCCGAGATACGCGCTCCTATTGAGGGTGTCGTCAGCCGGCGCGATGTGAAGGTGGGCAATCTGATCCAGATCAACCAGACGCTGTTTAAGATCGACGACTTCGACCCCCTTGAAGCCGTCATCAACGTTCCCGAACGCGAGATGCGCCTGATCGCCGCCGATCAACCTGTGCAGATGTTGGTCGATGCCCTGCCCGGCCAGGTGTTTGTTGGCGGCGTCGCACGGGTCTCGCCAGTGGTCGATGCCACGACAGGCACGTTCCGCGTCATCGCTCAGTTTCGCGATGAGTCCAAGACCTTGCGTTCAGGCATGTTCGGACGTGTTCGGATCGTTTACGACCAGCGCAACGACGCGCTTGTCGTGCCGCGCGCCGCGCTCATAGGCGACGACCAGGATGCGGCGCTTTTCGTCGTCGATGGCGACACCGCCAAGCGGCGCAAAGTCACATTGGGGTATTCCGATAACGGCAAGGTGGAAGTGATCGATGGTGTATCGGAGGGCGAGATGGTCGTCACCCTGGGCCAGGCGGCGCTTCGCGACGGTGTTAAGGTCGAAGTGATCAATGCCCCGGCTTCGGCCGTCGCCACATCGACCACGCCGGGTACCTGACGCGGCTAAGCGCACCTCCGGCGTTGGGCACATTCGCCTTGCGCCATTTGTGTCTGGCAATCGCCGTGCCGTTGGCGAGTGCTGAATTCGTTGCGTCCCGCCAGAGCGGGAATGATCTGAACCAGAAGGTAAGCCCATGAACGTCGTCCAGTTCGCCGTCAATCGCCGTGTCACGATCGCGATGTTCACTATCATGCTTGTGCTCTTCGGCTTGATCGGCTTATCGCGGTTAAACGTCAATTTGTTGCCGGATCTATCGTATCCGACGCTCACCGTGCGTACCGAATATCAGGGCGCCGCACCGGCAGAAATCGAGAATCTGATCAGCGAACCGCTGGAAGAGCAGCTGGGCGTGGTCAAGAATCTCAAACGCATCCGCTCGGTTTCGCGAACCGGCCAGTCGGACGTGATCCTGGAGTTCTCCTGGGGCACGGACATGGATTCGGCCAGCCTTGATGTCCGGGAAAAACTCGAACTGATCCAGTTACCCCTGGAAGCCAATCAACCCTTGTTGTTGCGCTTCGATCCATCGACGGAACCGGTTCTGCGATATTCGCTTGCTGCAAAAGCGCAAGACAGCGCATCCCTTTTTGAACTGCGCCGTTACGCCGAAGAGGACTTAAAGAAGCGCCTGGAACCGGTGGAGGGTGTGGCGGCGGTCAAGGTCTCCGGCGGATTGGAAGACGAAATCCAGGTTGAGATCGATCAAAATCGGCTCAAGCAGCTGAATCTTGACGTCAGCGTCGTCATCGAACGGCTTCGCGCAGAGAACATCAACATTTCCAGCGGGCGCCTGGATGAGGCCAATCAGCGCTTCCTCGTTCGCACCATCAACCAGTTTGAAACGCTAGAGCGCATGGGCGAGATGCTTGTCAGCACACAGGGTGTGCCGGTGAAACTCAAAGACATCGCCAACGTTCGTCAAGGTAGTAAGGAGCGCCAAGCCATCATTCGCAGCGATGGCAAAGAAGCCGTCGAAATAGCACTCTACAAGGAAGGAGATGCGAACACGGTGACGGTGGCGGACGGCGTAGAGCGGGCGCTGGAACGGCTCAAGGATCAGATCCCCGCAGGTGCCACGCTGGTCAAGATCGACGACCAGTCTTTGTTCATTCGCAGTTCGATCAAAGAGGTGGTTGAAGCCGCATTGATCGGCGGGCTGCTGTCGATTCTGCTGATTTATCTGTTCCTGGGACAGGCGTGGGCAACCTTCGTGATCGCGTTGTCGCTGCCAGTTTCGATCATTACGACTTTCTTCTTCATGCTGCAGTTCGATATCAATTTGAACGTGATGTCGCTGGGTGGCATCGCGCTGGCCACCGGCATGGTTGTCGACAACGCCATTGTCGTGCTCGAGAACATTCGCCGGTTACGCGAAGAGGGATTGAGCGCGCTGGACGCCACGGTGCAAGGCACCAGTCAAGTCGGCATGGCCATCAGCGCCTCGACGTTCACGCATATTGCCGTGTTCTTACCCTTGGTCTTCGTGGAAGGCATCGCTGGCCAGTTGTTTGGCGACCAGGCTTTGACCATCACCTTTGCGATGCTGATCTCGCTGATGGTCGCGATCACACTCATTCCGATGTTGTCTTCGCTCGGCGAACCCGGCGAGCGCGCTGTAAAAATCGAAGAGCCAGCGGCGACGACAGCACACACGCCACATTGGTTGCTGGCAAACACGCCAGTTGTGAACGATATGCGGCTGCTTTTGTTCCCGCTGTGGCTGCTGCTGTTCGTCCTACGTTTGATCTTCATGATCGTACGTCGAGTCGCGTTTGCGGTTGCGAAGTTCGCGCACGTACTCTGGCGGCTATTGGCAGCGGTCGCAACTCGTGTGCTGCAGCCGCTGGCCAAAATCACCATGACCGGGTTCGAACGTATCACTCGCGGCTACAACTGGCTGTTACCCTGGTCACTCCGAAATCCGGCAACCGTTCTGGGCATCGCGTTGCTCAGTGGCGCTCTGAGCGTAGCGATCGTGCCGCGCCTTGGGCTTGAGCTGATTCCGGAATTTGCGCAGGGCCAGTTGCAGGTCGATATCAAATTGCCAGTCGGTACGCCGCTCGCTCGTACCGACCAGGTCATCACCGATTTACAAACTCAGGCGCTGACCGTTTCAGGTGTGAAGCAGATCTTCGCAACGGCCGGCACCGGTGCGCGACTGGACGCTAACCCAACCGAATCGGGCGAAAACATCGGCAAACTCCTGGTTTCGCTGAACCCAGGCACACCGCGCTCGGCAGAACCCGGAATTATCGAAGGCTTACGCGCGTTCACTGACCGTCTGCCCGGTTCCGAGACCAAATTCAGCCGCCCGCAGTTGTTTGCTTTCGACACGCCGCTCGAAGTTGAGATCGTCGGCTACGACTTGGCACAACTGAAAATTGCAAGCGAGCGCATCGCTTCCAAAATGCGCCAAGACCCCATTTTCGCAGACGTCAAGAACTCGCAAGAACAAGGTGCGCCAGAGCTGCGCGTGTACTTCGATCAAGACAAAATCGCAGCGCTCGGCCTGACCACCCGGCAGGTGGCCGACCAGGTTGTGCGCAAAGTGCGTGGCGAAGTTGCGACGCGCTTTTCGCTGCGAGATCGGAAAATCGATGTCCTGGTGCGCGCAACCGAAACCGACCGCGATTCTGTCGAAGCTGTCCGGCGTCTGATCGTTAATCCAACCAGTACCAATCCAGTACCTCTCGATGCCGTTGCGCGCATCGACATTACCCAAGGCCCGGCTGAAATCCGACGCAGCGACCAGGAGCGCGTTGCGGTGATTTCTGCAAGTTTGCGTGGCGATTTGGGCAGCGCGGCGCGCGCCGCGCAGGCGATTGTCGATGCCGAAAACCTGCCGCCGGGCACTGCGGCCAAAGTTGCTGGCCAAAGTGAAGATCTCGACACTTCCTTTCGTTCTTTGTTGTTGGCCCTGGCACTGGCGGTGTTCATGGTGTACCTCGTGATGGCCTCACAATTCGAGTCGCTGCTGCATCCGTTCATCATCTTGTTTTCAGTGCCTTTGGCGCTGGTTGGCGCCATTTTGAGCCTTTGGGTCACGGGCACCGCGCTGTCGATCATCGTCTTCATTGGCCTGATCATGCTGGTCGGCATCGTGGTCAGCAATGCGATCGTACTGATCGACCGAGTAAACCAACTGCGAGCGAGCGGGCGCAGCAAACACCAAGCGCTGCTGGAAGGCGGCCGCACGCGATTAAGACCCATCGTGATGACCACACTGACGACCTTAATCGGGTTCATGCCAATGGCTCTGGGTCTGGGCGATGGCGCGGAGCTGCGGCAGCCGCTGGCGATCACCGTGATCGGCGGGCTGGCATTTTCGACGCTGCTGACTCTGGTCGTCATTCCGGTGCTATACGACCAAATCGATCGGCGCGAACACTATCGCCAACCGGCGGCAGTGGCAGGCGCTGTCGAGAATCATCAGAAGTCGGCTTCGACCGCCGTGAAGCTGCAGGAGTCTTAGCCATGACACTCGCCGAGATTGCGCTCAAGCGTCCTGTGACGACGATCATGCTGTTCCTGAGTTGTGTTGTGTTCGGGATGCTCAGCGCGCGGCTGCTCAAATTGGAGTTTTTCCCTGAGCTGGACGCGCCGTTTATCCTGGTCAGCGTGCCCTACCCCGGCGCAACACCGAAGGAGGTGGAGCGCGAAATCGTCCGGCCGCTGGAGGAGTCGCTGGCGACGATTTCTGGCATCGACCGCATGTTTGCCAATGCCGATGAGAATGGCGCGACCTTTTTCATGATTTTCGACTGGGGCAGAAACCTCAAGGTCAAGTTGAGTGAAGTCCGAGAACGCGTCGACGCCGCACGCAGCGAACTTCCGGACGACATCCAACGCATCCAGGTGCTGAAATTCTCGACGAACGATCAGCCGGTTTTGCAAATCCGACTATCCAGCACCACGGGCAATTTGCTGGACGCCTACGATTTGTTGGAACGTCGCATCAAAAGGCCGCTGGAGCGGATCCCTGGCGTCGCCTCGGTGGACCTGTCTGGCGTGCAACCTAACGAGGTCCGAATCGATTTGCTTCCCGAACGCATCGCTTCGCACAGCGTCGACCTCAACAACGTCGCGCAGCGATTGCAGGCCGCTAACTTCTCGACGTCGGCGGGCCTGATCCACGATGGCGAGTTTCGCTACCGGGTGCAGCCCGTGGGCGAAATTCGCTCACTCGAAGAGTATGGCGCGCTGTTGATCAACGACAACGGCTTGCGTCTGCGCGATGTCGCCGAGGTGCGTTTCATGCAGCGAGAGGTCGAGTTCAAGCGCATTCTGAACGGCAACTATGCGGTAGGTGTCGATATCCGCCGCGAACGCGGCGCCAATCTGGTCGACGTTTGCCAGCGCGTCATGGAGGAAGTGCGCAAGATCGAAGCCAGTGGCGCCCTGGCTGGCATCGAGATCTATCTGATTGGAAACCAGGGCGAAGGCGTGCAGACCTCGCTGCTCGAACTGGTGAACGCTGGTTGGTTGGGCATGCTCTTTTCGCTAGTGGTTCTGTACTTTTTCCTACGCCATTGGCCCAGTACCTTGATGGTTTCGCTGTCGGTTCCGATCTGCATCGCGATCAGCCTCGGTGCGATCAATTTCGTGGGACTGACGCTCAACGTACTCACCATGATGGGCCTGTTGCTCGGTGTTGGCATGCTGGTCGACAACGCAGTCGTGGTCACCGAAAGCATTTTTCAGCAGCGCGAGAAGAATCCCCGGGACCGTGTTGGCACGGCTATCGAAGGTACGCGCATGGTGCAACTTGCGGTCAGTGCGGGCACGTTGACCAGCATTATTGTGTTCTTGCCCAATGTCTTCGGCAGCACAACCCAAGTCGGGCTATTTTTGTATTTCGTTGCGGTGCCCTTCTCTATTGCGCTGCTGGCATCCTGGTTCGTTGCCGTCACGATTATCCCCATGCTCGCCGCGCGCATCGACCCACCGCGCGGTCTGGAGCGCGTTGCGATCGTCGAACGTTGGAAAGATCGGTATGAACAGATTTTGCATTGGACGCTGGCGCATCGCGGCATCACGCTGTCGCTCATCGTCTTGTTGTTTGCGAGCATCGCGTTGCCGTTGAACCAGGTGAAAACCGACTTTTTCGGCGGCGACGAGGATCGCGACTTTGAGATCGGCTATGAATTGAATGGCCGTTATAGCCTGGACCAGCTGGAAACCGCAGCGCGCGAAGTGGAAGCCTACCTGTTAGCGAACAAAGAGAAGTTCGAAATCGAATCGGTATACAGCTGGATTTCGCGCGACCAGGGTATGCAAACCCGATTGCAGATTGTTGCGGGCGACGAAGCAAAACGCTCTGCCAAAGAGCTTCAAGACATGGTGCGCGAGGGTATGCCGAAGCTCGCCATCGGCGAAGCCATCGTCGGGCTGGACAACGATGGTCCACCTGGGGCGGGCAGCGGCGGCGGTGGCGGTGAGGCGTTGACGATCAATGTCACCGGGGACTCCACTGAAGTCTTGATTGAACTGGCGAACGAGATTCAGCGCCTGCTGGACAAACGCGACGAGTTCGTCGAAGTGCGCGTCGACAATGCCCAGGAACAGCAGGAGATCCAGGTACGCGTCGACCGCGAGCGCGCCGCCAGCCTTGGATTCGAGCCTTCGCAAATCGCACGGCTGATTCAGGTCGCGATGCGCGGCACACCGTTGCGCGAGTTCCGCCAGGGCGACACGGAAGTTCCGGTGTGGCTGCGGTTCAAGGACGCTCAGAAGCTGTCTCTGGACGATCTGAAAGAGATACGCCTGACGCGTCCGGACGGCGCCAGCATCCCATTATCGGCGGTGGTGGACATCGATATGGCGCCAGAAGCGACTTTGATCAGCCGGCAGGATCGCAGCACCAATCGTTCGATTCGGCTGGAACTGGAAAAAGACGGCGATATGGAAAAGGCCCGGCAAGCCATCGAGTCGACCTTGAAGGATTTTCCGTTTCCCGCCGGGTATGGCTACAACCTTGGTGCGCGATTCGAGGATGAACAAAAGGCGGCGCAGGAGATGGTGTTCCTGTTGGTTCTATCGATTGTGCTGATTTATATGCTGATGGCCGCATTGTTCGAATCGCTCCTGTACCCGCTGGCTGTCATGGTGTCTATCCCCATGGCCGTGGTGGGTGTGTATTGGACGTTTCTGATCTGGCCGACCACGTTTTCGGTGATGGCCTTTATCGGCATCATGATCTTGGTGGGCGTGGTGGTGAACAACGGCATTGTGCTGGTCGAGCACGTCAACACGCTTCGCCGCCAGGGATTCGACAGGACCACCGCGCTGACGCTGGGCGGCAAAGAGCGTCTGCGCCCGATTTTGATCACCACGGGAACAACGGTGTTGGGATTGCTGCCGCTTTGTATCAGCGATGTAGGCATTGGCAGCAACGGCCCACCCTACTATCCGATGGCACGCGCGATTGCGGGCGGCCTGGTTTTTTCGACTTTCATCACGCTCCTGGTGCTGCCGACGGTGTATGCAACACTTGAGGATGTTTCGAATAACCTTGGAAAACACTGGCGTGCCGCAGGGCGTCAAACAAAGACTCTCACCAAAGTCGCTACTTCTTGATCAACCCAGCCAGCGCGGCGAACGGATTGTGCGTCGCCGCCACCGGCACATTGACGCCGGTGAGGCTGCCGTGATCGTGATCGAGGTATCGCTGGTGCTCGTTGTCGTGGCAATAAAGGCATAACAGCTCCCAGTTGCTGCCATCGCTGGGGTTGTCGTCGTGGTTGTGGTTACGGTGATGCACCGTCAACTCGGCAACATTCGCGCGGGTGAAACTGCGTGCACACCGCCCGCATACCCACGGATACATCTTTAGCGCCTGTTCGCGGTACCCGTGACCACGCATTTCTGAGGCGCGCCTGCTGGCGGCTACAATGGCATCGAGCTTGTTGTTATCGATCGATTTCATGCGGCGATTGTACCTGTGCGCGATCTTTATGCAACGGCGCCCGCCGATGCCGCTATTCTCCCGCACATGAATACCCCTGCCCTGCCGCTCGTGCGGCTCAAGACTGAACGGCGCTCGAACCATCCCTGGATTTTCCAGAAGATGGTCGAGAAGCCAGATCCAAAACCCAAGCCCGGTTCGATCGTCGACATCGAAGACCGCACCGGTGCCTTTGTTGGCCGCGGCTTCTACAACGGGCACTCACGCATCGCCCTGCGTGTTCTCACTCCGCACAACGAAGCCGTCGACCAGGCGTTTTTTGAACGCCGCATCGTACACGCGATCGGATTGCGCCTGGATGTGCTTAAGCTCGATCAAATCACTGATGCGTATCGCTTGATCCACTCCGAAGGCGACGATTTAAGCGGCCTCGTGGTCGATCGTTTCGCCGACACGTTGATCATCGAGTACTTCAGTGCCGGCATGTGGCGCATCCGCGACCAGATCCGACGCGCGCTGGTCGCGCAATTCCCGGAGGCAAAACTGTATTGGTTTGCCGAGGAGCACGTGGCGAAACAAGAGAGCTTTGACTGTTCCACACCAGATCCACCGGCGCCCACGCAAATTATCGAGCACGGGCTGAAGTTCAAAGTCGCACCAGGCCTCAAACACAAGACCGGATTTTTTGCCGATCAACGCGACAACCGGCGCTCGCTCGGCAGTTTTTCGCCTGGGAAACGCGTGCTGGACCTGTGCTGCAACTCGGGTGGGTTTGCGATTTACGCCAAAGCTGCGGGTGCCGACGAGGTCATCGCGATCGACCTCGATGAAGAAGTGCTGGAGATCGCGCAAGCGAATGCCAAACTCAACCGCACGCCGGTCAAGTTCAAACAGGCCGACATTTTCCATTGGCTGCGCGATGCGGCAATCAATCGCGAGCAGTTCGATGTGGTTGTGCTCGATCCGGCGAAAATGACGCGCGATCGCGAACAGGTGATCCCCGCGCTAAAGAAGTATCTGGACATGAACAAGCTGGCGATGGGCGTCACCAAACCCGGCGGCATCCTGCTGACATGCTCATGCACGGGACTGGTGTCCGAGGAGCAGTTCCTGGACATGATCCGCCGCGCCGCGTTTTATGCCAACCGCAGCGTACAGATCCTCGATGTTCGCGGCGCGGGAGCCGATCATCCGTGGCTGGCGCACGTCCCCGAATCACGGTACTTAAAGGCCGTGTTTTGCCGTGTCATGTGATGCGCTCGGCGATTGCGCTGCGCCTGCTCCGACATTAGACCTGGAACCCTCAGTTGGACGGGCGCTCATTGGGACAAAGCGCAATGAGAAGGAATAGCGGTCAACTGAAGTTGTCAGTTTTAAATACCGCCGACAAAAGCACACTTTCGACTTTGACCAAACGGCACAAATGACCATCAGCGCTACGAACACCACCAACCATCAAGCGTTTCTCGCCGCGCAGGCGGTCACCCCCGGCGGCGTCAATTCACCAGTGCGGGCCTTCAAACAGGTTGGCGGCGAGCCCTTCTTTGTTGCCCGCGCGCAAGGACCGTATCTGTGGGATGTCGAAGGAAAGCGTTACATCGACTACATTGGCTCTTGGGGCCCGATGATTGCCGGGCATGCGCATCCGGCGGTGATTGAGGCTGTGCAGCGCACTGCGATCAACGGCTTGAGCTATGGCTGCCCGAATCCGCTCGAAACCGAACTGGCAGCGGAGATCATCAGGCTGGTCCCCGCCGTTGATCTGGTCCGTTTCGTTTCCTCAGGCACCGAAGCGTGCCTTTCGGCGATCCGACTTGCGCGTGGTTACACTCGCCGCAACCGCATCCTGAAGTTCGCCGGTTGTTACCATGGACATGCAGACTCGTTTCTGGTCAAAGCTGGCAGCGGCGTCCTCACCCTCGGGCTGCCCAATTCGCCTGGCGTTCCGAGTGCGCTGGCGGACTTGACGATCACAGCTGAGTTCAACGATCTCGATCAGGTACGCGATGTTTTTGCGCAGGTCGGAAGCGATATCGCCGCGGTGATCGTAGAACCAATTGCAGGCAACATGAACATGATTGCCCCCTCACCCGGTTTCCTTGAGGGCTTGCGCGAGCTTTGCGACGCCCACGGCAGCCTGTTGATTTTCGACGAAGTGATGACCGGGTTCCGCGTTGCGCTGGGTGGCGCACAAGCGCTGTATGGCATTGTCCCCGACTTGACGACGTTCGGCAAAGTCATCGGTGCGGGCATGCCGGTTGGCGCTTACGGCGGCAAGCGCGCCGTCATGGAGAACATCGCGCCGCTTGGCCCGGTCTATCAGGCGGGCACGCTGTCCGGTAATCCAGTGGCGATGGCAGCTGGTCTCGCCAACCTCTCGCTGATTCAGGCGCCAGGTTTTTACGAGGCTCTGGGCGCCCGAACGCTGGAGCTATGCACAGGCCTTAGGAACGCGGCTCACGCTGCCGGAATTCCGTTGCAGACTGTCGCCATCGGCGGCATGTTCGGGTTCTTTTTTGCGGATGCCCCCGTGACGTCGTTTGCCGATGCGCAGCGTTGCGATATCGAGCGCTTCAAGCGCTTCTTCCATGCCTGCCTCGAGCGCGGTGTGTATTTCGCGCCAAGCGCGTACGAGGCAGGGTTCACATCAATGGCCCACGACGCGGCGGTCATTGAAACAACGCTTCAAGTTGCCCGCGAAGCGTTCGCCGCCGTTGCGTAACGATGTTCGACCGTTGATCTTTGGCGCCTCGTCTGCGATCGGGGCCTCGCTGTTGCCGCAGTTTGCCAGCTACACCGCTGTATCGCGATTCACGCAGCGCGACCCTCGCTGGTGGTTGAGCGGCCTCGAAGTCGCGCCCGCTGCACCCGCAGCAACGACACACATCTTGAGTCTCGGACCGTTGGACGCCTTCGCCGCATGGTTGTCGCGACACCCGTTGCCAAGCTCGGTGCGGCAGATCATTGCCATGAGCTCTACCAGCGCGCAGACCAAAATCGCAAGCAGCGCAAGCGGCGAGGCCCAGATTGCGCAACGCCTTGTCGATAGCGAGACGCGGGTGCGCCACCGGAGTGCAGAGTTCGGCATTGCGTCAACGCTGCTGCGCGCATCCATGCTCTATGGCGGAGAACAGCATCTGGTAGCGCGAATCCAGCGCATGGTTCGACGCTTCTATACATACCCATTTCTCATTGGACCAGGCGCCAGCGCGCTACGCCAGCCCGTACATGTTGCCGATATCGCGTCCGCCGTTTTGTTGTGCATAGATCAACCACAGGCTTTCGACCGTCAGCTTGTCGTTGCGGGCGCCGAGAGGCTCTCGCTACGCGAGCTGATTATCCGCAGCGCGCGAGCTACGCAACGGCTTGCGATACCCATTCCCACACCAACTCATTTGATCGGTCGGATCTCGTTGGAACGCCTTGCCCAGGATCAGGTGTTCGACGTCGGAACAGCCAGAGATCTGGGCTTCACACCGCGGTGTTTTTTGCCGTAGGCCTTGCCCGGATCAACGTTTCTGCTTTTCTTCTGGCCCAAGTATCTCCAGGATGTCAGTCCATTGACGCGGTGCTTGCGAATACGGCAGCTGCAGCTGACGCACCCGCATTTCCAGAATGGCGTTTGAGCTGTCGACCATGGCGCGTCTATGCAAGCCGGACCGCACGAACGCATTCCGATCGGCGCTGCTTCGCCAAACGGTGTAGGTCCAAACCTGATCACCCCAGATCTCCCGACGCAATGAATGACCCACGATACCCGGCTGGTCGTCCATCACCCTCCGGAGCTTGTCGACATAGTTGTCGAAAGCCTGCCGATGGTCCGGGTCCAATCTCGCGTGAGTGATCGAAACTTCAACCAATTCCTCGTTCGCCAGCGGTTTCCACTGCATCGGCGTGGAGAAGGCACACCCGGCGCTCCACGCGCAGAGACTCGTCATGACCGCAGCACCAATCAAACGTATCGAAACCATGGAATACCTCTCAGTTGACAGTGTCAACAGTATCAGGGTCTAATGTAGACACTGTCAACAACGTCGAGCAAAGAAATGAGGAAATCGCTGGCGGTTTTTGTAGTGTGTTGTTTGGCGTCGCACGCTTCGGGCGAGACCATAACCGTCGATGTTCAAGGCATATCCAATCCAACCGGCACTATCCGCTGCGGGCTGTTCGAATCGCCCGCTGGATTCCCGGACGAGCCGACCCAAGATCGCGTCATCGTGATTCCTGCGTCGCGCGACCAGAATTTCTGCAGGTTCGAAGCCGTTTCGAGCGGTCGTGTTGCTCTCGCCATCAGCCACGATGCGAACAACAATGGCGAACTCGACAAGAACTTCTTGGGCATGCCAAAGGAATCCTGGGGCGTGTCCCGTGGCGCGAGGCCGTCGTTAAGACCACCGCGCTTCGACGAGGCAGCACTGGATTACGACGGTAAGCCTCTCGAGATCATCGTGGAGATCGACCGATGAGGACCTCTCAATTTCTCGACCGCTACGGCCCATGGGCATTGGTGACCGGCGCATCGGATGGTATTGGCAGAGCGTTCGCTTCAGACTTGGCAAATCGGGGCCTGAATTTGATTCTGGTCGCACGGCGCGCGGGAATTCTGAGCGAGTTTGCGCGAGATTTGCGTTTACGCAGCAACATCGAGTGCGAGGTTCGGGCACTCGACCTGGGCGACTCAAAAGCGCTCCTGGATTTATGCAAGGAGATGAGCGATCGGCCGATCGGACTGCTCGTCGCGGCGGCCGGATTCGGTACATCGGGCGCATTCCTGCAAACCAGCACAATGGACGAGCTGGACCAGATCGACGTAAATTGCCGGGCTGTGATGGCTCTGTGCAAAACGTGCGCGCCGGGCATGGCTCAACGTGGTCGCGGAGGAATGGTCCTTCTGAGTTCCATCGTTGCCTTCCAGGGCGTTCCCAGGGCGAGCAATTACGCCGCCACCAAAGCCTATGTTCAAACACTGGCAGAAGGGCTCGCGCACGAACTTTCAGTGCAGGGTATCGATGTTCTGGCTTGCGCCCCGGGCCCGGTATCCAGCGGTTTCGCAGACCGGGCTGGCATGCGCCTGGGCGCTACAGTAAGCACATCCATCGTCGCCCAGGAGACATTGCATGCCTTGGGCAAAAGGTCCTTGGTTCGTCCTGGATTTCTCTCGAAACTTCTGGGCTACTCGCTAATGACCGCGCCACGCTCGCTGCGCGTGCGCATCATGACGCAAATAATGAGCGGGATGACAGCGCATCGGCGATCATCGTAGGTTGCCATGACACCTCGAAGCCCGTCGAATGAGCAAGAAAGCTCCCATTCCGCTCAAGGACTCGTGCGTCGAAGCCGCGCGCGAAGTGATTGCAGAAAAGGGGCTGGAGGCTCTCAGCCTTCGCGAAGTAGCGCGTAAGCTGGGCGTCTCGCATCAGGCGCCTTATCGACACTACCCCTCGCGAGATCACTTACTCGCCGCTGTCATGGCCCGATGTTTCGAGGACTTCCGTATGCATCTGGAATCGCGTCCCACGTCGGTGGACGCGGAACATGACCTTGGCGAACTTGGCCGAGCGTATCTGCAGTACGCCAACGACCACCCGCTCGAGTATCGATTGATGTTCAGCACACCATGGCCAGCACCGGCCGAACATCCCGATCTCGTTCGCAATGCGGTATTTGCGTTCGATGTGCTGCGCAACGTGCTGCGGCTGCTCGCCGGGACAATGCCACCTGAAGAGATCGATCAGCGCGCGCTGTTCATCTGGTCTTGCGTACACGGCTTGTGCGGCATTCGAACAGGCGACGTGATGCAGCATTTAGCGATCGCACCATCGGTCACGGATCTGCCCGGCGAACAGGTCCTGGCAATGATCAGCCTCGCGATGCGGCCCGTTTAGGCTGGTATGGTGTTCCGCAGAGGCATCAAAAGCCAAAGCTTCTCCGAGCAACAAAATCCGGCTCCGTCAAGGCTCCAACAGCTGCGAAAGTTCGATACCTCTCTTTAGATGCGATCATCACAGCTCGCCACACGAATCAAAAAAATGACCGACCCTCGCTCTCTCGCGTACGAATGCCTGACCGAGATGTCGCCAGCCTCGAAATGCGCAAGAACCCTCGCTTCAGAAATGGCGATTCGCTCAAACCACCTGTCGATCACGGCGACTCAGGCGAAACCACTTCTGGTACCCGGTCGGCCATTGCGTCCACGGCTGGTCGAACCTCGACAGCTCAAGCAGCGCAAGTTGAATACTGCACAAGGGCGTGCGGCATTGGTGCACGCCATCGCACACATCGAGTTCAACGCCATCAACCTGGCTTGGGATGCTGTGTATCGCTTTGCCGGAATGCCGGATGCCTTTTACCGCGACTGGGCGAGCGTTGCCGCCGATGAAGCCCGACATTTCTTGATGCTTCAGTCACGACTCGGGGAGCTTGGCTTTGCCTACGGAGATTTCCCAGCGCATAACGGGCTATGGCAGATGGCTATCGACACCGCAGATGACATTGTTGCGCGAATGGCCCTCGTGCCCCGAGTGCTTGAGGCGCGTGGGCTGGATGTTACGCCTGGAATGATCCAGCGCCTGTCAGCAGCAGGCGATATGGACACGGTAGCGAAACTGTGCGTCATCCTCAATGAGGAGGTGCGGCACGTGGCGATCGGCTCGCTCTGGTTCAAGTTCGCGTGTCAGCAGCGCAACCTCGAACCCAAGTCCACCTTCCGATCCCTGCTCAAACACTACTCGATGGAACGCCTCCGCGGCCCGTTCAATGTGTCGGCGCGCCTGGATGCAGGTTTCGATGCTGAGGAGATCGCAATGCTCGAGTCGCTGTGCACCTCGCAATAGCGTAGGCTAATGCTGCGGTTCGCTCCTCGCTTTGACCGCTCCAAAAGAATGGCGGAAGTCGCCGCGACGGCGCAGATTAACTGCCGCGGTGGTAAGGATGGTTCCCCAATTGGCTTAGCGCGCGAAACAACTGCTCGGCGAGCACGATGCGCACGAGGGCATGGGGCAGAGTGAGCGGACCCAAACTCCATCTTTGATGGGCCGCCGTCAAACACTGAGTTGCAAGCCCATCCGGCCCGCCGATCAGAAAACACAAATCACGACCGTCCATCATCCATGCCGTGAGTTGCTTGGCCAATGCCTCAGACGACCAGGCTTCGCCACGACCATCCAGAGCAATCACACGGTGCAGTTTGGGTATCGCCGCAAACATGCGCTGGCCTTCATCGAGCACGGCGCGATTGGGATCCATCGATTTGCCTCGCGGACCAAGGGGCAACTCGGTCAATGTCAATGGCAGCGAGCGCTCCAGGCGCATGGCATAGTCCTCGAAACCCTGTTTGATCCACACTGGCGCACGTTCGGCAATCGAAAGAATCCGCGCGCGCATAGCGATCAGAGCGCGGCCGCTGCGCGCGATTCCTCGACGATTCCCCACATGCGTTCGAGCTGATAAAACTCGCGGGTGCGCGGCAGCATGACGTGAATGACCGTGTCGCCAAGATCGACGAGAATCCACTCGGCGTCTTTTTCGCCTTCAACCCCAAGCGGCGAGTAACCGAATTTCTTTGCCGTCACAACCACCTCATCGCCCATCGATTTGACGTGGCGTGTAGACGTGCCGCTGGCGATGACGATGAAGTCGCAAACGCTGGTTTTTCCGCGCACATCGATGATTCGAAGATCGTTGGCCTTCATCGAATCCAAGCGCGCCACGACAGCTTCGCGGACCACCTCATCAATGGTTTTTTGCGGCACGGTTTTTTGCGCTTTGCGCGCTCGCTTGATCGTACCACCCTCAGCGCTCGCAAACTCACTCGCAACCGTCTGACGCGGCGAAGCGCGTTTGCGTACCTTTGGGGCCGTCTCGATCGTGCTTCCAGCAGGCTGCTTCACTGCTGGTTTTGCCTTCATTCGTTTGCGCGGCGGATGATCTGTTTCGGTGGTCAAAGTTCTCGTTTCTCTTGTTGGACAGGTGGAATTATAAGTGGCGATACCAGCGCCGATCATCAATCATCTGGCGCACAGGTTCAGGAACCAGATGCATGATCGATCGACGGGCCATGATGCGCTCGCGAATCATGGTCGAGGAAATTGGCAACAACGGAATCTGTAGTCGAAGAATCTTACCGCCGCTCGCTGACCGCAATTCGGCGGGATCAGACGTCGATCGATGCGCGAGCTCCAGTTCAAGACGCGGGTCAATCAGCCCATTGGCATCTGGCCTCGTCAGCACAACCAGATGCGCAAGCTCAAACAGTTGCTGCCAACGATGCCAGAGCGCTAGGCCAGAGAATGCATCGGCGCCAACGATCCAGATCACTGAAGCATCGCAACCCAATTCATGTCGAATCGAACCCAGGGTGTCGACTGAGTACGACGGCCCCTGCCGCTCCAATTCGCGACAATCGCAGCGAAATCTGGGTTCGGCACTAATGGCAGCCTTGACCATCGATGCCCGATCGCTCGCAGAAATCCCCGGCACGACCCGATGCGCAGGCATTGCGCATGGTACAAAGCTCAGCTCTGCCAAGCCCAAAGCCTCAATCGTCTCGATACCAGCGCGAAGGTGACCGATGTGAGGTGGATCGAATGTCCCGCCCAGGAATGCTGCAGTCCTCACGCTGCAAATCGCTCTGCCTGCGTCGGAATTGCTGCTCGCAAAAGCCAACGTTCCATAAGCACCCAAGAATCTCCAGCCTCGCGGCCTTTCGCCGCGCCATCCACGATGCGTGCCTCTCGAAAGAGTTGTGCCCAAGGCCGATCAAGCGCTCGCTGATACAAGGCCATTCGCGATCCAAACACACCACGCGTAGGCCAGAAGTTCGACAGATTCCCTTGCATCGCCGAAGCCATCATCAAGGTCTGCATCTGTCCGATCGGATACCAAAGAAGCCCTGCCGGTTCCTCGCCTTCAGCACGGAGCGCATGCAATATGTGGCGAACACGCTCAGGATCGCCGCGCAGTACGGCCTCCCAAAGCGTCTGCACATCGTAGCGCGCGTGATCCGCCACAAGATCCACCAGGGTCAGAACATCGACGACCTGCCCGGATGTCAGCAGGGCGAGTTTCGCAAGCTCCTGATCAGCGGCCAACAGGTTCCCTTCGGCGCGTGCGTTCAGCTCTTCCATGGCGTCATGGGTCAATTGCACTTTGTGTCGAGCCGCTCGGCGCTGCAACCACGGGAGGAAATCGTCACGATTCATGGGTGGGATCGACACCACTACTCCTGTGGCGTCGATTGCTTGAACCCAGTCCTGACGTTCGAGTGTTTTGTTCCATTCAGGTAGTGTCACGAGCAAGATATCCAGCCCAGGATCACGCGCGAATTCCCCGATCGCCTCTGCCGCACCTTGTGTGATCTTGAGGTTCGAAAAACGCACCTCAATCAACCGTGTCTGCGCGAAAAGCCCAAGGGAACGAACATCGATTCGCCATTCGTCCCAATCGAATCCCGAACCGACGTCGAAAACGAGACGATCCGTTGCACCAGAATTTCGCGCAGCCTGCCGTAGCGCGTCTGCAGCCTCAATGGCGAGCAAGGGTTCGCTGCCGGCTATCAGATAACTCGACCTTAACCCGTTACGCAGTTGCCCATCGAGTTGATCGGCACGAACGCGCATCAGGCTGCGGCAAGCAGCGACTGGTTGATCAAAAGTTCGATCTGCCCGAGATCTGGAATCACCGCCTGATCATCCCGAACGAGCACGTTCATCAGTACGCCAGGGCGAGTTGGTACGGAATCGGAAGCGGAGACAAGCACCTCCGGCGACAGCGTCGTCAGTCGAGGAAATCCCTGCGCCAACATCGCCAGAAACGGCATTCTTTGGTACCCACCAAGCGCTTTCAGAACTGTCACACGAGTACCGCGCGCACCCTCATCCAACGCCATGCCAGCGAGGAGGGAGAAAGAAAACAGAGGAATGCGCCACCCACGCCACGCCACGCGCCCCAGGAGCCATGCGGGCGCATTGGCGATCTTTTCCGGTGTCGAGAGTGTAATCACCTCGGCGACGCTTGCATTCGGCAAAAGAACGCGTCCATTGGTGACCGGGATCATGAGGCCGCGAATTTCGCGCTGATCAATCATTTTATTTCCCCACGTTCACTTAGCCACTTGCCATTCACCGAACCAGTTCGCTCACCCAGAAACTCAGCTCAGCACACTGTTAACTCGTTCGGCCAGCTCATCAGCCGAACCCTCGAATCGAACCACACCCTGTGCCTTCGCTGCGTCGATCATGGATGCAATAACACAACTCTTTCGGTCTTGCACCCACGTCTCGCCACCGCGCTGACCAAGATAGCGCGCCCCTTCGACGGCGTCTCCACCCATTCCGCTGAAGAGGACCAATGTTGCTTGATCGCCAAATCGATCTGCAGCGTCGCGAACAATTTGATCGATCGACGGACTATAGGGAGAGTTGGACTGAATGGGCGACAGTCGAATACAACCGCTATCGTCGATTCTTAACTCCTCACCTGCCGGTGCGACCACGACCTCGCCATGTTTCAGTCGCTCACCATTCTTCGGATAGCGAACGCTCAGTGGTGTGGCGGCATCAAGTTGCATCGCCATCATCTCCAAAAATTCAGCGCCCATATGCTGTGCGACCACAAAGGCCGCCGCCGTATTGGCAGTGAGTTTGGCCAAGAACGCCTTGATGGCCTCAGGACCTCCAATCGAAGCGCCAAGTACGAAAACACGGTTCAAGTCAGGCAGCGAAAGACCTAGAACCGGCGTTGGAGAGTTGCTCGCAAACAGCCCGTCGAAATCGTCGACCAGCGCAAGGTCGCCCGCGTTCGGTTCGTCGGCAGAAAAGTCCAGTGCGAAGTCGAGGTCAGACAATGCCAGATCGTCACCATTCGTTGGCGCTGGCTTTACGGAACCAGACTCCGCTTTGGTGTCAAAGTCGAAGTCGGCGGAAAAATCCAGCGTATCAATACTGAATTGCGCTTCGCTCTCCACCACCGACGCAGTGTTTTTTTCCGGTTCATCGAACAACTTCAAATCGGCCAACGCCAGTGATTCCTCAAACTGAGGAGGCAGAGTCTTCTCGATCGGCTTAGCGGGCGGCTTCGGGCTTTGGCTCATCTCGCTAACAAGCGGCTTCGAAGGCGCATCCAGCCGCCACTCAGCTACTGTCTTCCCCACATTCGTTTTGGGCAGCTCTTCGGGCATCTCTACCGGTTCGAGCGACCACTCAATAGGCGCTTCAACGGCTTTAGGTTCAGTGCGTGTTGCTTTGGACTCGGAAATCGCTATTGGCGTTGGCTCGCCAGACAATTCCGCAAACAGTGCGTCGAGATCCGCCAAATCGCTGCTGCCAGACCCTGACTGAGTGACATCCGCAAGCGAAGAAGGCGCATCGAACAATTCGACGTCGTTTGGCAGTGGATCCGACGCCGTCGCTGACACCTCAACCAAAGTCGGCTCAGCGAATAGCGCATCAAGCTCTGATAAATCATCCACGACCGAGGACTGCGCTGTGGTCGGTGCGGCCATCGGGCTCGGCCCAAACAAGAACTCATCCAATGGAATTTCTGAGTCGCCCACCGTCTGAGCCGCGCTGATCACCGGCACCTCTCGGGTGATTGGCAATGCCAGGGCGGGTGCATCAAAATTGATGTCGGCCAAATTTGCGAACGTATCGTCGGAATCGGCGTTGCCAAGTGCACCCACCACGTTCAGCGGCCCCTTTGCGGGCACTTGTCGCTGAGTGACAGGCGGCGCCACAATCTCGTCGGCCAGCCTGGTCAATGTGGCTGTTGTGGCAACTGGCCGCTTCGGCTCCGGAATCGACTGAGCGTCAGGCGGCGGCGGCGGTGTAACGTTGCTCCCGCCCTTTAACTTTGCCGACAAGTGGCGGAGCCATCTCGCGCGATCCCAACCGCTTAAGTCACTGGAAGCTTCCGGATCGTTGAAAATCACCGGCTGACTTGCAGTTTCCAGAGCGTCAGTCACCAGATCGAGCAAATCGTCGAGTTCCGAATCGAGATTGACCACGATGGCATCGACACCGCTGCTTAGAATGCCCTGCGAATCAATGGAATCGGCCCGCGACTCAAAAGCAACGCGTACCCCGGCGTTGGCCAACGCCGCGCGCAAGGCAACCGAACTTTCAGCCTGTTGATAAACCAGGGCGACAGAAAATTCAGTGGACATTGGCGTGGCCCGCGGTCAGTGCTTCTTGCACGTTCTTTAACAGATCACTTTCCTGGTAAGGCTTCCCGAGATAACGATCAACTCCGATTTCCATCGCCCGCTGGCGATGCTTCTCGCCGGTTCGCGACGTAATCATGATAATTGGAATGTGCTTAAGTCGATGGTCATTACGGATATAAGTTGCGACTTCGTATCCATCCATACGCGGCATTTCGATATCCAGGAGGATAACGTCCGGCAAGCGATCTTGAAGCTGCTCTACCGCATCCAGGCCGTCCTTGGCGGTGAAGACATCAAAGTCAGCGCGTTCCAGTACGCGAGTGGTGACTTTGCGCATCGTGATCGAGTCATCCACCACCATCACCAATGGTTGCCGGCGAGTTGCCGGTTCCGGCAGCGGCTCAAGCAACTCGAGTGCTGCGGCCAGTTCCGGCGCCTGACGCAGCGCCACGCCATGGCGAACCAACGGCGCCAGATCGAGAATGACGACTACTCGACCATCGCCCATGATTGTGGCGCCAAAAATGCCGGGAACCGAACTGAGCTGTGCCCCCGCCGACTTGACCACCACTTCCTTGGAACCGATGACGTGACTGACTCGAATCGCGGCACGCTGATCGCCCGTTCGGCTCATCAACATCGGCACCTGGGTTTCCTCTAACGAGTGATTCACCGGTGAGCGAAGCAGATCGCCTAAGTCGTAAATCTGGTACGTCTCGCCGCCATAAGCGATTTCCAACTGCTTTTGTTCAAGACGTCGGTCGAGTTCCTTTCGTGGCATTCGCGTGACGCCAGTGATGGACGTCATGGGTATGGCAAATGTCGCTTCTCCCAACCTCACCAAAACGGCCTGCGCAACTGCCAGCGTAAACGGCAACCGAATAGTGATGCGCGTGCCTTGTCCCGGATCAGAGTCAAGCTCCAGCGAGCCGCCCAGCTGTTTAACTTCGCTCGCGACGACGTCCATTCCAACACCACGGCCCGCCACCTTGCTCACTTCATCGGCCGTCGAGAAACCCGCTTCCAGAACAAACTGATAAATGTCGCGGTCGCTCAATTGGGCTTCGGGATTCATAAGCCCGCGCTCTATCGCTTTGCGTCGAATGGCATCGCGATTCATGCCGCCGCCATCGTCAACCACCTGAATCAATACCTCAGTCGCTTCGCGCGATACGCGGATGCTGACCGCACCCTCCTCGGCTTTGCCTCGCACACGCCGCACATCGGGCGACTCGATGCCGTGCGCTAACGAATTCCGCAACATGTGTTCGAAAGGAGCGGTCATTCGCTCGAGTACGGTGCGATCCATTTCGCCCTGAGTACCCTCAACTCGCAACTGCGCTTTCTTGCCGAGTTCTGTTGCCGTTTGGCGCAAAATACGACGCAGGCGCGGCACCAAACTCTCGAAGGGCACCATGCGAGTGCGCATCAAGCCTTCCTGGAGGTCAGAACTGACGCGCGACTGTTGCAAGAGCAACGTCTCCGACTGCCTTGCAATGTCGTCCAGCAAATTCTGAATCGAGACCAAGTCGGATACTGATTCTGCGAGTGCCCTTGAAAGCTGCTGCAAAGTCGAGAAACGATCCAATTCCAAAGGATCGAATTCGGTTCCGCCCGACTGTTCGGTTTCGCGCTGAAAACGCGACAAAATCTGCGCCTCAGTTTCCATTTCGAGCTTGCGCAACTGATCACGCAAACGGAGTACCGTCTGCTCGAACTCCACGAGGTTGAAGCGGAATCCGCCCATCTGCGCTTCAAGTCGGGAGCGATAAATCGACACCTCGCCTGCAAAGTTCACGAGATTGTCGAGCAAGTCGGCACGGACACGAATGAGTTCTTGCTGAGCAGCCCGCGCTGTGGCCTCGTCCTCGTCGAGCTGAGTCTTGCGTTTAGCGCTAGGGCGTGCTGCGGGCGGCGGTGCGACGCGCTCCGCTTCCGCCGTCTGCGCTGCCACCAATTTTGTTTCGGGAACAGCTGGCACCGAAACCGGCGTTGACACTTCCTGCGAAAGCAGCTCCGCCTCGCGACCTTCCAACACCATTTCGATACGGGCAATGATGTTCTCTGGCAAGGCAATCGCTTGTCGAGCACGCACCCGCTGAACCATTCCGTGCAACCGATCGAAAGCACGCTCCAGGGATTCGATCGCAGGTCGCGTCGCTTTACGGTCACCTTGCGCAATGGCCTCGAACAATGATTCCATCGCATGACTAAGGTCACCGATTGGCGTCAGTCCGGCCATGCGGGCACCGCCCTTCAATGTATGAAGGTCGCGCTGCAATGCCGCCACGGTTTCTCTGTCCTCGGGCGATTCGCGTAACCGCGCCATCATGCCGTCGGCATGATCAAGAATATCCACTCCCTCTTCGACAAAGATATCGAGCAATTCAAGATCAACGTCCGGCAGGTTCAAAGCCCCCGGTGGGTCGGTATCTCGATCGTCCCCGCCTTCCGGTTCTGCAGTTTCGCCAACGGCATCGCGGAGGTCTTGCGTCGTTTCCGCGTCCTTCAGGTGTTCCTCTTTGGCATCCCCGGAAACGCGGCTGAATTCGGGAACCGACGGATTGTCGCCAAGTGCTGCTTGCGCCAGTTCCATTGCCTCATCGGCTTCGACACCGTCGTGCTCAGATGCCAACTCGAAAATTGCGCCGCTGGAGGTTTCCGATTGCCCGGCAAAATCCGACAGCAGCTCGCCGGTTTCGCTCCCCGGGGCTTTGGCTAACGTGGAAAAATCGTCCTGTTCGTCTTCAGCCTCAGTGACCTCGATCGCGACGACATCCAAGTTCGCGAGCGGCACGGCTTCAACATCGTCGACGGGTGTTGTGAGAGCCAACACGTCGTCCATCGAGACCGCATCAGGGCGCGCGCTGGAAAGCTCGCCGGAAGCAATCAGTTCACCGATTTCATCAGCGATCGCGAGCTCCGCTGGATCAAACGAGTCGTCGCTGAGCCAGCGGTCCAGTTCGACCTCGGCATTGACAAATGACTCGGTCGAAATCACTGGCAGCTCGTTCAATAACGAACCTGTCGGTGCAACCGACGTTTGTGACAGCAGTTCCTGAAGGTCTGCGACTTCCAGCGGCACCGAACCATCCGGCTGCTCGTGAGCCGAAAACTCGACACCAATTGTCTCTTCCGTCGGCAGGGAGAATTCAAGATCCCCCTCGATCTGCGCCACCTCAGCCCGACCACCAGCATCCTCACCGACCTGCGCCGACGTCTGCCCCGCTGGCGAGTCGTCGGCGAGAAAAGCGTCTTCATCGAATGGAATAGCGATGATTTCTGCGATCTGTCCGGCCTGGAGATCTGATTCCGTTGCGAGCTCGCCGGCGCCGCTATTTGGTTCTTCCTCCTGCCACGAACTGAAGCTGTCAACAGGATCCACTGTTGCCGCGTCTGCGTCAGGCGAAACCATCGCACCATCGCCAGCGGCATTGTCCGCGTCGAACACCAACGCGACGTCTGGCTCTTCGACGATATCCAGGATGGCCGGCTCCGACAAGGCTGACCGTGCCGGCTCGTCCGCCGCCGCCGATTCGACGGTGTCAACTTCGTACCAAGGCCTGGCAGACGTCTCAGGGTGCTGTTCATCCAGATCGTGTATGCCATAACCTTGGTAGGGATGGTCCGGCGCAGGCAAGCCATCGCGCAACGCCACCACGCGATCGGCCAAAAATTCCGTGGAACTGACCGTCAGGTGGTTTTCCAACGAATGCATCGTCGCTTCAATGCAATTGGCGGAATCGCGCAGCGCCTCAACCCCTTCGAAACTCGGCTCGTGTCCTTGTGCGCGGAGCCGTTTCAAATAGCCCTCCAATGGCCCAACGAACCTTGTCAAAACAGGCAAGTCGACCATCGACAAAGCGCCATTCATCGTATGAACGGCTCGAAGCAACTCTTCAGTCACAGGCGGTGGTGACGCCAACAATTCCGCTTCAGCAAGAAAGCGACGCATCGTTGCCACATGAGACGTAATCTCACTGCTTAGGATTTCCATCAGCATCGGATCAACATCTAAAGGCGATCCGGCCGAGGGCGTCAGCAAACTATGATGGTCTGCCTCGTAGGGAACTTGCTGTTCGAGTGCAGGTATGGCGGGCGACAAGGTGCCGACACCGACGGCAACCGGCTCTACGTCGCCATTCGCCATCGAGTGATCGGTTTCTGCCTCGAACGCTGCCGACTGAATTTCGCCATCGAAAGCTCCCGCCGCAGCGACCGGCTTGTCAGCCTTGGCCACCGTGGCGGGCGAGGATTTTGGGAGCCAGACCTCCTGTCCCGACGCCAGCTGGTCCGAAACCCACATGATTGTGCCAATTTGCGGGTCAGGCCGACCCTCTCCCTTTAGTCCGGCCAACATGCTCGGCAACGCTGCGAGCGCATTGTCCAGAAGATCGAGTATTGCGGGTGTTGGCTGGATAGTCTTGTCGAGCACGCGATTCAACATGTTCTCGATCTTCCAGGCGAACTCTCCGATCGCGAGTGCACCAACCAAACGACCACTTCCCTTCAAGGTATGGAATGAGCGTCGCACGGGTTTGAGCTTCTCGAAATCGCCCAAGTCAGACTTCCACTGAGGATATTGCCTGTTGAGATTGTTAAGCTCTTCCTCCACCTCTTCGACAAACACCTCACGAATCTCATCATCGATTTCGTCCGACGGCATCGCCTGGAAACCGACATCCGGAATCGCGAATGTTGTGATAGCCGAATCGACGTTGACGCTGTCTTCGGGCAATGACACCGAAAGCTCGACCGTCTGGTCCGCCGCCGCGACGGGCGGCTCCAGGTCCATCGTAAGTGCTGGCGCCTCCAGGTCCATCGTGAATGCCGGCGCCTCCAGGTCAAGTTCATCCACCTTGGCAGGCGCTCTTGCGTCGACCTCAAAGCTAAACTCAGGATCGGTCTGACCAAGATCCAGGCTCAGATGCTCGTGCTTTGGTGCCACATCGGCAATCAGATCATCCAAACTCAGAGCCGTGTCGTCTCTGATCGACGCATCGAAAGGCTGGGTCCCGCTTGATAGATCGATGAAGTCCAAATCACTGAGCAAGCTACTCGATCCGGGCGCTTCAAGCTCCGCAGTGGTCACGCGCAACCCAGACAGCTGGATGTCAGCCGGTTCGGTGGCCGGAGCGATATCGCCGATGAGCAGAGATTCCAGGTTGTCACCGGGAGCGATATCGACGGCGTCCAGAGCAGCCAATGGCGTGACATCGATGTCAGCAGAAGCAGCACTGGTCGAGGCTACGGTCTCGTCGATGACAGCAGACGCGGCACTGGGTAAGCGCGAGGGCTCGTCGGCGAAAACGGGCTCGTTCACGAAGGGGCCCATTCCGACTTGATCCCCCAACGAGGAATCGAACAAGGTGTCGATATCGACCACCTCCGAGGAAGAGGCGATCATCGAGTCGATCGCAGAAGCATCTGGCAGACCCATCGAATCGTGCTCCGCCGTTGGTTCTGACGCCATCGGCGATTGGGTAGGGGGCGGGCTGCCAACGCGGTCCGTAGCAAATGCATCGGGAAATCTGGGGAAATCACTTGCTTCTGGCGCAACTTCGAGAATTTCGTCGCTATCGGCGGACAGGTCTGCGCCATCGACCGGCAATGGCCAGTAGCCGAGCGCCTCAAGACTGCGACGGGTCACGTCAAGAATCTTGTCGCGATTCCGACGCCCCTCCTTTACAGCCTCCAAGTAAAATTCGATGGAAGCGATCGCATCGGCCATCAAGTCCAATTGATCGCCCGAAGGAACTCTGCGATGTTTTAACAGCTCGACTTCCGCGAAACGAACCACACCACTTAGAAGCTCGGCAGCGTCCGGGAGATTCAACATCCGCATTGCACCGCTAATTTCATCCAGTAGCCGCGGGATTTGTTCGATCTTGCTGTGATCCCATGGCGACTCAATGAACGCTACGATGTCTTGTTTGGCCTGTTGAATATTGGCAGACGCTTCCTTTGTGGTCGCATCAAGAATCTTTCGAACCTCAGCTTGCGGCAGCTCAAAACCGCCAGGTGCAGCTGCCTCTGGTTTCTGCTCCGCACCCAGGCGCTCGATGTGGTCATCCAGCGAGCTTTCAACGTAGAGCAAGGATCCTGCGACATCCAGCAGCACGCTCTCGTCTGCAGACTGCCGACCCTGAACGATGCGTTCGAGAACTTCCTTTTGGTCGAGCACTACGCGTCTTGGAACACCCAATCCCAGCATGCCGAGCGTATCAGCCACGCGATGCAGCGCTTCACTCTGAGAGGCAAGTTCCTCTACGTTGGTACTGCCAGTCCGTAGGTAAAGATCGAAAGCATCCTTGATCCGCAACAAGTCTTCCTTAATTGCGGTGCCAACGGTGTCAAGGAGCGCACGATTGTGACCGCTCAACGCGCCGCGTGCATGGTCAAGTTCAGATTGGCTCGGGATCAGCTTATCGAGTTGGTAAACCTGCTTGACTTCCGCAACTCGCGGGGCGCTCGAAGTCGATTGAGCAACGTAATACAACAGCCCTTTTGTGAGCTCCGTTGGTGGCTGAGCCGAAAAAGCCGGCTCCCCGGCATCAACGAGTCTCTTTATTTCGCGATCAACACGACCGATGAGCAGCTTCAGCGCCACCGAAGCGTCAACGCTCTTCAGGAGCACCGCTTCAAGTGCGGCACCAGCGACCCAGAACAGTCGACGCGCGTCGAGCTGTACACACATCGTTCTGAGGCGATCAACTGAAGCAATCAATCGTGTCACATTCCCATCAATATCCTCGCCCTTAAACCACTTGAGCAGTCCAAACTGAAATGCAAGTCGAAGGCGACCTCCATTCGCTGCCAAAAGCGGTTGTGGCGTTGGCAATTTCGCACCAGCTGCACTGACCGGCAACGCCGCGCTGAGATCCGGCGAAAACAGAGCGGTTTCGCTGAGCAGCTTTTCGCCTCGGCAGGCTCTCAGATCATTCAGTAATGGCAAAAGAACAATCGGAATGTCGCGGTGCCCACTTTGCAAGCGCTCCAGGTAGTCCGGCAGCTGCACCATGCCACGCATCAGCACAGTGTATGCATCCTCAGCTTGTTTGATCTGGCCATCCAGCAAACCGAGCGCTAACCGCTCCATTTCCTCGACGACCATCGCGGCGCCGTACAATTCGACCATGCGCAAAGTGCCCTGCACCTGGTGCAGGTAACTGGCGCAGAAACGCATCTGGCTCTTGTCGGAAGTGTCTTCGACATAGGCTTCCAGAGCTTGCTGAGCTTGCTTGAGCGTGTCGTCCAGCTCCTGCTTAACCCAGGTCAGCGTGGTGAAATCGATGTCGTCTTGAAGCCTCATCCGCGGACTCCTTTGTCCCGGCCAAGTTTAGGACGCCTCGAAAGTCGTCCGACAGACTGGCTGATGGTCGTCGGTTGTTGACTGGCGCGAACCGGTGTTCGGTCGAACCGCGTCAACATGCCTGAACCTTCAACCCAAGCTTTCCATAGCTCTTTGTGCAACTAAACAACGTGTTGCGTTTCTTCCGTATTTCCAAGGGCAATTCACGAACCACTGCACTCAGCTCGGCAGCTTGAAGTCGGCGACGGATCGACGAAGGTCAGCTGCCAATTGGGCCAGATTGCCGATCGATTCTGCCGTCTGGCTCGCACCAACGGAGGTCTGGGTGGTAATTTCCTGAATCACGTTCATCGTTGCTGAGATGTTCGTCGCAGCTGCAGATTGCTGACGCGCCGCTTGCGAAATGTTCTGAATCAAATCCGCGAGATCGTTCGATACCTTTTCGATCTCACCCAGCGCCAAACCGGCGTCTTCCGCAAGGCGAGCGCCCGCAACCACTTCTGCGGTGGTTTGCTCCATTGAGCTCACCGCTTCGTTGGTATCGGACTGAATGGTCTGGACCAGCGTTTCGATTCGCTTGGTCGCGTTTGAGGCGCGTTCCGCAAGGCGCTGAACTTCGTCCGCGACAACCGCGAACCCGCGACCAGCCTCGCCAGCGGAAGCCGCTTGAATAGCGGCATTGAGTGCCAGGATGTTGGTTTGCTCGGCGATGTCATTGATCAACTCGACGATCGACCCAATTTCCTGCGACGACTCACCGAGGCGTTTAATTCGCTTCGACGTCTCTTGAATCTGGTCGCGAATATTGTCCATTCCCTGGATCGTCTGGCGCACGATCGCCGCACCCTTACCGGCAATTTGCACTGAGCGTTGCGCCACGTCCGCGCTTTCCGCCGAGTTGCGCGACACTTCGTCGATGGATACCGCAATTTCGTTGATTGCCGCTGAGGCAGAGGTGATCTGCTGGGCCTGGTGCTCTGCAGCTTCGGCAAGGTGCATCGCAGTCGCCTGCGTTTCCTGTGCGGCTGCAGCGACCTGGACAGCGGTTTCGTTAATCGTTGTCACCAAGCTTCGCAGCGCTTCAACTGCGAAGTTAATGGAGTCAGCGATTGCCCCGGTGATGTCTTCGGTAACGGTCGCTTTGACGGTCAGGTCTCCCTCGGCGAGCGATCCCATCTCGTCCAGGAGGCGCAAAATGGCTTCCTGATTACGCTGATTGAGGTCGGCCGTAATCTTGTACCGTTTCGCCTGATCTCTATAGATCAAAATTGCCAACAGGATGAGTGCAATAGCAGCGAGCGCGCCAAACACGATCGCTGCGCGAACCGATGGGAAGAGGCGCTGGTTGACCTGATCCGCATAGGCGGCCGAAAGAACTTCCGCATTTTCGAGGAGCGCTTCGCTGTCCAATGACACCGTGTTCGCTGCCTCGCGGACGTCGATCAAGTCAACCGAGCCTGTCGTGATGGCTTCCACAAACTGGCCCAGCTCCTGGAATGTCGTATAGATGTCTGCCAGCAAATTGCGGATTTGCGGCGCTTCGACCGGGCGGATCCCGGTATTCGCATCGCCGTTCTGCAGGCCGTCCAGGACCTGCCCGAACAACGCCGCATCACGATTGAAACCGTCCGCAGCTGTCGACGCCGTTTGACCACCTTGAAGAACTTCGTTCAAGCGACGCAACATGCGGTCTGCCAGCGTCACCTGGCGTCCCGCGACATAAATCTGATCCTGAGTTGCGCCCCGGTCAGCGAGCAATTGTGCGACCTGATCTGAGCGCGATTGAAGCAACGGGATCTTGGTCTGAAATTCAGCCGCCGTCGCGTTCAACTGCTCAATCACATCGCGACGCGCCAAAATCACGTCCGACGCTTCTTGGATCGGTGCCCAAGTTCCCTTGACCTGGTCGAGCGCGGTCTGTACGTCCGGATTCTTTCGAATCGACGGCACGCCCTCTTGCGGATCGCCGTCCTCGAGCTTTTTCAAGTGCGACTGGATAGTCGCCTTGATATCGCTCAATTCGTCGAATGCCTCGTCGCGACCGCCCGCCGCTTCGGCCGCGAATTTCGCCAACTGCTGCGAGAGCACGCGTATGTCAGTCGACAGACTGATTGCGGCGCGGTCTTCGTTGTTGTTTACGTTGGAGAAAATGAAATTCGCGATCAAGCCGATGAGGCCGCCAAGCAAGACCACCACAAGGATGGCAAGCATGGTTGAAGATTCGCGCTGTTGGATTCCGCCGCCCGCCGCACTCATCCTAAGCTCCCCTACTTCGTTACCGTGCAATACTCATGAACGCAGATCGTCAAGCCGACGCCTGCATGAAATCCGGCGCCCGCATCAGCTCCATGATGCTGAAAAGGCCCCAGACCGATTGTCCAACTCGATACTCATTCTCAATGAACCGGCTGACCGGCGAATCCGCGTACACATCCACACCACGCAACTGCTCATCGACGAAACTGCGTTGCCCCAGGACCTCATCAACCACCAATCCCACTGCTCCGCTCGCCTGGCGAACAACAAGTACGCGAGTACGTTCGGTCACCCGAAACGGTTCGCCTTCCAAGAACCCGCGCAAGTGGACAACGGTCACGAGATTTCCGCGGACGTTTGCGATGCCCAGCATCCACGCCTTTGTCCCAGGGACCGTGGTGATCGAGGGAAACATCAAAATTTCGTTCACTTCATCGATCGCGCTGACGAGGAAGGCATCGCCCAGACGGTAGGCAATTCCTCGCCACAGGCCCGGTGCGTCGAGCTGCTCAGGCAACCCGGCGACATGGGCGAGCGAACGCCTTTCGTAATCGAGCAAGATCTCGAAGGGGTTCAGCGCAGCAATTTCAGGCAGATCGATCACAGCTGATAGTCCCCTTGTCCCCTACAGCAATCAGGCCGCGGCAATCAAATTTTGGATTCTCTGAACCAGATCGCGCTCAACCGGCGGTTTGGAAATAAAGTCCTTCGCGCCTTGACGCATGCCCCATATACGGTCCGTTTCCATGTTCTTTGTGGTGACAATAATGACAGGAATCATGGAAGTCTCCGGGTCCCGGCTCAGCGTCCGGGTCGCTTGAAATCCGTTTGTTCCTGGCATGATGACATCCATCAGGATCAGATCCGGCCGCTCCGAGCGCGCCTTTGCGATCCCTTCCTCGGCATTCGCCGCACTGATCGTATTAAAACCCGCTCGTTCAAGCATCGCACTCAGAACGCGCACGTCTGTTGGCGAATCATCTACGATCAGAATCCGAGCCATACCGCCTACTCCTTAGCTCACAGCAGCAGCGCGACCGTCAACATAGCGCCGAATGGCGCCCAGCAACTCTTCTCGCGTAAACGGTTTCGTCAGATATTGCTCGGACCCGACAATTCGGCCTCTTGCCTTGTCAAACAGTCCATCTTTGCTCGACAACATGATGACCGGTGTGCCCTTGAAGACCTGATTATTCTTGATCAAAGCGCACGTCTGATACCCATCCAGGCGCGGCATCATGATGTCGACGAAAATGATCTGCGGGTGATGATCTGAGATTTTGGCCAGAGCCTCGAATCCGTCCGTCGCGGTCACGACGTCACAGCCCTCCTTCTTCAGCAAGGTTTCAGCGGTTCTTCGAATCGTCTTACTGTCGTCGATCACCATGACACGAAGGCCCGCGAGGCTGCCCTTGTTCTGCAATTCGTCCACATGCACCTCCGCCAATCAAATAGCTCAATTCCGCAACCGAAGGCCTTGTTGCATGCACTTTCGGCTTCTTGCTGGTTGGTCCAACCCAAGAAGCTCTCTAGCCAAGCCTCAACCGGTTGTCAAGTTTGTCTTGTAAGTATTTGTGTTCGCAAGGATTGCTAACGGCAATCAGCACCGCTTAGCGCCAAAGCGCAACAGATGACGCATCATACATTGGACCATCGCCTAACCAACTACTTTTCTGAAGGGGTCTTTGTGCAAAAACGACTTGCGGTGCTCATGGACCCTATCGAGCACATCCTTCCATACAAAGACTCAACTTTCGCGATGATGCTGGAGGCTCAGCGCCGAAGCTACGCCGTGCATGTCGTAAATCAGGGTGGCCTGTCGATGCGTAATGGTGATGTCTGGCTGCAATCCCGTGAAGTCCGCTTGTTCGACAGTACCCAACATTGGTTTGATGCAGGCGAGTTTGAAGATGCAGAGGCGATTTCGTTCGATTTTATCTTCCTGCGAAAAGACCCGCCGTTCGACGCAGACTATCTGTATGACACGCAGATCCTGGACCGCGCCGAAGCGCGTGGCGTTCGCGTTGTCAATCGCCCTGCGGCGCTGCGTGACGCCAATGAGAAGTTGTTCACCAGTTGCTTCCCTGCCCTTTGCCCGCCAACACTCGTCAGTCGCCGACCGGAGCAGCTGCGCGCCTTTGTTGCGGAACACAAAGCCTGCGTCGCCAAAGTGCTGGACGCGATGGGAGGCGCGTCTGTCTTTCGCGTTGATTTAGGCGACGCGAATACCAACGTCATCTTCGAAACCCTTACGCGCGAGGGCCGCCGAGCAACCATGATTCAACGCTTCATCCCCGAAATTGCCGCCGGAGACAAACGAATACTGATGATCAACGGCGACCCTGTAGACTTCGCGCTGGCACGAATCCCAGCAGAAGGCGAGTTCCGAGGCAACCTTGCGCGTGGCGGAACGGGACGAGGGCAGCCACTGACCGAATCGGACCGCAAGATTTGCGCTCTGGTTGGGCCAGAACTGCGTCGACGTGGCTTGTGGTTCGTTGGCCTTGACGTCATCGGCGAATATCTGACGGAAGTCAACGTGACTTCGCCGACATGCATTCGAGAGTTGGACGCACAGTTCGGCCTGAATATCGCCGGCCTGCTCTTTGACTTCCTCGAACAGGAGCTAACGTGAGTGATGTGGCAACGCATGATCGACTGTCGATGACACTGACGTTCGCGGCGATCCTCCACGCGATTGCAATTTTCGGCATCGGTTTTCGTACCGACCGGGACCCGGTTTCGGTACTGCCTTCATTAGATGTGATCCTGGTCCAATCGGCGACCTCAGAAACGCCAGACAAAGCGGATTTTCTGGCAAATGCTGTGCAGGCTGGCGGCGGTAACAGCGATGAAGCCAAGCGCCCAACGGAGGTGTTCTCATCGCCCCTGCCGAGACCTGAAGCAGGCGTTGCGCCTGTTCCGATCAAGGCCGGGGCACCGGATCCTATCACCGCGCCACACCGGACGCCGGTCCTGTCGACTTCGGACGCGGATGTGCAAGTTGCGCGTATCGAACCGGATGCGAACAAGCCCCGCCGAACGCTGCCAAAAGCCGACACACTGATGGAACGCAGTGCTGATGTGGCGCGTCTGGCAGCAGAACTCGATCGGCGTACCCAAGCCTATGCCAAGCGCCCTAAACGGAAGTTCATTTCGGTCAATACCCAAGAGTACGTGTATGCCAACTACATGGCAGCCTGGGAAGCGCTCGTCAAGCGGGTGGGAACACTCAATGCCGGGGAGTTGGATCGACGAAAGCTACGCGGCGACCTTGTTGTTACTGTCGCCATTCGCCGCGACGGTTCTTTGGACGGGATCGACATTATCCGCTCCTCAGGTCATCCACTCATCGACGAAACAGCGCTAAAGACGATCGAGCTGTCAGCGCCGTTCTCACCCTTGCCACGGCTTGCGGACGAAGTGGATGTATTGCACATCACTCGAACCTACGTGTTCTCTGATGGCGATCTGACCATGAAGTGACAACCGTAGAGTGATTGCGGATGTTTGTCGATCTGGATCAGGCGCGTTTGGCCGGAATGCCGGCCAGAGTCCTTGACGGAGACTGATCTCGACAAATGAGTCAAATTTTCTTAGGAGCGGCTTTAGCTTTTGCAGCCCCTTAAGTTAAGGGGGTGAGACGCGGCGCTGACACGCCGCAGGCGTGTGCCGAGTCGAACGCCCGGCGGCTGCGCCGCTGGGCCGGAAATGCGAAGCCCGGGTTGTGGGAAATACGGTGTCTGGCGAAGCCAACAATGCGCGTCGGTCTGAGGCAAAGCCTCGCCAGTGCTTTCGGTTCTTGCGGCTGGCTTTCAGCCGTGATCGTGTTTGTGGCGCTGGCGTTGTCGGACCAAACTCATATCGCTTTTCAGACTGAGGCGAAGTCGCTTCATCTTCGCCGCAGAACAACAAGTCCTGCGATGAGTGATCCACATCGTTCTCAGCGCAACCACATGCGCGCGGTCCTGGCCGGCAAGCTGAACGTGTAGTTTGACGATGTGATGCGAACGGTGTGAGCACTCAACACATCGCGATAATCCGTGTGCCACCAAAGTACGCTGTTGTCCATCCCAACGTTCGCATTGACTGTCGAGGCGCATTTGTTGATGCCGACAATGCCACGGCTGCCACGGCGAAAAATCAGGTGACAGTCGCCATATGACAGCACTTGCATATCGCTCCCCTGAGCCGCGTTATGAAAGCGGATCATTGGTGTCAGATCGCTACGCCGATACGCATCTACCCATCGATTGTCGCCGCTCTCGTTGTTATCCGAATACAGCAGCGGTACGCCACCGTTACGCCCAAGAACGAACGAATAGGCAAGTTTCTCGTCAACAGGATCGAGCAGCAGATATCGAAAACCGCTGTTGTTCGGGATGTCGTGCGTGATTGTGAAGGTGATGGCACGCGAGCCGGCCAACGCCTGACCATAAGCCCCGGGGTCGACCAATCGGCTCATGCTGCCGCCAAAACCGAACGCGCCACGAATCTGCGCAAACAATGGAAAATCATATGCGCCATGGTCGGTACCATCCAGGTAAGGCTTCAGGAAGCGCTCGTATTCGGATTCGCCAGAACCACCTCCAGTGATCACTTCACCGAAGACGTGCACGCCTGACTTGATCGTCGGCGTCAGCACGCTGTTGATGTGGCTCAGGGTCATGTGTTTGGCGGCGTCGATGCGAAAGCCTGAAACTCCCAGACCCTTAAGCGCACTCAGATATGCCTGCTGTTGTTGAATCACCCAGGAATTGGCAATCAAGTCCGGCAGTCCAGCATCTCCGCCACCGCCGCATAGACGCCAGTTCTGCACTTGCCATACGTTGTTGTAGTCAGCGATACATTGCGTCGGCCCAAAGTCCCATTGCGACAAAAAATTGTTCGTCAGCGCTCCGAAAAGTCGCTGGTTACCCCAATAGGACGTGTTGGCAGCATAGGTATTGAGCACGCGTTGACCCGGGTAGTTAAGGTCGGAACGCTGAGCTGCTTCGTTCGCCATATGGTTCAAGACGATGTCGGCATAGACCTTAACGCCATGGGTACGAAGCGCATTTGCCATCGCTCGAAAACTGTCTGTGTTCCCAAGCGGATGATCGATCACTCGGTAGTCTTGTGGTTGATATCGGGCCCACCACGCACTGCCCTCACTCTTCAACGGCGGAGCGACGAGTACGCTTGCATAGCCGAGCTGACGGATCTCTTGAGCTCGCGCTTGTATGCGCGCATACGGCCAATTGAACGCATGGAGTACGACTTCCGCCTGGGCCACGCAGCTGGCAACCAACAAATGCGCGGCAACAAGAACTCGTGACCGCAGCGCAGTCAACATTTTGAATGTCATGATTTTCCCCGGACGATGGCGCTGACGCGGCTGCGTAGCGCGCGTCGGCAAGCTCCCCAGCGACCAACGCGGTGCAAATCGTAGTCGCATTCCATCGCGCAACACGATAGGTTGCAATCGTATTCAGATGTTTCGCCTGATTAACCCGCATATTTCATGAGGGAACGCGGAAGATCGCGAAGGGTGAGAGCGAGCAAGCTTGCGCCGCATGCGGCGCGCTCGCTCGAACGGGTGGCGGCTGTGCCGCCACACCGGACTGAAGGCTGGCAAGCTTGCGCCGCATGCGGCGCGCTCGCTCGAACGGGTGGCGGCTGTGCCGCCACACCGGACTGAAGGCTGACGAGCTTGCGCCGCATGCGGCGCGCACGCTCGAACGGGTGGCGGCTGTGCCGCCACACCGGACTGAAGGCTGGCGAGCTTGCGCCGCGCGAGCTGCGCGCCAGACTGAACGACTGGCGGCTGCGCCGCCAGGCCGGACCTTTGCGCCGGAATCGAGGCGCGAGAAGGGTGAGAGCGGGCAAACTTGCGCCGCATGCGGCGCGCCAGCTCGAACGGGCGGCGGCTGCGCCGTTGCACTGGGCGGAATGGTTGACCCGGCCCGTCAGCGTAGCTGCCGGGCGCTCTGAGCATCGCGCGCTGCGCGCGCAAGCGATGCTCCTCGCCCATTGCGACGACGAGCTTTGAGTCGTCCGGCGCAAAGAACGAGCGAGGGTGAGGCGGGATTTCCGCCGCATGCGGCGCGCCGCCGAACGCCAGCGCATGGATGCGCTGGCCGGAGGGGCGAAGCAGGAAGCGCAGCCGTGCTAGCGAGGAAATGGCAGCGGACAGCCTGTCATTCCAACCAATTCGAAGGTTCCGCGCCGTTACAACGAAATGAGGCCATTTCATCGCGACCTCATGAAATATGCGGGTTAACGCACCCGCGATGATCATTGGCCGTTCCTGCGAACGCCTGGCCCAGGCTGGTCTGGACCACAGCCGCGCCAATTGAGGAACCGCACTATGGCGTGAGTAAGCGTTGCAACTCTTCGGCCGCTCGCCGGAATTCAATGCTCGCTTGACGTGCCATCCCGACAGTGTCGCGCAGCGTACCCGCACGCGCACCATGTTCGATCAACTTTGCCACGTCAGACAACGCCATCGCACCCAGGTTTGCGCTGGTCGATTTCAGCGAGTGCGCAGGTGCAATCATGGCCTGGACATCGCCTCGCTCCGCTGCTCCATTCAGGATCTTTAAGTTCGTTGGAGTGTCCTCAAGGTAGACCTTGACCAGCGACGTAAACTCGTTGCCCATCACATCGATCAGCTCATTGACGATTGCTTCGTTAATGGCGGGCGCTTGGGGCGTTAGCCGGACAGGCTCGCTTAGTCGCACTGGAACCGGCGCCGGCGAGGGGCCCGGAGCAGCCGGCGCAGGCTTAACCTCTTGCGCCGACACTCGCAACTCGGCCAGAACCGCAGGCTGCTCGATGGCTGCCGCAACGGTGGACCTGGTGGATTTTGGCATCCATTTGCGGATGGTTTGTTCGAGCAAGCCACGGTTAAGCGGTTTGCTCATGTAGTCGTCCATCCCAGAAGCGAGGCACTTCTCGCGATCCCCAGCCATCGCATTTGCAGTCATCGCGATGATCGGTATACGCGTCAGGCCCTTTTCCTGTTCAAGTGTGCGGCGCGATCGGGTCGAAGTGTAGCCGTCCATGACTGGCATTTGGCAATCCATGAGCACGACATCGAAACCGCCTCGACCCATCAGATCCAATGCGTCTTTTCCGTTTTCAGCAATTTCGAACGTAATGCCGATCAACCCAAGCAGCCGTTGCGCAACCTGACGATTGACTGGATTGTCTTCAACCAGCAGGGCGTGACCACCCAGCTTACCGGTTTCAGTTCGCGCGCCGACATCAATCGGTGGCGCGGTATCTTGCCCCAGGCGCGCGGCCTCCTCCAGCAAGTTGAAGCGCCGCTCGCTACCTGCATCGACAAGCAGCGCCTTGTTTAATGCGCCCATGAGATCGGCATCGGTGAACTGCCGTTTGATCAACTGACTTCGGGCCGGGTCATTGCCCAATTCAGCTGGCGGTGACTCCTCACCCTCGATATGAACCACCTTGAGCCGCTCAAGGACCGGCTCGCGACCGACGTTGCGATAGAGTGCCGGAGCTGTCGTGCGCATGCTGCCCAAATCAACAATGACCACATCGAATGCCCAGTTCTCGCCCAATGTGGCCGAAGACTTCAGTTTGCTCAATGCGTCTGCGGTGGTGTTCGTCGAAATCTGGCTCATGCCCCACATCTGGCATTGACCCGTGATTCGCTGCGTCAGCCGTTGATCTCCACTGACGATCAGCGCGCGGGCGCCGGCCAGATCTCGCCGATGGCTACTGACATCGCCCAGCGCTTTCAATAAGGGGACGCTGAACCAAAACACCGAACCCTTCCCGGGTTCGCTTTTCAGCCCAATCTTCCCGCCCATGAGCTCAACGATTCGTTTGCAGATCACTAAGCCAAGGCCGGTGCCGCCGTAGTTGCGCGTGGTCGAAGTGTCGGCCTGCGAAAATGGCTGGAACAGCTTCTCGGCCTTCTCCGGCGAGATGCCAACCCCAGTGTCGCGGACTGCGAAAAGCACTTCGCTATGCGTTCGCGTTTCGCCGCGTTTGCTGATTTGGATCGCGATAGAACCCTTGTCCGTGAACTTAACCCCATTGCTGACGAGATTTGACAGCACCTGACGCAAACGAACCGGGTCGCCACGGCACGCCAATCGAACATTGGGATCGAAGCTGACTGAGATTTTCAGCCCTTTGTTCTCAGCGGAGCGCTCCATCAAGCGGAAGACCGAATCAACCACATCTTTGAGATTCAGTCCGACGCTCTCAAGCTCAAGCTTGTTGGCCTCAATCTTCGAGTAGTCGAGAATATCGTCGATGATCCTCAGCAGATGGCGAGCAGACGAGTACGCAGTATTCAAGTACTCACGTTGGTCGACTTCCAGTTTGGTATCACGCAGGATTTCGAGCAATGGAATGATGCCGTTGAGCGGCGTGCGCATTTCATGGCTCATCGTTGCCAAAAATTCGCCCTTCGCCATGTTTGCGGCTTCTGCGGCCTGCCTGGCGCCTTCCATCTCCTTTTCGAGATTGCGCTGGCGTTCCAATTCACCGCGCAGCTGTGTCAGCTCCACAACGTCGATGGTGGTGGCCTGCACGACCCTCTCCACCGGCTGCGCGGATTCCACGATTTGGGGCGACTCTAAGACCGTTTCTCGGCTTACCAACCACCAATGGCCAGAGACGATCAGTGCTATCGCAGCGACGGCGATCAATCCACCTTCTGCGCCAAACAGCTGCCAGGCGCCAGGCAATAGCAGCACGCTCAGAGCCGTGACCACAAGCCAAAGCTGCGAGTGAAACAACCAAATCACCGCCAATGCCAAACCCACCAATGCCAGATGCAAAGGCGAGTTGGCATGGACTTGACCAAGAACGAATGGAGCAGCGCCCCACTGCAGGGCGCCCGCTACCACCAACATCTGCGCAATCGAAGTGTTCGGTTCCGGCCCGCGCTCCGCCAGACGGCGCGCCCAGTAAGCCGCGCCAGCCGTGCCTAGCAGCAGAACACACCAAATCGCGATCCGTGTCGGTTCCGCAAAGCCAATCGACGCGTATGCCACCAGCAGCGACAAAACGCCAGAACAAAGACACCACCGGATCGCAGCATGCATCATGGTTTGACTGCGCTCATCAGGCTGAGCAGACCGCGACTTCATTCGAAGCGCCAGCAACATCGATGGTTCCACACATACCCCCGTTTTACAGTGCTGATGCGCTGAAGTCGAAACCGAGATCGGTTCCTGGTTGCTGAACAAAATTACCTTGAATGAGGTCTACACCCAAAGTCCAGAGTGTGGCTGCGCTCTGCGCATTTTCCACTTTCGCAGCAATCACATACTTACCGCCATCGTGTGCTGCACGAATGAGCGTCCGCAACTCATCGGACGCGTAATTACCGTTGCCCGTCGTGTACTTGTCTGCCAGTTTCAGAAAGTCTGCGCTAAGTACGCTCAACAACTGCAGAGCGGTCAGGCTGCCGTCGAACTCATCAACCACCACCCGCACGCCGAGCTTGCGAACCGACTCAAAAAACGCCAGCGCTTCGCGCATACTCGACAACACATCGCTCAATTTCACTTCGAGCACGACCGCATCCGGTGCAATGCGTCTGGTTTCCAGTTGCTGTCTGAGCCATGGAATGCGTTCGGCATCCATCGTGCTTTCGACACACTGGTTAATGAACAAGCGCACTGGTCGTCCCTGGCGCTTGCGATCCTCGATAATTCGCAAACATTGCGCCAGGCACCATCGGTCGATAGCCACCACCAACCCTGCGGAACGAGCTGCATCAAGGACCTGCGCCGCGCCGATCATGTCGCCGCCTTCGGAGCGCATTCGCAGCAGCACCTCATACTGTTCCTCACCGGTGGAATGCAACGAGACGATCGGTTGGAACAACAGTTGCAACTGATCGCCATCTAAGGCCGCGCGAACTGCATCTGCGAGCGTAGAACCCTCGCTCGCCTCATGCACATGAACCGCGACTCCTGTCGGTAACTGCCGGGCTCGCACGGATGCCCGTTCGGCCGCATTGAGCATATCGGCCGCGTCGGCAAGGTGCGTCGAGAACGGCGCGACGCCGATGCGCGCAGCAACACGCACGCTGTGCTGGTCGACTTCCACCATATCCTGAGCCAGCTTGGCGACGATGGACGCTGCTAACGACTGAAGCGCCGGCAGCGCCCGCGCGCTGCTCAACAACACGAAACTCGAATCGCCATAACGCGTGGCCAGTTCGTTTTCTTGAGTAAAACTGGCGATCGTTGCGCCAAGTTGCCGCAGGACAGGCTCGTAGACGGCCAAGCCGCGTTGCTCCCGCAACTTCTGCATCCCTTCAATATCGATAAAGAGGATGCCGCCGTGTTGTTGGCTGCGATCATCAACATTGAGCAACTCGTTGAGTCGGTCAATGAGATAGGTTCGATAATACAAGCCGGTCGTGCTGTCGCGCGGATCGACGGTCTTTCGCCTTGCCATCTGACGCGCGCGTCTGGCACGGTTATTGACGGCTGAGATCAGGTGTTTGGGGCGAATCGGCTTCGCCAGGAAATCGTCCCCTCCTGCGGAAAGTGCCTCGAAGTGCTTCTCGGAGTCTTGTTCGCCCGACAAAAAGACAATTGGCGTATTGATGAACTGTTCGCGCTCGCGAATGATCGATGTCAGCTCCATGCCTGAGATATTGGGCATGTACAAATCCATCAAGATCAAATCGGGTTTGAAGCGTTCCAGTCGATCCAGCGTTTCGAGCGGATCGGTGATCGCCAGAGTCTCGAACCCGGCTTTGCGCAGGACCGATTCGGCGAAGATCGCCTGACTGCGGTCGTCCTCAACAATCATGACCTTGAATGGATCGGAGGTTGTCAGCTCCAACAACTCGCGAGCTCTTTTTGTTGCGTCTTTCGCGGAAATCGGCAAAGGGATGAAGAGATCCGCACCTGCGCGCATTGCCTTGAGCCTTGCAGCGAGATCGTTCTCGACCGAAAACGTCAGGAGCGGGATCTTAAGTTGAGTACTTGCGCGAACACGCTTGATAAACTCACCCAGGTGTTCGAGTTGCTCGAAGAAACTTGCATCGATGACCACTGCCTCTGCCGTCAACGACCCTAACGCTTCCTTGAGTTCCTCAGAAGAACTCAAGCGTTCCACCTGGAAATTCAGCTCCAGCAAATGGTGTGACAATTCTCTTGCAAACGGCGCGACATCCGAAAGATAGAAAATTCGACCGGCAACCGTCTGTCGCTCCGGCTTCTCGGAAATAGGATGAGGTGCGGCGTTCGCAGCCGCGGGCGCAACGTTGGCGTCGAGTCCGAACACGCTCGTTGCATTGACGATTTGTGCAGGCGCATCAAGTCGCAGCCCCGGCGGCTCGGGATCGCCCAAGACCCACTCTTTGGGCGGCGCGATGGTCAATCGCGCAGGCGCTGTCCCATGCGTTTCGCTGGTGATCAGCGAAATATCGCTTTGGCTGAAGCGACGCCAGCAATCCTCGGGTGGGCGCAGGAACAATGGGACGTTTGAGCCAGCCAGCTTGTCCGGCGGGGCAACGACGAAATCGCGCGGGTTGCGGATTTGCGGCGCTGGCGGGTTGGCGACTTCGATCAACCCATCGAGCAGCAGGGCAATCTGTTGCTTGTCGGCGCTCTCGGGCAAACGCAGTTGTTTGATCAAGGGTTCGAGCGCCCGCTCGATCTGAAACAACTTTTCACTTCCGTCCACCAGACCGTAGCGTCCAGCAGCGCCCGCCAACCCCTGCACGTCCTGATACAACAGTGTGACCGTATTGACGTCCCAATCGCCCTTGCAAATCCGCAGTCCTCGCTTGCGAATGGCCTCTGCGCGGCGCGGCAAGTGCTTCAGGAACGCCTGACGCAATTCGGCATGGTGTTGGGATTCGTCCTTCGGCAGCACGGCGATCTCGATTCACGACCAAGCTCAAAACTATAACGCGATGCACGCTTCATATGACTGCCCATCGCGATTGTTTGCCGATCTGGAACGACCCTCGAACACGGACCCCCATCGACCCGTTGCCAACGGCATACTCGCGCCTCTTTGAAAGGGCATCTACATGGCGGCAGCTGCGCCCAGGCTCATCGTTGTCGAAAATGACCCATCGCGGCTCTGGCGCGTCAGGATAGTCTTGGCGGCGATCTGGATCGGCTCATTGCTTGCCGTGTACTACTGGGTGAGGGCGACCAGCACGCCGGGCCTGGCGACGGCACAGGCCGACCTGAGATCCGTGAAGTCCGAACTGCGCGTGGCGCTTGAGCAAGTGGATCTGCTCAAGCAGGAAGTTGCCAGGCATCAACGGGGCGAGCAGGTGGCAGAGTCCGCACAATCCGAACTCCAGGCATCGCTGTCAGCCCGGCAGGATGAGATCGCTTCTTTGCGTGCCGACTTGAACTTCTTCGAGCGGCTTATGGAAGGTGGCCAGCAACGACCGGGGCTGGCCATCCATAGCCTGCAGATCGCGCGAGGCAACGATCCACGCGCATTTCAGTTTTCGCTGACGCTCAGCCAGAATCTCAAGCGCAACCGGCCGGCGGCGGGTATCGCGAGCATCAGCATTAGCGGCGCTCAAGGCGACAAGAGCGAGCGGCTGTCGTTGTCGCAGCTCGGGCACGAAGGCGATGCACTGAAATTCAGCTTCAAGTATTTTCAACAGCTGGCGGGTTTGGTCACGCTGCCCGAGAACTTTAGACCCATGGCTATTCGAGTGCGACTAAACCCTGAGGATGGGGTCGTCGTCGAACGCGAATTTGTTTGGGCGGACGTTTTGGATTCAGCCGAAAAAGAGGACATCTGATGTTTGGGGACAAGAAAGCCGTTAAGTCGAGTGTGAGCCCAACAGCCATTGAGTGCCTGATCGGCGAGAGGATGTCGATTGTAGGTGACGTCACTTTTGCGGGCGGCCTGCAAATCGAGGGCAAGCTCAAAGGGACGCTACGGGCAGACGACAGCAATGACGCTTTCGTCAAATTGAATGATCGCGGTCGGGTCGAAGGCGAAATTCACGCGCCTCAGGCGGAAATTCATGGCGAATTAATCGGCGACGTAGTCGCCGATCGCTTGCAGCTTGGCAGTAGTGCGCGAGTCCGTGGCAACGTCTTCTATCGAGTCCTGGAGATGGCTGCCGGCGCCCAGGTCAATGGCCAGATGGTTCACCAGGACGAACCACAGAAACAACTTCCCAAACCAGATCCATCGAACTAAAGCGATGCCCGTCAAACCGAAAATGAGCTTCCGCAGCCGCATGTGCTCTTGGCATTCGGATTGCGGATCGTGAACTGCGCGCCGGTCAGCGACTCAGCGTAATCGACAGACGCGCCGGCCAGGTATTGCAGGCTGATTGGGTCAACGAGCAACGTCACACCGTCGGTCTTGACAGCGATATCATCGTCAGCACCATCCTCCTCAAAACTAAAGCCGTATTGAAACCCAGAACATCCTCCCCCTTGGATGTACACGCGCAGCTTCAATTCGGCATTCCCCTCTTCCACCATCAATTCGCGCACTTTGCGAGCAGCGGCGGGTGTAAATTGCAAGTCGTCGGTCATGGCTGTCAGACCTTATGGCAGTGTCTTCAGTATAGCGCCCGCACGTCAATGAACTGCGTCCGTCAGCAAGTACAGCGCCGAATACGCAAAGTCATGGCCGCATGCCGGCCCCAACGCAGCACTCAGGCCCAACCGTCTGGAAACTGCTCCAACAACTTTTGGGACACCACGCTCTGAACGCAATTCGATTGCCGATTGACATCGAACGAGGCACTCGTCTAGCCTGCGCGGCTCTTGACGGGAAGATTCGTCAAGCCGAGGTGGCGGAATTGGTAGACGCACTAGTTTCAGGTACTAGCGGGGCGACCCGTGAAGGTTCGAGTCCTTTCCTCGGCACCATGTTTGACTGGAAACCCGCGCTCGTCGCGGGTTTTTAGTTTTCGCGCAGTGAACGACGTCTAGCCACACGGGCTTGCGATCCGTGCTCAGGCAAAGCAATGCGCCTGCTTTCGAGTACGTACCTCTCAAAAACAAAACCCGCCGATAAGGCGGGTTTTGTTCAGAACTAAGGCGAAGCCGGAACGTTCAGACCGGCTGCACTTCCTCAGCCTGGAAGCCCTTCTGGCCCTTGACGACCTTGAAGCTCACCTTCTGGCCTTCCTTCAGGGTCTTGAAACCGTTGCCCTGGATGGCGCGGAAGTGCACGAACACGTCCTCACCGCCTTCGCGGCTGATAAATCCAAAGCCCTTGGCGTCATTGAACCACTTGACGGTGCCAACTGAACGATCCGACATCTTGAAAATCTCCAAACTCAACTGAACTAAGGGAAGCGCATCTGCGCTACCGGGATTGACTGGGCGTGCGGGGGAATTTGCAACGAGCGGATCGAACGGATCAGCAACGGGGCTAGCGGCCTGCAAACACAGCGCAAGAAGTGTAACGGATAAATCTTCTCCATAGCTAGCACTTTTTTGCGTCGACTTTCACTTCGTTTTGGCTAGCATCAGGCGACCTGATCCCGAGAACCAACATGCGCCGATCTTCGTTTGCCTGCATTCTGCTTGCTCTTACCGCGTGCCGAACAGCAGAAGAATCAGGAAAATCCCCTATGCCCGCGGCGCCCGTTGCTGAGCCCATTCCAACGTTGCCGCAGGATCCGACGTCGCCCGTTGGCATGCCTGAACGCGATCAGGAAGGACCATTGGCGCATGCAGCGATTCGTAAGTCGATCGACGGCACATGGTTTTGGACCGGCGCTCCCGGCGAGATGGTCGCGGAGCGTGAACGTTATTTCGTCAATATAGGAAACGACGGCGTGGAACTTCAGGCCGATTGCAACCGCGGCCGAGCGTCGATTGAGCGCGACAACGATTCAGTGCGATTTGGCGCCCCTGGGTTGTCCAAGATGGGCTGTCCAGCGGGAAGCTCAGACCAGCGCTTTCTCGGCAGTCTCTCGGGCACGCATACCATGATCGCGAACGACGCCTGGGCGCTCGCAAGCAACGACAAAGGCAGCGTTGTTGGCATTTACTCGCGCAAACCTGAAGCGACACTCAAGACCTACACATGTACGGAAGGCAGCTTTCAAGTGGGTCTTGCCGAGAGCGAAATCGCGTTATTCCTAAGAGGGCAGCTTTACACGCTGATCAAACTTCCCGACAACGTCGAAGAGCGATGGGGCGATGGCATCTTCGAATTTCGCGGTAAAGAGGGGGCCATCACCCTGGCCGGGCGAGGCCCGACGCTGAAAGGCTGCCGCTCAACGCCGTAACACCGAAGAGAGCGCAGTCAGCACGGCGTCTACCGCTTCAGGACGGCTGTTCGTACCCATCAAGCCGATGCGCCAGATTTTGCCTGCCAAAGGACCAAGCCCAGCACCAATTTCGATATTGAACTCATCCAGGAGGCGTTTTCGCACTGGCAAGTCTTCGATGCCCTCGGGTATCCGCACCGCATTGAGCTGGGGCAGCCGCGCGCTTTGCGCAACGAACAATTCCAGGCCTATCGCTTGCAGCCCCTCGCACAATCGCAAGTGGTTGGCGAAGTGTCGTGCCCAGGCCTGCTCCAGACCTTCTTCTGAAACCGCAGTCAGTGCTTCGTGAAGCGCGTAGAGCATGTTGATAGGCGCTGTGTGGTGATACGTTCGTGCACCCTCGCCTTGCCAGTACGCCATCACTAACCCCAGGTCAAGAAACCAACTCTGCACAGGTGTCTTGCGCGCCTTTAACGTCGCGACTGCGCGTTCGCCGAGACTGACTGGCGACAGTCCGGCCGGCGCCGAGAGGCATTTTTGCGAGCCCGAGTAAATCGCGTCGCAACCCCAGTCATCGACGCGCAGTTCGATACCGGCCAGACTTGTCACTGCGTCGACAATCGACAGCGCGCCGAATTCTCGCGCCAGTGCACACAAAGCCTGCGCATCAGAGCGTGCGCCCGTCGAGGTTTCGGCGTGTACGAACGCCAGCGCTTTGGCGCCAGGGTTTGCCTTTAACGCAGCCCTTGCCTTGTCCAGATCTACCGGCTGACCGAAGTCGTCCTGCACCATCACAGGTGTAGCACCGAGCCGCAAAACGTTCTCTCTCATTCGCCCGCCAAAAACACCGTTTTGGCAAACGACAACGGTATCGCCTGGCTCAATCAAATTCACAAAACAGGTTTCCATGCCGGCCGAACCAGGCGCCGACACAGGAACCGTGAGCGCGTTGTCGGTCAAAAACGTACGCCGCAACAGTGCCTTTGTCTCGTCCATCATCGCCACGAACCGTGGGTCCAGATGCCCGATGGATGGTTGCGCCAAAGCCTCCAGTACTCGCTGGGCTACGTTGGACGGGCCTGGGCCGAGAAGCAGGCGCTGCGGCGGAATGAAGGCTGGCATAAAGTTGAGTGTGAGATCAAAGCACTGAGCCTAACAAAGCTTGGCGGAGTATTCACAACCGTCCGAAGCGCAACTTGAGCGACACCACCGCTCATAGCGGCTAACATTTGGACACCTCGACTTCCGGTCGGTCCCGTGATCGCTTGGATCAAATCAGTATTGAGGAAGTTTGGACTCGGCAGACATCCGACCGACGACATCGATCCTGAGCTACTCGGAGTGTTCTTCGATGAGCTTCAGGACATAACGCTAACGCTGGAACGGGCCTTTGCGATCTGGCGGATTAACGCAGCCGACGAGCGATCGCTGAAGAACCTCCGCCGAGGTTTCCACACAATAAAAAGTTCGGCGAGGTTAGTGGGTGCTGCGGACTTGGGCGAGTTTTCTCGCCAGTTCGAACTTTTGGCAATCCGCCTTCTGGAGCAGCGGACGAAGGTCTCGCCAACGATCCTCGTCAGTTTCGATCAGGCGATCGCGCTGTTGCCGGTTTTCGCTAGATCGATGCGCGATCACAAAGCGCCCCCACCGCAAACATACGTGCTCTGCAAGCGGGTAGAGCGCTTGTGAGGCTCTTAGGCGACTGGTTTACCGGAAGCTGGCGTTCAGTTTTTCCAGCACCTCGGCGCCCGGACACAGCGCTGCCGTTTCCAGCTGATTTAAAGGCATCTGCACCGTTGTCAGATGAGAATGGAAGTCGCGCGATTCAGGGTCGACAAACAACAGACCCGTCACCACCTCGCCTTTTGCGGCATGGTGCGCGATGAAATTCATCGCCCGCAATCGATCACGCGGATCGTAGTCGGCTTCAAGCTTGCGCAAACGAATCACGCTGCCGTCATGCTGCTCGACGTCGATGACGCCCTCATCGGGTTGAATCACTTCAATTGCCGCGCGACCTTCGATGATGTCCAGCCGATTGACCGCATCATTGTGTTCGCGCACATAGTCGTAACTCTTGGTACTTCCGCCGTGGTTGTTGAAGGCAACGCACGGACTGATGACATCAATAAACGCCGCGCCGCGATGTTTCATCGCCGCCTTGATGAGCGGCACCAGCTGCGCCTTATCGCCGGAGAAACTGCGAGCCACAAAACTTGCGCCGAGCTGCAGCGCGAGGCTCACCAGATCCACCGGGCTGTCCGTGTTTTCTGCGCCCTTCTTACTCCTGGAGCCTTGATCGGCGGTGGCCGAGAACTGGCCTTTGGTCAGTCCATACACACCATTGTTTTCGACGATGTAGGTCATGTCTACGCCACGCCGCATTGCGTGCACAAACTGACCAATACCGATGGACGCCGAATCGCCATCGCCCGACACGCCCAGGTACAGTAGATCGCGATTTGCCAAATACGCTCCCGTCAATACCGACGGCATGCGGCCATGCACCGTGTTAAAGCCGTGCGACTGACCCAGAAAGTAGTCCGGCGTTTTCGACGAACAACCGATTCCCGAAAGTTTGGCCACGCGGTGCGGCTCGACATCCAGCTCCCAACATGCCTGAACGATCGAAGCCGAAATCGAATCGTGCCCGCACCCGGCACACAACGTGGAGATCTTTCCCTCGTAGTCGCGGCGCGTGAACCCAACACGGTTGCGTGTCAACGAGGGGTGGTGAAGTTTGGGTTTGGCGATGTAGGTCATGCGTGGGACCCAAACGGAGGCAAGACGGCGACGGAAATGCGGGGCACGGGACACGGGGCACGGGATATGGGAACTGGTGCCTGTGTCGGCTCGCCAGCCGACCAGAGGCACGACCACTTCCTGTGCCCCTTACCCCGCCCCCCGTGACCCGCTTTTCTGCAGGCTCTTGACCCGCACCGCGCTATTCGAACATCCATCACGCCGCCACCTCCCTTATCGCAATCGCACCCAGGCGCTCCCGAATCGCACCGGCTATGAAGCGCGCGGTGATCGGCGTACCGTCGTAGTGAAGGATGGGCGTCACGCGTGCAGGGTCCACATCGAAACTGTGAACCAACAACGTGCGCAATTGCGCGTCGCGATTCTGCTCAATCAGGAACACATGATCGTGCGCCAGCACAAAGTCGCGCACGGTGTCGGGAAACGGATACGCACGTATGCGCATCAGATTCAGCGCCAGACCGTCGACGGCAAGGCGCTGCGCGGCCTCATGCATTGATGGACTGGTCGAGCCAAAGTACAGCACGCCGAGCGACGTCGGCCGATGCGCGCGCTCGATGATCGGTTGCGGCACCAGTCCCTTCGCTGTTTCGAACTTCCGCTTCAAGCGATGCACATTGTCGAGATAATCCGGGCCGCGTTCGGAATAGCGAGCGTCGGCATCTTTGGTAGTACCGCGAGTGAAATAGGCGCCGCGCACGGGATGCGTGCCCGGGTAGGTTCGCCACGCGATGCCGTCACCATCGACGTCACGATAGCGGCCGAAGGGCACACCGCCTTCGAGGGCTTCTGTGTCCAGCACTTTGCCGCGCTGGAGTGTACGCCCCGCATTCCACTGTAGCGGCGCGCACAAGCGCTGATTCATACCGATATCGAGATCGAGCATCAGAAACACGGGCGTTTGCAATTTGTCCGCCAGATCCAGCGCATCGGCGGCGAACGCGAACGATTCGTGTGGATCCTCCGGAAACAGCAGCACGTGCTGAGTGTCACCGTGCGATGCCCATGCGCAGCTCAGAATATCGGCCTGTTGAGTACGCGTTGGCATGCCGGTGGACGGCCCACCGCGCTGCACGTTGACAATCGTCGCCGGAATTTCGGCAAAATAGGCGAGGCCCAGGAACTCGGTCATTAACGACACGCCCGGCCCACTGGTGGCTGTGAACGCACGCGCGCCATTCCATCCGGCACCGACAACCATGCCAATCGACGCGATCTCGTCCTCTGCCTGAACAATCGCGAATTTGCGTTTGCCATCCGCGTCGATCCGGAACTTGTGGCAGTACTTCTCGAAGGCTTCTGCGACCGAGGTCGATGGCGTGATCGGATACCACGCACAGACCGTCGCGCCGCCGTACACGCAGCCCAATCCAGCGGCACTGTTGCCATCGATGAAGATGCGGTCACCGACATTGTCCGCGCGGACGACGCCAAACTTCAGCGGAAACTTGAGATTGTCCTGAGCCCAGGTGCGGCCCAATCGAAACGCGTCGATATTTGGTTGCGCAAGTTGCGGTTTTCCCTTGTACTGCTCGCTCAACAGTGCTTCGACCACGGCTGGCTCGATACCGAGCAGCATCGACAGGCCACCCAGATACAGAACGTTCTTCAACAGCTGGCGCTGGCGCGGGTCGTCGTAGTGTTTGACGCACAGTGCGGACAACGGCATGCCGATGATTTCGATATCGCCCCGCATGCCCTGCGGCAATGGCTTGGTCGAATCAAAAAATAGATACCCGCCCGCCTCGATCTCGCGCACATCCGCGTCCCATGTCTGCGGGTTCATCGCCACCATCAAATCGACGCCGCCACGCCTCCCCAGGTGCCCGGCAGCACTGACGCGCACTTCGTACCAGGTTGGTAGACCTTGGATATTCGAAGGAAAAATGTTCCGCGGACTCACTGGTACGCCCATGCGCAAAATCGCTTTAGCGAATAGCTCATTCGCCGAAGCCGAGCCAGAGCCGTTGACGTTGGCGAACTTGATGACGAAGTCGTTGGTGGAAGCGGTCATGGCGCGGGCGCCTCCTGGGGCGCTTCAAAAGCGGGGCTCGGGGCACGGGGTACGGGGTACGGGAATTTGTGCAGCGCCTTCGCGCTCCGGGCATATGGCAAACGCACAGAGGCTAGAGCCAAATTCTCGGGCCCCGCGCCCCGTGCCCCGTGCCCCACTTCACGCCGCATGCGTCATCTCCAACAAAAACTTCTGCATATCCCATGCCCCGGTCGGGCAGCGCTCTGCGCAGAGCCCGCAGTGCAGGCAAAGGTCCTCGTCCTTGATCATCGACCTGCCTGTCTTCAAACCATCGGCCACGTACAAATCCTGAGTGAGGTTCTTCGCCGGCGCCATCAGTCGTGCACGCAAATCCGACTCGTCGCCGTTGACCGTGAAAGTGATGCAATCCATCGGGCAGATATCGACACACGCGTCGCACTCAATGCACTTATTAAGCGTGAATACCGTTTGCACGTCGCAGTTCAGACAGCGCTGGGCTTCTTTGAACGCGAGCTTCGGATCGAAGCCGAGCTCTACTTCGGTCTTGATGTTGTTCAGTGTGATCTCACTCGGCGCCCATGGCACTTTGTTGCGCGCAGCATTGTTGATGTCGTTGTCGTAGCTCCATTCGTGGATGCCCATCTTTTGCGACACCAAGGTCACGCCGGGCGCTGGACGCGGCAGCAGCGACTCACCGCGCACGAATCGATCGATGCTGATCGCCGCCTCGTGGCCGTGCGCCACGGCCCAAATGATGTTCTTCGGTCCGAACGCAGCATCACCACCAAAAAACACGTTGGGCAAAGTCGACTGGTGCGTTGCGGCATCGAGTACCGGCAATCCCCAACGATCAAACTCCAGCCCGAGATCGCGCTCGATCCACGGGAAGGCGTTTTCCTGGCCGACCGCGATCAACACATCATCGCAATCGATCACCACATCGCCCTCGCCCGTTGGCACCAACTGCCGCTGCCCACGCGCATCAAGTTCCGGCTTTACTGGCTGAAAACGCATGCCGATCAGACGCCCTTGGTCGTGCAGGAACTCCAGCGGAACAAGGAAATTGCGAATCGGGATGCCCTCATGGATCGCGTCCTCTTTTTCCCAGGGGCTGGCTTTCATTTCTTCGAAGCCCGAGCGCACCGCCACGGTCACCTCGAGCCCACCCAGGCGCCGCGCCGAGCGACAGCAGTCCATCGCCGTATTGCCGCCGCCAAGCACAATCACGCGGCGACCGATCTCTGCGATATGACCGAAGGAAACCGATGCCAGCCAGTCGATGCCGAGGTGAATATTCGCCTTGGCTTCGGCGCGTCCCGGTAGCAGCAAGTCTCGCCCACGCGGAGCGCCACAGCCAATGAACACCGCATCAAAACCCTGATCGATCAACGCACCAAGCGAATCTATTCGTTGCCCGGCTATGAAGTGCACATGCCCACGCGTCGCGTAAGCGACTTCTTCATCGATGACACTCTCCGGCAGACGAAATCGCGGAATCTGGGAGCGAATAAAGCCGCCCGCCTTTGCTTCGGCATCGAAGATCGTGATCTCGTATCCCAGCGGGGCCAGATCGCGCGCCACGGTCAAAGATGCGGGGCCCGCACCCACACAGGCAATACGCTTGCCGTTTGGTGGTACGTCAAGCGGCGGCATCAAAGACGAGATATCGCCCTTGTAGTCCGCGGCCACGCGTTTAAGCCGGCAAATCGCCACCGGCTCCGGTGCATGACCGGCGCTTTCTTCCACCCGTCCACGCCGACATGCCGGCTCGCACGGCCGATCGCAGGTGCGCCCCAGGATCCCCGGAAACACATTCGATTTCCAGTTCACCATGTACGCGTCCGCGTAACGCTCCGCAGCGATCAGGCGGATGTATTCCGGGACCGGCGTGTGCGCAGGACATGCCCACTGACAATCGACGACCTTATGGAAGTAATTCGGCGCACCGATATCCGTCGACTGCATTGAGAGCCCTCCCGGCCCGGCTGTCACCGGCGTGCAATGTACGGGATTGGCCACAGAGATTCCAGCGAGGCTTCGCCTCAGACCGCCGAGCATTGCTGGCTTCGTCCGACAGCGTACTCGCCACAACCCCGCGCTTCGTATTTCCGGCCCAGCGGCGCAGCCGCCGGGCGTTCGACTCGGCACACGCCTGCGGCGTGTCAGCGCCGAGTCTCACCCCCATGACTCAAGGGGCTGCAAAAGCCAAAGCCGCTCCGCAGCGAATTTGACTCAAATGTACAGATCCGGCTCCGTCAAGGACGCTAGTGAGGTGCGTGTTGATTGGAAGCTGCATCTGGCTGGCGCGACGACACATGGCACTGACGTTTTTTGCCCAGAGAAATTGCTGTCGTTTCTCCCGCGTCCATACGAATCCGGAGTCGATGCATCCCGCATCGGCCATTGGAGACCACCATGATGGACCAACGTCGCGAACGACCGCGCGCGCGTTCCGGACTTCGTAGCAGCCTCTTCGCATGTGCGTTAGCTGCGGCAGGCAACGCGAGCTCGCAAATCGTCGGAATCGCAATTCCACCTGACCCTTGCGTCGAAACAACGTTCAATCCGCCTCCTGTCGAGATCACCAACCTCCCTCCCCCTTCAGGTGCTGGAGACTTTTTCGCCGGCATTCGTGTGTATGTGGATCCTGCGCAGCCACCGGCTCTTTCTGCCAGCGCTATGGTGCTGATCGTCAACGGCAACGGCTTTAACCAATCCGACTACACCAGCTATGCCACCTATCTTGCCCGGCAAGGCTTCACAGTTGCAGTGGCACGCCGCCCAAGCGGCGTCGCCTACGACGTCGACGACTTCGTACTCGATTCGCTCGCACTGGTTTTTGAAGAACAAGATCTTGCGAACGATACGAAAATTGCACTGATCGGGCACAGCGTCGGCGGCAGCACGGTTCTGAATGCTGCGGTTCGCAACCGCACCATCGGGGCTGGCTTCAATATCGATGCAGTGGTGACACTTGCGCCGTCCATCAGCGCATCAACGGCCAACCTCACGCGCACGCACGCGGATGCGCTGTTGACCATCTTCGGTTCGCAGGATCAAGACGTCGAAGGCCTGGGCAACCAGGCAAACGACGCCTTCGCGGTTTACGACCGCAGCGATCACGAAGGCAACAGCACTTGCCACGGTAACGGCTTCTGTTTTGCGACACCGACGATCGACAAACGCATGCTGTTCATACACGGGGCCGATCACGCGAGCCTCGTGAATGCCGTCAAACTCTGCAACTTCGGCGCGTGCGAGTTTCCGCAAAAGGCCTTTATCAGCAAGTCCAACCAGTACTGCATCGCGCGCGGTTACACCAACGCATTCCTGCGTCGACATTTGCGCGGCGAGACCATTTATCAGGGCATGCTCGAAGGCCGTTATCGACCGCCCTCGATCGCGGGTGTCACCTCGAACGCCATCGATGCACAAGCCAACCCGATCGGCTCGGCGCTGCGAATGAGCCTGCAGCAGAGCCCCAAATTGCGCAGTGTGATCGAAAACTTCGAAGACGAAGCCTGGTCTCTGAGCCATCATTCGCCCCAGGTGCAACTGCAGCTGCTGCAACCCGAACAACTCATCGGCGGCACCAGCAATGTACGTCATGTCAGTCACGCGCTGGCAGTCGGTTGGACAAACAAACCGACGTGGCATTACCTTGGCTTCACTGTTCCAGCTGGTCGCCGCAACGTCGGCAATTTCGCACGAGTCGCGCTGCGTGTCGGACAACTACACCAGAACAGCGCTGCCACGGCCAACGTTGCGAACGTCGCAACGTCGATCATGCTTGGCATTCATGATGGCGACGACACCAGCTGGCGCTGGGCACAGGATTACGCCGCGATCCCGGCCAACGATTTCCGGCCGGGCAACGACTACACGCACAGTGTCATGAACACCGTTGCCGTTCCGCTCAGTGCCTATATTGGCGTTGACAAGTCCGATATCCGCTCGGTCATCCTGGCCTTTCCGCCAAACACCAAAGGGACACTGATCATCGACAACCTGGAGTGGTTCAAGGAGTAATCGGACGAACGGTTTCGACGAGTTCGTAGTGAGCCCAGGTTGATTCCTGGGACGACACACCGGCCGGCGCGCTGCACCTTCGCAGCGCGCCGGAACCTGGCGCGAAGATGTCAGAATCTGCGAGATTTGCGCGCTATCGAATTGCCCTATTTGATGGGAAGATCACAGTCGGCCGGAGCGCTTGCTCGGCCTTCAACCAATCATCGACAGGGGAAAGTCATGACACGTATTTGCAGCGCGACCGCGGTCGCCTTCGCCACTGGTTTTTTCTGCAGTTCGGTAGCACTCGCCCAGAACGTACTGCCTCCCGGCCAGAGCGCCACGGGCGTGACAATCACGAACTCGTCGTCGGCTCCTGTGTACGCCAATTTGGTGCTGGGGCAACCGCCCGCAAGCCCGCCGGCGGGTTGCACCAATCTCGGCATTCAGATCGACAGCCTTACGGATACCAATCTCGTCTTCACCTCTAGTACGGGTCAGAAAGTTGTTTTCACGCCGGTTCCTGGCGTGACCGACAAGGGTTCCTACCAATTGGCCGCAGGCGAGACCATCACCTACGTGCCACAGACATTCGACTGCGGCAATTCCAACCAGTCGACATGCAGCCCGGCGGTCACGTTCAACTTCTTTTTTACGCCGCAGAACGTTGGCTTCAGCAACAACAATGGTTGCAGTAACAGTGTCTTCCCGAACGCAACCAATCTTGCCGAAGCATCGATCAACTTCGGCATCAACGGCGCAGTGGGCAGCACCTGTGCGAATGCGGACGATACCGACATCAGCGCCGTCAATGGCGTCAACGCCATTCTGCAAGTCAACACGGTCGGAACAGGTTGGCCGTCCGCCACAAGCTCCGCGCAAAACGGCGTGCTCGGGCAGAATGCCAACAAACCCGGTGTGTTCGGTTGGGCGGCCACCAATTGCTCAGGCAGCAATGCAAATGCAGGCTTCCCCAACCCGACCGCAAGCTGTGCAGCACCGGTGAACGCACCACGCGCACCCAGCGGGCCGAACCCGATCTGCACGACGCCCGGCGGTACCACCTACCAGCCAATCGTAGGACCCGATGGAACGAAATACTGCGATGAACGCAGCGATGCAGGCACGTGCAACAACCAGCGGACAGCTCTCGTGACTGGCGGCAATGTCCAGATCAGCTATCTCAGTCAAGCGCCTGTTTGCACAGATGTCGATGCCGGCCCGATCTTCGACAACCATCAAGCCCAAACCGTGTGCCCAAGTGCCTGCGGATCGCAGCAGTGGAATGGGCAATGGACAACAACTCAACCGGGCACCATGTCGGTTTGCGGGTGTTGTTCCGGCTGAACGGGCTGAACTGTTGCATTTGGTCCCAGTGCGCCTCGCCTGACCGAGCAGAGCTGAGTCGGTCAGGCGTCGCGAATGACCGCGCACGAACGAGTTGCGCAGTTCGATTTCCTGCGTATTCAAATGACCAGCAAAATCCCGACAGAGATCGCTCAACCCCACGGCGGCGGGACCGCATGCGCGCCAAGCTAAATCTATAGGGGTTTTTTCCAATCACTCTGGGACACCAAACTCGTGTCCGGGCGAGGATGGCAACAACTCGAAGGTTCGACTTTGCGTAGACGTGCTGTCCGCAACAATGAGGGGGGTTGAATTCGCGTTTGGTGTCGAAGGGTTCGAAGCTCTAAACTACCAGCGTGACATCCAGCCGCCGCGTCGCCGCGACACGGCGCGTCTGATACCCCTACCCAATTGGAATCCCGACAGCCATGCCCATCGAATTGCCAGCACTCCCATACGCCCGCGACGCGCTGATGCCGCATATTTCGCCAGAGACGATCGACTTTCATTACGGCAAGCACCACCAAGCCTACGTCACCAATCTCAATAACCTGATCAAAGGGACTGAGCTTGACAGCAAGTCCTTGGAAGACATCGTCAAAGCTTCGAGCGGCGGCGTGTTCAACAATGCGGCGCAAGTATGGAATCACACGTTCTACTGGAACGGTCTTAAGCCCGGTGGCGGCGGCGAGCCCAGCGGTAAAGTGGCAGACGCCATCCAGGCGGCATTTGGCAGCTTCGAGAAGTTCAAAGAGGAGTTCGCCAAAACGGCCATCGGTACCTTCGGCTCGGGCTGGGCCTGGTTGGTGCAAAAGAACGACGGCTCGTTGGGCCTGGCAAGCACCAGCAACGCACAAACACCACTGACGGGCGACGACACACCACTGCTCACTTGCGATGTTTGGGAACATGCCTACTACATTGACTATCGCAATCTGCGTCCGAAGTACCTGGAGGCCTTCTGGAATCTTGTGAACTGGGATTTCGTTGCAGGCAATATGCGCTGAGCATCGATACGCCATGATGTTGCACCCGCTAAAGCCGTTGCACCAGGCACGGCTTTGGCGGTTACGGCGAAGGCGCCAGAGTCCTTGACTGAGCGGGATCTTGTCATTTGAGTCAAGTTTTCGTCGGAGCGGCTTTGGCTGTTGAAGCCCCCATTGAGTACAAGGGGGTGGAGGATCGGCGCTTACACGCCGCAAGGCGTGTGCCGAGCCGAACGACCGGCGGCTGTGCCGCCGGGCCGAGCGGCATCGCGATAGCGACGACAAGCGCCACAGAATCGGGCCGAAGACCCAGCGAGAAAGGCGTGAAACTTCCGGCGGATCAGACTAACGCTGCAAGTAGTTGTGTAGTAAACCCTTTGCCAGCTCCACCGGAGGCCCAGCCAAACCCGTCGTAGATCGCGCCTCCAGTATTTCAAGCAGCGCCCTGCAGCTCTGGTGCGTTAAAGTCACGTGACCGACTTTTCGCCCCGATCGCGCTTGTTTCCCATAGTCGTGCCAATGCGCGCCGGGAGTTCTCAGTGCCGCAGAACGATCAGGCAGCGACCCCACCCAATTCAACATGCACGAGTATCCGAGCGCCGCGCAATCTCCCAACGGCAATCCGGCAATCGCACGAATGTGATTCTGAAATTGGCTGGTGACCGCACCTTCGATGGTCCAATGGCCGCTGTTGTGAACTCGTGGTGCCATCTCGTTGGCAACCAACTGGCCGTCCACATCGAAAAACTCGATTGCGAAGACGCCGACATATTCAAGAGCGTCCGCCAGCCGGTGCGCTATTGCTTCGGCATGCCTTTGCTGTGCCGCGCTGACCCGGGCCGGTGCAATGCTGACCGCTAACACGCCACCTGCATGCACGTTTTCGGTCAGCGGATAACAGCGGACCTCGCCATCGGTGCCACGTACAGCAATGATCGACAGCTCGCGATCGAACGGCACTTTGGATTCGAGCACGCAAGCAGCTTCATGCAGTGCTGCGTGCGCCTGAGTCAGTACCTGCCGCGTTGCAACGGTAACTTGTCCTTTGCCGTCGTAGCCAAATCGTGTTGTCTTCAAAATTGCTGGAAACCGAAAATCGCCTGGCACCTCGCCCGGAACGGCACAATGCGGCGCTACGGGCACACCGAGCATTGCGAACAGTGCCTTTTCTTTGAGCCGGTCTTGCGACGTGCTCAGTGCCAATGGCGGCGGAAACACTGGGCATCGCGAGGCCAGTTCAACCAATCCCGGCGCCGAGACATTTTCAAAATCGAAGGTCACTAAATCGCATTGTCTGGCGAAAGCTTTGAGAGCACCCAGGTCATCGAAATCTCCTTGGATCAGATCCGCCACAACGCCAGCGCAAGCGTCCGGCGCCGGGTCGTAAACAGAGAAGCGAATGCCAAGCGGAATACCAGCAAGCGCCAACATGCGCGCGAGCTGTCCGCCACCGACAATGCCTATGCGCATGGCGGCACTCGAGGATCCGGGTCGTTCAGCACCTTGTCGGTAGCAGCTTGACGCCATTGGCGCAGACGCTGCTCGATGCGCTTGTCCGACAGCCCAAGTATTGCAGCTGCGCAAAGCCCGGCATTGCGCGCCCCAGCGATTCCAATCGCGAACGTGGGCACTGGCACACCCGCGGGCATTTGTACGATCGACAGCAGCGAATCAAGGCCGTTGAGCGATTTGGATTGTACCGGCACACCGAGCACCGGCAACCAGGTCTTTGCCGCAATCATGCCCGGCAAGTGCGCAGCGCCGCCCGCCCCCGCAATGATCAGCCGCAAGCCACGCTCTGACGCCGTCTGCGCATACTCGAACAACAGATCCGGCGTTCGGTGAGCGGAGACCACACGCACCTCATGATCGATGCAAAGGGCCGTCAGCGATTCGCTGGCGCCAACCATCGTCTCCCAATCGGAGCGCGATCCCATCACGACGCCCACTAACGGCGATCCTGTTTCCATTTGTGCTTTGAGTGATTGGGCCGGCACGCTATGTTAGCGGGATTCTCAGCTGTGGAAATCCTATGAGCATCGATAGACGCCTGCTCGATATCCTGGTCTGCCCTTCCTCGCGACGGCCGTTGCGGCCACTGAGCCGCGATCAGCTCGCAGTGCTGAACAAGGCCATCGCCGCTGGCAGTGCGCTGCGCGTGGACGGCAGTGCAGAGAACACGATCCTGACGGAAGGTTTGATCACGGACGACCACAAAGTGGTCTATCGCATTGATGACGACATTCCGGTCCTACTGGTCGAAGCTGGCATCGGAACAACACAATTTGCAGATTTTCCTTAGCTGGAGATCGTAACCGTCGATCGATTGCGATATACGTCACACAAATTGTGTGAAACTGTTCAAAGTATGGCTAGATGTGACGTTCAGCGTCACTGGCATTCGCTAACCTTTCAGACGTCCGCCAATGGCGCGGATTGCCCAGGGGTGTTCCATCGTGTCGACAAGTTCCGACAATAAGGTTGTTGACCTGCAACAGCGTCAGGCGGCTCAGTCTCAACAACTCGATCGGGTTGGCGAGTTGATCAAGCAATGCCGTGGTGTGACGCAGAAGCGCCTGGCATTGATGGTTGGCGCCTTGTTCGACGGCGTCGATGATGCCTTGTTCGATTTGGCGGAAAAGGCGGAGAACAATACCGTCCAAACCAAGTACTTCGACGGTATGCGCGAGGTGCGCAAGAAACGGCAGTTGATTGAACGTCTGTTCCAAGAGAACCTGACACGTGAATTCGCCCAGTACGGGTCCGGTGTCGTCCGCACGAGTGAGGACACTTCCGCGACGCCCAAGGTCGGGCTCGCGCTCATCGACGATCGGGAGCTGGAAGAATCGCTTGCAGTTTCAGCGATGGCCGGAAAAGCCGAAAATCGAATGTCGCGAGCCTTGTACGCGCTCGACCAGCGTATGTCGGTGATGTCCGGCGGCATTAAGGTCGACGACACCAACAATCCGATCGCACCCAAACCGCTGTGCCTGGCCTTCCAAGCCACACTGTCCGAACTCGACGTCGATCTCCACGTCAAACTGCTGATCCTGAAGCTTTTCGATAAACACGTGATGGCGGGGCTGGATGGGCTCTACGACGAACTCAATCAGTTGCTGGTGCAGGCCGGGGTGCTGCCGCAGCTCAAACACCAGCCGCTCATCCGTCGCCCAGGTCAAAGCCCTTCGGCGCCCGGCCCAGGCGGACTACCGGCAGCCGAGGCACCGCCCGATCAGTTCGATCCCGGCACTGTGCCGCATACATCTGATGGGGGCCCTCCCGGTCATGGGCACTACTACGGAAGCGCAACCGCGGCAGCGGAGGCGGAGCTGCAAATAGAACTCTACAACACGGTACGTTCGCTGTTGGCGTCCCGGCGCGCCATTTCGCCAGCGCCCCCGGGCGCCTCTGGCATGTATACGGGCGCTCAACCCGGACCGCCAACGCCCGCATTCGCGACGAACGATCTGGTCAACGCTTTGACGATCCTGCAAAGCCAAACCATGGCGATGACTTCGCCGCATGCACCTGCCTACGCGACGATGACGGGGCTGGTTCCGGCCACACAGGTGAAAGAGGACCTCGTGGGCCAGCTGCAAAGACTCGGCAGCAGCGAGCAACACCGAGTCGCCGCTGCAGACGAAGACACCATCGATTTGGTAGGCATGCTGTTCGAGTTCATCCTGCAGGACAAGAACCTGCCGGTGCAAATACAGGCTTTGTTGGCGCGATTGCAGATTCCGTATCTGAAATGCGCGATTCTCGATAAAGCGCTGTTCGCCAAGAAGGAACACCCCGCGCGCCAGCTCCTGGACGAACTTGCGCAATCCAGTTTGACCTGGAGCGAGGAAAGCGATAAGGACAATCGCTTTTTCGACAAGGTACGCTCGGTTGTGGAGTCGCTGTTAAAGGACTTCGACGACGACGTAGGTATTTTTGAGCGCCAACTCCGCGAGTTCCGCGAATTTGCGGCGTCGACCAAGAAGCGAGCCGAGGTTGCTGAGCTGCGCGCGGCTGAAGCAGCACGTGGGCGCGAACGACTTCAGGGTGCCCGGAAGACGGCTGCGCGCGAGATTCTGTCGCGCATTGAAGGGCACAAACTGCCGGAAGTGATTCGCCACATCTTGACGCGGCCTTGGGCGAATGTGTTGGTGTTGACAATTCTTCGTCAAGGCGAGGGCTCGCACCCATGGAAAACCTCGCTACGCGTTGCCGACGAGTTGCTCTGGGCGGCCTTACCCAAGCAAACTGACGCAGAACGCGCGCGGCTGCGTGCGCTCATGCCCGAAATGGAGAAGGCGCTCCGCCAGGGTTTGGCCATGGTGGCATACCATGAAAACGATATGCGCCAGTTGTTGGATGAGCTGAATCGGTTTTATTTATCGCAACTCGACCCGATGGCGCCCAAACCGGACACTCCCGCGGCGCCGGAAGACACGCCGGCGCCGGTCGCGGTGAACGATGGCCTGGTGGTGGAAGTCAAACGACCGAGTGTTGTGCTGCCGGCAACTCAGGAAGAGAGTTTTGTCGAGGAAATCTCCCGCGCACCCGCGTCCGAACCGGAGGTTGAGCCTGACCATATCGACGATCACTGCGCGGAATTGGTCAAGGCGATGAAGGTTGGCACGTGGGTCGAGTTCCGCTACGACGACGGCCGCGCTGAGCGTGCCAAACTGTCCTGGATCAGTCCGATCAGTACCAAGTTCCTGTTCGTCAACCGCAAGGGCCTCAAAGTCGCAGACAAAACCGCGTTGGTACTGGCGGCCGAACTTCGCGCCGGCAAGGCAATGCTGCTCGAAGACGTGCCGCTGTTCGACCGCGCGTTAGACGCCATTGTCGAGCGCCTGAAGAACACGGCACCCACTGACTCGACCGAAACCTTGGAGTCTCCGACGGGCGAACCCGCGCCAACGTGACAACGCTGGAAGTCAGTATTCGCGCGAACGTTTGCGCCGCCCTCGCCGAGGACGTCGGCTCGGGCGATGTTTCGGCGCAACTCGTCGATGCCTCTGGCCTGGGCACGGCGACCGTAGTCACGCGCGAGCCCTGTGTACTTGCAGGGCGACCCTGGTTCGACGCTACATTCGAGGCGCTGGGCAAAGTGGAGTCGAACTGGCACTATGACGATGGCGACGAGTTGCCGGCGGGAGTGGAAATCTGCTGCCTTCGCGGCTCTTTGCGGAATCTGCTGACCGGCGAGCGAACGGCGCTGAATTTCCTGCAACTATTGTCCGGCACGGCAACGACGACGCGCCGCTATGTACGTGCACTCGGACACACACGAACTCAAATTCTCGATACGCGAAAGACCGTCCCGGGATTGCGAATTGCGCAAAAGTACGCGGTCCGCATCGGTGGCGGCACAAATCATCGAATGGGTCTGTACGATGCCGTCTTGATCAAGGAGAACCATATCGCGGCGTGCGGCGGAATCACTGCCGCCATCGAAGTCGCGCGCTCATTGCACCCAAATCTGACGATCGAAGTGGAAGTCGAGTCGCTTGCCGAGTTTCGACAGGCACAGGCCGCCCGGCCCGACCGCATTATGTTGGACGAATTGCCGCAGGATGAACTTCGCGCGGCGATTGCAGAACGAATGCCCGGCATCCAACTTGAGTTGTCAGGTGGACTGTCGATCGAATCGCTATCTGCGATCGCAGAGCTTGGCGTCGACTTCGTATCGATCGGCGCGCTGACTAAACACGTTCGCGCCATCGATTTATCGATGCGCATCGGCGGCGCATAACGTCCACATTCGGTCACCTGAAGCGTGACCAGCCGTACGGAGGCGAGCGGGTGCTCGCCTCCGTTCCAGACTCAGGGCCGAAACTCGATCTTCTCGCGCTCCGCGGCCAATGCTGCATCGCGATCGATAATCAGAGGTTTGTATCGGTTTGTCAGCCAACGCCCCAGTTGGCTCGCGTAGGTCGGCGAACCCAACACCCCCGACTGACCGCCCGGATGAATATTCTCGGCCACCACCGGCGTCGTCATCTGGCCGATGAAGCGCCGCGCAGGCCCGGCGCCGAACATGAAGCCATTCACACTATTGGCACGTGTGCTATGGCCGGAAGCATCCAGCACTTCGTAGCCACCGGGGCGGGCAACGCCCGGTAATTGCGCCGACACGCTGGTAAATCCATAGGGATTGGCGCCCGGAAGGTTGAACGGTCCACCCAGCGGATGATCAAAAACGATACGGTGCAAGCGTCCCCAACGGTAATCGTCGATGTTGGTCGAGTTCGCAAATGCCGCGGCGAAATCGGCGCCAGAAAGCGCATTCAGACCATCGCGCAAGGCTCGCAACAACAACAAATCGCGCGCGACGCTGGCGTCGCTGACACCTGTCACTTCAAAGAAATTCACACCGCTGGCGCCAATACCCCGAGCGGTTGCGTAGCGCTCAAGCAGATTGAGCAGAGTACGCACACTTTCTTCCGATCCGGGCAATTGCGTGCCCAAACCAACACGCGTCAAGGTGCCATCAACGATGCTGCGAATTGCGAACGAACGCCAAATTGCGAACACCGTGGCGGCCGTTGAATGACGAATTTCTGTGGCACTCGGCGCAGGCAGATTGGCCGGATCGTCGCCCGGGTCGAAGCCCGCCTGGATGCCCGTGGGCGTCGAATAATCCCACTGCGTCAAACGCTCGATGGCGGCGGCAACGCGGGCATCATTGATCAACGCGCGCAAGTCTGCAGGTGCAGTCGCAGCGCGCGCATTGGCGGCCGCCGTCAGTAGGAATGGCGTCAGTTTTTCTGCGTCGAGCGGTTGATTATTCGCCTGGGCGCGTTTCAGGAACTCGGCATCGACCTGCCGATTGGCAGCCACTTCTGCTGCGAGAATTCGGTCGATCCGGCCCTGTCGGAACGCCGAATAACCTTTGTCCAGATAATACAAGCCGCCCCCGCGACGCACTTGGTTCAGTGCATTGTTGTCGAGCGTTACGCCCACCGGATCGTTATTGGCGTTCGCGATGTAACCGCTCGTCGGATTGATCACGAACGGCATTTCCGCTGGCGGCAAGATCTCAAAATTCAGAGCCTGATTCGGATAGTTGTTGGTCCGAGGCAGCCAGTCGTGTTGCAAAGTGCCAGTTCCGTTACGGATCAGGAACGGCGGAATGCCGCCATCGGGTCGCCCCAGGTTTTGCAGGTCGGTACGGAGAGGAGCCTCGGCCGACACAAAGTACGCGATGTTCCCCTCGACATCGGCATAGGCGAAGTTCTGCGAACCGACATCGAAGAAGCTCAACGCGTCACGGAATTCCTGCATGTTGCGCGTTCGCGGCAAGCGCCTGAACGCCTCCAGTTCACTCGTCGCACCCCATCCGGTATAGGCCACGCTCAGCCCGGTATCGCCCAAAATCTGAAGCACTGGGCCGTTGTTGCGCCGAGGCACGATCACGGTTACGCCACCGTTGGTGTAGCCAATCGAATTCGTACGCGCGATGTTGTTTTGCACGCCATCGCCAACCGCGTTCACGAAATAACTCTGGAACACCCAAACCACAGGCTCTGCCACACCGCTGTGAATCGTGTGCGTGGGCAATCCATAGGGATTGAGACGGAAGCTCTCCTGATAGGTGTCGGTGACATCCATCGGGTTGGTCGTCAGGCCCCAGCACATCCGGTCCGTACAGCCGAGGAGCGAGCCCGGCACACCTGCGGGCGTGGAGCCACTGAATCGATAGGGCGTTGGGAAACGGCTGTCCGTAGAGAACAAACGATTTTCATAAAAGGTGGAGGGCGTGTCCATACCCAGATGCGGATCGTTGGCCAGAATCGGACGACCGTTGTTGGTCCGGTTGCCGGCGACCAACCACCAATTGCTCGCACCCCTGCCCTCGCGAAATTCGAGCGTGGGCCCGATGAGAGGATGGTCAGCAATTTTGTCTCGATACGCTTGCGCCAATTCCACGGTGATCGGATCGATGTCTGGCACTTCGTAGGAAACCTTATCGGCTTCGCCCGCAACGCCAATCGACGCCAGGAATCCCGGGATCGAAACTCGGTTGTCGCCTGGCGCCACGCGATGGGTGTCTTCGAAAAACAGCCGTGTCCCGTCAAAACCTCGCGCTGTGCCCGCAGCCTGGTAGGCTTGCAGACGTAGTGTGTAGTCGATATCGAGATCGAACGAAAGTTGGAACGCGAGAATCTTGCCGATCACCAGTGAGTCGACTGGCGACCATGGTTCGGCGCGGGTGATCTCCAGCGCGGTGTATTCCGGCGGCAGCGGATTGTTACGCAACCAGAAATTCACCCCGTTGGCATAGGCCTGCAGGAATTCGCGCAATTCGGAAGAGGCGCGAATGTACGACTCCCAGGCCGCACGCCGCAGACCCAAGGTCCGAATTTGCACGTCGTTCGCCAGTGCCGCAGCCCCCACAAGCTCGGCCGCAGTGCCGCTCGCGCCGCGGCGACTGAAGTCCATCTGAAAAAAACGATCACGCGCATGGATGTAACCCTGCAAAAACGCCATATCGACATCGTTACTGGCGACCACCGTCGGCACGCCTTCGGCGTCGATCGAAATTTGCGCATTGGCGATCAGGCCTGGTGCGGTAATTGGCGTACTCTGCGCGAGCGCTGGTTGACTCACAAATGCTGCAACGGCGACCGCCAACGGTCGCCAGCTCAATGAAAACTGTTGCATGAATCCCTCCCGGATTGCGTTCGGCGACGGCGCCGGACGATTCTTGATTATGCTCCGCTGCGAGCGCTTGTCGAGGGTCGCGATCGCGGGTTGTGACTTGCTGAAAACTCATCCCGAATTACGCCGACCCATGCCGCGGCGCTCAGCTTCGGCTATGGTTTCGGTCTTTGTCTCTACGGCAGTACTTATGTCATCGACAACGTTTCTCATTGCGACCGCCTTGCTGGTCGCCGCGGCTTTGCTGCCGATATTGCTGCCTTTGTTGCGCAGACCGTCGCTCAAAACCGCCGAGCTTCGCGCACAATTACAGCGCCTCGAGGAAGCGCATTCGGCAGGGCTGATCGATGATGCGACCTTCACTGAGCGCAAGGCTGCGCTCAGCGCCGAAGCGCTGGCCATGATCGATGGCAGCGCTCGCCAGCCGCGGTCCAAACTGGCTTTCTGGCTGGCCCTGGCGCTCGCCACCACTATACCGTTGGCGACCTACGCGCTCTACCAGAAGATCGGCAATCCGAACGCACTCGCATTTGCCGGCGTCGCACCGGCGCCCACTGCCACAACCAACGACGGCACGGAACAAGCGACTGCCGCACCCGATCTTTCCGCCGCCGCCGATTCGCTCGCGGCACGCCTGCAAGACAACCCGGAGGACGGCGAAGGCTGGCTGCTGCTGGGGCGCACCTATCGGCAAATCGAGCGCTTTACCGAAGCTCGCGATGCATTCGGGCGCGCAAAGCAACTGCTTCCCGAGAGCGCCGACTTGCTCGCTGAGTACGCGGAAGCCTTAGGCCTTGCCAGCGAACCCAGAGCACTCTTTGGCGAACCCGAAACACTGCTCGACCGGGCGCTGGCGCTAGACGCCGATCACCAGCGTGCGCTGTGGCTCAAGGGTTTTGCGCGACGCCAGGATGGCGATGCGGCGGGCGCGGATGCGGCATGGAGCAGGCTGCTCGGTGGCATGGAACCCGGATCGCCCGTGCACACGGCCGTGATCGAACAACTCAACCTGGTGCGCAGTGAATTGGGTCAGCCTGCGATCACCCCGGCAGCACCACCAGCGACTCCGCCACAAACTTCTGCCGCGCCGGGAGCCGCCGGCGGCGCAGGCGCAGCACCTGGCATTGATGTTGATGTGAGCCTCGATCCAGCCTTGGCAGCAAAGGTTGCGCCCGACGACACGCTCTTCGTCTTCGCGCGTGCACCAGGTGGCCCGCCGATGCCGCTGGCGATCGCGCGCCTGAGCGCCGGCCAACTGCCAACGCGTGTGCGCCTCGACACATCGATGGGAATGGTTGCGGGGGTCACGTTGGAACAATTTCCCACAGTCGTCGTTGGCGCGCG